>JAJYYO010000044.1 GCA_021800795.1 Pseudomonadota bacterium
GTACCCGCTCCGGTCACAAAACAGACCGCCGGGTAATAAAAGACAAGCAAGAATAGTGCCGCAACAAAACTCACCTCGGACGGCGACCTGATCTATTCGTTATAGCGGATTTACGCCCACTGAACTGCAAACCGGGAACGTGAAAAATCCGACAAAAAAGCCACTAACTTTGTCGGATTCCTGACACTGCAAGGGCAGATTTTGATCAGGCCCGCGCGATTTAACCGTTGCAGGCTCTGGTATATGGCCATAACGTAGCTGCGTTATGGCTGTCCGGACGATCTCGTTTTATAATAAACGCGGTGCTTAAATTACGCGCCGGGGCGAGGAACAGACGGCGAAGAGCAACATGGAAAAACCTGAAGCGCAAGACTATCTTAAGCTGTTTGAAGCCTATGGCAAGGATTTCGGCACGGTCTATCTCGAACCTGAGGATGAACGCTATCGCTTGCTGTTTGAACAAATCTGCCACCTATTGATACAACCTTCATCCTTTAACCTGAGCATGCCCCAGGAGTTCCGCGTCTCGGCGAAACGCTATCTTTCCGGTGACGAAAAAACAGTGGCTAAATTGCGCAATCCGCAGAATCGGCATTTCATGCTGAGCGATCTTTATGACTATATGCATCTGCGACTGCATATGGGCGGACCCGGTTGGTAATTGCGAACATCCTGACGCTTCACACCAGCCTGTCATTGTTGCTGTCTGCCCAAAATCCATGCCGCGAAATACCGAGCAGCGCTTGAATGCCTCTGCGCTGGGTGAGACTTCTTTATGATGGCAGAATTGTGTCCAGCATGGTCCGTTCCCGGTTGTCGTATATGCAGCTATTCCAGCAATTATCATTCCACAGACGATGCAAACTGCTCCACAACGGCGCCCGGCCACGCTTCTGACGCGTGCAGCCCCGCCAGCCATTTGATTTTTGCTGTCGTAAATGCAACAAAACTGACAGCGAAATGGCGTAATTTGCGCAAGGCCGAATTCATTCTGCTCATCCTTGATGCCGCACGAACTTGCGTTCACGGCATTTAGATCAATAACTCATCTCATATGGCATGATTTGTGCTGCATTTTCATCGTCATGCATCCGCATGTAAACAGCAGGAGATTAATAATGTATGCAACCGCTCAAGCTGCACCAGAAATTGCGCAACCCATGTTACATATCGAAGGCCAGGATGCCTGGATCGCGCCACAGGGCAGTATTATTGACGGCATTAATGCGGCCAATGGCGTATTTGCCAGACACAAGGCTGATCCCGTTGAATGCAATGAAGCCAACAAGAAACTGATTTGCGGCAAGGAATTGCTGAGCAAAGAGGAAGTCATGTTGAGTCTGATCTGGGAAGAGGCTGACTACGCTGCCTTCCACGCGATCACCGTAGGTTGGTTGTGTCGGGACATCGACATCCAGATCAGCGTCCGTTAGAGGGCGGACTTTAGCCCGACCAAGGCGGCTTCGGCGCCACTCATCACGCAAATCTGTGGCTCAACACCGGCCATGACACCCTGGGCTGGACGATGGCTTGCGGCTCCGCCCGGATTCTTACAGAGCTGATGACCAGGCAGCAGACTGCAATCCGTGCCGATGACTTTGGAATTGAACGTTATGCCTGACCAGGAGCTACTTGCAGGACATAACGCCGCTCTCGATAAATCGCTATACTCAAATCAAGCCAGCAATTCCACCGTAATGTTTTCGGCGCCCATCAGCGCCTGGCAGGCCAGACGTGAATTTGAACTGACCCCGACGATACTGTCGAGTCTTTCGTTTTCAGGGCGCTGCGCCTTGGACAAGGTTTTACGGCCTTCTGTTACAAAAATATGGCAAGAACCGCATTCAGCCTTGGCCTCGCATTTATGCAATATCGATACGCCTGCCGCCAGCAGGATGGAAAGCAGGTTTTTACCTGTTTCGGCTTCGATGGTTTTTCCACTGTTTTTTATGGTTAACGACGGCATGTCTGACACTCCTGAGTTGATTATTTTAAATTACGCACGCACTTCCAGCTTTTCGTCGTTTAACAAGGCGACGAATTGCTCCAGCGGCATGTCGATATGCTGGATATTCTGCTCTTCGAGAAAGCGTAATTCGTTGCGGGTGAGTTCCCCCGGCAACACCGCCCAGTGCTGATCCGAGGAGCGCTTCATGATCTGACGGGCAAAGGTGCGCTGCAACTGATCGTTGAAGCGGCAACCCAGAAACAGAAAATGCCGCCCGGTGCGCAATGCCAGAACCTTGGGCGGGATCGGCGTCTGTATGTCGATCTCGGTGAGCACTTCAACGTAATCGGTATCGGACACGAGATAGTTACCGGCCGGGCGCGCCCCGCCGACAGGCTTGTACAGCAGTGTGTTCCAGCCTGCGGCATCGGCCTCTGTCGCGGCTGCTCCAACTGCGTCGTAATAGCCGGTCCAGGTGCCAAAATGTTCCGATTGCGACAACCCCTGCACCTGCCCCCAATCGCGGCGCCCGGCCAGCGCATTTTGCGCGGCATCGTCGTACCATGCATCGACCCAGAGCGGTATGGCCGGCAATGACGCAATAAAGATATGCAGCGCAGAGGGGGTGACTTTCTGCTCGAAAGCGCCATTCATCAGGCTCACCAGCGTTTTTCTGTGCTTGAAATTCTCGACGAATTGCGCAGCCGCGGTCAGCCGGTTGCGGATCTTGTGCGGCACCGAAACCTTGGCGGTCAATATTGCCGCCAGCGCTTCCGGCGCCGCAGGCACCGGCGATCCGCCCGGAATCAGGTCGAGTACGCCGGGCCCGCAATACGGAATAACGCGCCCCGCAGTCAGTCCATTGAGTAAATGAGGCGGTAATGTCGTTTGCTTAGTCATGTCTGATTCCTCGATTTCTAATAAATTGCCGCACCGGCGCCTACGTTGATGGATGAGTCCTTGGCTGTCGTGACGATAAATTCAATCGTATCGTCGTATAGATGCCCGTGAAACGGCAACGCCAGCGAGCGGTCGGCGACTTTCTCGGTGACGAACAGATTGCCCTTTTTGTAGCCGAGCGTTCCGTAGAAATAATTCAAATGCAGCGGGTTGCAGTAAGCAGCCCCCTCGATTTCCGCCGTTGCCAGATCATCGACAATCTGGTTGCGCGCGCTGCGTGTGAAACGTGTGCCAAGGTGGATGACGTAGACCATCCAGTGAACTTCATCCACCTCGGGCGCGATGTAGGAAGGCTTGATACCTTCGAACGACTGGATATATTGGCTGTAATAGCTTTCGACGCGTTTGCGACGCACCAGAATTTCGTCCAGGCGCTCAAGTTGCGCCAGACCTAACGCGGCAGTCATGTCGCTGATCGAGGCCTGATGCGCCACGCGACTGCCGATAGAGACCGAAAAGCGTTCGTCCAGCCCACGACTGCGGTGATAGTACAATTCGCTGGCAAGATCCGGATCGTCGGTGACGATCATCGCGCCCTCGCCGCACACCATTGCCGACGGCTGCGAAAAATCGAATATGGACAGGTCACCGAAAGTACCGACCAGTTTGCCCTGGTAGCGCGAGCCGATCGCTTCGGTGGAATCCTCGATCAGCTTGACGCCATGCGCCTCGGCAAGTGCGCGGAACGGCGCCCACGCCGCAGGATGACCGTTGGTATTGCCAACGACAATGGCGCGGGTATGGGGCGTAATTTTTGCCTCGGCCTTGTCTACCGCCAGCGTGCCGGACCAATAGTCAATATCGGCAAATACCGGGGTGGCGCCTACCAGCACTATGGCATTGGCGATCTGGTGCCAGGAATAGGCGCTGGCGATAACCTCGTCACCCGGACCTATGCCCAATGCACGCAGGCTCACCATGAGTCCTGCGGTGCCGCTTGAAACTGCAATGCCGTAGCGGCGCCCGAGGCTCTCGGCAAACTCAGCCTCAAAACGTTCCGCCAGCGGCCCTGCCGACAGGCGAGACGACTTCAGCACATCGGTCACAGCGGCAAGCTCGTATGAACTGATGTCGGGGTCGGTGAGTGCGATCCAGTCTTGTTCCATCATGGCTCTCCTGTCGTTTTAATCAGTTCCGCGCGGCTAAAATCAGACCCGTCGCAGTGGCGGGTTCATTGATAATTTTCCAGCAAGCATTGCTGGTGTCTATCAGGAACACATCAAAATCACCGGCGCGGCAAAACGGAGTTTCATCGCGCATATCATCAGCAGCACAGCGCGATACGGTAAGATCCGGAAAGCTGGCACGCACAGTCGGCACAGGGTTATCTCCGCTTGGCAATGCCAGCAGCATGCCGGCAATATTTTTAAACTGATCGAGTGAGATAGCCATGTCAGTCATTTACCTTGCGTGCATCGACAGTAATCGGCAACCGGGTGTCTGCCGCCATTTCAGGCAGCTCCAGTTGCCAGCCATTGGCCAGGGTAATCATGCCACCCCACATTCCGGGTTTCTCCATTTTTGAAATGGGCTCCTCCAGGTCTTTCTTGGGTACGTAAGCTGACAACACGCCGGCTGCATTCTTGCGGATCATGATTTTCATGCTGTGGCTTTCATTAATAATTGAGATTCGGTTTGCATCGCAACCTGCCGCTGCACAATGCCCGGCAACACGTCGATAATTCGATCGACTTCGGCTTCCGTGCTGTAACGGCTCAGCGAAAATCGCACTGCGGCAAGCGCTTTGCTTCGAGTCTGGCCCATTGCCAGCAATACATGGGATGGCTCGGTACCGCCCGCGGTACATGCCGAGCCACTCGATGCGCAGATACCCGCCTTGTCGAGCCGGTCGAGAATAATTTCGGCATCGATCTCGCCGAAACTGATATTGCTGGTGTTCGCCAGTCTGTCCACACTACCGCTGTTCACACTGGCAAACGGAAACTGCTGCAAAATACCCTGCTCCAGCCTGTCGCGCAGCGCAGCAACCTGATTGCCACAAGTCTCGATAGACGACCTGACCAGTTCAGCTGCAACACCCAGACCTGCAATCGCGGCGACATTCTCGGTGCCGCCGCGCCGGCCGCGCTCCTGGTGTCCCCACAATAACGGCGGCAATTTGCAACCCTTGCGCATAAACAGCACGCCTATGCCTTTGCCGGCATGCAACTTGTGCCCGGACAGCGACAGCAAATCGACCGGCAGATGGCCCAGGTCTATCGGCAGGTGTCCTGCCGCCTGCACTGCATCGGTGTGAAAAGCGACACCGTGGCTTGCCGCGATTGCCGCCGCTTCGGCTACCGGATAGATGGCGCCGGTCTCATTGTTTGCCCACATCATGCTGATCAATGCCGTCTCTTGCGTGATGGCTGCTTTTAACGCGTCCATATCCGGCATACCGTTGCCATCTACGCCGATTTCACTGACAGTCACGCCCTCGGCCACAAGCCGGGCGAGCAACAGTCGGGTGGAGGGATGTTCCACCGCCGTGGTGATCAGATGACGTTTTGAAGGATCGCGCGCCAGCGCCCCCAGAATCGCCAGATGGTTGCTCTCGGTGGCGCTGCCGGTGAATACAATCTCTGCTGGCGCGGCATTCAGCAGTTTTGCGACTTTGCTGCGCGCGTCCATCACCACCCGCTTTGCCGCCTGACCGATCTGATGCTTGCTGGACGGATTGCCGTAACAATCGGACAGGCACGCCTTCATCGCTTCCAGCACTTCTGGCGCCGGCGCTGTCGTTGCGTTGTTGTCGACGTAGATCAGTTCGGATGTGTTCATTGCCAGAACACCCTTGAGGGGTCCTCGTTAAGGCTGGCTACCAGTTCGTGCAGCGTCGCTGCGATCGAATGCAATACCCAGACGGCAAGCTGATGATCCTTGTGATAAAGACGCCACTCTCTTTTCGGATGATCGTATTTGATCCGCGCAATGTCGATGATGCCGCCGCCGGCGTCGATGTTGCGCGAACAGCATGGACTCACCACCAGATACCCTTCCTCAATAGGCTGCACCACAGGCGAAACATAGCGATAGCGCACCCTGTGTTCCAGCATGCGCGCGATGCGTTTGAGGTCAAACTCGTTCGGGTGAGGGTCAACAGACATCGGGTAGTTCACCGCTATCTCCTTTATCTCACTGTAACGATTCATCATTGCGTAGCTCATGGCGCTAGGCGAAACCAAGCTCTTCTTCAAGACACCCCACAACACGCGCGGCCTCGCTGCCGATGGCAAACTCGACAATATAGACCGGCGTG
Organism: Pseudomonadota bacterium; assembly: GCA_021800795.1. GTDB lineage: Bacteria > Pseudomonadota > Gammaproteobacteria > Burkholderiales > Gallionellaceae > Gallionella. The sequence goes on from JAJYYO010000044.1 coordinate 6,168, forward strand.
TCAGAGTCGGTATGGCGACCGATCTGTACCACTTCGCCCATCGTCCCCTTTGCCACGATCAGCGCGTCCTCCTCGCATTCAGGATGGCTGCCGTCATTGAGCAGATCGATGCCTGCAATCACGCGCTGTCCCCACTGAAACTTTTCAGATCTTGGCTCTATCATGATTTTTCCTTTCAGATTTTTTCAGGCTCGGCATCCAGATCAACCTTTTCCATCGATTCGAGCTCCTTGCCGCGCATGCCGACCCGGTAACCGTGTTCGACAAACTCGACCGCGTAGATATAAAACTGCTGCAGGAACGTCCCTATGCTGGTGACATAACCGATGTCGCCTTTTTTAACCAGTATGTCTCCGATCTCCCTGCCCTGAAACGTGCCATCGTTGCGCACGGTTTTGAGGCTGCGTACTTTCTCGCCATAGTTGTAATCGGGCGGCCCGCTCAATTCAACAATATTGTCATCCCGACTGATTTTCATAAACGAGCTCCTTGTTGAATGATTTGAATATTCGGAACAAACAGGCGCTTTTGTGCAAGTTCACGTACAACTTCGTCATCATCTTCCAGCAATCCGGGCAGATGTTTTACATCGATGCGTTGCGCCACCTGATAACGTACCTGCCAGTCTTCATCGTCCAGCAACAGCGTCAGTCTTGTAGCGGGTAATCGCTTAGCGACCACCAGCCTTACCGTAACCTCGGTATCCGTTGCCATGGCGCATAAACCATCAACACCTATCCGCTTTGCAACCTCCACGCGCACCTCGCGATCCGCGTCATGTATCATCCGAGCCAGCAAACCTGCCGGCAGGCGTCTTGCCACGATGGTGCGCACAAAATAATCCTGATCATGCATCATGCTTTTCAACTCACCCTCGGGCAACCGGGTCGCAACCCGTATCCGCACCTCACGATCGGGGTCCTTGCGCAGCAGCAGCAACTGACGCAGCGACAGGCGCAGCGCCGCACTCCAGCGCACCGTTTCGTCAACATCGCTCACCAGTCTGGACAGATAAAACACCTCGACATATTTTGCCGCTATCGCACGCACCTCAAAATACGGATGTTCGAGATAGTCTTTGGCAAGAAGCTGATTCCATTTAAAAAACCTGTCGACTCTCAAGGCGTAGCGGTCGAACACACAGGCGTGCTGCAATTTGCATAATCCTTCCGTCTGCATTGCACTGTGTACGCAGCCCTCACAGGAAATCGCCTTCCCCTGCCAGTCGACCGCTTCAAAGGAGTCATTCATCATCGTCCTGCCCCATGCGATCAAGCACGCCTTTCAGCACCGAACCATTCAGCCTGTCGGACGGATCAAGTGCCATCAGCTTGCTCAACAGCGCCCCGCCCTGCTCAATATCCCCCAGCCGCATACTCAAATAAGCGCAGCCTTTCAGGGTAAACAGATAAAAACGCGGTGCAGCGGCGTAACTCTCGGCATGACCTGCAAATACGGCATGATCCGGCGAAATTTCGCGCCAGTCTACCGGCAGACCCAGATCGGCAGCCGTCTTGGCAAGACAACGCTGCGCTACTATCAGTGCCTCGCTCAGACGATTCTTATAAAAATAGAAACGGTAGAGCGCGATATGCACCGCCGGATGATCCGGCGCACGGGCAAAAGCCTGCGACAGGAAACTCTCCGCAACCTCATCCAGATGGTACGACAGGGCCGCCTTCTGCAAATCGGCAGCCACCGCCTGTGGCAACCCGCCGCCCAGACAGGCGCTAGCCAGCCACGCATCGAAGTCCACCGCATCACCCACTGGCGGCAAATCCGGACGACCTTGAGATGGAGAGGGCGCCATGGTGATTTGCTTAAGCGCGCTTGATCGCAGAAATGCTGACGGCGGCCATTGCGGGTCTGGCCGCCAAATCCGGCTTGGCTGAAGAATCGGACGAACTGCAACAGCTTGATGCCGCATTCGGATTGAAGAAACTGAATCCGGACTCCACCGCAGTTTCAACAAAATCAACCGTGACGCCTTCCAGCAACAAGCGGCTTTCTGCCGGCAGAAAAACCTTCAGACCGTTCCAATCCAGCGTCACATCGCCGGGAAAAGGTGCGGACGCCGAGGCAAACTCGGCGGAAAGACCGGAACAGCCGCCAGGGGTCACTGTCAGACGAAAACCCGAATCGGCCGGCCCGCCGCCAAATTTCACAATGCGACGCATGAATTTTTCGGCCTTGGGTGTAATCGTAATATTCATTGTTATTTCTCCTCTGTTCTGTATTTATCAGTACTGCTTTTATGTGAAACTCACACAACGATTCGTTAGTTCCCTCTCCCTCTGGGAGAGGGTTTGGGTGAGGGAACCGACCGGCGCAAGCACTTTTATGATCAGGGGGCGGAACTTGCGCCATGTCGGTCAGGCAGTGACTTCATAACGCGGGTAAGCCTTATCGATGACGCAGGTGTGATCGATCGGGCAAACCGCCACACACTGCGGTTCATCAAAGTGCCCGATACACTCGGTACACTTTGCCGGATCGATGACGAACACGTTTTTCTTTTCAGAAATCGCTTCATTCGGACACTCAGGTTCGCAGGCGCAGCAGCCTGTACACAGCGATGCAACAATTTCATAAGCCATGGTTTTCCCTTTTAACTTAAAGTTTCTTCCGGTTTATCAGGCGGCAGCGGAGTAGGCACCCTGACGGATATCCGCGTCACCTCTATCCACATGAACGATTTCCCGTGCACACACCCTGGCAAAATATTCCTTGAAGTAGCTAATCGCCGACTCTTCAATAAATTCGTCAGCAAAGCGGTCCACTGGATCGATTCCGGCTGCCTTCAGTTCGTCCCGCGGGCAACCCCCGATTTTGGCGACAAACACCGCATGACAATCGTTGATCGCATTCACCACGGAGGGCAATGTCTCTTCTTCGCCGTAACCGCCCTGGCAGTAAAGATCCACGCGCCGATGACCCACGAACTTGGACCCGTTTGAGCCCACTTCATAAATCTGGAACTCGGTGGCATGACCGAAGTGCTCGTTGACACGCCCCTGTCCTTTGGTTGCAACCGCAATCATGATCTTGATGTCGGTCACATCCAGATCGGCCATCGCTGCTTCCTTGGCGGCCACTTTTTCCGAACGCTCCGCTTCAACCAGTTCCTGATAGGCCTTGCGCGTGGCCGCGTCGTAAACCACTTCGCTCATCTCGTCGATTTTCTCTGTGGTAAATTCCGCGCTGCGATCTTCGCCCAGCAGACCCACCGCATCTGCACGACACTGGCGGCAATGGCGCATCATATTCATGTCGCCTTCGCACGAATCCTGCAGTGCTTTCAATTCCTGGGCTGTCGGGCCGCGCTGACCGTTCAGGCCGAACACGGTGCCATGCTCAGGCGCCGAAATCAGCGGCATGATGTTGTGCAAGAAGGCGCCACGCGATTTGACAGCCCGGTTCACTTCGGCAAGATGCTTGTCGTTGATGCCGGGGATCATCACCGAGTTGATCTTGCACAGCACCCCCGCAGCGGTCAGCATCTCCAGCCCCAGCATCTGCCGTTCGGTCAGAATTCTTGATGCCTCAATACCTGTAACACGCTTGTTCTTCCAGAATATCCACGGGTAGATATGCTGACCGACTTCCGGATCGACCATATTGATGGTGATCGTCACGTGATCCACGTTGAACCCCTTGATGGTGTCTACATGATCCGGCAGGGACAGGCCGTTGGTGGACAGGCACAACTTGATATCCGGCGCTGTTTTTGCAATCAGTTCAAAAGTCTTGAACGTCTTGGCAGGGTTAGCCAGGGGGTCGCCAGGGCCTGCGATGCCCAGCACAGTCATCTGCGGAATCGCAGACGCGACGGCAAGCACTTTTTTGGACGCCTGCTCGGGGGTCAGTTTCTCGCTGACCACGCCGGGCCGCGATTCATTGGCGCAGTCGTATTTGCGGTTACAATAATTGCATTGAATGTTACAGGCGGGCGCGACCGCAACGTGCATGCGCGCATAATGATGATGCGCTTCCTCGCTGTAACAGGGATGGTTTTTAACCTTTTCCCATACTTCGGGCGCCATGTCCACCGGCCCCCCGGATGAGCCGCAACTGGCTTTGCCGCCTTCGCTGGAGGTACCACATCCTTTGTGATCGGCTATTTTTTCAAGCAACTGTTCAAGAGGTTTGACTTCCTGAGTACTAACGCTTGCGATGGTAGATTGCATGAATGCCCCCTAGTTAAATTTGCGCAGAAATATCTATCTGTCGCCAATGACTAAGCTAGAAACATGCCAGTAAATATTACTTAATAAAATCAAATGTATGAATAAATATATCGAGATTTAATACGCGTAACATTCACGACAATCCGTGAATATGCCCGCATAAAACTGTCGCAAACCAAACAATTTACTCAGAACAATCTGCTGTCCGGCACTCACCCGGACGCTGACCGTCGTCAACAGTAAGTGCCAATTACAGAACTTCAGGTGATGAACAAAATTTCAGTTACACTAACTACAAATTCCTGCACGCATAAAAGCGTGAGCTGCTGAGTATGCAGGAGGGTTTGATGTATAAAAACATAATTACTTAGTAGAATCAGTTTGTTGAAACATATCAGGACAGCTTATACAGAACACTCTCATGCATACATTTGAATAGTTCTGTCGACTTAACATTGGGCATCACCCCACTTACCTTAAATGTTTGACTTGATTTATACTTCATCCATGCCTACTCCAGCCGCTACTACTGAATACATGAAGTTGTCCGTTTCCGAGCGCATCCAGCTCGTCGAGGACATATGGGATAGTATTGCTGCGGAGGCACCGGATACCGTTGAGTTGTCGCAGGCTCAAAAGGTTGAATTGCATCGTCGCGTTGCAGCACACCGAGCCGACCCCTCCACCGCCGTTCCGTGGGAGCATGTTCGATCAAAATTATTTTCGAGTAAACCTTGATGTTGGTCGTGCTCCGTCCAGAGGCAGAGCAAGAACTTCTGGAGGCTCAGGCTTGGTACGAGTCAAAAGCATTGGGGCTTGGCTTTGAGTTCGCTCGCGCCGCCGACTCGGCAGTTGCTTCCGCACTTCGCAATCCTTTTGGGCATTTACGCATCGAAGAAGAATTTCGCCGGGTGCTATTCCGCAAGTTTCCTTACACGCTCATTTATCTTCCAAGCCAGGATGAGTTGCTGGTGGTTTCATTCTTTCATCAGCATCGTGAGCCAGGTGTTTGGCTGGAGCATTTTAGTGGCTGATTATGTCTTGCAATTACCACAGCCCAACCCATCGCTCAACGCGGACGGCGCTACTGCGGGCTTATTATCGCTCTCAGTTTTACGGTTCCTTTTCATTTCCTGCGGCAGCGCCGCCGGTTAGCTTTACGTTAGACCATTTTTTACAAAGGATAGAGCTATGCCAAATTTCTTAAAACCGCACTCGCCAGAATGGTTCAGTGCCTTGGAAAAAATTAATCCTGCCCAAGCAGCACAAACAAGGCAAATCTTGTCCCTTGCGGGTCGTGATGATGTCTGCTCTGTCTGCGGCGATGAAGAAGCGGCTGACTACAAGCTGGTTAGTGAGCAAACAACGTCTGGTGTTATTTCCGCTCTGAGATTATGCGAAGACTGTCTAAACATTCGCCGAGGCATGTATGGTGAGAAATTTGTGCCATTCAGCAACTAATTTACATTAGACCAACCACATAATGACGAGGGTGAACGGATGATTCTTCAGGAACTGAAAGAGAAGCTTAAAACAGCAAACCTTCATCCAATCCATTTGGAAGGAAGCCCCATAGACAGAGACATGAGTGGCGATGTTTTTATTGGAAATCTTGAGGAATATTTTGAGGCGGTACGTGTGCTTGGTGCCTCGGCAGTTTTTATCTTTACAGAGACACTAGAAATTGAACGTTTTCAATACGAACTAGAAATTGATAATGAGGAATCCGAGAGTGATGCAGAGGAAATTGACCTCTGCAAGTTCAATCCAATGCTGGAGAAATATAAAGAGCATATTGGCCAAGTCGGTATGTTCAAATTATCAATACCGGTTCCAGAAGCGCACATCAGCTTTTACATAAACGAAGACTGGTGGCTTGAATTTATCAAACTTTGGAGCGAAACCACTGACCGGATTGATGAAGATCAAGAAGCGGCTCATGCCCAACAACGCGCAGCGCAAGAGCTGGAAGAAAAGCAGATTCTAAAATCGCTGGCTGGCCTCCTCCGTGACGAAGATTTCGTTCGTCTACCTACTCAGCGCTCCATGATTGAATACGCAAAGGAAAAAATTCCGGGGTTGGAGACTGTAGATGCAGTTACGCTCAAAATTGAAATACAAAATCTGCACGCCAAGATTAAGGCAAAAGGGCTGGGAAGTAAGCGGAGGGTCTAACCCGGCAGTCGAGAGGGACTGCGCAAAAGCGCGCAGCCCCTCACTTCTACGTTCGGCAGCAGAAGCATATTCCCTCAGCTGACGACGCTCTAACGGGACCAGACCGAGAGATCACACAACACACAAGCAGAACTATCGAATGAGAGAGCCCTACAACTTTGAAAAGCATATTGCCAACGCGTTGGAGTGGGAGAAGAGAAATCAAACCCAAACATTGAGACTTTCCGATTGGAATTGCGGGAGAGATGATCCATGTGTGCCCACGGCGTTACTGGAAACTGCGGCGCAATTCGCGTTTGAAAATCTTACAACATACACAGAAACGTCGATGACCCTAGGTCTGGGCGACCAAGTCTCACATTGGCTTCGAACAAGACCAAACAGCGAATTTGCGGCGGACTCTGCGGTGCACCTCTATGGCAACGCCACACAGGCGCTATTCGCGTCAATCTACGCAATTCGCGAAGAACAGCCCGCCCCCAAGTTCTTGCTAATACATCCAAGCTATTACGCCACACACGACGCATTCTCAACAATGCGGATACCTTATGTAGAGCACTGGAGGAAATTGCGGAATCATGGAGCGCTCGACGTTGATGAACTGGCTGCGCTTTGGAAGCAACAGGGGTTCAATGCGATTCTTCTTACTGATCCGATGTATTCGACCGGGATTGAATTCTCAGAGAACAATCTATATCAAACTATTCAATTTGCCGAAGACAGAGACATCTGGATAGTGATCGACTCGGCGTTCGGCGGACTTACTTGGAAGGACGAAGACCGTCAATGGCTTGACCTAAGAAAGTTTCAACGCTGTGGATTTGAAAAATGCATTGTCATTGATTCCCCCTCAAAGCGACTGTTCACAAACAATCTTAAACTTGGTGTTGTTCATTGCAGCAAGCGCCTTTCGCCCCGCTTTGAAAAATTCTCTGATTCCTTCGCCGGTAACATTACTGGCATGCAGTTCGGGTTTACTAAAGCGTTATTCGATCCAGTGAATTCCGACCAGATGGAGGCGATCTGTCGAGAGAATGTACAGAGGATAAGGCAGCACTATGCACACCTCATCAGTAAAGCGAGTGAATCGAGCAAACTGTTTTTCATTCCACCAGATTCTGGTTTCCATACGATGCTCTTCTTCCGCGGCATCGATACCGACGGATCTGACCCAATGCGCGCTTGTGCTGCGCTCGTCGAACAAGGCGTCTTCGCACTACCCACCAATGACTACTATTACCACGGCAATGATCCTTTTGGATTTAGGATCAATCTGATGAATTCTCCATTGCGTTGGGAGCCTGTCGTCACTCGACTAGCGACAGAAGGAATTGGATGAACCCTTCACACTCAGTTGGAATTGACCAGTACATCCGGCAAGAGTGGCAGTTGAGGGCAGGAAAGGGAACGCTACCCTTTAAGGCTCTACCCTTTTAAGGCTAATAAAGCAGGGGCTTCGGGGGTGGGTTTTGTATCATGGCAGAACCAATGACAACGTGATCATCTCAGGAAAACCGGGGACAGACCACGGTTTTTCCGATTTCGCGGGATAAGCAGCGACTTGCTGACTTAGTCGAACGGTTATCGCTGAC
>JAJYYO010000025.1 GCA_021800795.1 Pseudomonadota bacterium
ATGGCTTAAAGATACACTGGAAAAACTCCCCGTCTGGACCATGCGCCGTATCGACGAGCTGCTGCCGATCAAACCTGCTGCATAAACCGGCTCACCTGAACAGGTGGAACCGTTAGACGCTTACGCTTTTTCAGGTATTTCTGGTGATATTCCTCGGCGCGGAAAAATGCCCTGAACGGAAGAAGTTCGGTGACAATTTTGGCCTGCCAGTCGCCTGATTCATCCACGGTATGGATGACTTCCTGTGCGATGTCTAACTGGGTATCGTTCAAGTAAAAGATCGCAGAGCGGTAGGAGGTTCCGACATCGTTGCCCTGCCGGTTGGGCGTGGTCGGGTTGTGCATGCGAAAAAATTCAAACAACAGGTGGCGGTAGGTGAGTTGTCCCGGATCGAACACAATCTTGAGCGACTCGGCGTGTCCGGTGCGCCCCGTCTTGACCTGTTCATAGTAAGCCGTAGAGGCTTCACCGCCGCAGTAGCCCACTTCTGTCTCCAGCACGCCGGGGATTTGTCGCATCAGCTCTTCCATGCCCCAGAAACAGCCGCCGGCAAGATAGGCTGTCTGTGTCGCAGTTTGATCGTTCATATTGTCTCCGTTACTGACCTTGCATTGACGTGCTATTAGCGCCGTTCCTTTTTCATGGCCTGCGCGGCTTCTCGCTTGGAGTCTTTTTCCTTTTCCGTTGCGCGCTTGTAGCTAGGATTTTTAAAAGTTAAATAAAGTTGCGCTGCAAGAGAGCCACTAGCGACGCTCTTTCTTCATGGCTTGAGCTGCCTCTCGTTTGGAGTCCTTCTCCTTCTCAGTGGCTCTCTTGTCATGGAGCTTTTTGCCTTTTGCAAGGCCGATGGTCAGTTTGACGCGACCGCCCTTGTAGTGCATGTCCAGCGGCATTACGGTGTAGCCCGCGCGTTTTACCTTGTTGATTATTTTTTCTATTTCTGCCTTGTGCAGCAACAGCTTGCGCGTGCGTACCGGATCAGGATGAATGTGCGTAGAGGCGGAAAGCAGGGGGCTGATGTGCGAGCCGAACAGAAACAGTGCGCCGTCTTTTGAGGTGACGTAGGCTTCCTTGAGTTGCGCACGACCGGCGCGGATGGCCTTGACTTCCCATCCTTCCAGCATCAGGCCGGCTTCATATTTATCTTCGATGAAGTACTCGTGAAATGCTTTCTTATTCTGGATAATGCTCATGAGAGGTGAATTTTGCTGTGTGTTCGGCTATTCTACCAGTCTTTGCAAAAACAGCTTGGGTGCGAATGGCTACAGTAGAAAAAACAGTGCTGGTTGCACATAGCGCAGAACAGATGTTTAATCTGGTGGACTGCGTGCAGGATTATCCGGCATTTTTGCCCTGGTGTGGCGGGGCGAGCGTTGCTGAACAGCATGAAAATATCGTGCATGCCACGGTTAATATCAGTTATCATCATATTAAACAAAGCTTTACAACAAGGAATGTGCGCACGCCGCCGCATCAGATCATCATGACCTTGCAGGACGGACCGTTTCGCCAACTGGATGGAAGCTGGCGATTCATCCCGCTTGGCGATAGCGCCTGTAAAATAGAGTTTCGCTTGCATTACGAATTTTCCAGTAAGCTGCTGGAAAAACTGCTCGGGCCGGTGTTTCATTTCATCGCCAACAGTTTCGTGGATGCATTCATACACCGAGCAGAAAAGGTATACCCGAATAAATGACCGATACAATCGATATTGAAGTGGTTTATGCTCTGCCCGCAGAGCAAACCTTGCTGAAAAAAACCGTGCCGGAAGGCACCACCGTGCTGGAAGGCATACAGGCGAGCGGCTTGCTCGAAAAATTCCCCGAGTTGGATGTGTCCGCGCACAAACTGGGCATATTCGGCAAGCTGACCAAACCGGATACCGTGTTGCGTGACAAGGATCGCATCGAAATCTATCGTCCGCTGATTGCGGATCCCAAGGAAGTGCGCCGTCGCCGCGCCGAAGAAGGCAAGGTCATGAAGAAGGGTGGTGGCGATTTATGAAAAACCCCGGATATTTTTCGGCTGGTATTTTATCGCACGTTTGTAATAACATTCGTGGAAAATCACGTGCTTGATTACGACCTGCATTGTCACTCCAATATTTCCGATGGAACCCTGACGCCTGCCGAAGTGGTCAACCGCGCATATGAGCGGGGTGTCAAGGTGCTGTCGCTGACCGATCATGACGACATGGACGGTCTGGACGAGGCGCGCAGCGCAGCGTTGCAACATGGCATGACTTTCATCAACGGCGTGGAAATTTCCGTGACCTGGCGCAAACATACGCTGCACATCGTGGGCCTGGGGATAGACCCCGCTTACCCGCCTTTGCAACAAGGTCTGCTTACGGTGCGCAGCGGGCGCGGTGAGCGTGCACAGAAAATGGCCGATGAACTGGCGAAAGTCGGCATCGGCGGGGTGTTTCAGGGCGCGCTCAAACTTGCGAACAACCCGAACATGATAGGCCGCACGCACTTTGCCCGTTATCTGGTCGAGGCCGGCCACTGCAAGGATGTGAAGAGTGTCTTCAACCGTTATCTGGCAACCGGCAAGCCGGGCTATGTGCCGCATCAGTGGGCGGCGCTTGCGGATGCGATCAGTTGGATCAAGGGCAGCGGCGGAGTGGCGGTGCTGGCGCATCCGGGGCGTTATATGGTCGGCAAACACAGCATGGGCAAGAAGACCATGCACGAGTTGCTCAGCGAGTTCGCCGGCCTGGGCGGGCAGGCGCTGGAGGTCGTCACCGGCAGTCACACACCCGAACAGTATGCCGAATTTGCGCGCTATGCCGAAGAGTTTAATCTGCTGGCTTCCTGCGGCTCGGATTTTCACGGGCCGGGCGAGAGTTACCGCGACATGGGGCGGCTGCCCGACCTGCCGCTGATTTGCCGCCCGGTCTGGCAAGTGTTGCAATAACCTCAGGTTACATTCATGTCACAATTTTTTACCATTTATCCTAACAACATCAACCTGCGCCTGATTCATCAGGCGGTGGCTATCCTGAAGGACGGCGGCATTGTGGTGTATCCTACCGATTCCTGCTACGCGCTGGGTTGTCATCTGGATGACAAGCAGGCGGTGACCCGCATACGCCAGATACGCGGGCTGGACGAGCAGCACCACCTGACGCTGATGTGCCGGGACTTGTCGGAGATTTCAACTTATGCGCGGGTGGATAATGCACAGTTCCGTCTGCTCAAGGCCAATACGCCCGGCAGTTACACCTTCATACTGGAGGCGACCCGCGAAGTGCCGAAGCGTTTGCAGCATCCCAAGCGCAGCACCGTAGGCATACGGGTGCCCGATCATCCGGTGGCGCTGGCATTGCTGGAAGAGCTGGGCGAGCCGATGTGCAGTTCCACGCTGATTTTACCCGATGAGCCCTGGCCGCTGAATGATGCTGAGCTGATACGCGAATTGCTGGAGAAAAAAGTCGATGCGGTGATCGACGGCGGGGCTGCGGGGGCTGATTTCACCACGGTGATCGATCTGACCGGCAGCGTGCCCGTGCTGGTGAGACAAGGCAAGGGCGATGTCGCTCCCTTCGGTATCGAGGCCCCGTAATTATGTTATGGTTTTATTTAACAATACTCAGTAATATATTGATTAATATATAAATGCAAATAGATCAACTGATTCAAACTGTCAGCATTGCGGCCATTCCCATCCTGTTCGCCATCACCCTGCACGAGGCGGCGCACGGCTACGTGGCAAAGCATTTCGGCGACATGACGGCCTACCAAATGGGGCGCATCAGCCTCAATCCCATCCGTCACATCGATCCGGTCGGCACGGTGTTGCTGCCCTTGCTCACTTTAATGCTGGGTGGCGTGTTGTTCGGCTGGGCAAAGCCGGTTCCGGTAAATTTTTCAGCGCTGCGCAATCCGAAAAAAGACATGCTGTGGGTGGCGATAGCCGGGCCTGCCTCGAATCTGGCGATGGCAGTGGCCTGGGCTTTGCTGTTCAAGTTTTCGTCGGGTTTTCCTGACAGCTACTTTGCCGTGCCCTTGATGGACATGGCAGCGATCGGCATTAAAATCAATATCGTGCTGATGGTGCTGAATCTGATTCCTCTGCCGCCGCTGGATGGCGGACGGGTTGCAATCAGTCTGTTGCCGCATCGTCAGGCGTATCAGTTGAGTAAAATCGAGCCTTACGGCATGATGATCCTGATCGTGCTGGCGATCTCACCGGTACTGGGCTGGGTGTTGTATCCCCTGATTAGCCTGGTTCAACAAACTCTTTTCATGATAGTTGGAATATGACCATGTTTGCAGATCGCATATTATCCGGCATGCGCCCGACCGGGAGTTTGCACCTGGGGCACTACCACGGGGTGTTGAAAAACTGGGTGCAAATGCAGCACGAATATGAGTGCCTGTTCTTTGTGGCCGACTGGCACGCGCTGACCACGCATTACGATAACCCGCAGATCATCGAGCAAAGCGTCTGGGATATGGTGGTGGACTGGCTGGCGGCGGGTGTCGATCCCGCCCGCGCGACGCTGTTCATTCAGTCCAAGGTGCCTGAACATGCCGAACTGCATCTTTTGTTGTCGATGATTACTCCGCTGGGCTGGCTGGAACGCATGCCGACCTACAAGGATCAGCAGGCAAAACTCACCGAGAAGGATCTCTCCACCTATGGTTTTCTGGGCTATCCGTTGCTGCAAAGCGCGGATATTCTGATCTATCGCGCAACTCAGGTGCCGGTGGGAGAGGATCAGGTACCGCACATCGAATTTACCCGTGAAATCGCACGCCGCTTCAATCACCTGTACGGACGCGATCCCGGTTTCGCAGAAAAGGCGGAAATGGCGGTAAAAAAGCTGGGAAGCAAAAAAGCCAGACTTTACAATGAATTGCGCACCCGTTTTCAGGAACAGGGCGACGGAGAAGCGCTGGAGTCGGCCAAGGCACTGCTCGATGAGCAGCAGAGTCTGAGCCTGGGCGACCGGGAGCGCTTGTTCGGCTATCTCGAAGGCGGCGGCAAGATGATATTGTCCGAGCCGCAGGCGATGTTAACAGTGGCGTCCAAGATGCCCGGTCTGGACGGGCAGAAAATGTCCAAGTCCTACCATAACACCATCACTTTGCGCGAAGACGAGGCCGGCGTTGCCAAAAAAATCCGCACCATGCCCACCGATCCGGCGCGCGTTCGCCGCACCGACCCGGGCGACCCTGAAAAATGTCCGGTGTGGCAACTGCATCAGGTGTATTCCAGCGAGCAAACTAAACAAGGCGTGATTCAGGGGTGCAAGAGCGCAGCAATCGGTTGCATCGAGTGCAAACAGCCGGTGATCGATGCGGTGTTGGCTGAACAGCGCCCGATGCGCGAACGCGCGCAACTGTATCTGGATGATCCTTCTCTGGTGCGCAACATCATCGCCGACGGCAACGAAACGGCGCGCAAACTGGCGATTGAAACCATGCGCGATGTGCGCGAGGCGATGGGATTAAGTTACAGTTGATTCATGAATTTTAAAGATAACGGGCAGGCTGAACCGGCTTTTATGCGCAGTGTTTCCGGCCTCGTTCGCGCGCGCCGCATCCCCGGCCTCGTTCCCACGCGCCGCGTGGGAACGTATGTTTACCCGCGCTGCGGGGGATTTCCTGCATCAGATGCAAATGTGGCTTTTGAGACGCGGCGCGTCACTGACTGCGTTCCCACGCAGCGCGTGGTAACGAGAAATGGCTGAGGTTCAGGCAACGATCCACGGCGAGCCGATGTTGCAGATGCCGCTGGATTTGTACATTCCGCCGGACGCGCTGGAACTGGTGCTGGAGACATTCCAGGGCCCGCTCGATTTGCTGCTGTATCTGATCCGCAAACATAATCTGGATGTGCTGGATATTCCGATGGCGGAACTGACCCGGCAATATTTGAGTTACATCGAGTTGTTGCAGCAGCACAGGCTGGAGTTGGCGGCGGAATACCTGCTGATGGCGGCGGTGCTGATCGAAATCAAGTCGCGCCTGTTGCTGCCGAAAATAAGCCGGGAGTCCGAGGAGGACAGCGAAGATCCGCGTGCCGAGTTGATGCGCCGCCTTAAAGAATATGAACAAATGAAACTGGCTGCACAAAAACTCGATGAACTGCCGCTTGCCGGACGTGATTTCGAGAACGTTCAGGTGGCGATCGAGTACACCGCTGAAGCGCGTTTGCCGCAAATTTCCGTGGGTGACCTGAAACAGGCATGGCTGGGACTGTTGGCGCGTGTCAAGCTCAGCGCCCACCACAAGGTGCGGCGTGAAGCGCTCTCGGTGCGCGAGCAGATGACGCATATCCTGCGCTGCCTGCAAGGGGGCGAGTTTGTCGCCTTCGACTCTCTTTTTGACCTGCAAGGCGGTTTGCCGAAACTGGTGATCACGTTCATCGCGATGCTCGAACTGGCCAAGGAATATCTGCTGGAAATCCAGCAAAGCGAAACATTCGGGAGTATTTATGTCAGAAGCAGCCGAACAGCAGAATAAAACAGTCGTTCGCGGTAAGTCTGTTGTCGTCCCTTTGCCAAGCACAGGGCGAACGGAGTCGTTTGACAAGCCGTCTCTTAAAATCGTCCTTGAAACGGCTCTGCTGACCAGCGTTGAGCCGTTACCGTTGAGCGAGTTGAAAATGCTCAGCGATATGCCGCTTGATAATCGCCAGCTGGAAACGCTGCTGGAAGAAATGGCTCGCGACTGGCAGGGACGTGGCGTGGAATTGACCCGGGTGGCGAGCGGCTGGCGTTTCAGAGCCAGGCCGGAAATGCAGGTCTATCTGGACAGGCTCAACCCGCAAAAACCGCCGCGTTATTCGCGCGCCGTCATGGAAACGCTGGCCATCATCGCCTACCACCAGCCCGTCACACGCGGCGATATCGAGGAGATACGCGGCGTCTCGGTTGCGTCAACCATACTCAAAACGCTGGAGGGGCGCGGCTGGATAGAAGTGGCAGGCCACCGCGATACGCCCGGCCGTCCCGAATTGTTTGCGACCACCCGTCAGTTGCTGGACGATCTGAATCTGCGCGCTTTGCAGGAGCTTCCTTCCCTGCAGGAAATGGGCGCGTTGCTGGAACAGCAGGCATAAAGTAAAACTCGCGCAGCGATTCGTTTGCATCCTCTCCCTCCGGGAGAGGATTGAGGTGAGGGAACGGGCATGGCGAGTTTGCGAGTTGATGCCCACAGGGCATCATCCCTGCTGCCATGCCCGTTAGACCGCCTTATCAGATTTTTTCTGTCGAATAGTGGGAATACGATAAACTACTGCTCGTGCGGGACAAATCAATTGGTACTAAGGGGTCGAGAAATAATAAGTTGAACAATCGCCGGGGCTTATTTGCGCGCATCCCTTTGTCGCAAGCCGCTTGTTGTGAATAACACAACGGCGCGTCGTGCTTCGCGGGCTGTATCGCAAATAAACCCCGGCGATTGTTCAACTTATTATTTCTCGACCCCTTAGTTCCGTTTTTGAAAAAATGCCGGATAAGTACTCGATATGTAATGAAAAATCCATATTTTATAATTCTTTCACTTGCTGCTCATGCAGCCTGTGCGGCTGATTATGCAAGCGAGTCCGATTACTATCAGGAGCTTCCTGTGGTATTGAGCGCATCGCGATTGTCCCAGCCATTGTCGGAAGCGCCGAACGCCATGACGGTCATCGACCGCAAGATGATCGTTGCATCCGGATTCAGAACCATTCCTGACCTGTTCAAGCTGGTCCCCGGTATGTATGTCAGCTATTACAAGGGTAGCCAGGCGATCGTATCCTACCATGGCTCGACCGACCAATATGCCAGGCGCATGCAGGTGATGATAGACGGTCGCAGCGTGTATATGCCGCCTGTCAACACGGTGAACTGGGCTGACTTGCCGATCACGGTCGATGACATCGAACGCATCGAGGTAATCAGGGGGCCTGCCGCCGCTTCGCACGGCGCGAATTCGACCCAGGGGGTGATCAGCATTACCACCCGCGATGCGGGTGTGATGGATGGCAAAAGCGTAACTTACACGCACGGGGATAAGGGGATCAACGACGTATCCACCCGCATCGGTCACCGCGGTGAGCAGCTCGATTACCGCATGACGCTGGCCTACACTGCGGATAACGGCTACGATAACCTAACTGTGCCTCCCAATCATTTTCCCGTCAGCGCGATCGCCTTGCTCAATAACAGCAACGACAGTAATCAGGCGCGATTGCTCAATTACCGCGCGGATTATCATCCCAATGCGGTCGACCGTTACGATATCCAGTTCGGCTTTAACCATGATGTGCAGGGAGTCGGGTTCAGCGACAGAAACCCGAATTCGAGTTTCCCGAGATCGACCAACGGCAACATGTTCCACGATCTGATAGGCAACTCCGACTTCGTACAACTGGGATGGATACGTCAGCTTGCAGACGAGGGTGAATTGAGTTTACGCTACTCCCATACACGGGAAGATCAGCATGAAGCCTTTCCCGCCTATCTGGGCGGGGTATTTTATGCCGGCCCGCTCGTTCAGTCGCTTCAGACCAGACGCGATGAAATCGAATTGCAGCATACGCTGCCGCTGTCCGCTGTCAACCGTCTGGTCTATGGTGCGGCATATCAGGCAGACGGGGTTGGCGGACAGGGTTTTATTCCGCCGTTGTCGAAGTTTTATACCTCGTCGTTAAATACCAATCAATACAGACTGTTCGGGCATGATGAGTGGCGCATCACGCAGAGCCTGCTGTTAAACGCAGGCACCATGTTCGAGAGGGATGCGCTGGCGCAACAGCATAGCTCTCCGCATGTTGCGCTGAATTATCATGTGACTCCGCAGCAAACCCTGCGCATGGGCGTGTCGGTTGCATACCGAACTCCCTCCATGGTCGAGACAAATTATCCGTCGATGCAACCCGGTGCGTTGTTCATCCCGAATCAGACGGTGAATTCCCCGGGGCTGCAATCTGAAAAAATGCTGTCTCATGAGATAGGCTATATCGGGGAGTTTCCGGACTGGGCCACCTCGCTGGATTTGCGACTGTTCAGCGACCAGTTAAGCAACGGCATCTATCTTTCATCCACCAGCAAAACCTTCGTGAACGGGATGGCCGGCACGTATCAGGGGTTCGAGGCCACCGTCAAGCATGAACTCAGCAAGGACGGCAGTTTGACGGTGAATTTCGCGCATGAGCTGGCCGCCAGCAATGGTGCTGCACTGGCTGCAGCAGGGCAGCGAACATTTGTGTCATCCAATCCCTTGAACAGCGACATCCTGAGTGCCAGCATGCCGAAAAACAGCGCCAGTCTGCTTTTTTCTCAAGCGCTGCCTCATGACTACTCCTTCAGCGCGTCCTGGTATTATCAGGGCGCCATGCAGCCGTTTGACCGGGGTTTGATTGATTATCAGCCGATCCAGCGGCGTCTGGATGCGCGCCTCGCCAGAGCCTTTAACCTGGCAGGCGGCGTCAAAGGCAGTGTGGCGCTGGTGCTGCAAGACCTGCTCGATCAGAACTACACGGAATACATTGCCAGCAATCTCTTCAACCGGCGCGGCTATGTCAGCCTGACGCTGAACTGGTAACGTGGCGTTAACGTGAAATTCGCGCAGCGATTCGTTTGCCCCTTCCCCTGCTTGCGTGGGGGAGAGCGTAGCGAGGGGGTTGTTGGAATGAGGGAAACGGGCATGACAGGTTTGCGAGATATTGCACATTTGTACAATATCTCTGCAAGAATCGTTTGCATTATTCGTGTTGGCTGCTTGCCATGCCCGTTAATCAATAAATTCTCATGCTGGTTGCTGCAAACCGCACTTTTTGGTTTGCTGGGCGGGTTTGCACAGCCTGCATACAGTGCGGAAGACCTGCGTTTGCTGATGGTGCTGAGCGACAACAGTTCGCTGTATCAGAGTTTCGCAAAAACATTCGGACAAAATCTGCCGCCGAACATTCATTTAAAAACGCTGGATCGCGCCGAGGATTTTGATCGACAGACGGCCGATCTGATCGTGACCGTCGGGGTGAAGGCGGCGGATCGCGTAGCGGGAAAAACGACGCTGCCGATGCTGGCGGCGATGATACCGAGCAGCACTTACGCCGATTTGCAGGGACTGCGGCACGCACAGATTTCGGCCATCTATCTTGATCAGCCTTTGAGCAGGCAAGTGGATTTGCTGAGAGCCGCAATTCCGGATCGCAGCAGGGTAGGGGTGTTGTATTCTGCCGCAACGCGACTGGATGTGCCGATCCTGCGCGCCGAACTGAACCGTCAACATGCTACGCTGACGGACAGGGTTTTGCATGAGTCGTTGTTCGCTGATCTTGAAGCGGTGTTGGATGATAGCGATGTGCTGCTTGCCTTGCCGGATGCCACCATCTACAACGCAAATACGATTCGCAATATCCTGCTCTCCAGTTACCGGCGCGGCATTCCGTTGATCGGTTTCTCGCAGGCTTACGTCAAAGCCGGTGCTTTGTGTGCGATTTTCTCCACTCCCGAGCAACTGGCCGCTCAAGCGGGCGCCACGACAGTATCGTTCGCCAAAACCGGCAAACTGCCGGACGGGCGGTATCCTGTACTCTACAGCATCGCCGTCAATCAGGAAGTGGCCAGAACGCTGGGCATTACCATCAAGTCAGCCGAAGCGCTTCGTCTTCAGATTGAACAATTATCTAACGGGCGTGGTAAAGATGCCGACCGAAATAATGAAATTGCTTCTCGCAGGGATGTTGCCCAGAAGGACACGCAAATCAGCCATGCCCGTTTCCCTCACCCAAACCCTCTCCCGGAGGGAGAGGGATCAAACGATTCGCTGCGCGAATTTAACGTTAAGGGTTCACGATGATGAACAAACAATACGGTATCCGCACGCACGTCATCTGGTTTACGCTGATGCCTTTGATGCTCATGGTGATCCTGCTGGAGGCATTTCTGCTGCATGACCGTTACGCCGATCTGGATCGCGATTTGCTGAGCCGCGGACAACTGATTGCCCGACAACTGGCTGCCGGCAGCGAATATGGGGTTTTTGCAGACAACCGTTTGTTTTTGAGCGGAATTGCCGAGAGCGCTCTGCAACAGCCGGATGTCAAAGGCGTCGTGGTCATGAATGCGAAATCGGAAGTCCTGGTGACGTCAGGTGACATGTCAGACGCAGGCAGAAAGACACCTCTTCCCGATAAACGGCTGAGACTGGTGAATTTTTCTGTTCCGAAATACGATGACGGCAGGATGCTGTTGCTGTATCAGCCCATCTTCGCCGCTCAGGTCGAACTCGGCGAATCGGAACTCAGGCCGGCAGTTCAGCAGGTGGGTGCGGTGGAGCTTGAAATGAGCTGGGAGCAGACGCGCCGATTGAAATCCCACCTGTTGATGTTGACCCTCTCGGCGACTGCAATATTCCTGTTGCTGACACTGTGTCTGGTGTTCCTTGCCAGCCGCCGCATCATTCAGCCCATCAAGGAACTGAGCGAGGCGATACATCTGATAGGCGCCGGAAACCTTGCAACGCGGGTGACGGTGCACGGCAGTGTCAGTGAACTGAGTACCCTGTCCAGTGGCATTAACCAGATGACGACAGATTTGCAGCACGAACGCGAGGTCTTGCAGCACCGCATCAATGAGGCGACTCATCAGTTGCGCAATCTGGCTTTTTACGATGCTCTGACGCTGTTGCCCAACCGCCGTCTGTTAAACGACAGGCTGACCCAGGCTTTGGCCGCCAGCGCTCGAAATGGTTATTACGGCGCCTTGATGTTTCTCGATCTGGATAATTTCAAACCGCTCAATGATCAATACGGTCATGCAGTGGGTGATTTACTGCTGATCGAGGCCGCGCAGCGCATCAGCAGTTGTTTGCGCGAGGAAGATACCGTTTCGCGATTTGGCGGCGACGAATTCGTGGTGATGCTGGGGCGGCTGGATGCCGATCATCAGTTGTCCGTCAATCTTGCGCACAGGGTGGCGGAAAAAATACGCCTGAAACTGGCAGAAATTTATTTTCTGAGGTATCAGCCGCAAGGTCAGCCGGAAATCCAGCTCGAACATCGTTGCACTTCAAGCATAGGCGTGGTGCTGTTTATGAATCATGACGCCAGTCAGGAGGATCTTTTGCATAGTGCAGATGCGGCGATGTACCAGGCTAAAAAACAAGGACGCAACCGGATTTTTTTTCAACCCACCGCCTCAGCGCCGTTTAACAACTAAGCCTGTCAGTCGGGCTATCATTAGCCGGTTAATGTGATCTACTTCGTGATGAGAACTTTATAGTGCAAATTTTCTGGAATATTTCGTTGCTGTCCTTACCTGTTTTGACAATCACATCATTATGGCTCGTCGGCGGTATTTTTGTCGGCCTGTATATACGCCGTATGAGACTACGAAGTGCCGTGGCGCTGGAAGAGCTGGAGCTAAAACACCTGAGGTTGCAGGCGGACGCCGAACAACAGGCACGCGAGATGACGCATTCGTTGCGCGAAAGCGAAGAACGGCTGCGCATGACGCTGAAATATGCGCCTGATGCGGTCTTTATCTGCAAAAAGGATGGACGCATCGTGTACGTCAATGACAGTGTGATCGAGTGGCTGGGCTATAGCCGCCGCGAACTGTATGACATGACGGCATATGATCTGGTGCCCCGGGACTGGCAGGCGGTTTATCGGCAGGGCGCTTCGGTAATGCTGACGGATAACGAACGCCATGTCATGGAAATTCGCCTGGTGAAAAAAGACGGCGGCAAGATTCCGATGGAGTTGAATGCGGTGCTGCTGCCTAATGGGCGTATTTACGGCTCGTGCCGGGATATCACCGAGCGTAAGCTGACACAACGGGCCTTGCAGGATTCCCAGGAGAATTTGCAACGTCTGCTCAATGGCGTCGCGGAGGGTATTTACGGCGTGGATACACAAGGGATATGCACCTTCGTGAATGCGGCGTTCCTGCATATTCTGGGATACGAGGATACCGGCGAAATTGTCGGTAAAAACATGCATGATTTGATACATTATGCACATGCGGATGACACGCCCTATCCGCTTGGCGAATGCCCGATTGACCGGGGGTGCCGCGCCGCGCAACCCGCTCATGCAGACGAGGAAGTGTTCTGGCGACGTGACGGCACAGCGGTGTCTGTCGAGTATTGGTCGCATCCTGTGGTAAAAGACGGCAGGACGATGGGGGCGGTGGTGACTTTTCTGGACAACACTCACCGCAGGCAGGCCGAACAGGAAATTCATCAACTGGCCTTTTACGATGCACTGACCGGTTTGCCTAACCGGCGCCTGTTGCTGGACAGACTCAACCAGGCATTTGCCGTGAGTGATCGCCATAATCGCTATGGCGCGCTGATGTTTCTTGATCTGGATCACTTCAAGACCCTCAACGACAGCCGTGGCCACGATGTAGGCGATTTGCTGCTGATCGAGGTGGCACGCCGCTTGCAGAGCTGCCTGCGCGATGGCGATACGGTCGCACGGCTGGGTGGCGATGAATTCGTGATCGTGCTGGAGATGTTAAGCTGCGATGTGAACGAGGCGGTGACACAGGCCGAACAGGTCGCTGAAAAGGTGCGCGATGCACTGAATTTGCCTTATCAGCTTAATCAATATGCCCATCACACGACATCCAGCATGGGCATCGTGCTGTTCCGCGGGCATCAGGAAAGTGTCGATAACCTGCTCAAATATGCCGATACCGCGATGTATCAGGCCAAGGCGGCGGGTCGCAATGAAATACGTTTCTACGATCCCGAGATGCAGGCAGCCCTGGAGGCGCGCATCGAACTTGAGGGTGAATTGCGCAGTGCGCTGGATAAACGGCAATTTTGTCTGCACTACCAGGTACAGGTAAACAGTGCGCGACTACCCGTCGGTGCGGAAGTGCTGTTGCGCTGGGAACATCCCGAACGCGGTCTGGTATCCCCCTTGCAATTCATTCCGCTGTGCGAGGAGACCGGATTGATTTATCCGATCGGGCTGTGGGTGTTGCAAACCGCCTGCGCGCAACTGAATGTCTGGCAGGGCAGTGCCTCGACCCGTGATCTGGTGCTGGCCGTGAATGTCAGCGCCAGACAGTTTCGGCAATCTGATTTCGTGGCGCAGGTGCAGCGCGCGCTGGTGGACTCCGGTGCTAAAGCCTCCCGCCTGAAGCTGGAGTTGACCGAGAGCATCGTGCTGGAAAACGTCGAGGACACAATACAAAAAATGCGTGAAATCATAATGTTGGGTGTTAGTTTTTCGATGGACGATTTTGGCACCGGCTACTCGTCGCTGCAATATTTGAAACGTCTGCCGCTGGACCAGATCAAGATAGATCAGTCGTTTGTGCGCGACATTACCTCGGATCCCAACGATGCGGCTATTGTGCGGACGGTGATCGCGATGACCGAGGCCCTGGGGTTGAACGTGATTGCCGAGGGCGTTGAAACCGAGGCGCAGCTGGCGTTTCTGGAGCTAAGAGGCTGTAACGCATTTCAGGGCTATTTGTTCAGCAAGCCTGTGTCGCTGGATGCGTTCGAGACGCTGCTGTCCAAAAACTGACGGGGACTATGAAGGCAATACCCGGATGCGCTGGCGGCCAAATGCTTTTGTGAAGCTTTCAAAATGTCCGGCAATCGCAGCATGGCAGTCGGGGCAGTGACCGTCGGGTGTGAGGCGGTATTGTTTGATTTCGTACCAGTCGCGCACGATCAACTTGCTGTTGCAGGCAGGACAAAAGGTGGTGTCCCCGTCGACGTTATGTACATTGCCGGTATAGACATATGACAAGCCGGCCTGCTGCGCGATTTCCCGCGCCCGCACCAGGGTTGTGGCCGGGGTGGCGGGCACATCGGTCATCTTGTAGTCGGGATGAAACGCCGTGAAATGCAGCGGCACTTTTTTCCCCAGCTCTTTTGCGATCCATTCGCTCATCATGGCGATTTCATCGATGCTATCGTTCAGCCCCGGGATCAGCAGCGTGGTCAGTTCTACCCACACGTTGGTTTCATTGCACAGGTATTTTAGCGTATCGAGCACCGGTTGCAGATGTGCGCCGCATTGTTTGACATAGAAGGCATCGGTAAAGCCCTTCAGATCCACATTCGCGGCATCGATCCCGGCAAAAAAATCGCGGCGCGCTGTCTCGTGTATATAACCTGCCGTGACCGCAACGGTCTTGATGCCGCGCGCATGGCAGGCGTCGGACACGTCCATCGCATATTCCGCGAAAATCACCGGGTCGTTGTAGGTGAACGCGACACTCTTGCAACCCCGCTGTTCGGCACTGCGCGCGATGGCGTCCGGACTTGCCTGATCGGCCAGCGTGTCGAAACTGCGCGACTTGGAAATGTCCCAGTTCTGGCAGAATTTGCAGGCAAGATTGCAACCGGCTGTGCCAAACGACAAAACGCTGCTGCCGGGATAAAAGTGATAGAGCGGTTTTTTCTCGATCGGATCGACGCAGAACCCCGAGGATCTGCCATAGGTAGTGAGCACCATCGCATTCTCAATGCGACCGCGCACGTAACACGCGCCGCGTTGCCCTTCGTGAAGTTTGCAGTCGCGCGGACACAGATCGCACTGGATGCGCCCGTCGACAAGGGTGTGCCAGTATTTGGCCGGATAGCGTTCGGTCAGGCTGATGGGTTCATCCATTTCATTGCTCCTTCGTGTGTCAGGCTATGAGTATTCGGGCGGGTGCCCGGCCATAACTTAGCGAGTGTTGTTTACTCGCCTGGTCGAATGGCTAGTGGTTTCATCATAAGTTTTTCGGGTTCGCTATATTTGCTGACGGAATAACGCGACAGCCTGATGCCCGCATCCCAGAAATCGTCTGGCAGTCCGGCCTTGCGCTTCAAGTGCGCCATAAACTGGCGGGGTTCGGGCAACTGATTCCATACTTGCGGCAGGAAGGTGCTGCGATAGCGGGAAAATTCAAATATCACGCCGTCTACCCCGGGTCGCAATCGCAACAGGGCATCGGCTTCATTCCTGAATTCCATCGTTTTCGGCGGGGTAAGCAGCGAAATTTCGATAGTCGTACTGGCGAGTTCCTGAGCCCTCAGCGGTCTGAAACGCGGATCATGCAGGGCGGCGGAGACGGCATTGCTTTTGATGTCGGCAAGCAGCGGGCGGTGTGCCTGCAATGAACCTATGCAGCCGCGCAGTTGAGCATGCTGTGTGAGAGTGACAAAACTCGCGCCTGGATCAAGCAGCCAGTGCGCACCCTCGTCCGCAGACAGGGGGAGGTGCAGCGCGCGCGAAATTGCAGCGCGGGCAATCGACAACAGAATTTCACCTCTATCAGTGGACATGGCTTTTTTCCTCGGTGAAGGCAAATGACGCATAACCTACTACCCTGTCGCGCGTGCCGGCCGTATCGCCCGAATTGCGAAGATCGAGCAGATGCGGTACCAGACCGTGTTTCTGTGCGGCCAGCATCAGCCCGTTGACCGGTGTGCCGCCGCAGGCGCGCTCATGCGAAATCGGCGGCTCCAAGGCCAGAATAGTATGTACGGTTTCATCGTCCACGCGCTGCGCGATCGGGTAGGGCAGATAATGCGAGAGATCGGAGCTGATGACAATCAGTGTTTCCTCACCACCCCATAGGAATTCCAGCACCTCGGCAACTTCTTCCGCAGTTGCACGGCCTACCGCCAGGGGCAGCAGCGTAAAATCGGTCAGCACGCTTTGCAGAAATGGCAGTTGTACTTCCAGGGAGTGTTCCTGTGCATGCGCCTGTGAACTGACGCATACTTGCGGCAATCTGCCGATTACGCGTGCGGCATCGGCATCCAGCATCACCCGCCCCAGCGGCGTGTCGAAGGCGTCTGCATCAGGCAGCGCCAGACCGCGTACCGCGACGCGATGGGTGGGGCCCAACAATATTACCCGCCGGATGCGGGCAGCGACGGGGCGCAGTGTGGCATAGGCGGTTGCGGCAATGGCGCCTGAATAAATGTAACCGGCGTGGGGGACGATCAGTGCTTTAATGTTAAATTCGCGTAGCGATTCGTTTGTTTCCTCTCCCACTGGGAGAGGGTTTGGGAGAGGGGGACGGGCATGGCGGTTTTGAACATCGCCATGTCCGTCGGGGGATAGCTTAAATGGCCGTGCATCGTTCAGAAGTTTTTGCACCTGATACCGGAGATCTCCGGCGTCGCCGGGGTAGAACAGTCCGGCAACAGCAGGCGGGCGAATGGCTGGCATGACGTCTCCTTTTTCAGAATCCGGCATGGCGACGGCTGCCATGCGCATCAGATAACGCTCCTTAAATGAAGGCAGACCTGCCAAAGTCAATAGGCTTGATCAAAATATGTTGTTTATCCGGTTGATTCAGGCTTCTGGGAAGGCAGGTGGTGGTTGAGACGCTGCACACTCGTTCATCACCGGCACGCCATAGATAAGACGAAAAGCATTCAGTGGTATTCGACATCCTGTTCCGCCCCCGCGTAATAATTCTGTATTTCCACGATGATCTTGCCTGTTTTTGCCTTGGACAGGATCTTTTTGACGATGGTGTTTTTGTATTCGTCCATGCAGGTGCGCATGATGGCCTGATATTGGGGCGGCATTTTATCGAGCAACTGAAGCCAGCCCGCCTCGACATCGGGCTTTGTTTCCCGGACGCGTTTGATCAGATTTTCGATCTCCTGTTGTCCGGTACGCGCATGGATGCGTCCGTCACCTGAAATGGCGAAAATGACGGCAATCGCGATCACCGCATTGGCGTCGAGATCGGCATCCTTGACGGGGCCTGCAAAATGGTTTTTACGCAGCCATTTTGCACAATCGATGAGGTTCTGATTTTCCTGGCGGATCAGCAGTTCCTTCTTGTAAATTTCATCGCCCATCCACGCCGAGTTCGGGTCTGCCCGGCAGAGCTCGAAAAAGAGCGCCTTGATGGTGCGCTGCTGTATATACGGGTCGTTATCGAAGTCCGAGACCAAGGGCTGGGCGGGCAGGGCGGATAACGCTTTGATTTGCCGGAATCCCATCTGGAAAACATGTTCCGCGCCATGCAGCAACAGAAAGGATAAGCGAAATTCATCGCTGTCGGCTGCCTGGCCCATTCCTAAAGAGACACATCCTGTCGTCAGGTAGAATGCTTCCAGCAGTCCGTCTGCCGTTCTGTTGTTGGTGAATTTGCCGGCGACCAACACCGTGATGCCGGCAAGTTCATCGAGCAGCGCTTGTGCCAACTCGCCGTGATTTGCGCGCTGTGCAAGCGCTTCGAGTGCGCCCACCAGGTGGGACGCGCGCGCGGTATGGGCTGCGATCTTCATGGTTGTTCGATTTATCAGGCAAAAATATCTTCACCCAGGCTGGGGCTTCCGGCAGGCCTGCTTGTCGTGCGGCTGGGTACTTGTTTGCGCAGGCGCAACAGCAATTCCTGGGTAGTGCGACTCGGTGCATAGTCATAGCCGTGCGCATCGTCCTCATCGCCATCTTCGTCACTTTCTTCGGCATGTGCGTGATCTTCACCCGGCAGCCAGTCGGGGAACAGTTCGAATAACACCCGATCCCAGGCTTCAGGATCGGTTCGTGCGATGGACAGGGCCAATGGCACGATGTCGTGATCCGATGAGGTCTGTCCGCTGCTGTATGCACCGCGGTCATGAATTTCATTGGTCAGTTCGATGATCTCACTGGTGGCAGTCGAGAACAGCACGGCCATCGCCGTCACCCCCCAGTCGGTTGCCAGGGCTTCATGGAGAAGTGCTGCGCGCCGATCCAGGTCATCGCTTGCGAAAATGACCCCGTGAATATGCGAGAACAGTGACTCTGCCAGGAACTCAGGCTCGTCTTCTATCATGTCCTCGCTCCAGTTTGCCGCGAAAAATGCCAGGCTTTGTGCCCATGCTTTGGGCGAAATCAGCAGTGTAGCCAGCGACAGCTTGCTGCCGTCAAAGGCGGACAGGTGCATGGAAGCCACTTGCGGCTCCATCGCGTCGAGCACTTCGACGACAGCCAGGTCGCCCAACTGTTCTGCGGTTTCATTGATAGCCTCCTCGGCATGAGCGGGGGAGCCGGCCAGTACCAGTTCCGTGATTTGACGGCTGATTGCGGGAAGATTGGATTTATCAGGCATGCTCGCCTCCGTCTGAATCGAACAAATGTTCGATATCGTGGCCATGCGTGAGTTGATCTTCATCCTCATCGTCGCCGCCTTCGCTCTTCTGCAGGCTTTCCAGCGTATGATCCTCTTCAGACCAGCGTTTGGGATGTTTGAACAAGAAAGCCGTGATGATCGCGCGACGCGCAAGCTGCGGATTGTTCTGACTGACCTTGTGCAAAGCCTGTGCCGCTGTTTCATCGCGGCATGACACCATGCCCAGCACAGCCTCGCCCTTGTCGTAGTGATCGCTTTGCGTAAGCAGTCCGGCAGGATCGTCAAATTTCAGGTGATCGACCAGTGCGAAGCTCAGCAGATTGATATCGTCTATCTCCGAGCCCCGTGCGAATTCCTCGATGAGCGATTTGATGACTCTTGCATAGTTTTTTCTGTCAGGCGGATCACCCAGGGTATCTTCGATCTGGATGGCCAGTTCGCGAGACTGGTAGGCGAATTCAGGATGTATTTTTTTCATTGTCGTGATGGGTCGGACGGGAGCATGATGCCGCATCGATTAAACAGGGATTGCCACAGAGCGCGCGCTTCTTCATCAGGGTCGATTACGATGCGGTTGTTAATCGTCTGATTATATGCAGCTCTTTTTTGAGGGTCGGAAAGCAATTCATAGGCTTTCTGGATGAGATTGAAACGGTTTTCTGCGCTCGAATGCGCATTTCTGTCCGGGTGATGTCGCATCGCCAGAGCGCGGTAAGCTTTTTTAATCTCGTCTGTCGTCGCACTCGGAGAGACGCCAAGGATATGATATGGATTTTCCAATAAATGTCTCCTGTGAGGCGGCTATTTTACACGAGACTGCGTTGTCTGGCTGTTTGATGTAAACGGCAGAGCCCGGAAATATCAGGCACATGCCGCATGAACGAATTCGACCCCTGCTGTCGAACTCTCCTGTGATAGAGTTCACCCTTATTTTCATCAGGAGCGGAAACATGACTCATCTGTTTGAGCCTCTCGGACTGCGTGACATCACGCTTGCCAACCGTATCGGCATCCCACCGATGTGCCAGTATTCGGCGCACGACGGTATGGCGGCAGACTGGCATTTTGTGCATTACGGCAGCCGTGCAGTGGGCGGTGCCGCGTTGATGATCGTTGAAGCAACAGCTGTGACGGCGGAGGGCAGAATCAGCCCGGGTGATCTGGGTATCTGGAACGAAAAACATATCGGGCCGTTGGCGCGCATCGCAGCTTTCTCAAAGGCGCAAGGTTGCGTGCCTGCCATTCAGCTGGCGCATGCCGGACGCAAGGCCAGTGTGGGCTTAGGTTGGCAGGCGCAGAACACGCTGAGTGAATCGGAAGGCGGCTGGCGCATTGTGGCTCCGTCGCCGCTGTCCTTCGGTGAAAATTCCGCAGTGCCTGATGAACTCGATGAGGCGGGCATTGCCGCGGTGATCGCACAGTTTGTCGCCGCTGCACGCCGTGCAGTCGATGCCGGATTTGAGGCTGTCGAGATTCACGCAGCGCACGGCTATCTGCTGCACCAATTTCTCTCGCCGTTGTCCAATCGTCGTATTGATGCTTACGGAGGCAGCTTCGAAAACCGCACTCGTCTGGTGCGGGAGGTTGTCGGCGCCGTGCGTACCGTATGGCCTGAGCGGCTCCCGTTGCTGATCCGTTTGTCGGCGACCGACTGGGTGGAAGGGGGATGGAGTGTGGATGAAACAGTCGAACTGTGCCGGGTGCTGAAGGAGCTGGGTGTCGATCTGGCGGATGTATCATCCGCTGGCCTGCTGCCGGCAGCAAAAATTCCTGCGGGTCCCGGTTTTCAGACCGGGTTTGCAGCCAGGGTGCGCCGTGAGGCCGGCATTAAAACCGCCGCCGTCGGCCTGATTACCTCGCCTGCACAGGCCGATCACATCATCCGCAGCGGGCAGGCCGATATGGTGCTGCTGGGCCGTGAAATCCTGCGCAACCCTTACTGGCCGCTGTATGCTGCACAGACTCTGGGGCAGGCAACGGTCTGGCCGCTGCAATATTTGCGCGCGGCACCCACCGGTTCGGTGGGCCGTGTGTAACAATAAATTTTCTCTTGCCGGTTATCATGACCGCGCAGGCGGGGTGTCAGCCTTAAATTAAAATAAAGGAATATGAAGATGACTAATCTGCTGGAACAATTAAAATCCATGACCGCCATCGTTGCAGACACCGGTGACATCGAGGCGATACGCCACCACTGCCCTGAAGATGCGACCACCAATCCTTCCTTGTTGCTCAAGGCGGCGACGCTGGTCGAGTATGCGCCGCTGATAACTGATGCGCTCAGTTGGGCGAAATCGCAAAGCGCCGATCGAGAACAGCAAGCGCACGATGCGATGGATAAACTCGCGGTAAATGTCGGGCTGGAAGTATTGAAAATCGTACCCGGACGCATTTCGACCGAAGTCGATGCGCGCCTGTCGTTCGATACGCAGGCGACCCTTGCCAAGGCTCGCAAACTGATCCAGCTGTACAACGAGGCGGGCATTGCCAATGAGCATGTGCTGATCAAGATTGCTTCGACCTGGGAGGGTATCCGTGCGGGCGAGATACTCGAACACGAGGGCATACACTGCAATCTCACGCTGATGTTCGGTTTTGCTCAGGCGCGCTGCTGCGCCGAGGCGGGCGTCACCCTGATTTCCCCATTTGTCGGGCGCATCTTCGATTGGCAAAAAGCACATGAAAAACGCACCGACATTCCCGCCGAGGAAGACATGGGTGTGCTGTCGGTGCGAGCCATCTACCAGTATTACAAAGAGCACGGTTATCCGACAACGGTGATGGGCGCATCGTTTCGCAACAGCGGCGAGATTCTCGCGCTGGCCGGCTGCGACCGCCTGACGATCAGTCCCGCGTTTCTGGAGGAGCTGCAAGGCACCGATGGTGTGCTGCAACGACGCCTAAGCTATGCAGGCACGATCAAACCGCGCCCCGCCTCGATGACGGAAGCCGAATTTCGCTGGGCGATGAATCAGGATGCGATGGCAACGGATAAGCTTGCCGAGGGTATCCGTGGTTTTACGGTAGATCAGATCAAACTGGAAAATATGCTCAGGGAAAAACTGTAAGCTGCAGTCGGTATGGCCTGCCGCACGCGGGATTGAAGCAATACAGAAACTTATCAACCGGATGCAAGAGAAAAAACCATCATGTTTACGATGCCTTCCATGTGGAACTTGATTATCTCCACGATCGTATTTTTTGCGGCTGCCTGGTATATCCATCGCTATCTGGATGAGCAGGGCATTCCCAAGGGACCGACGCGCGGCATGCTGGTGCTGGTGCTCGCATCCCTTCTGTCCTGGGGCGCCGGATATCTGGTGGATCTCGCGCAACCCGGCGTTAATCCATCGCCCAGCGGGGTTACGCAACTGCTCAAGGAAGCAGGTCAGGTGCCTCCCTAGGAGCCTGTCGCATCTCACGAAACAAGTCCGACAGGCTCCTAGCGCTTTGCTCGGGCGAGCGTGGAGGGTGAGAGGATGGTGGGCAGCGGATGCTCCAGCATATCCGGATAGTCCAGGCTGTAATGCAGGCCGCGACTCTCGTGACGGGACAAGGCGCTCTGTACAATCAGGTCTGCATTGGTCACCAGGTTGCGCAGCTCCAGCAAGTCGGAACTGATGCGGAAGTTGGCATAGTATTCGTCGATTTCCTTTTTCAGCAACTCCACGCGATGCTGTGCGCGCTGCAGGCATTTATTGGTGCGCACGATACCCACGTAATCCCACATGAAGTGGCGCAGTTCCGCCCAGTTGTGGGCGATGACGATGTGTTCGTCGGCATCGGTTACCTGACTGTCATCCCAGGCGGGTAGTGCGATGGGATTTTCGCGCGGCTGGCTTAAAATATGCGTTGCTGCGGCATCGGCAAATACCAGGCATTCGAGCAGGGAGTTGCTGGCCAGGCGGTTTGCACCGTGCAGCCCGCTGTAAGCAGTCTCCCCTACCGCATAGAGATTTTTAACGTCGGTGCGCGCCTTTAAATCGGCCACCACGCCGCCGCAGGTATAGTGTGCGGCAGGAACCACGGGTATCGGCTCACGGCTGATATTGATGCCCAGCGACAGGCAGCGGGCAAAAATATTCGGGAAATGTTCTTGCAGAAATTCCACAGACTGATGCGAAATGTCCAGATAGACGCAGTCCAGTCCGCCTTTTTTCATCTCGTAGTCGATGGCGCGTGCCACGATGTCGCGGGGCGCCAGTTCTGCGCGCTCATCGTGGGCAGGCATAAAGCGTGTACCGTCCGGCAATTTCAGTATGCCGCCTTCGCCGCGCACCGCCTCGCTGATCAGAAATGACTTGGCGTGGGGGTGATACAAACAGGTGGGGTGAAACTGGATGAATTCCATGTTGGCGATACGGCAGCCGGCGCGCCAAGCCATTGCAATGCCGTCGCCTGTCGAGGTATCGGGATTGGTGGTGTACAGATACACCTTGCCGCTGCCGCCGGTGGCTAAAATGGTATGTTGTGCGGCGATGGTGACGACTTTATCGGTTTTTGTGTCAAGCGCGTAGGCGCCATAGCAACGGTTGTCCGACAGCCCGATTTTCTTGCCGGTGATCAGGTCCACCGACATATATGCTTCCAGCACGGTGATATTGGGATGCGCCAGCACCTTGGCGGACAGTGTTTGCTGAACGGCAAGACCGGTGGCGTCCGCTGCATGGATGATGCGTCGCCGGTCGTGCCCGCCCTCACGCGTCAGGTGATAACCGGTGTCGCTGCCGATGTCTCGGGTGAAGGGTACGCCTTGGGAAATCAGCCAGTCTATGGCCTGTTTTCCATGTTCGACGATATAGCGGGTGGCGCTTTCATCGCACAGTCCGGCGCCGGCAATCAGGGTGTCATGAATATGGGCTTCGGGCGTATCGTCGCCGGACAATACGGCGGCAATGCCGCCCTGCGCCCAGCTGCTTGCGCCATCCAGCAGGGCTTTTTTGGTGATCAGTCCGATCTTTTGATGTTCACTCAGTTTGAGTGCCAGGGTTAGACCCGCCAGTCCGCTGCCGATAATCAAGGTGTCAAATTGCAGCAATTGGATTCCCGATATGCTTGTTAATAATGAGCGAACTATAGCATGTTGTGCAGGGTGTGCCGTCAGTGACAAGCTACGGTATCCTGCGTTAAAAAAGTTCATGTACGCTGACGAGGGGGCGGCTAGCGGTTATACTTCGCGTTGCGGCTAATTTTATGCAATCGCGTGGAATATTTATAGGATGGGTGATCGGGAAGTTGATCAACAGTTGGTAGAGCGCGTGCAACGCGGGGACAAGCATGCCTTCGATCTGCTGGTTGCGAAATACCAGCGGAAACTGGGGCGGCTGATTTCGCGTTTTGTGCGCAATACCGGCGAAGCGGAAGATGTGACGCAGGAAGCATTTATCAAGGCATATCGCGCCCTGCCGGGTTTTCGCGGCGACAGTGCGTTTTACACCTGGCTTTATCGCATCGGCATCAATACCGCCAAGAATTACCTGCTGGCCAACAAGCGGCTGCCGCCCTCCAGCACGCCTTTTGATGCGGAAGAATCGGAGTCGTTTGAAGATGCCGGACTTTTACATGAAGTTAGTACGCCGGAAAATGAACTCATGAGCAAACAGGTTGTCAACACGGTGCAATCGGCCTTGCAGTTGTTGCCGGAAGATTTGCGCAGCGCTTTGACGCTGCGTGAAATCGAGGGTTTAAGTTATGAAGAAATCGCCAGTGTGATGAACTGCCCTGTCGGCACTGTGCGATCGAGAATTTTCAGGGCGCGCGAAGCGGTCGCAGAGAAACTGCGGCCGTTGTTGGAAACCAGCAAAGGTAATAGGTGGTAATGATGAAACATGAAATTTCGGCACTGATGGATGGCGAGCTGTTTGAAGACGAGGCGGATGCACTCTACGACCAGATTAAACGCAGTCCTGGCGCCCATAGCGACTGGGCCATCTATCACATGATAGGGGACGTGTTGCGTCAGCCTGAATCGATACATCGCGATATCAGTGCGCGCGTTCATGAACGCCTGCTGAACGAAGCAACTGTGCTGGCTCCCCGCAGCCATGCGTTGAAACAAAAGGCCAGGGTGTTTGCGCTGTCGGCGGCAGCTTCCCTGCTGGCTGTCAGTGTGGTTGCCTGGATGTCATTGCAGATCAGCCCGGAAACTGCGCCTCAACTGGCGATGCAGCAATCCAATATCCGCCCTGTTAATTTGCAGATTCAGCCGAAATCAAGCGATTATCTGATGGCGCATCAGGAATTTTCGCCCAGTAACGACATCAATGGCGGCGCATCCTACATCCGTACCGTGACCTACAGCCCTGAGGAAAAGTCTCAATGAAGGCATGGGTCGGAGTCTGTGGTTTGCTGTTGACGGTGAACGTGTGCGCGACCGAGT
Source organism: Pseudomonadota bacterium (assembly GCA_021800795.1). Lineage (GTDB taxonomy): Bacteria > Pseudomonadota > Gammaproteobacteria > Burkholderiales > Gallionellaceae > Gallionella. The sequence continues at coordinate 25,428 of JAJYYO010000025.1, forward strand.
CGCAGTCCAAACTCGACTGGCTTAAAACAGTTGCCTTTGCCGGTCACCAGACCGATTACAGCGGCGTGTTCGTCTATCAGTACGGCAGTCATGTGGAGACTTCCAGAATCGCCCATGTCGTTGAAGCCGACGGCGAATATGAAAAGCTGGAAAGCCTGGACGGCCCGAAACGTGAAATCATCCGCCATCACGGACAAGTCTGGTGTTACAGCCAGCATAAAATGGTGCAAGTGGAGAGCCAGCAGGGCAAAGGCCAGTTCCCCCTGATGCTGCCCGATCAATTGTCCGCACTGAGCGCCAATTATCAGGTTAGGGAATTGGGTCAGGACAGGGTAGCCGGGTATAACACGCAGGTTATTTTATTTCAGCCCAGGGATAACTTGCGCTACACGCACAAAATATGGGTGGACACTGAAACCGGCCTGTTGCTCAAGTCTGCCGTGCTCAATGATAAACAACAGGTTGTTGAACAGTATGCGTTTACCGAATTGAAAGTGGGCGGCGCAGTTGATCACGCCTGGATTTCTTCCAGCGCAACAAAAAATCTGCCCGGGATCGGCCAGGAAAGACTGCCCCTGAACAAGGCAGCCATGTCTGTGAACAGCGGTTGGGTAGTGGATGCCATGCCGAGCGGCTTCAAGAAAACGATGGAGTTGTTGCGCCCCATGCATGGCAAGCATGCACCCGTCACGCAACTGGTGTTTTCCGACGGCTTGAGCGCCATATCCGTATTCGTCGAGCTTGCCGACAAGGATGAGGATGATAACGAAGGCTTGTCCAGCCGGGGTGCCGTTAACCTGTATCACAAGGTGGTGGACAATCATCTGTATAACGTAGTCGGCGAGGTTCCGCCGACAACGGTGATGCAGGTTCTTGATTCGATCAGATACAACGGAAAATAACAGCTTTATCGTAATTTCACCATAGAGTCGGGAGGAATCATGCTGGAAACACGCGCTGTGGTGGTGCAGACGGATAAATTAACCGCGCAGGTGGTGGCAAGTCAGGGCAATGGCTGCTCGGCGTGCGACGGCAAGGGTTGCGGGTCGGGAAGGCTGACCCAGCTGTTTTGCAGCAGTCCGCGCCAGTTCAAGGTAAATAACCGCATTCATGCCGGGGTGGGCGACGAGGTAATCGTCTCCGTGCCCGATGGCGCCGTATTGCGCGGCATCGGCCTGGTTTACCTGTTGCCTATGGTGTTGCTGTTTGCGGGTGCAGCGCTGGCGAACGGGTGGGCGACGGATGCCGCACAGCGCGACGGCTATGCGGCAATCGGTGCATTGTCGGGGCTGGTCGCAGGGTTTGTCCTTGCAAAAGCACTCTCAGGCAGGCTGCGTCAACCCCCCTACATTGCGCGACTGGTGCGTGAGTAGGGGCGCGATTTATTTACTATTTTTTTACTATGAGGAGGCTTGCATGCTAAAAAAGTTTATTAACATCATCCTGCTGACAGCGTTTTTTATTCCCGCCGGCTATGCTGCCGGTTTGCCGGACTTTACCGCGCTGGTGGAAAAACAAGGGCCGGAAGTGGTCAATATCAGTACGACACAACACATCGTCGAACAGGGATTTCCCAATCTTCCGGAAGGCGATCCTTTCTTCGAATTCTTCAAGCGTTTTTCTCCTCAAATGCCACGCAATCAGGAATTGCAATCGCTGGGTTCAGGTTTTATCCTGAGTTCGGATGGCTACATCATGACCAATGCCCACGTGATTGACCATGCCGATAAAATCACCGTGCGTCTGACGGACAAGCGTGAATTCAAGGCAAAAGTGATCGGCGCGGATAAACGGACTGATGTGGCCTTGCTCAAGATAGATGCTGCCAATTTACCGAAGGTGACCGTGGGCGACCCGGACAAGCTCAAAGTGGGCGAATGGGTGGTTGCAATCGGCTCTCCGTTCGGTTTTGACAGCAGCGTCACCGCCGGCATCGTCAGTGCAAAGGGCCGCTCTTTGCCGCAGGATAATTTTGTACCGTTCATTCAGACCGATGTGGCGATCAATCCCGGAAATTCCGGCGGACCGCTGTTTAACATGAACGGTGAAGTGGTTGGCATCAACTCGCAAATCTACACCCGTTCGGGCGGTTCGATGGGGTTGTCGTTTGCCATACCGATCGATGTTGCCACGCAGGTGGTGGATCAGTTGCGCACCAAGGGCAGCGTAACACGCGGACGCATCGGCGTCACGATACAGGAAGTGACCAGCGAACTGGCCGAATCGTTCGGTTTGAGCAAGCCCAATGGCGCGCTGGTCAGCAGCGTCGAGAAGGGTGAGCCGGCCGACAAGGCGGGCATAGAAACCAGCGATGTGATACTCAAGTTTGACGGCAAACCGGTGACCAACTCCTACGATCTGCCGCGTCTCGTGGCCGCCGCCCGACCCGGCAGCAAGGTTGTGGTGGATTTGTGGCACAAGGGCGCCGCCAAACAGGTAACGGTCATCGTGGCAAAAATGCCGGAAGACGGAAAACTTGCAGCAACCATCAAGGGGGGTGCGAATGAGGCGGGCAAATTGATTGCGCGACTGGGTATCGCGCTTAGCGAATTGAGCGGCGAACAATTGGCGGAGTTGCAAATCAGCAACGGTTTGCTGGTGGAAGATGTAAAAGGGCAGGCAGCGCGTGCAGCCGGTTTGCAGCGCGGCGATGTGCTGCTGGCGATCGGCAATATTTCGCTTCATTCGCTGAATCAGCTGGAAGGCATCATCAAACAGGTTCCCAAGGGACGCAATGTCGCGTTGCTGGTGCGCCGGGGTGAGGTCGCCTCGTATATGGCGATCAAACTCGATTGATTGCAGGGGCAATTCATGAATTGCCCCTGCGCTATTTTGAATCGCTCGAACGCGGTTTTGACGATCACTCCTGCATATAACGCCTAAATCGGCTAGAATTCGCGCTTTGCGAAAATACCGAATATCTTTTTCCAGATTCTCTCCCGCATACGGGAGAGAAATCGATTGCTCCTTCTCTCTCCGTGAGAAGGTTGGGATGAGGGGAACGGTTTCTATTGGAATTTCATGCAGCTAATCCGTAATTTTTCTATCATTGCTCACATCGACCACGGCAAGTCGACGCTGGCCGATCGCATCATTCATCTGTGCGGCGGTTTGTCCGATCGCGAGATGGAAGCGCAGGTTCTCGACTCCATGGATATTGAGCGGGAACGCGGCATCACCATCAAGGCGCAGACAGCCGCACTCAGCTACAAGGCGCGCGACGGGCAGACCTATAATTTAAACCTGATCGACACACCCGGGCACGTGGACTTTTCCTATGAGGTGTCGCGCTCCCTGTCCGCCTGCGAAGGCGCGCTGCTGGTGGTGGATGCCTCCCAGGGCGTGGAGGCGCAGACCGTGGCCAATTGCTACACGGCGCTGGATCTGGGTGTGGAAGTGGTGCCGGTGCTCAACAAGATCGATCTGCCCTCCGCCGATCCGGACAACGCCATCGAAGAGATCGAGGAAGTCATCGGCATTGAAGCGCATGATGCGGTACGCTGTTCGGCCAAGACCGGGGTGGGCGTTGAGGATGTGCTCGAATCGCTGATCGTCAAGGTGCCGCCTCCCAAGGGGGACGTGGATGCGCCGTTGCAGGCGCTGATCGTCGATTCCTGGTTCGATAACTATGTAGGCGTGGTGATGCTGGTGCGGGTAATGAACGGCACCATCAAGCCTAAGGAAAAAATCCTCTTCATGGCGACCGGCGCACATCACCTGACCGAGCATGTTGGCGTGTTTACCCCGAAATCCCAGCCGCGCGAATCCCTGAGTGCAGGGCAGGTAGGGTTTGTCATTGCCGGTATCAAGGAACTCAAGGCCGCCCGCGTGGGCGATACCATCACGCATCAGGCAAGACCTGCGCAACACGCCTTGCCGGGCTTCAAGGAAGTTCAGTCTCAGGTATTCTCCGGGCTGTTCCCTGTTGAATCCAATCAATACGAAGCGCTGCGCGACTCCCTGGAAAAACTCAAACTGAACGATGCAGCCTTGCAGTACGAACCTGAAGTATCGCAGGCGCTGGGTTTCGGCTTCCGTTGCGGTTTTCTGGGTCTTTTGCACATGGAAATCGTGCAGGAGCGGCTGGAACGCGAGTTCGACATGGATCTCATCACCACCGCGCCGACGGTGATCTATGAAGTGGTGTTGCGCGACGGGACCGTGGTGTCAGTGGATAATCCCTCCAAGATGCCCGATCCGTCCAAAATTGCCGAGATACGCGAGCCTATCGTCACGGTGAATCTGTACATGCCGAATGAATATGTCGGTTCGGTGATTACCTTGTGTACGCAGAAGCGCGGATCGCAGATCAATATCAGCTATCACGGCAAGCAGGTGAAACTGATCTACGAGATGCCGATGGCGGAAATCGTGATGGATTTCTTCGACAAGTTGAAATCGGTCTCGCGCGGTTATGCGTCTATGGATTACGAGTTCAAGGAGTATCGCTCAGCCGATGTGGTCAAGGTGGATATGCTGATCAACGGCGAAAAAGTGGATGCGCTGGCGATTATCGTGCATAGATCCAACAGTCAGTATCGCGGGCGCGAAGTGGCGGCCAAGATGCGTGAGCTGATTCCGCGTCAGATGTATGATGTGGCGATACAGGCGACCATAGGTTCGAACATCATTGCGCGCGAAAACGTCAAGGCGATGCGCAAGAACGTGCTGGCCAAGTGTTACGGCGGCGACATTTCACGCAAGAAGAAGTTGCTGGAAAAACAGAAGGCCGGTAAGAAGCGCATGAAGCAGGTGGGTAACGTGGAAATTCCTCAGGAAGCGTTTCTGGCGATTTTGCGGGTGGATGACTAATAACTGCGGGGTGGGCTACGCCCGCCAGCGAATTAATGCCGTAGCATTTAAGGAATAAAAATGGATTTTGCTTTGATAATGTTTATCCTGCTGCTGATCACCGGCAGTATCTGGTTGCTGGACCGGTATGCCCTTGCCAAAAATCGCGCCAGCGGGGCGGTTGAGCCATGGTGGGTGGAGTATGCCAAGAGTTTTTTTCCGGTGATCCTGATCGTGTTCTGCATCCGCTCCTTTCTCGTCGAACCTTTCAAGATTCCATCCGGTTCGATGATCCCGACGCTGCAGGTCGGTGATTTCATACTGGTAAATAAATTCACCTACGGTATTCGCCTGCCCATCATCAATCAGAAGATCGTTCAGTTGAACAACCCGCAGCGCGGTGACGTGATGGTATTTCACTACCCTGAAAATCCGTCGGTGGACTATATCAAGCGTGTGGTGGGAGTCCCCGGCGACATCGTCGAATATCGTCAGAAACACCTGACCATCAACGGGGTAGAGCAGTTGCAGCAGCCCGATGGCGACTATAATTATGTCGAAAGCGGTTTGAATTTTGTGCATACCGAGCGGCGCGTTGAAACGCTGGGAACTCGTCGCCATGCGATACTGGTGAATCCCGATATGCCCAATGTGCATCTGGGTTCGGTGGCTGAATTTCCGGGACATGAAAACTGCGTTTACAACGAGGAGCTGGTGCGTTGCAAAGTGCCTGCGGGGGAATATTTCATGATGGGCGATAATCGGGACAACAGTCGCGACAGTCGCTATTGGGGGTTTGTGCCCGATTATCAGATCGTCGGACGCGCGTTCTTTGTGTGGATGAATTTCTCGGATTTGAAGCGCATCGGTCTGTCCATCTAACGTGAAAGGAAACGCTGTGAATAAATTCAAAAATCAGCGCGGTCTGAGCTTCTCAGGATTTATCCTGGGGGCATTTATTCTGGTGTTGGTGATCATGCTGGGCTTGAAGCTGATCCCGGCCTACTTGCAGAATGCTGAAATAAACAAGGTATTCGCCGAAATATCCAGCGATCCTGAGATGCAAAAAGCGTCAATGCACGACATACGCATGTCTTTTGGCAAACGTGCCACGATCGATAACCTTACCGCCATCAAGCCTGAAGATATCGAAATAGACACGGATACCGGCAAGCCGGTATTGAGCGCCAGTTATGCCGTCAAGATTCCTCTGGCTGGCAACATCAGTCTTTACCTGGACTTTCATCCTGCCAGTGCTGGGAAATAAGGAAAAGCTGTGCAGGCAGTTGGGCTATGTATTTAAACAGCCCCAATTGCTGCAACGCGCACTCACCCATCGCAGTTATGCGCCGGATCATTACGAACGCCTGGAGTTTCTCGGAGACAGCGTTTTAGGCTGTGTGATTGCAAAGTATTTATATAGCGAATTTCCCGAGCTGTCCGAGGGGGATTTGTCGAGGTTAAGATCCAACCTGGTCAAGGAGTCCACGCTGGTATTGTTTGCGCAACAGCTCGATCTGGGTAGCCAGTTAAAGCTGGGTGAAGGTGAACTCAAGAGTGGCGGAGCAAGACGCCCTTCCATCCTGGCGGATGCTATCGAGGCGCTGTTCGGCGCGATATGTCTGGACGGCGGATTTGTGGCCGCCGAGCAGGCCGTGCTGAAGCTGTTTGTGCCCTACCTTGCAAGCGTAGACATGAAGACGCTGGGCAAGGATGCCAAGACCTTGCTGCAGGAGTATTTGCAGGGCCGTCGTCTGGCCTTGCCGGGCTATCATGTGGTCGATATGCAGGGCGAGTCGCACGAGCAACTGTTTCAGGTGGAGTGCACGATTCCCGTACTTAACATCACTACGCGCGGCGCCGGCACCAGCCGCCGCAATGCCGAACAACAGGCGGCTCTGGCGGCTTATCAATTGATTGGAAATAAAACATGACTGAAGAGAATGAAGAAGTAACGACAGAGCAGGGAAGCGCATTTCGCAGCGGCTATATCGCCATCGTCGGGCGTCCCAACGTGGGCAAATCCACGCTGCTCAACCACCTGATCGGTCAGAAAATCAGCATCACCTCGCGCAAGGCGCAAACCACACGGCATCGCATCCACGGTATTTTTACCGACGAGCATACGCAGTTCGTGTTTGTCGATACACCCGGATTCCAGATGAAACATCTCAATGCCCTGAATCGCGGCATGAACCGCGTGGTGACCAGCAGTCTGCGAGAAGTTCAAGTGGTTTTATACGTACTGGAAGCGCTGCGTTATGACGAACGCGACCAGGAGGTGCTCAAGTTGTTGCCGGATAACCGCCCGGTCATTCTGGTGATCAATAAGATCGACGAAGTCGATGATAAGGGCCAGTTGTTCGACTTTGCAGAACGCATCGCAAAAGACTTCAAGTTTGCCGACATCGTTCCGGTAAGCGCAAAGTTCGGCAAGAAAATCGAAGAACTGCGTGAAACATTGCGCAGCTTCCTGCCCGAAGGCGGCCTGATCTATGACGCAGAAGACGTCACCGATCGCAGCGAACGTTTTCTGGCGTCGGAAATATTGCGCGAAAAAGTTTTCCGCTTCACCGGGGAAGAGTTACCCTACTCGGTGAGCGTGGTGATAGAAGCCTTCAAGATGGACAAGAAGCTGCGCCGCATCAGCGCCGCGATCCTGGTGGACAAGGAAGCGCACAAGGCCATGCTGCTCGGCAAAAAAGGCGAGAAAATCAAGGAAATCGCCACGCAGGCGCGTCTGGATATGGAAAAACTGTTCGACGGCAAGGTGTTTCTGGAAGTGTTCATCAAGGTGCGCAGCGGTTGGGCGGACGATTCGCGCATGCTGCAGACGCTGGGGTACGAATAAAGGCAATTGATAATTGTCAATTGATAATTTTTTAGAATGACAGTTTCCAGCCGGCAAAACAGGCATCAGGACGAACCGGCATTTGTGCTGCACAGTCATCCGTTTCGTGAAACCAGTCTGCTGCTCGATGTATATAGCCGTGAACATGGCCGACTGGCGATCGTGGCGCGTGGCGCCCGTCGACCCAGATCGGCATTGCGCGGCGTATTGATGAATTTTCAGCCGCTTAAACTGTCCTGGTTCGGCAAAGGCGAGGTGCGCACCCTGCATGCAGCCGAGTGGCAGGGCGGGCAACCCTATTTGCAGGGTACCGCACTGATGTGCGGTTTTTATCTCAACGAGTTGCTGATTAACTTGCTGGCGCGTGACGATGCGCATGAGCAATTGTTCGATTATTACCGCGCAACCTTGTACCGGCTTGCCTGTGAATCCGATCATGCGGCCACCTTGCGTTGTTTTGAAAAGCACCTGTTGCAGGAATTGGGCTATGCGCTGGAACTGGAGCGGGAGGCCGGCGACGGCAAGCCTGTCCAGGGCGACGCCTGTTATCGTTATGCGGTCGAGCGGGGCGTGTTGGTCGATGACGGGGATGCCCACTCAGGTTTTTCTGTGTCTGGAAAAACACTACTGGCCATGGCGGCAGATGATTATAGCGACCCTGAGGTTGCACGGCAGAGCAAGCAACTGATGCGCATATTGCTTAATCACCATCTGGGCGGGAAAATATTGCATACACGCGAATTGATTAAGGATCTGCAAAAATTATGATCAAACTAGGACTGAATATTGACCACGTTGCCACCTTGCGTCAGACCCGCGGGGCGCGTTATCCCAATCTGGTGCGCGCGGCGCTGATCTGCGAAGAAGCGGGTGCGGATGCGATTACCCTGCATTTGCGCGAAGATCGCCGCCACATTCAGGATCACGATGTGATCATTCTGCGTGACATGCTGCAAACCCGCATGAATCTGGAATGTGCGGTTACCGACGAGATGATAAGCAATGCGCTGCGTATCAAGCCGCATGATTTGTGCCTGGTTCCCGAGCGTCGCGAGGAACTGACCACCGAAGGCGGCCTTGACGTGATGCGCTATTTCGATGCGGTGAAATCGGCCTGCGAGCGTTGTGCGGAGGCGGGTATACGCGTATCCCTGTTTATTGATCCCGAACCTGAACAAATCGATGCGGCGCGGCGCGCAGGCGCACCTGTGATCGAACTGCATACGGGAAAATACGCGGAGGCTGACAGCATACCTGCGCATAAGCATGAACTGGAACGCATACGCATCGCAGCAGTGCATGCGCATGCAGAGGGTTTGCAGGTGAATGCCGGGCACGGTCTGCACTACCACAACGTGCAGGACATCGCAGCAATTCCTCATATCGTGGAACTGAATATCGGCCACGCCATCGTCGCCGAGTCGCTGTTTATTGGCCTCGATGCAGCGGTGCGCAAGATGAAGAGTTTGTTGACGCCTGGATTCCCGCTTTGCGAGCAGCCGCTTCGCGGCTTGCCTGCTTACCCCTCTGCGCGGGAATGACGCATGATTTTCGGCATTGGCACCGACATCGTTGAATACGCGCGCATCGAGGCGATGTGGCAACGTCACGAGCTCAGATTGGCAGAACGCCTGTTGAGCACGAGTGAATTGCCCGAATATCATGAGCATGCGCATCCTGCTCGTTTTCTGGCGAAACGCTTTGCCGCCAAGGAGGCGTTTGCCAAGGCAGTGGGCAGCGGTCTGCGCCATCCGGTGAGTCTCTCCCGTATCAGCGTGACGCACGATGGTCTGGGCAAACCGGTGTTGCAGTTCGACGCCGTGTTGCGCACCTATCTCGCGCAACTGGGGATCAACGGTCATCACCTGTCCATCAGCGACGAGCGCAACATGATCGTCGCGTTTGTCGTGCTGGAAACGAACTTGTAAATCGTGGTCTGTTTCCAATATTTCCCCAGCATCGGCACCAGCACGCGCACCTGGATAGAAAAAAATCGCACAGAGACGAAGGGGGATTGCTCGTCTGTCGATTGCGACAGACTCGTCCCTTCGGGACCGCACTTCGTGCGTCCTGCGTCGCCCTCCCATTGGTCGTCCGCCATTACGGTTACACACTGTGTCATGTACTATCAATTATACTTTGTATATAAAGCATTTTAATAAAACGCTTGCCGCATATCGTCTCACAAACTAGCATACAATCATCCATTGATTGATGGGTGCGATGATGGGACGAAAGGTTGAGGCTGCATATCGCAGAGGTGGTCTGTTTGAGAAGGGCAGCCGAATGATGACTGACGGGGCTGCATTTTCCGGCGCGTACTTTGTAAATTCTGGCAAAGTTGTTTCACTGAACAAATGCGGCATAAATACCGATTGACATGGTTCCATTATTTGATACCATCGTAAACATGAATTCCACACATCGAAAAACGCTTGTCGCTGTATATGCAGAACCGGTGTCAGCCTCTCTTGATTGGAGGCGCATAGAAGCGTTGCTGGTAGCCGTGGGCTGTCGTGTGATTGAGGGTAATGGCTCCCGGGTACGCTTCGAGAAGGATGCGATTATCGCTACCTTTCATCGACCTCACCCAGCCAAAGAGGCAAAGCCTTACCAAGTGCGGGATGCACGTCATTTTCTTGAAAGTTTAGGAGTAAAACCATGAACACTATGGAATACAAAGGATTTGCCGCAAGAGTTGAATACAGCGAGGCTGATGGCTGCATCATTGGTCACATTGCTGGCATTCGTGATGTGATCGGTTTCCACGGTGAAAGTGTGGCGGAATTGCGTGCTGCATTTGAGGAAGCGGTTGATGATTATCTGACGACCTGTGAAAAGCTGGGGCGCGCTCCGAACAAGCCATACTCTGGACAGTTCCGCTTGCGTCTGGAACCTGAACTTCATGCGCGCGCAGCAATGCTGGCAGAAGCCAAGGGTAAAAGTTTGAATGCCTGGGTATCCGAGGTGATTGAAAAAAGCGTCAGTATCGCCTGATGGCGGTTGAGTGATGTAAGCTATATTACATACTAACTAGCTGATTATATTCATCAATAAACATTTTTTATCGACTGGCAGAGAAGGGGGATTGCTCGTCTGTCGATTGCGACAGACTCGTCCCTTCGGGACCGCACTTCGTGCGTCCTGCGCGAGCATCGCTCGCTGGTGCTCGGGCTGCGCCCTCGTTACTCGCTGTGCTCGCAACCGTCCTTCAGACGTCCTGCGTCACCCTTCCATTGGTCGGGCGCCTGGTCGAACCCCCGTTGGGATATTATCCCAAACACGCTTTCCAGGCGTGCTAAGTAAATGTTTATAAAGCTTATATTGACTTGGTTTGTACATAATAATATGATGCAAAAAGTATTTATTGGCACAATTCTGGCACAGTGAGGACTTATGGCGACGATCAGGAAAAAAGGAGAATGCCAGTGGCATGTCCAAATTCGGAAGAAAGGTTATCCTCCGGTCACTAAGACCTTTTTTACTTGGACTGAGGCTGATGCGTGGGCCAAAGTGACCGAGTCAGAAATGGTAAGAGGCGTTTTCGTTGACCGTTCTGATGCTGAGCGCACGACAATCGAAGATGTGATTGATCGATTTATTATTGAGTTTGCTCCCTATCACTACCGGCAGCGCGAGGACAAAAAAGAAGCCTGGCGGTTTCAGTGTCAGCGGCTTAAAGAAAAGCTGGGGCTGTATTCGCTTGCAGCACTCGACCAGAAACTTGTTGCCGCTTACCGTGATGATCGCCTGAAAGAAGTGGGTGAAAGTACGGTTAGAAAAGAGCTGTATATGCTTTCCAAAGTGCTTCGCTTCGCAGAAATCGAGGTCGGCATTGCGCTTCCGCGTGGTACTCCAGTCCTGAAGATCAGAAAACCGGCAGATGGAAAGTCGCGAGACAGGCGTTTGACCCAGGACGAATGGAACCGCCTTGAAAGCGAATGTCGCCAAAGCCGAAATCTCTATCTGTGGCCTGCCGTCGAACTTGCTGTAGAAACGGCGATGCGGCAGGGTGAGCTTCTTGGCTTACTGTGGAAAAACATAGACAAGAGTCGTCCTATAGCATTTCTGGAAAATACAAAGAATGGTGAGGCGAGGGCGGTGCCGCTTTCTTCACGTGCAGTGGCAATCTTGAAAGGCTTGACCCGTTCGATTGATGGCAAGGTGCTCCCCGTGGAACGCATGACAATCATCACGCCTTTATGGCCGCCGTTAAACGCGCGGAAATCGAGAATTTTACTTTTCACGATCTTCGGCACGAAGCGCTGTCGCGTTTGGCAGAGCGGTGCAATTTGTCCGTACTTGAAATTGCATCCGTCTCTGGCCACAAAACTTTACAGATGCTTAAACGCTACACCCACCTACAAGCCGAAAAGTTGGCGGTTAAGCTGGGCTAACCTCACTGCATATTGAGCAAGCAGATGACTTTGAGGTTTTCGATAAAGATGCCTTGGTTCGCTTGTTGGAGCACGGCAGCTTAAAAATACACATTTGTATTGGATAATGCTGGCAGAGCCTCTACACTTCGGCATTCATTCCAACGCTAGATAAGAATCAATAATAACTATGGCTAAAGCAGCAAAAGAAATCAAAGACGAACCGTTGGAAAAGCAGCTATGGAAAGCCGCCGACAAGCTGCGCAAGAACATCGACGCTGCCGAATACAAGCATGTGGTGATGGGGCTGATCTTCCTGAAATACATCTCCGACTCATTTGAGGAGATGTTCATCAGGCTGCAAGCAGGCGAAGGCGAGTACGCCGGGGCCGATCCCGAGGACAAGGACGAATACAAGGCGGAAAATGTTTTCTTTGTGCCATCGGAGGCGCGCTGGTCTTTCCTTGTTGCCAAGGCCAAACTGCCCACCATCGGCACAGTTGTAGATGAGGCGATGGATGCCATCGAGAAGGAAAATCCTTCGCTCAAGGGCGTGTTGCCCAAGGTGTTTGCGCGGCAAAACCTTGATCCGACCAGCCTGGGCGGCTTGATCGATCTGGTCGGCAACATCGCGCTGGGTGATGCCAAGTCTCGCAGCGCCGATGTGCTGGGCCATGTGTTCGAATATTTTCTCGGCGAATTTGCGCTGGCAGAAGGCAAGCAGGGCGGTCAGTTCTACACGCCGCGCAGTATCGTGGAATTGCTGGTAATGATGCTGGAGCCCTACAAAGGCCGGGTGTTCGATCCCTGCTGCGGTTCGGGCGGTATGTTTGTGCAATCGGAAAAATTTGTCGGCGAACATCAAGGACGCGTCAACGACATCTCCATCTACGGGCAGGAAAGCAACCAGACCACCTGGCGGCTGGCGAAGATGAATTTGGCTATTCGCGGCATCGACAGTTCGCAGGTGAAATGGAACAACGAAGGCTCCTTCCTCAACGATGCACACAAAGACCTGAAAGCCGACTTTATCATCGCCAACCCGCCGTTCAATGTCAGCGACTGGAGCGGCGAACTGCTGCGCGGCGATGGCCGCTGGCAATACGGCGCGCCTCCTACGGGCAATGCCAACTTCGCCTGGTTGCAGCACTTCGCCTATCACCTGAATCCGCAGGGCAAGGCGGGTGTGGTGCTGGCTAAAGGCGCGCTCACCAGCAAGACCAGCGGCGAAGGCGATATTCGCCGTGCGCTCATCGCCGACGGCAACCTGATCGACTGTATTGTCAACCTGCCGGCCAAACTTTTTTTGAATACGCAGATACCTGCGGCACTGTGGTTTATGAACCGTGCCCGTGCTCAACCCTCTCCCTCCGGGAGAGGGCAGGGTGAGGGAACACACACTAGAAGCCACGAAATCCTGTTTATCGATGCGCGCAACCTCGGCCACCTGATTAACCGCCGCACCAAGGAGCTTTCACACGACGACATCCAGCAGATCGCCGACACCTACCACGCCTGGCTCAATTCTTCTGTCATTCCCGCGCAGGCGGGAATCCAGCCATACCAAGACATCAAAGGCTTTTGTGCTTCCGTACCGCTGTTGCGCGTGGAAGAACTGGACTACGTGCTCACGCCGGGGCGTTATGTTGGTCTGCCGGACGAAGAGGACGATTTCAATTTTGCCGAACGCTTTGCCGGACTGAAAGCTGAGTTCGAGGCGCAGTTGCTGGAAGAGACGAAGCTGAATAAAGCCATTGCCGAGAATCTGGCGAAGGTGAAAGTATGACCCAGAGCATCATCAAAACCGAAGATTACCTCGCCTTTATCCAGGACATAAAGCAGCGCATTCAAGGCGCGCAAATCAAGGCATCCGTTGCCGTCAATCAGGCGTTATTGCATCTCTATTGGGAGCTGGCCGAGCGCATCGTCGCCAAACAACAGGACTCGGCTTGGGGTGATGGCTTCCTGTTGCAAATGAGCCGCGATCTGCAGGCCGAGTTTCCCAATATGAAAGGCTTTTCACTGCGCAACCTGAAGTACATGCGCCAGTGGTTTCAGTTCTGGTCAGTGGAGTCTGCAATTGGGCAACAGCTTGTTGCCCAAATTCCTTGGGGGCATAACCTGGTCATTATCAGCAAGATCAAAACGACTGAACAAGCGTTGTTTTATGTTCAGAAAACCATCCAGAACAACTGGTCGCGGGTGGTCTTGACGCACCAGATTGAAAGCGGTCTTTACCTGCGCGAAGGCAAGGCTGTCACCAACTTTCAAGCAACTTTACCCGCACCGCATTCAGACCTGGCCCGCCAGATGCTGAAAGACCCTTACCATTTCGATTTTTTAATGCTGAAGGAACGGCATGATGAACAGGAACTGGAAAATGCGCTGATCGAACATATCACCCGGTTTTTACTGGAGCTGGGCGCGGGCTTTTCCTATCTCGGGCGGCAATACAAACTGGAAGTAGACGGGGACGAGTTTTTCATCGACCTGCTGTTCTACCATGTCCGCCTGCACTGCTATGTCGTCGTCGAGCTGAAAACCGTCAAGTTCAAGCCGGAGTTTGCCGGGAAACTCAATTTTTATATTTCGGCGGTGGATGAGATTTTAAAAACCGAACAAGACAACCCGACCATCGGCATCCTGATTTGCAAATCCAAAAAAGACACCGTGGTCGAATACGCGCTGCGCAACATCAACAAGCCCATCGGGGTCAGCGAATACATCATTACGCAAAACCTGCCGGAAGAATTGAAATCGTCTCTGCCCAGTATTGAAGAGATTGAGGCGGAGCTGGGGGGCGGGGATGAGTGAGTGGAAAGAATATCTCTTGGAAGATGTTATCGAGAAGTTTATTGACTATCGAGGAAAAACTCCCAAGAAGACGGATACTGGAATTCCTCTCGTGACGGCAAAGGTTGTGAAGGCAGGGAAAATACTGCCGCCAAACGAATTCATCGCGCCAGAAGATTATGACTCGTGGATGACAAGAGGCTTGCCAGAAATAGACGATGTTGTATTAACAACTGAAGCCCCTCTTGGAGAAGTCGCGCTAATTAAAGATAAAAATATTGCCTTGGCACAACGCATAATTACGTTGAGAGGAAAAGAGAATTTATTGTTCAACCCGTTTCTGAAATTCTACTTTCAGAATGAGACTGGGCAGCACGAACTTCAATCACGAGCGTCTGGTACAACTGTTTTTGGTATCAAGGCATCTGTGTTGAAGAAAGTGCCCGTTGAGCTTCCACCACTCCCAGAACAAAAAGCCATCGCCGCCGTGCTCAGCAGTCTTGACGACAAGATCGATCTGCTGCACCGCCAGAACCAGACACTCGAAGCCATGGCCGCAACCCTGTTCCGCCAGTGGTTCGTGGAAGAGGCGCAGGAGGATTGGAATGATGGTGTAATCTCGGACTTGGTTGAATTTAATCCACCAAGAAAGCTGACCAAAGGAACAGTTGCACCATATCTAGAAATGGCTTCGTTAAGTACCGATACATTCAATCCAGAGGGTTGGTACGACCGCGAGTTTTCATCTGGCACCAAGTTTATGAACGGGGATACTTTGTTAGCCCGTATCACGCCATGTCTTGAAAATGGAAAAACGGCTTACGTGACGATTTTGGATGAAGACCAAGTCGGCTGGGGTTCTACTGAATACATCGTTATGCGGCCCAAAGGAGATTTGCATCCTTTCTTTGCATACACACTCGCTAGGAATAGTGATTTTAGAGACTTTGCAGAGGGTTGCTTGGCGGGATCAAGTGGACGACAGCGCGTAGAAACAAATCATTTAATGAGCTATAAAATAAAAATTCCGCCTGATGATATTGTTGAAAAATTTAATGCAGTAGCAGAGTCAATTTCACCTAAATTGCATTCCAATGCAGTTCAAATCCGCACCCTCGAAAAACTCCGCGATACCCTGTTGCCAAAGCTGATGAACGGAGAGATAAGGATACAAGATGCCTGAAGAAATTTTCTCTCAGAGGTTTCAAGTGCATTACTACTTTGATGACGAAAGTCATGCGATGAATGCGTTTGTAAGAAACCGTGCTGAGAAAGATTTGCTGGAGGCGGTAAAACGAATTTTAGAAATTACCGAGATCACGTCGGAAGTTGAGACCGAGGCGTATGGAGAAGGTGGTTTACTTGAAACCTTAAATCTGGTTGTTCCAAGCTTAACCGCAGTTGCAGTTTTTCTATCACCCGCGATCAATGAAATTTTGAAACATCATTTTACGAAAAGTAAAACTGACGGCGCGCTTAAAGAAGAAACTCTAAAAGGTTTGCAACTCGACAATGCAATCAAAGAGTTCGATTATGCAGGCAAGTTAGAAAAAGCTCTTGAAGACAAAGTAGTCAGAAGACACGTATCCAACTATTACACCAAGATAAGTGGGTATGCAAAAGTCGCAAAGATAGGTTTCAAGAATTTGAGCATTCGTTCTGATGAAATCCTTATTCCGCGAAGCAAGTTCAAGGAATTTATCTTGGTGGATGATAAAACAGTCACTGAAGATGACGATGCAGAAATTGAGATTATTTCGCCAGTATTAAAAGAGGGCGCATTTAATTGGCGTGGCACTTACAAAGAAGATCGAATCGATTTCAGCATGGGTGATTCAAAATTCAAATCCGAAGTGATTAACGGAGCGCATCAGTTCGCCAATGGTTTTGTAATGAGTTGCTTGCTGCAAATCACTATTACATTCGATGAGTTTGGAGATGAAAAGCGTCGTAACTATTCTGTAAGAAAGGTATATGCCATCAAAGCAAATGCATCCGGTGGATATAAATTAAGGCATTTTGGTTTTAAAAAGAAAATGGATGAGGATCAACAATCGTTGTTTGATGAAGGTGAAAATTAGGGCGTTATGACCAAATTGACTGTAACCACCAACAAAGACATCATCATGAGTGCCGGGCAGGGAGACGCGATGGAAGAGTCAAAAATTCAGATTTTCCAGGCCGCAGACGGTGTGGTGCGACTAGAGGTCACCTTGGATCAGGACACGGTGTGGCTGAACCAGCGCCAAATGGCGGAATTGTTCGACAAGGATGTGCGGACAGTAAACGAGCACATCCATAACCTGTTTGACGAGGGAGAGCTGGTGCCTGAGGCAACTATCCGGAAATCCCGGATAGTTCAACAAGAGGGTGCCCGCCAGGTTAACCGCGTGGTGGAGCACTACAATCTGGATGTGGTTATCTCTGTTGGTTACCGGGTCAAGTCGCAGCGTGGTGTTCAGTTTCGCCAATGGGCGACACAAAGGTTGAGGGAATATCTGATACAGGGCTATAGCCTGAACCAACAACGGCTTGAGGCGCAACAGGAAAAACTGGCCGAGCTGAAACAGGCGATTGCCTTGTCTGCCCGACTGATTCAGAAAAAAAACTTATCGACCGCTGAATCGCAAGGTATTCTGGCGATCTTGGAGAAATACAGCCACGCGCTGACGGTGTTGGACGATTACGACCACCAGCGCTTGCAGGTGGTGGGGACGCGCACTTTGGCGTTGCCAAAGATTACTTACGATGAGGCAATGCAGCAGATTCTGTTGTGGCGCCAACGGGAAAGCCTCGGTGGATTGTTTGGCAATGAAAAGGACGATTCTTTCAAGAGTTCGCTGGAGACGATTTACCAGACCTTTGACGGCAAGGAGCTTTATCCAAGCATCGAAGAGAAAGCCGCCAATCTGCTGTATTTCATTGTCAAGAATCATTCATTTACCGACGGCAACAAAAGAATCGCCGCCGCTATTTTTGTCTGGTTTCTGGAGCGCCACAATTTCTTGTATAACGCCGACGGTGAAAAACGCATTGCCGATAATGCTCTGGTCGCGTTTACATTGCTGATTGCCGAGAGCAAGCCGGATGAGAGGGAAATGATGGTTAAAGTGATTATCAATCTGATTAATGGCAAGAACGTATGAGCAGGCTCAGCGAAAGCGCAATTGAAGACTTTGCCATCAAGCTCTTTGAGCGCTTGGGCTACAGCTACGTTTATGCGCCGGACATTGCACCCGATGGCGAACAGCCGGAGCGTAGCCATTACGGTGAAGTATTGCTGACAGGGCGGCTGGAGCAGGCGGTGAAGCGTATCAATCCCACGTTGTCGCCTGCGATGTTGCAAGACGCTCTCAAGGAGGTGCAGCGCATCAGTTCGCCCGAGATGTTGGCGAACAACGAAGTGTTTCACCGACTGCTAACCGAAGGCGTGAAAGTGAGCCGATCACAAGACGGCTTTGATCGCGGCGATCTGGTGTGGTTGATTGACTTCGCTCACCCGGAAAACAACGAGTTCGTCGTCGCCAATCAGTTCACGGTGATCGAGAACCATCAAAACAAGCGGCCCGATCTAGTGTTATTCGTCAACGGCATTCCGCTGGTGGTGATTGAGCTGAAAAACGCCATTGATGAAAACGCCACGATCAAAGCGGCGTATCAGCAACTCGAAACCTACAAGCAGACTATCCCTAGTTTGTTTACATCCAATGCCTTGCTGGTGATATCCGACGGATTGGAAGCCAAGGCGGGTTCGCTTTCCGCAGGTTTGAGCCGTTTCATGGTTTGGAAAAGCGCAGATGGCAAGGCAGAAGCCTCGCATCTGGTAAGCCAGTTGGAAACGTTGATACTAGGCATGTTGAACAAGGCTACGCTGCTGGATTTGTTGCGCCACTTTATTGTGTTTGAGAAGAGCAAGAAGGAAGACCCCAAGACTGGCGTGATCAGCATCAGTACGGTGAAGAAGCTGGCGGCTTATCACCAGTATTACGCAGTGAATGCAGCGGTGACTTCGACGTTGCGCGCGGCAGCTGTGGCGGATGTATTGCGTCAATCGCCCGTCAGTTATGGCTTGCCAGGCGTGGCGAATCAGCCTAAGGGCGACAAGAAGGCCGGTGTGGTATGGCATACGCAGGGTTCGGGTAAGTCGCTTTCCATGGTTTTTTACACCGGCAAGATTGTGCTGGCGCTGGATAACCCAACCGTGCTTGTAATTACCGACCGAAACGATCTGGATGATCAGCTGTTTGATACCTTCGCTTCATCCAAGCAACTGTTGCGACAGGACCCAGTGCAGGCAGCGGATCGCGGGCAGTTAAAGGAGTTGCTAAAAGTGGTCTCGGGTGGCGTGATCTTTTCCACCATACAGAAATTCCAGCCTGATGATGGCAATGTGTACGAGCAGCTGTCCGACCGCCGCAATATTGTGGTGATTGTCGATGAGGCGCACCGCACGCAGTACGGCTTTAGCGCCAAGACCGTGGACGATAAAAATGCCGATGGTGAGGTGATCGGCAAAAAGGTGGTGTATGGCTTTGCCAAATATCTGCGCGACGCGCTGCCAAACGCAACCTATCTGGGTTTTACCGGCACACCGATTGAAAAAACTGATGTGAACACACCTGCGGTGTTCGGCAACTATGTGGACATCTACGACATTGCGCAGGCGGTGGAGGATGGCGCGACGGTACGGATTTATTACGAAAGCCGTCTGGCAAAAGTTGGTTTGAGCATCGAGGGCAAAAAACTGATTGCCGAACTGGACGAAGAGCTGGATCAGGAGGAACTGACTGATACACAGAAAGCCAAGGCAAAGTGGACCAAGATGGAGGCGCTGATCGGCAGCGAGCAGCGTATGAAGAATATTGCCAAGGACATCGTGGCGCACTTCGAGGCACGGCAGGAGGTATTTGCAGGCAAGGGTATGGTGGTGAGTATGTCGCGGCGCATTGCCGCAGAATTGTACAAAGAGATCATTGCGCTCAAGCCTGAGTGGCACTCCGACGATTTGAACAAAGGCGTAATCAAGGTGGTGATGACAGCTGCCTCCAGCGACGGCCCGCTACTGGCCAAACATCACACCACCAAAGAGCAGCGCAAGCAATTGGCCGAGCGGATGAAGAACGACGACGATCCGCTCAAACTGGTGATCGTGCGCGATATGTGGCTTACCGGCTTTGATGCGCCGAGCATGCACACTCTCTACATCGACAAGCCGATGAAGGGTCACAACCTGATGCAGGCGATTGCGCGGGTGAATCGGGTACACAAGGACAAACCGGGTGGCCTGGTGGTTGATTATCTGGGTATTGCCGCTGACCTTAAGGAGGCGCTGTCGTTTTATTCTGATGCGGGTGGCAAGGGTGATCCGGCATTGGCGCAGGAGCAGGCGGTAAGCCTGATGCTGGAGAAGCTGGAAGTGGTGTCCGCCATGTATCACGGCTTTGCGTATGAAAATTATTTTGAATCTGAAACATCTCAAAAGCTGTCGCTAATACTGGCGGCGGAAGAGCATATTCTCGGGCTGGAGGATGGTCGAAAGCGCTATATCAACGAGGTGACCGCGCTCTCCCTGGCTTTTGCCATCGCTGTGCCGCATGAGCAGGCCATGGATGCACGCGATGAAGTAGGGTTTTTTCAGGCGGTGAAGGCACGTTTGGCCAAGTTTGACGGTACCGGGGCCGGACGTAGCAATGAAGAGATCGAAACTACCATCCGCCAAGTGATCGACAAGGCACTGGTGTCGGAACAGGTAATTGACATATTTGACGCGGCGGGCATCAAAAAGCCAGATATTTCTGTTTTGTCCGATGAATTTTTAGCTGAGCTGAAAGGGAATGTGCACAAGAACGTGGCGCTGGAGGTGCTGAAAAAATTGCTCAATGACGAGCTTAAAGCACGCGCCAAAAAGAATCTGGTGCTGAGCAAGAGCTTGATGGAGATGCTAGAGAACGCTATCAAGAAATACCACAACAAGATATTGACCGCTGCCGAGGTGATGGAAGAACTGATCAAAATCAGCAAGGAGATCGTCGCTTCCGATGCCGAAGCCTCGCACATGGGCCTGAGCGATTTCGAATATGCGTTTTACACGGCGGTTGCCAATAACGCCAGCGCAAAAGAGCTGATGCAACAAGACAAGCTGCGCGAGCTGGCGGTGGTGCTCACGCAGCGGGTGCGTGAGAATGCATCGATTGACTGGACGATCAAGGAAAACGTGAGAGCCAAGTTGAAAGTGATTGTGAAGCGAACCTTGCGCCAATTCGGTTATCCGCCGGATATGCAGTTGCTGGCCACTGAAACGATCTTAAAGCAGGCCGAGATGATTGCGGATGAATTGACCTGCTAGTCAGGTTCTTCATCAGTTTTGGCAGGCTACCTTACACGGGTCAGGAGGGAGGGGGATGTATTGCTGCAGCAATTCAATCCGCAGCCTTTCTTCAAGCTGCTTCAGCAGCAAGCGGATTCATCGTCTGTTTTTATAGCTATACGCGCTGAACTCATAATTATGCTGGCTGGTCAGCGATGAGATAGGGCTTAAATCGGTGGCGCATATCATCATAGAGCCAATGGTAATGGATGATTTGCCAGCCAAGTAGGTAGGTTTTTTTGAGTTGCAGCCTCCCATTCCCAGCATTTGTAGGGATAACCTTCGCTGGCATATATTTCTTTCTTCGAAATATGCCTGAAAACAGATCTGTTGCCCTTTCATTCGATTTTTATAGCTTGTTGTCAAGTCAGTAAATCAGGCAAATGGGAGCGCACGATCAAACATTGTGAGTTTTCCGAAAAAGCGGGGGGACTACCTCACTTTGTATGCAAAGCTCCCCGTTGGCACTGTTCTGGCACAGTTAAAGAAACAACAATGTGGGGATTTAGAGCAACTTTCTGGGCACAATTCTGGCACAGTGCCAGCAAGAAAGTTGTCTTATTTGAGGTTGCGCTTGATAGTTAAAACAAGCGTAACTAATTGATTTGGCGGAGAAGGGGGGATTGCTCGTCTGCCGATTGCGACAGACTCGTCCCTTCGGGACCGCACTTCGTGCGTCCTGCGTCGCCCTCCCTTTGGTCGGCCGCCTGGTCGAACCCAAGGGGTTTCGTCCACACCCCTTCCCCAAATAAAAAACCGCCCACAAGGGGCGGCTTTTTTATTTTGGCGGAGAAGGGGGGATTCGAACCCCCGTTGGGATATTATCCCAAACACGCTTTCCAGGCGTGCGACTTAAACCGCTCATCCACCTCTCCGAAGGGCGCGGAGAATAAACCAGATTGGCTTTTACTGCAATCGATATCGTAAATTTTAATGTCAGAATTTGTCTCGCCATTTACGCAGGGCAGTAAAGACGGCAAGTTCCGAGGTGTCTTCGAGACCGCGTTGTTGAAGCACATGGATGATTTCGGACTCTGTGCAGCGCATGAAGGGATTGGTTGCCAATTCCAGGGCAAGGGTAAAGGGGACGCTAGGCAGGTGGGCTGCGCGCAATTGTGCCGTACTCAGGATGCGTTGTTGCATGGCGGTATTGCCGGGTTCGCAGACTGCGGCAAAGCGCAGGTTGGATGCGGTATATTCATGGGCGCAATAGGCAAGGGTGGTCACGGGCAGGGCGGCCAGACGTTGTAATGAGTGATGCAGTTGCGCCACAGTCCCCTCGAAGCTTCGCCCGCATCCCGCGCCAAACAGCACATCGCCGCAAAACAGGATTGGTGGCGTGGTCGAACCGGCATAGAAGGCGAGGTGATCGTCCAGATGGCCGGGTATTTCCATGATATTAAAGGTTAAATTGAACGCATCCAGCCTGAGTTGCGCTCCTTCACGCAGATCATCGGTGATGTGCGGATTCTTTTCATGTCGCCGTCCATACACGGGTACGTTGTATACTGCGCGCAATTGGGCAATCCCGCCGATATGATCGTGATGACGATGGGTGCACAAAATGGCGTTCAGGGTGAGATTCCGCGCGGCAAGGAAAGCCAGCACCGGCATGGCGTCACCGGGATCGACCACGACAGCCTGGTTGTCATGATGAATGGCCCATATGTAATTGTCTTCAAAGGCGGGAATCGCGGTAATGTTGAACATGAATTCTGAATGCGAGTGATGTGATGCCGGATTGTAAGTCAACGGCGCAAAGTTTGAGCGAATGGTTTGCTACCGAACAGGGTGGTTATGTCTTGTCGCGCGAGCAACTCTGGTTCGATCGCACGGTGAACGATATTTTCGGCTACAACGCCCTGCAACTGGGCCTGCCGGAACATGATTTTTTGCGCAACAGCCGAATTCCTCTGCGTTTTACCGGTTCAGACCAGCCGGCTGCGGCGGTGCGATTGTGCGGCGACGAATTGCCGATCGCCGGCGCGAGCCTGGATCTGGTGGCGCTGCCGCATATTCTGGAGTTCACCGAACAGCCGCATGCGATTTTGCGTGAGGTTGAACGGGTCATGATGCCGGAGGGCAGCCTGCTCATCAGCGGTTTCAACCCGCACAGCTTGTGGGGCTTGCACCGTGCGCTGGGCAGACGAAACGGCTATCCCTGGTGCGGTCATTTCATCGCCTTGTCGCGCCTCAAGGATTGGCTGGCCCTGCTGGGTTTCGAGGTGGCGGCAGGCCGTTTTGCGGCCTATGCACCGCCATTTCATCAGGGAAAATGGCTGAACCGTTACGATTTCATGGAGGCGGCAGGCGATCGCTGGTGGGCGGTGAGCGGCGGGGTGTATTTTGTGCATGCGATCAAGCGCGTGCCGGGGATGCGGCTGATTAAACCCAGCTGGAATAGTAGTCTGGTAAAAAAACTGCTGCCGGTCGCACCCAAGCTGAACAACTCGCAGCGCAAGATCGCAAGCAGGCCGGAAGAAAACAGTAAATGTTAGACAGGTTTTAAAGATGAGCGAAGAAATTGTAGATATTTTTACCGACGGGGCGTGCAAGGGCAACCCCGGCGTGGGCGGCTGGGGCGCGTTGTTGCGCACAAAAGGTAAGCAGCGCGAGCTGTTTGGCGGCGAAGCGCATACCACCAATAACCGCATGGAGCTGATGGGCGCGATTGCCGCGCTGGAAGCGCTGACCCGGCATTGTCAGGTGAGGCTGCACACCGATTCAAAATATGTACATCAGGGCATCACCACCTGGCTGCCCGGCTGGAAGCGAGCAGGATGGAAAACCGCCAGCAGGAAGCCGGTGAAAAACGAGGATTTGTGGCGCCGCCTGGATGCGCTGGCCGTGCAGCATAGCATCGAATGGATATGGGTCAAGGGACATGCAGGACACGCCGGAAACGAGCATGCCGATGTGCTGGCGAACAAGGGCGTGGCGCTGATGCAGGGAGGCCCCGATGCGTAAAGTCGTACTGGATACCGAGACAACCGGGCTTGACCCTAAAAAGGGTCACCGTATCATAGAGATAGCTGCGATTGTGCTGGAGGGACGCAAAGTATCCAGGCAGCATTTTCATCATTATCTTGATCCTGAACGGGAAGTGGATGAGGAAGCGGCCCGCGTGCACGGTTTTACCTGGGACATGTTGAAAGGCCGAGCCAAGTTTGCCGACATCGCGGCCAGCTTTCTGGAATTCGTCGAAGGGGCGGAACTGATGGCGCATAACGCGCCTTTCGACATGAGCTTCATCAACAACGAACTGCGGCTGCTGAATCTGCCGCCGCTGACCAATCCGGTGGTGGATACGCTCAAGATGGCGCGGGAAATGCACCCGGGCAAGAAGAACGGGCTGGACGCCTTGTGCAGCCGCTATGAGATAGACAACACGCACCGCACCCTGCACGGCGCATTGCTGGATACCGAGCTGCTGGCAGAAGTGTATTTTGCGATGACGCGCGGCCAGGAAAGTTTGCTGGGAGATGATGATACTCCGGTCATCCGTCAGCCGGCTGTATTGAATCGGGATGCCTCGCGTCCGGTGCTGCGTGTGCTGCTGGCAAGCGAGCAGGAACGGGCCGCTCATGCGCAGCAAATGATCGATATCGACAAGGCAAGCAAAGGGTCGTGTCTGTGGAAGCAACTGGAGGAAGCTGCGTGAGTAAATGGAAACGTTGGTGGGCGGCAGGTTTGGGCGTGGCGGCGCTGCTGTATGTGGCGGCCTGCGTGTATATGTGGGCGACGCAGAAATCGCAGGTATTCGAACCGACCGCAATCTGGCAAACCACGCCGGATCGCATGGGCATGAAATATGCGGAAGTACACATTCCCGTCGGGGAGGGCGCAGGATACCTGGATGCCTGGTGGGTTCCGTCCGATAAACCGGACGCGCCGACCATCGTGTATTTTCACGGCAATTATCGCAACATCGGCAATAATCTGGAACATACGCAGCATATGCATCAGATGGGTTATAACGTGCTGCTGGCGGATTATCGCGGTTACGGTAAAAGCGCTGGCGGCAAGCCCAGCGAAGAGAAAGTCTATGAAGATGCGGAAGCCGTCTGGCAATACTGGATCAAATGGCGGGGCGGCCAACCCGGGAAAACCTTTATTTACGGGCACTCGCTGGGCGGCGCGATCGCAATCAATCTTGCCGTGCATCATCCAGAGGCGGCCGGCCTGATCACAGAAAGCACCTTTACTTCGATGCAAGCGATGGGTGAGATCAGCCATGGCTATCTGCCGATCGGACTGCTGCTCAATCAGCGCTTCGAGTCGCTGAAAAAAGTGCCACAGCTAAAGTTACCCGTGCTGTTTGTCCACGGCACATGGGACCCGAAGATACCGGTCGAAATGGCGAAACAACTCTATGCTGCGGCGCCCGAACCGAAAAGTCTGCTGCTGATTGAGGGCGGTGAACACAACAACAGCGAGACGGTGGGCTGGGTGCAATACCGCGATGCGCTATCCGCCTTTATCAGCAAAAACACCCGATAAGACAAAAATATAATATAATCAAGTAAATACGTTATTCTCCCGATTTTTATAAAATAGGGAGAGTTTCGCACTTTTCAAACCACTGAATAGATGTCTCACGGGCATAACGGAACAAACATGAAATCAGATGTCATCATTATCGGTTCAGGCGCGGCAGGCCTGATGTGTGCATTACAGGCGGGACTGCGCGGTCGCTCCGTGGTGTTGCTGGATCACGCCAAGAAGCTTGCGGAAAAAATCCGCATTTCGGGCGGCGGCCACTGCAACTTCACCAATATCAATACCAAGCCCGAGAACTTCATTTCGGAGAATCCGCATTTCTGCCGCTCGGCGCTTGCGCGCTACACGCCGAATGATTTTATCGCACTGTTGCAGAAGCACAACATCGGCTTTCACGAAAAAACGCTGGGCCAGCTGTTCTGCGACGACGAATCCGAGGTCATTATCGCCATGCTGCGCACCGAATGCGATGCGGCGGGCGTCAAACGTTTCATGAACTGCGAAGTCGAGGAAATCAAACACACGCCATACACAGAGGATGCAGGTATCGGTAAGAAGGCCAAATTTTATGTCGGCACCTCGCGCGGGGAATTCAATGCGGCATCCCTTGTGATTGCCACCGGCGGCCTGTCGATTCCCAAGACCGGCGCGACGCCGTTCGGTTATCACGTGGCCGAGCAGTTCGGTATTCCGATCACTAAACTGAAACCGGGCCTGGTGCCGCTGACCTTCTCCCCCGAGGAATGGAAGCCTTATGCGGATCTGACCGGTGTGTCATTCCCGGCGATCGTGACCACCGGCCGTCAGTCGTTCCGCGAAGACCTGCTGGTCACGCACCGCGGTTTGAGCGGCCCTGTCATTTTGCAGGCTTCTTCCTACTGGCAACCGGGCAGCGCGCTGCACATCAATCTGTTGCCAGATTGCGACATGACGGTATTGCTGGATGAGAATAAAACCAGTAAAAAACTGCTCTCCAATTACCTGACGCAATGGTTCCCCAAGAGTTTTTCAGATGTATGGTGCGAACAGAACAAGACTTTTGAAAACAAGCCATTGAACCAATATAATGACAAACAACGTAAAGCAATCGCAGAGCAGTTGCACGACTGGCAGGTCATGCCATCCGGCACCATGGGTTATGCCAAGGCGGAAGTGACCTGCGGCGGCATCGATACGCATGCCTTATCCTCCAAAACCATGGAGTGCATCGAAGTGCCGGGTCTGTATTTCATCGGTGAAGTGGTGGATGTAACAGGGTGGCTGGGCGGTTACAACTTCCAGTGGGCCTGGGCGTCGGGTTTTGCGGCCGGACAGGCGGTTTAAGTCTTGAACGCCGCCTCACCCATGCGCAAAGTGGTCGCGGTGCTCACAACCGCTGCCCTGGTCGTATTGGGCTTGATGTTTTCAGTTGTGATATTTACAGTAATCGCGGTAGCCGGTTTGACTGCGTGGGGTTATCTGTGGTGGAAAACCCGTGGCTTGCGTCGACAGCTGCGCGAGCAGATGAGCACTCAGACGATGGGCGGCATGGTGAACGAAGCCGAAGCATACAAGGGTGAAATCATCGAGGGCGTAGTGATCCGCAAGACCGTCACGATAGAAGAAATCAAACGCTGATCGCGTTTCACAGGTATTGCAAAGAATCAACCGTTCACGCCGGGCCGAAATTCAGGCCCATCGAAAGTCGGTTTTCGCAGCTTTGGTTGATGCTCACCGAATGCACGACGTCCGGTGCGAAAAACACGAACATGCCGGCCTCTGGTGTCACTTCCGTATTGCTGTAGCGGTCATGGATGAGCAGCTTGCCCGAATTCTCCGGCACATGGATGTAATAGACGCCGGATAACAGTTCGTCGTCTTCATCGTGGTCGTGACGGCTGGTGATCTTGCCCGGCCCCATGTCGTTGAGCCAGAAACCCCGTTTCAACTGATGCC
>JAJYYO010000026.1 GCA_021800795.1 Pseudomonadota bacterium
GAATTCTCCGGCACATGGATGTAATAGACGCCGGATAACAGTTCGTCGTCTTCATCGTGGTCGTGACGGCTGGTGATCTTGCCCGGCCCCATGTCGTTGAGCCAGAAACCCCGTTTCAACTGATGCCCGGGTAATTGCAGAATATCGGCGGCAAACGTCATCGCCTGCGCCAAAACCCGTTCGAGTGCGGGGATTCGTTCACTATTCAGGTACAGGTTTTCATGGCGGCCGTTGAAAAAATGGCTGCGCCGCGAAAAATCCTGTTCACGCAAAAGACGATAGGCATCCAGGATCTGTCGGTTAGTCTTATCCGCATCCGGCAGATGACCGGTATACAGAATGGCGTTTTGCAGGAGTGCAGTCATCGATTTTCAATGTTCATCTCGAATTTTTGCCAGAACGGTCTGCACGAGTTGCATCGCGCGCACCTCGCTTGCCGTCTCGCAATAACAGCGTAGTTCGGGTGCGTTGCCGGAGGGGCGCAGATGCACGATTTCACCATTGTCGAAGGTGATACGCAGCCCGTCCGTGGTATTGTTGTCAACGAGTTTTGCACCAATTGGCGCTAGATAATTCTGTAACGACTGCGGGTTGTTGGTGAGTTCAAGAATCAGCCGGCGGCTGGACTCGACAGGGAAGTCTTGCAGACGATCGCTGGCGGTGAAACGCGCGGGCAGGTTTTTCATCAAATCCGACACACGACCGTTGATCTCGCGCGCCGCCGCCAGCACGGACAGCGCAGGCAGCACGGCATCGCGGGTGGGCAGCGGTTCGAGTGTTTTTCCATCGCGGGTAAAGCGGGAGCCGACTAAAAAACCACCATTGGCTTCGAATCCGACAACGGCTGGCATGGACGTTTGCTTTTCACGTTCGCTCCTTCCCCCCCCGGGGGAAGGTTGGGATGAGGGAACAAACCTGATGTCATCCTGGTGATGAGGGGTGCTTATTGCTTCCATGCCGGCAATCACGTAAGGCGAGCCGATTCTCGTGCGCACGACGGTTTCAAACGCGCCGCACAATTCGATCGCCGTGTTGCAGCTGACCGGGACGACCACTTTTTTTGCACCCAGATAGCGCGCGCAAATCAGGCCGACGATATCGCCGCGCAGCCAGCTACCCGTTTCATCCGAGATCAGCGGACGGTCGCCGTCGCCGTCGGTTGAAATGATCGCGTCAAAATGATGTGTTTCAGCCCATTCCCTGCCGCGGCGTATATCCACCTCGGCGACCGCCTCGGTATCGATGGGCACAAACGCGTCGGTGCGCCCGAGCGAGGTTACTTCGGCGCCCAGCCCTTCCAGTATGCTTCTGATGACATCGCGGGCCACGCTGGAATGCTCATACACACCCAGGCGCAGGCCCCTGAAACTCGGGAAAAAATCCAGATAGCGCTGCACATAGCGTTCCAGCGCGGCAGGATTGATTGCAGGTAGCGCATGTTGAGGGCTGTCTGAGTTAATTTGCACGATGGCATCCGCAATCGCCACTTCATCCGCCTTGGAAATTTCGCCGTCGGGCCGGTAAAACTTGATGCCGTTCCGCTCAAACGGGATGTGGCTGCCGGTGACCATGATGGCCGGAATGGCCTCGTTTTGCGCATACAGCGCCAGCGCCGGGGTCGGCAGGGCGCCGCAATGCTCTACCAGGATGCCCGCATGGTGCAGGGCAGTTGCGCAAGCTGCTGCGATGCGCGGACTGCTGGGGCGCAAATCCATGCCCAGCGCCACGCGCTCGACCGTAAACGACCGTTTCACCACAGACAGGAATGCCGCCGCATAGGCGGCGCACACTTCATCCGTCATGTTGCTCACCAGACCGCGCGCGCCGCTGGTGCCGAATGTCACGCCGCTGCTGTCCATTACATCGCGAATTTTGACCTTTTTCAATTGAAATACATCCTCTAATGGTGGGTGAACTGCGTGAAGCAGAACTGTTCGGTGTCCTGGCGTATTTTAGCTGTTCCAAGTGTCATCTGAGCGCGTAATTTAAGTGCTATAGTAACCGCAATGGAGGTCTCGTCGAACACGGCTGATGCCCTCAACTGGTTAATCAGCTGTTAAGCTATACGACAAAGGTAATGAAATTATGAAATTCCGTATATATCGTTACAACCCTGAAACCGACGCTGAGCCGCGCATGCAGAACTACGATCTGGACGTCGAAGCTGGCGGCAAGATGTTGCTCGATGCCTTGCTGTTGATCAAGGAACAGGACGACAGCCTGTCTCTGCGCAAATCCTGCCGCGAAGGGGTATGCGGCTCGGATGCGATGAACATCAACGGGCGCAACGGGCTGGCCTGCATCACGCCCTTGTCGTCACTCAAGGAACCGGTGGAATTGCGCCCCTTGCCTGGCCTGCCGGTGATACGCGATCTGATTGTGGACATGACGCAATTCTTCAAGCAGTATCATTCCATTAAACCCTACCTGGTCAACAACGATCCGCCGCCCGAAACCGAGCGTTTGCAGTCGCCCGCCCAGCGCGATCATCTGAACGGGCTGTATGAATGCATCCTGTGCGGCTGCTGCACCACGGCCTGCCCGTCGTTCTGGTGGAACCCGGATAAATTCGTCGGCCCCGCCGGATTGTTGCAGGCGTACCGTTTCATCGCCGACACGCGCGATCAGGCGACTTCCGAGCGTCTGGACGATCTGGAAGACCCTTATCGGCTGTTCCGCTGCCACACCATCATGAACTGCGTGGACGTCTGCCCGAAGGAGTTGAATCCGACCGAGGCGATCGGCCGCATCAAGGATATGATGGTCAAGAGGATGGTATGAGAAGGCAGGAGTGAGGAGTGAGGAGTGAGGAGTGAGGAGTGAGGAGTGAGGAGTGAGGAATGAAGAGTGAGGAGAAAAAAATGAGAAGCGCAGAAAACGTTGAGAATTATTTGTTCAATCCTCAATCCACGATCCTCGATCCTGCTTTGTTCAATCCTCAATCCACGATCCTCGATCCTGCTTTGCTCGATCCTCAATCCACGATCCTCGATCCTGCTTTATTGTCGCGAATTCGCTGGCGTTGCCGGCGGGGTTTGCTGGAACTCGATATCGTACTCGGGCGTTTTGTTGAAGCTCGCTACGCCCGATTGTCCGGGTCCGAACGACAAACATTTGAACAGTTTCTGGATATGGCAGACAATCCGCTCTGGGATATGATTTCAGGCAGGATGAGTGCAGCATCTGACGAACAGGCCGCGTTGCTGGAAAAAATCAGATCGGTTTAAACTTCAAGATTGGAAACAGGATGGAAAAAGAATTTAGCCAGAAAAAACGCGTCGCCACGCTGACTTTGGATGATGGCCGCAGTATCGAATTGCCGATCCTGTCCGGCACGCTGGGGTCTGATGTCATCGACATACATGGATTAGCCAAGCTGGATATTTTTACCTACGATCCGGCCTTTTTCTCCACAGCGAGCTGCATCTCCAGGATCACCTTTATCGACGGCGATGCCGGATTGCTGTATTACCGCGGCTATCCGATCGAGCAACTGGCGGAAAAATCCGATTTTCTGGAGGTCTGTTATCTGCTGCTGGACGGACAGTTGCCCGATGCCGCACAAAAAGCGGAGTTTGTGCGTAAAGTGACCTCGCACACCATGGTTCATGACCAGTTGGCGCGCTTCTACAATGGCTTCAGGCGCGACGCGCACCCGATGGCGGTGATGGTCGGCGTGGTCGGCGCGCTGTCGTCCTTCTATCACGACTCGCTCGATATCAATAACCCTGAGCACCGCGAGTTGGCGGCGATGCGCTTGCTGGGCAAGGTGCCTACCATCGCGGCGATGGCTTACAAGTACCACAACGGTTTTCCGTTCATGTATCCGAAAAACAAGTTCAGCTATGTGGAAAACTTCCTGTACATGATGTTCGCCACGCCGGCCGAGGAGTATGTGCCCAATCCGGTTCTGGTGAAAGCGCTGGAACGCATCTTTATTCTGCATGCCGATCATGAGCAGAACGCGTCCACTTCGACGGTGCGTCTGGCAGGTTCCAGCGGCGCGAACCCGTTTGCCTGCATGGCATCCGGTATCGCAGCCCTGTGGGGGCCGGCACATGGCGGCGCCAATGAGGCCGCGCTGAACATGCTGATCGAGATCGGCGATATCTCGCGCGTGGCGGATTATGTACAGGGCGTGAAGGACAGGAAATACCGGCTGATGGGCTTCGGACACCGGGTGTACAAGAACATGGACCCGCGCGCATCGGTGATGCGTGAGACCTGTCACGAAGTACTCAAGGAGCAGGGTCTGGAGAACGACAAGCTGTTCAAGCTGGCGATGGAACTGGAGAAAATCGCGCTGAATGATCCGTATTTCATCGAACGCAAACTCTATCCCAACGTCGATTTTTATTCGGGTATCGTGCTGAGCGCACTGGGTATTCCGGCCAATATGTTCACGGTCATCTTCGCCGTGGGCCGCACCATAGGCTGGGTTTCACAGTGGAAGGAAATGATGGCGGCGAGTGACCGCAAGATAGGCCGTCCCCGTCAACTCTATATCGGCGAAACACGCCGCGATTATCCGGACATGAGCGAACGTTGAATACAAACTATAACAAGCTGATGCAGGACAGCTCGCAGCTGTTTGCTGCGCCCTTTGTCGAGGCGCTGTACGAGCAGTATCTGCACGATCCCGCCGGCGTAACGGCAGAATGGCGCGGCTATTTTGACGGGCTGCCGGCATGGGATAAATCGGCGGCAGAGCTGCCGCATGCGCCTATCCAGCGTTCATTTGCAGCCCTGCCCGGATTGAAGACTGTCAGCGCGACCGGCGCGGAACATGAGCGCCGTCAGGTCAAGGTGCTGCAGCTCATCAATGCCCACCGCTTTCTGGGCTTGAGGGTTGCCAATCTGGATCCGCTGGCTCGCCACGCCAAGCCCGTGGTGCCCGAGCTTGATCCGGCGTATTACGGCCTGACGGAATCCGACATGGACACCACGTTCGAGACCGGCTCGCTGGTGGCGGCTGCGCGCATGACTCTGCGCGAGATCATGCAGTTGTTGCGCCAGACCTACTGCGGCAGCATCGGTGCGGAATACATGTACATCAGCGATGTGCCGCAAAAGCGCTGGATACAGAACCGGCTGGAAGGGGTGCGCGGGGTGGCCGGTCTGGATACAGCACAACGCCGCCGCATTCTGGGACGCCTCACCGCAGCCGAGACGCTGGAGCGCTATCTGCATACCAAGTATGTCGGACAAAAACGCTTCTCGCTGGAAGGCGGCGATACGCTGGTGCCGTTGCTCGATCATCTGCTGCAGCGCGCAGGCAGCCAGGGTGTCAAGGAAGCCGTGATCGGCATGGCGCACCGCGGGCGGCTGAATGTGCTGGTGAATATTCTCGGCAAACAGCCCGGCATGTTGTTTGCCGAATTCGAGGGCATCCACACCGAGCATCTGACTTCGGGCGATGTGAAGTATCACCAGGGCTTTTCTGCCGACATCGAAACCCCGGGCGGTCATTTGCATGTCGCGCTGGCATTCAATCCTTCGCATCTGGAAATCGTCAATCCGGTGGTGGAAGGCTCGGTGCGCGCACGCCAGCATCGCCTGAAAGACCTGGACGGCAAAAAAGTCGTGCCGATCCTGCTGCACGGCGATGCAGCGTTCGCAGGGCAGGGCGTGGTGATGGAAACGCTTTCCATGTCGCAGACGCGGGGCTTTCGCACCGGCGGCACCGTGCACATCGTTGTCAACAATCAGATCGGTTTTACCGCATCCGACATGCGCGATACCCGCTCCAGCCAGTATTGCTCAGACGTGGCGAAAATGATCGACGCGCCCATCTTCCATGTGAATGCGGATGATCCCGATGCGGTGATGCTGATTACCGAAATCGCGCTGGATTACCGCATGGAATTCGGTCGCGATGTGGTGATCGATATGGTGTGTTTCAGAAAATTAGGGCACAACGAGCAGGACGAACCGCTGGTCACGCAGCCTTTCATGTACCGTTACATCCGCCAGCATCCGGGCACGCGAGCGGTTTATGTCAGGCGCCTGCTCGACGAAGGAGTGATTGCGGCCGGGGAGGCCGACGAGATGATCGCTGTCTACCGCCGGGCGATGGACGAGGGACGCAACTCGATAGCTCCTGCGCTTGAAAAACTCGACAAGCCGGTTTCCGACTGGGCTGCCTTTAAGCGAGACATCAAATGGAACGTCCCGGTGGATACCTCGGTGCCGCTGGCGCGTTTGCAGCAACTGGCCGTACCGCTGACCACGGTGCCGGAAGGGTTTGTGTTGCAATCGCGCGTGCAGAAGATCGTCGATGACCGGATTCTGATGGCGCAAGGCAGCTTGTCGCTGGACTGGGGCATGGCGGAAAATCTGGCTTATGCCACGTTGCTCACCCAGGGCTTCCCGGTCAGGTTGTCCGGGCAGGATTCGCAACGGGGCACGTTCTTTCACCGCCACGCCACCTGGCACGATCAGAATCGCGTGGTATGGCACGAGGGCGCCTACACGCCGTTGCAGCATTTGACACCTGACCAGTCTGATTTTGTGGTGATCGATTCCTTGCTGTCCGAAGAGGCGGTTTTGGGCTTCGAATATGGTTATGCCACCGCCGAGCCGAATTCTCTGGTGTTGTGGGAAGCGCAGTTCGGCGACTTTGCCAACGGCGCGCAGGTGGTGATCGATCAGTTTATCGCCTCCGGCGAAGTGAAATGGGGCAGGCTGTGCGGCCTCGTGATGCTGCTGCCGCACGGCTATGAAGGGCAGGGGGCCGAGCACTCATCGGGGCGCATCGAGCGCTACTTGCAACTGTGCGCGGACTACAATATTCAGGTGTGCATACCCTCGACTCCGGCACAAATGTTCCATCTGCTGCGACGCCAGATGCTGCGTCCGATGCGTCGCCCGCTGATCGTGTTTACCCCTAAAAGTCTGTTGCGCAGCAAGGAGGCCGCCTCTCCCCTGAGCGATTTTACTGAAGGAGGATTCCGTGCGGTGATACCGGAAGTGGAAATTCTGGATGCGAACCGCGTTCGCCGCATCATCGCGTGCAGCGGCAAGGTTTATTACGATCTGACCGCTTATCGTCGCGCCAGAGGGATAGACGATATGGCGATCATCCGGATCGAGCAGCTCTATCCTTTTCCGCACGAGGATTTTGCAGCCCAGGTCGCAGCCTATCCGAATGCCACTGAAATCGTCTGGTGTCAGGAGGAGCCGGGCAATCAGGGTGCCTGGCACCGCATTCAGCATTATCTGTTGCGCCACATGCGCAGCGGCATGCGCCTCGAATATGCCTTGCGTCCTTCATCCGCAGCACCGGCAGCAGGGTATCTCGCAGTGCATAACGAACAGCAAAAGGCAGTGATCGAAGCCGCCTTCCGTCCCGATCTCGATGTCAAGAACAATCCAGGAGCGCATCGCCATGAGCATCATTGAAGTCAAAGTACCGCAACTCTCCGAATCCGTCTCAGATGCGACCCTGCTGGTCTGGCACAAGCAGGCGGGGGACGCCGTTGTCGAAGGTGAGAATCTGATCGATGTGGAGACCGACAAGGTGGTGATGGAATTGCCGGCCTCGAAGAGCGGGATACTTTCCAGAATTATCAAGGGCAATGGCGAAAAGGTGGCTAGTTCCGAGTTGATTGCGCTGATCGATACCGATGCCGTGGCAAGCATTGCTACTCCCTCTTCCCTTGAGGGCGGGGGAGAGGGTAGCAAACCTGCGATCCCGCCTTCGGTGCGCAGGCTGGCTCATGAGCTCGATATCGATGCGGCAAGTCTGCAAGGCAGCGGACGCAGCGGTCGAATCACCAAAGACGATGTGCTGAGCGCCATGCAGCAAATTACGCCGCTGGCCGTGCACGCCATCGCGCCAGCCGGCAACCGCCCGGAACAGCGCGTGCCGATGACGCGCATCCGCCAGCGCATCGCCGAGCGTCTGCTGCAATCGCAACAGAACGCCGCTATCCTCACGACCTTCAATGAAGTGAATATGCAGCCGGTGATCGATTTGCGCAATAAATACAAGGATAGTTTCGAGAAGAAACACGGCATCAAGCTCGGGTTTTCGTGCTTCTTCGTCAAGGCCGCCGTTCATGCCTTGCAGAAATTCCCCATCGTCAATGCCTCGGTTGACGGCACCGACATCATCTATCACGGCTATTTCGACATCGGCGTTGCCATCGGCAGCGAGCGCGGCCTGGTAGTACCCATTATCCGCGATGCCGATAAGTTGTCGTTTGCCGACATCGAAAAACAGATCGCCGATTTCGGCGCGCGCGCCAAGGCAGGCCGTCTGACTCTGGATGAGCTGACCGGCGGCACCTTCTCTATTTCCAACGGCGGCGTGTTCGGCTCCATGCTCTCCACCCCGATCATCAATCCGCCGCAGGCAGCCATTCTGGGCATTCATGCGACGAAAGACCGCGCCGTGGTGGAAAACGGTCAGATCGTGATCCGCCCGATCAATTATCTGGCCGTGTCCTACGACCACCGTATCATCGACGGTCGTGAAGCCGTGCAGTTTCTGGGCGCCATCAAGGAAGCGCTGGAGTTTCCGGGACGCGTGTTGCTGGATTTATAGCCGGGAGTTGCCCGGCAGCAAGCCACTTTCTTTTGCTTCGCCAAAAGAAAGTAGCCAAAGAAAAGGCGACCCCGGTTTGCCGCCCCTGCGGGGTACCCTGTGTTGCTCGACTGTTCAGGCGGCTGTGCAACTCGCGCTACGCGTTCAGACAGTCCTCGCCGACAACTCCTGACCAGTCTGCGCTACTCGGCGGCGCACAGGGGAGGGTAAAGCAAAATGCAAAACACCAATTGCAGCTTTCAGGTATGCAATTGCAAGATTCGATGGGTGGGTGTGTGCCAGAAGCGGTCTGTCGCGGGACGGAGCTTGAATGCTGGTTACTGTAGTACAGCGGCCGCTGGCGAGTAAAATGCCTGACAAGCAAACAATTCGAAGCTGAGCTGATCCGTTTAATTCAGTTATTTCAAATTTTCGTTATATCTTAAGGAATATCGTGGGTAAAACACTAACTTGGCTACATCTTTCAGATATTCATTTCCATCCAAAAACAGAATGGAGAGACAGCGATTCAAGAACGGCATTGCTCGATCATTTGACAAATATATTTGCTGGTGATAGCTCATTACGACCGGATTTGGTTTTTTGCACTGGCGATATTGCTTTTGGCGAAACTAAGTCAGCGCCGTTATCTGATCAATATGTTCAAGCCAAGACATTCTTTGAGAACTTACTCGTCGTTTGCGGAAAAATTGGCGAACCTCTGCCAAAAGGACGGTTATTTATTGTGCCCGGCAACCATGATGTTAACCGCAGCGCTATCAATACCGACGCGCAAAGTACACTCACAAACTGGGCCAAGAGCTCCAGTGATCATATCGGAGTCATCAACCAGCGTTTTAATGATCGAACAATGGAATTCAAGGACTCCATCAAGAGACTTGATGAATATGCACTTTTTGTAAAGGATTTTCTTCCACATCAATATGATATCGACGGTCGTCATCGCTACGCGAAAACCTGCAATATTAATGGCATTAAAGTGGGTATTGCCGGATTCAATTCCGCTTGGACATGTGCCGGACCAGAGGATGATAGAAATATTTGGCTTGCCGCTAACTGGCAATTCAACAAGGCGCATGATGCACTAAAGAATACAGACCTACGTATCGGACTTATGCATCATCCAATTGAAAGTTTGAATGCTTCTGACAGAGATATTGCCACTCGTAGGCTTGCCAGCGACTACCACTTCTTACTTCACGGTCACAGCCACAACGCATGGATAACACCAATCCAAAGTCACATTGTTATCGCGGCTGGGGCCATTGGGACACCAAGCAGTGATGAATTTGGCATCAACTTAACCAGCGTCGATCTAAATGAACTACAAGGGATTTCACATCTTCATAACAAAAGGGCTGGAAGTAATGGCTGGACAATCGCGCCAGTCGAAGGCCACGCACCACATGGTCAGTGGGCTTTTGAATTGCCTAATAGCCTACGCAAAATATTTGCTGAGTCCGTGCCTGCTACAAAAGCAAAGGAAGCCGCCAAACCCGCAATAGCAATAAATGATAAAACCATTAATTTTGATTTCATAGATCGCTACTTAACACAGAAATTAGATGCTGCCCTGCGGGCTTTTTCGAAACAACCAAAGGTTTGGATTACTCCAAATCTCTGCAGGAAATCAGAGCTCTCACCAGATGCCAAATCTGAACCAAGGGCTGATTTGTCCGATCTTGTTTCAAACCCCAAGAACACGATAGTTAAGGCTCCGCCTCAGTATGGTCAAACATGTTTGGCGAATTTTTTAGTTAGAGAAGCGTGGCGATCCTCCGAAAGATCCTTGTGGTTGTATTTAGACGCGAAAGAATTGAAACCACACTCGTCATCTATTAATGAAGCAGTCCTTAATGAATGCAAGTTGTTGGGCTGTACCGAACAAGACATCAAAGGTGTAGTGATTGACTCATGGTCAGAGACGGAAAAGGATGCATTTAAACTGCTAAAGAATTTGTGCCTGCATTTTGCGAATGTTCCGATTATTTGTATGCAACAAGTTGATATTGGCCTATTCAACCAAATTGAAAAGACTGACTTAGGACGACAATTTGAAGTTCTGTACCTTTGGGCACTGTCCAGAGGTGATATTCGAAAGATTGTCGCTGCCTGCAATGACATTAATCATATAGGGGACGAGGACGCTGTAACAAAGAGACTTACTTCCGATCTCGAGGTGCTAAATCTACATCGAACAGCGTTGAACTGTTTAACTTTGCTGAAAGTATCAGAAATCGATTTTGACGAGAGCCCAGTCAACCGATCTGAAATGATTAAGCGTGTGCTGTTCTTGCTTTTCAATGTGGACGATATACCAACATACAAATCACGTCCTGACCTCAAGGATTGTGAATACGTGTTAGGCTATTTTTGTGAGTTGCTAATTCGAGATGGCATATATGCTTTTACACGGGATAAATTCCTCCTCGATACACAAAGATGCTGCCACAATAGTCTCATTGACTTAGAAACACAGGTTGTATTCGATGTTCTCTTCGATAACAACATTTTAATCAAGCGAGGAAACTTTTTTCATTTCAAGTTTGCATATTGGATATTCTATTTTGCTGCCCAGAGGATGCATCATGAGCCGACATTTGCAGATTATATTTTTGAAGATATGCGGTATGCTCAACATCCAGAACTAATTGAGTTTTACACGGGCATTGATAGAAGGCGCGATGACGCTCTGAAAGTTCTAATAAGAGACCTTGGTGCCTGCAGTGAAAGCATAAAGAGCAAATGCGGTCTACCTGTTGGTCTAAATCCATATCAATTTGCAACATGGAAGCCCTCGCCCGAGGCTGAGGCTCAGATCCAACAGATTGTTACCGAAGGTGTTCTTGAGTCCACGTTACCTGCCTCTATCAAAGATCAATACGCAGACAGCACTTATGATCAAACTCGACCGTATGATCAAAACATTGCTAGCTTTCTAGCCGATCAATCATTTTTATCCATGATGAAAACGATAAAGGCCGGGTCTAGGGCACTTAGGAACAGTGATTATGTGCACCCGGACATTAAGCGCCAACTTCTTGGTGAGATACTAAATTGCTGGGAGCAAGCGTCAAAAGTGTTATTTGTTGTTTTGCCGATTCTTGCAGAAAAAGGGAGTGCGGAGTATGACGGAACAGGCTTCATTCTTGCGGGCAACTTCGGCGACACGCCTAAACAAAGATTCATAAAAATATTGTGTGAGATCCCCTCCAATGTTGTTTCATGGTTTGAGGACGACTTATTCTCTAGAAAGATGGGCCCGTTACTTATCGACCAATTGAGCGACTCTAAAGAGAGTAATGGGCTTAGCGACATATGCAGACATGAACTGATTCTGCTATTTATTCGTCAAAGACCGCGAGACTGGAGTAAACACGTTCAGCGATA
Source organism: Pseudomonadota bacterium (assembly GCA_021800795.1). GTDB lineage: Bacteria > Pseudomonadota > Gammaproteobacteria > Burkholderiales > Gallionellaceae > Gallionella. The sequence continues at coordinate 11,939 of JAJYYO010000026.1, forward strand.
TATTACCGCCAATAAGAAAAATTCCTACTATCTTGCTGATGTGTTTAAAACGCTTCGCAATCAGTATCAATTTAGCTATGCATCACCTCAAGCGTTACGAGACATGGAGCACTTAATAAAGCTGACAGCAGCAAAACACGCAACGGGCGATAAAGAACCAACTGCAAAGGCTATCAATAAGGTGATGAAGGCAAATGAAGACTTGATTCCTCCGAGAGAAGTAAATTAAACGGAAAACAAAAGGTATCGGAGTCAAAATGTCTTTGAAGTTGACTGGGATGTTTGAAAGAAAATCGACTCCGCCAAAATGGTCGATCAGTTGTTCTGCCTTGATGATCCGCAACGTCTCGTTATCGGCTATTCGTGAATATCTACAAGGGTTGGGTAGATCGCGCCCACCATGCAGGTTTGCGGTTTTGGATTTTTATCCCCTGTGCGCCGCCGAGTAGCGCAGGCTGGTCAGGGGATTTCGGCGAGGACTGTTTGAACGCGTAGCGCGAGTTCCGCAGCCGCCTGACCAGTTGAGCAACGCAGGGCACCGCCCAGCGGCGGCAAACTGGGGTAACATTTCTTTGATTTTGGACATTCACTATGAAAATATTTTCCGCCTATCGTATCTTTGAAGAAAACGGCAGTTCTGCCGGGCGATTCGTCGCGCTGGCGAATTCAGCCGATGCAGCATTTGATGATCACGATGCGCTGAAAACCAACACCGTGCTGGAAGCTCAGTCTCATGGCATTATTTTCAAGACAGTTTAGGAGGATGCGATGCGCAAAGATGAAGTCTTGAAATTGCTGATCCAGCACAAGCCGGAGCTGATCCGGCGTTTCGGAATTACCGACTTGGCGTTGTTCGGCTCGACTGCCCGCGACGAGGCGCAGGAAGGCAGCGATATTGACGTAATGGTTGAATTCGATGGTCGCTCGACGGCGAAACGTTATTTCGGTGTGCAGTTCTATCTGGAAGATTTGCTCGAATGTCCGATTGATCTGGTGCAAAAGGATGTCGTCCGTCCTGAGTTGAAGCCCTATATAGAAAGGGACTTGATTCATGTATGAACCATTGCAGAGGGAGTGGCGTTTTTATGTGACCGACATGATCAGTTTTGCCGAAAAGGTCGTGGCTTATACCGATGGTCTGGATCAGGAACGGTTTGTTTCAAGTGGCCTCAATTATGATGCGACCGTGCATAACCTGATTCTGCTGGGTGAAGCGGCAACGCACATTCCAGATCATGTGCGGACTTTTGCCAGTGAAATTGACTGGAGACAGATCGTCGGGACGCGCAACCGCTTGGTGCATGGTTATCTGGGAATTAAAAACGATGTTGTTTGGGATATTATCCAAAATGAAATTCCCGTGTTGATCGAACATCTTTATGCCCTGAAAAAAGCTGCCGATGATGATCAAATTCGATAGCAATGTCACACTGAAAACTGATGAGGTATAAATGAATTTTCGTGCCTATCGGATATTCGAAGAAAACGGCAGTTCTGCCGGGCGGTTTGTCGAGCTTCAGCTATCCGATCTCGATCCCGGCGAAGTGGTCATCAGGTCGCATTACTCAAGCGTGAATTACAAGGATGCCTTGGCTGCCACGGGCGCAGGTAAGGTCATACGACGCTTTCCTTGTGTCGGCGGGGTGGATGTGTCGGGCGTGGTGGAGAGCTCAAGCGATTTGCGTTTCAAACCGGGCGATGAAGCGCTGGTCACAGGTTACGGCATGGGCGTATCTCACGACGGCGGCTTTGCCGAATTTGTGCGGGTACCGGCCGACTGGGTGGTGCCGCTGCCGCAAGGCTTGACGCTGTTCGACGCGATGGCGCTGGGTACGGCAGGCTTTACCGCCGCGCTGTCGATACACCGTCTGGAGCAGAACGAAATGCGCCCTGAAAATGGCCGCGTTCTCGTCACCGGTGCGACCGGCGGGGTCGCGAGTCTGGCGATACAGATGCTGACGCAGTTGGGTTATCAGGTTACCGCACTCACGGGAAAGATTAGCGAACATGACTATCTGAAGTCGCTGGGAGCGGCTGAAATTTTATCGCGTCACGATCTGGTGATGGGCACGCGCCCGCTGGAAAAGGCGCAGTGGGCAGGGGCGCTGGATGCGGTGGGTGGCGAGACGCTGGCCTGGCTGACCCGCAGCATGCAGCAGAACGGCGTGATCGCCAGTTTCGGCAATGCGGGCGGGATTGAGTTGCACACCACGGTGATGCCCTTCATCCTTCGCGGTGTGCGACTGATCGGGGTGGACTCGGCTGCAACCGACATGCCGCTGCGCCGCGAGATATGGCGCAGACTGGGTAGTGACCTGTACCCGAAAAAATTGAATCAGGCGGTTCATGTCTTGCCCTTCGAACGCTTGCCTGACGCATTCTCCCTGATGCTGCAAGGCAAAGCACGCGGCCGCACGGTCATACAATTTACCCCGACAAGGTAATTGCGGGCCCCTTAATTTAACCCTTGTGGTCAACCAGAGTGGTGCTATAATCCGCGCCCTTGGCGAAAGTGGCGGAATTGGTAGACGCACTGGATTTAGGTTCCAGCGCCTCGCGGCGTGAGAGTTCGAGTCTCTCCTTTCGCACCAGGGTAGAATTTTAAGCTCCTGATATCAGGGGCTTTTTTTCTTGTGCAGCAAACAATGGCCGTCGATTTACGTCTGCTTGAGTTTTGCCGGACTTGCAGGTGTTCGCACCAGCAGCAGCAACGGCAACATAAAGACAAAATTGAGCGTGGCAAACCAGAAGCTGTCGATGTAGCCGACGTTCTGCGCCTGATGCAGCACGGCGCGGGCGGCGAGCGCAATGCCTTGCGGGTCTTGCGCGCCGCTATGAAGCGGTGCCAGATAGGCGTGCAACGCGCTACTGAAAGTCGTGATGTCGCCTCGCAACAGGCTCCATGATTGCTGCGTGCTGCGCGAAAAATAAGTGGTCAGAATTGAAATGCCGAGTGCGGAACCCAGTGCCCGGATCAGGCTGTAAATGCCTGCTGCTTCGGCTGCAATCTCCTTGGGTAGAGTGGTAAAAGCCAGCGTGGAAATCGGTACGAAGATCAGCCCCATGCCGACGCCCTGCAGCATCATCGGCAGGATCAAATCATTCGCAGTGATCTCGGAAGTGAAACGGGTCATCAGGTAGTTTCCCGCGATGCTGGCCAGAATACCGACAAAAACGAAATTGCGCGGCGGTATTTTGCCGACCAGCTTGCCGACTACGATCATCACCAGAAATGATGCCAGTCCGCGCGGCGCCATATACAGACCGGCTTCGAAAGTCGGGTAGCCCAAAAAATTCTGCAAAAACAGCGATTGCAGCAACATGCCGCCGAAGAAGCCGATACCGATGGTGGTCATGATCAGGCTGGCGAAAAGAAAATTGCGGTCGCGGAAGATGCGCAGATCGAACAGCGGATGATGACGGCCGGTCAGCGTATATACGACGAAGAAAATCAGCGAGAGCAGGGCGATCAAAGCGGCGAAGGTCAGCATCTGCGAGCTGAACCAGTCATCCTGATTGCCTCGATCGAGCACCAGTTGCAGCGCGCCTATCCCCAATGCCAGCGAGGCGAAGCCCGGCCAGTCCATGCGCCGCGCACGCGCGACAGTGTCAGGAACATGGCGTATCGCGAGCAGAAAAGATGCGATGCCGACCGGCAGGTTGATGTAAAAGGTCCAGCGCCAACTGACGACTTCGGTGAGCCAGCCGCCCAGGGTCGGTCCCAGTATCGGGGCGACCATGACGCCCATGCTCCAGATTGCCATTGCCTTGCCGCGTTGCTCACCGGGAAATATCTGCAACATGATGGACTGCGACAGAGGAACCAGTGAGGCGCCGAATATCCCCTGCATGAAGCGAAACAGCACCATCTGGAACAGTGAACTTGCCATGCCGCACAGCGCGGAGGCGATGACAAACCCGGCGATGCTGATGAGCAGATAGCGGCGCTGACCCAGCCTGTCGGTCAAATAGCCGGTCAGCGGCATGAAAATCGCGGACGCGATCAGGTATGAGGTGAGCACCCAACTGATGTTGTCGGGCGTGGCGTCGAGTTGCCCCGCCATGTCGGGTAACGCAACGTTGACGATAGTGGTGTCCAGCACCTGCATGATGGTGGCAGCCATCACGGCGATGCCGGTCAGTACCCGTTTAGCACTCATGCGGTCTGGCGGGGGCGCACTATTTTAATTGAACGGTCACGGTCGCGGTCGCACCGATGCGCAGCACGCTATCCGTCGGAGCAAGCTTGATGCGTACCGGCACGCGCTGTGCGATTTTTACCCAGTTGCCGGTGGCGTTCTGCGGGGGCAGTAACGAAAAAGCCGTGCCTGTCCCGCCGCTCAAACTTTCCACTGTGCCGGTAAAGCGCTGTCCCGGATACATGTCTATCCGGACATCAACCAGCTCGCCGGGGCGTATCCCCGATAACTGGGTCTCCTTGAAATTGGCATCGATGTAGAAACTGTCTTTCTCGATGAGCGCGAACAGCGGAGCGCCTGTATTCACCATGGAACCCGCGGCAAGTGTCAGGTTGCTGATCTGTCCGTCCTGGGCCGCCGTAACATGAGTGTGATCAAGATCAAGTCTGGCCTGAGCGATTGCAGCCTGCGCCTTCAATATATCGCCGCGCTCCTGGATTTTTTCCGGAGCTGCGCGCGCCTTGGCGAGTTTTGCCTGCGCCTCCGCACGCGTGGCTTGCAGGCTCTGCATGCGGGTCTGTGCATCGTCCTGGGATTGCTGTGAAAGAAAATGCTGTGCCACCAGTTTTTTGTCGCGAGCATTGATGCTGCGCGCGTTGGCAAGGTCGCTTTCGCTTTGTTCGATTTGTGCCTGAGCGAGTTCAATGTCAGCGCGATCCTGACGCGCGTTCTGCAATGCCTGGGCAAGATCCGCCTGCGCGTGCGCCAGGGCGATGGCGTAGGGTTCGGGATTGATGTCAAACAAGGCATCGCCTTTGTGTACGAACTGGTTTTCCCTGACGTATACGCGGGTGACGCGACCCGCGACCTGTGATGCAACATTTACCACTTCGGCATTGATGTAGGCATTTTCGGTGCTGCGCGTCGTGCGCGAGAAATAATGGAAAGTAAAACCGCCCAGCAATGCGAGCAGCAACACTGCTACGGCAAGCTTTGTATGTGCGAGGAGATATTTCATGCAAGCGCCAGTTTGCTGCGAATATTGTTCATGACGTCGAGTGCGATCTGTATTTCGGCCTGACTCAGCCCTGTCAGAACTTTCCGGCGCAAGTCGGTTGCGCAGCAGCGGATGTTTTCGACATTCGCCAACCCCGCATCGGACAGTCGCAAGTGCTTGACCCGGCGGTCGGTCTCGCTGTTGCAGCGCGTGAGCAGTCCTTCCTTTTCCATGCGATCAACCAGCCTTACCAGTGTCGCAGCTTCTATCCCCATGCACTGGGCCAGTTCCTTATGAGTGCAACCATCATTGCGTGACAGATGCAGCAGCAACATCCAGCGCGACAAGGTAAATCCCAGCGGCCTTAACTGACGATCCAGTGCGATACGCCAGGCATGGGTAGTCAGAAACATCGATTCCGAAAACTGTTCTTCCAGGGGCTTCATTATTTGTTGCTGTACTAATAGTTAGCTTACTATCAATAATGAAGGAAGTTACGGAATTTGTCGAGGGCCAGGATGCTTCTCATGCCTATTCCACGGGTATCGATGCGAATGACTTGTCATGAATCCTGCAAGGAGCCGGGATCTCATTCGATAAGGGCGATTTGTCATAATCGTCAGGAATAATCCAGTTTGGCAAATATTTCTGTAGCTTACGGCTCAGTTAGCCGATAATAAACCGACCATGCGGAATGAAAAATAAAAACGTTTTTCGTGGACAACTGCAATTTTTAGAATGAATTAGCACCCGGCATGAAGTTACGCACGTCAAATGCTGCCGATACATTAAGCTGCGTAATCCCACAGGGCTGATTCGCGGCACTTTAACAGAGGTTGTCCATGCAAAAAAAAAGCCACAACCCTGCCGCAGAAACAGGTGCGAACTTCACTGAGATTCGACGCCGGGAGGCACTGCTTAAAACCGGAGCGCTTCAGAGTGCGATTTTCAACAGCGCCAACTTCTCCAGCATTGCCACCGATGCCCGCGGCGTGATCCAGATTTTCAACGTCGGCGCCGAACGCATGCTAGGATTTGCTGCCAGCGACGTGGTGAACAAGGTCACGCCGGCCGACATCTCCGATCCACAGGAAGTTGTAACGCGCGCGATTGCACTCAGTGCCGAACTGGGCACCCGAATTACCCCGGGCTTCGAGGCCCTGGTGTTCAAGGCCTCGCGCGGTATCGAGGATATCTACGAGCTGACCTATATCCGTAAGGATGGCAGCCGATTCCCGGCTGTCGTATCGGTCACCGCGCTGCGCAACAAAGAAAACGCCATTATCGGCTACCTGCTGATCGGTACCGACAACACCGCCCGCAAGCAGGCCGAAGAAGCGCTGCTCAAAGCGGGCGCCTTGCAGAAAGCGATTTTCGACAGCGCCAACTTTTCCAGTATCGCCACCGATGCGAAAGGCGTGATTCAGATTTTCAACGTCGGGGCCGAGCGCATGCTGGGCTACACCGCCGGCGACGTGATGAACAAGATCACGCCGGCCGATCTTTCCGATCCACAGGAGTTGATTGCACGCGCCCGCGCCTTGAGTGATGAACTCGGCACTACGATTATGCCGGGCTTCGAAGCTTTGGTGTTCAAAGCCTCGCGCGGCATCGAGGATATCTACGAGCTGACCTATATTCGCCGCGATGGCAGCCGATTCCCTGCCGTCGTGTCGGTCACCGCGCTGCGCAACAAAGAAAACGCCATTATCGGCTACCTGCTGATCGGTACCGACAATAGCGCCCGCAAACTGGTTGAAGAGGCACGCGAGAGCATGATTCAAATCGAAAAGCTTTCTTCGTTGGGTACCATGGTGGGCGGTGTGGCACATGAGATTAACAACCCGTTGATGGGTGTAATGAACTACGTCGAATATGCCAAAAACAAGGCCGTCGATGCCAAATCGATCGAGGTGCTGGGCAATGCACTGCACGAAATCGATCGCATCAGGGTAATCGTGCAGCATATGCTGGTATTCGTCCGTGCTGACAGCGACCATCATGCCATATGCAATGTCCACGACTCAGTCAGGCGAACCGCTGCCTTGCTGGAAGGCGAATTCAGAAAAAATGCAGTGCAACTTCAGATCGATTTGCCTGTCAACCTGCCGCAGGTTAAATGCAGCGCGAGCAGTTTGCAACAAGTGCTGGTGAATTTGTTGCTGAACGCGCGGGATGCCATCGCGGGGCAGTCGGAGCAGCGCATTACCATCAGCGGCCGACACCAGGGCGGGGAAATCCTTTTAACGGTATGCGACAACGGTCCCGGGATCGGTGATGAAATCCGTAAAAAAATATTCGATCCTTTTTTTACCACCAAACCGATCGGCAAAGGCACCGGCCTTGGCTTGGCCGTGTCAAGGCAACTGCTCGAAGAGGCGGGCGGCAGTCTGAGTTACAATGAGAACCAGACGCCCGGCGCCTGTTTTCAGTTGGTTTTTAAAGTGGCTTAAATGAGCTTCGAATGGGATGAGAGTATGACTCAGAATATTGTTGTAATTGATGATGATGCCGCCGTGCGCGGCTCGTTCCAATTAGTGCTGGAAGAGATGGGCTGTACGGTACGCGTGGCAGAGGATGGTTTGCAAGGGGTAGCGCTGGTCAAGGCTGCGCGCCCTGATTTGATTTTTCTGGATTTGAAGATGCCGGGTATTGATGGCGTCGAGACGATGCGCCGCTTGTTGGCGATGGATAACACGTTAAGGATCTACATTGTCACTGCCTTCTCGCAGGAATACCTGGACGATTTGAAAGCAGCGCAAGCCGAAGGGCTGGTATTTCAGTTAGCCGGCAAACCGCTGTCGTCCGCACAGATTCGCTATATCGCCAAATCGGTGCGCGCCATTGAAGAAGTGATCCCAGGCAGCCGCAAAATCAAGCTGACGCTGTATGTCATGTCCATCAATCCGGAGGCTCAGCAATTCATTACGCAACTCAGAAGCGAGTTGGCGGCAAGCTATCAGCCGGGCTTCTGGGCGCTGGATGTGGTGGAGGTGTTGAGCATGCCTGAAAAAGCGCTGGAAAAAGACGTGTTTGCCACGCCGATGCTGGTGCGCGACATTCCTGAACCCATTTTGAAGCTGTTAGGCGACTTGTCCAAAATGCATCCCATGCTGGCCACTGTCACGGCCCAAAATGGCAATAGCTCGGACACGATGGTACTGTAAACAGGATATGGAATGCTTCCCTGAAAACGCCTCATGACCGAAACTCAAATCAATATCGAGCTGATTTTAGCGACGATCACGGACGGCATTGTGGTTGTCAATCAGCATGGCATCGTGCTGTATGCCAATCAAAGCGCCGAACATATTTTTGAACGCGGCGATTTGCAGGGCTGTGATTTGGCCATCCCCGTCTCTCATGCAGCTGCCCATCAAGACATCAACTTGATCCGTCGCAGCGGCATAGGTTGGGCTGAGTTGCGTTCCTCGCCCATCACATGGGAAGGCCAGGCAGCTTACGTGATTGGCGTGCGCGACATCACCGAGCGAAAAATGTCTGAACTTGGGCTGCGCTTGGCGGCGGCTGTATTTGACAGTACACGTGAGGGTGTGATGGTAACCGATACCGAAAAACGTATCGTGCGTATCAATCCGGCCTTCAGCGAAATCACCGGCTATACGGAAGCCGACGTATTGGGAGAAACGCTCGACATACTCCGATCCGGACGCCATAACCGTGAATTTTATGCGTCAATATGGGACAGCGTTGCACGCGTCGGTCATTGGCAGGGAGAAATCTGGAATCGGCGCAAGAACGGTGAAATATACCCCGAACTGGCGAGCCTGGCTGTCGTCAAGGATGCTTCCGGTGTGGTCAACAACTATGTTACGGTTTTTGCCGATATTTCCACACTCAGGCAATCACAATCCGATCTCGATTTTCTCGCCAATCACGATCCATTGACGCAACTGCCGAACCGCTTGCTGCTGATGTCGAGTTTGCAGCACAGCATGCAAAGAGCGCAGCGCGATGGCAAGTATCTGGCGTTGCTGATGATAGATCTGGATCGCTTCAAGGACATCAACGACAGCTTCGGCCACCTGGCAGGCGATGAGCTGTTGCAACTGGCAGCCGACAGACTGGATGCGCAACGGCGCGAATTGGATACGGTATTCCGACTGGGCGGTGATGGATTCACCATGCTGCTCGATGATGTCGTGGAAGTTGAAGAGGCTGCCCGTGTAGCGAACGAAATTATAGCAGCGCTGAGCGAGTCCTACCGGCTATCAAATGGCGTCGAGGTACGCACCTGCGCCAGTGTCGGCATCAGCATCTTCCCCGGCCATGGCAATACGCCGGAACTGATGTTGCAACAGGCAGGCAGTGCACTTTACAAGGCCAAAACCGAAGGTCGCAGCCGCTTTGTGTATTTTTCGAATAGCCTCACCCTCGCAATGCGCGAACGGATTGATCTTGAAGTAAGATTGCGTCATGCCATCAATCATGACGAGCTGCGCGTTTACTACCAGCCGCAGGTGGACATTGCCAGCGGGCGCATCGTCGGCGCCGAAGCACTGGTGCGCTGGCAGTCACCGAGCGAAGGTTTGATTATGCCGTCGCGCTTTATTCACATTGCGGAAGCCTCCGGCCTGATCGGTGAAATTGACGACTGGGTGTTGAGGGAAGCCTGTTTGCAAGGGCAACGCTGGCGAGCCGCGGGCTTAATGCCGCTCACGCTGGCTGTCAACCTGTCTCCCTACCAGTTTTTGCAAGGCGACATCAGTAAAACCGTAACCCGGGTTTTGAACGATACCGGTTTCCCGGCAGAATATCTGGAGTTGGAACTGACCGAGAGCGCCTTGATGCAGCGCGAAACCGAGGCTATCCTGATTCTCAACCGGCTCAGGGCGCTCGGCGTGAAACTGGCGATTGACGACTTTGGCACCGGCTATTCCTCGCTGGCCTACCTCAAGTTGTTTCCGCTGGATATTTTGAAAATCGACAAGCGTTTCATTGACGATGTCCCATTGCACCGCGACGACATGGAAATCGTCGCCGCGATTATCGCCATGGCGCACTCGTTGCGTTTGCAGGTGCTGGCCGAAGGGGTTGAAAACAAGAATCAACTCGCTTATTTGAAAACCCAGGGTTGTGACCTGTATCAAGGCTATCTGAGCAGCCGCCCGGTGCCTGCCGGCGAATTTGAACAGCTGCTGAAATGCCAGTGACAGGCTGACAGGTCTTCTACAGAAATCTGTCCAGCAGCTTTCTGCTGTGGATATCCAGTTTTTCCATATCGTCTATCAGAAATGAGACGCCGTGCCCGTCGGTGATGAGCAGGGCGTTGTGCGGCAACCGGCGGATGTGATCTTCGGCCTTGAGCAGCAACTCCGTGTTTCCCCTGTCCGTTTCCACCTGCCAGATACTGGGCGTGGCGAAACTCGATACTGCGCTGATGCGGCTGATGTTCGGCGTGAATTCCCGGCAGGCGAGCTCTTCGAGAATCAAACGGCGTATATCTTCGCGCAATTCATTCGGGCGTTCTATCCAGGCGATTTCCTTGCCGTCCGGATTCATCAGTGAAATGCATTCATCGGGCGCCGCAATCGGAAAGGCGCGCACCGGCACGACACCTTCATGCACTTCGCCATCGCAGGTGTATACCAGCAGACCTGACGGGTTACGAGTCAGCTGAAAATCGCTCATGTGCTCACCTTCCTGTCTATCGGAATGCGTGCGTAAGTGTCGTTGAGATCGGTATCCACGTTGCGCGCCTGCGCCTGATACAGCCGGTAATAAGCGCCTTCTTTTGCCATCAGCTCGTCGTGACTGCCGATCTCGACGATCTCGCCCTTGTCCAGCACTACCAGCCGATTTGCCTTATGCAGCGTGGACAGTCGGTGGGCGATGGCGATGGTGGTGCGGCCATGCACCAGGTTGTCCAGCGCCTTCTGGATTTCCTTCTCGGTTTCGGTATCCACCGAGGCGGTCGCTTCATCGAGTATCAGGATGCGCGGATCGATCAGCAGGGCGCGCGCAATCGAGATGCGCTGACGCTCTCCGCCTGACAGTCCATGGCCGCGCTCGCCTACCAGCGAATCGTAGCCGTGCGGCAGACGCAGGATGAATTCATGCGCATGGGCGGCGCGTGCCGCGCTGACGATTTCGGTGCGCGTGGCATCCGGTTTGCCATAGGCGATATTTTCGGCAATGCTGCCGAAGAACAGAAACGGGTCCTGCAACACCAGACCGATATGACGCCGGTAATCCGGAATGGACAAGGATTTGATGTTCACGCCGTCTATGCTGATCGACCCTTCCGAGACATCGTAGAAACGGCACATCAGGTTGACCAGCGTGCTTTTGCCCGAACCGCTGTGACCGACCAGACCGATCATCTCGCCGGGTTCGATGACGAGATTCAATCCTTTGATGACCGCGCGATTGCCATAGCGAAAACCCGTGTTACGCAACTCGATGCGTCCTTCAATTTTCTCCAGACGTACCGGATTGGCCGGCTCCGGCACGCTGGAGACATGGTCGAGCACGTCGAAAATGCGTTTGGCGCCGGCCGCCGCCTTCTGCGTGACGGACACGATGCGGCTCATGGAATCCAGACGCGCATAAAAACGGCTGATGTAAGCCAGAAAAGCGGTCAGCACACCGACGGTGATCTGGTTCTTCGATACCTGCCAGATGCCGAACGCCCATACCACCAGCAGGCCGATTTCGGTCAGCAAGGAGACGCTGGGCGTGAACAGCGACCAGATTTTGTTGATGCGATCGTTCACCTGCAGGTTGTGGGCGTTGGCCGCTTTGAAGCGTTCCGCCTCGCGCCCCTCCTGTGCGAACGCCTTGACCACGCGGATGCCGGGTATGGTGTCGGCCAGCACGTTGCTCACTTCCGACCAGACGCGGTCGATTTTTTCAAAACCGGTGCGCAGGCGGTCGCGCACGTTGTGTATCATCCAGGCGATAAAGGGCAGCGGCACCAGGGTGACCAGCGCCAGCCACGGATTGATGGAAAAAAGGATCACCGAGGTCATCACGATCATCAGCACATCGGTTGCGAAATCGAGCAGATGCAAGGATAGAAACACGCAGATGCGGTCCGATTCCGAACCGATGCGCGACATCAGGTCGCCGGTGCGTTTGCCGCCGAAGTATTCCAGCGACAGCCGCAGCAGATGTTCATAGGTGATGGTGCGCAGATCGGCCCCGATGCGCTCGCTGACCAGCGCCAGAATATAGGTCTTGGCCCAGCCTAATGACCAGGCCAGCAGGGCCGAACCCAGCAAGCCGGCAAGCAGCCAGCCAACGATGACAAAATCGATCGGCGTGCCGTTCTGGTAGGGGATCAGGACCTTGTCCATCAAGGGCATGGTGAGATACGGCGGCACCAGGGTGGCGGCGGTGGAAGCCAGCATCAGCAAAAATCCTGCCAATAACTGCCACCGATAGGGCTTGGCAAAACGCCACAGGCGAAACAGCGTCCAGGTTGAAGGCGGCGCGTTGACGGTATCGCTGCAAAACGGGCATGACCCCTGATCGGTCAGCGGCGTCAGGCAATCCGGGCAACATTCGGGCGCCTCGCTCGATGCGGCAATCCCGGAAATAAAAGCACTGCGCTGCCGTTCGAACTGTTTGACAAAGCGCGCGGCCTGAACGTTATGCGCCAGCGTATAAAACCAGCAGGCCAGACGGACATCGCCGTAGAATAATTCGATTCTGCCTACGCCGCCGTGGTCGTGGCGCTGTATCGTCAGGCCTTCGTGATAAGGGTAGTCGCGATCCTGCTGTCCATCGAAACAGATCAGGCGCAGCTTGCTGACAACCAGCAGACTCTGCGAAAAGTTCAACCGTGCATCGAGATCGATCGCAAGCTCGGCTGCAATTTCTTCATTGACTGGCAGTCGCGACTGTACGATGGTGCGCCATGCGTCCGGAGTGGCGGCTTTAATGGGTAGAGGTATATTCACTGGCGGCGATATTACTACAATAAAACGCAGCGACAAACAGTTTTAGCGCACCCTCTGGTAAACTCCACGTAAGGTTGCCGGTAAACCAAAATGCCGTGTGCTGCGTTAACTGCCGCACGTTACACAATTCACCAGGAAGGTTTGATGGAGTTTTTGAAAATATTGCCTCTGCGCGGCCCGAATATCTGGACATATCGTCCCGTGCTTGAGGTGTGGCTGAATATCGGTGCACTCGAAGATTCGCCTTCCAATACCATACCCGGCTTCTACGAAAGACTCACCGACTGGTTGCCGACTCTGGTCGAACACCGCTGCGGTGTCGGTGAGCGCGGCGGATTTTTGCAGCGTCTGAAAGAGGGCACCTGGCCCGGTCACATACTCGAACACGTCACGATAGAATTGCAGAATCTGGCCGGCATGCAGAGCGGCTTCGGCAAGGCGCGTGAAACGTCAAAGCGCGGCGTTTACAAGGTGGTGGTGCGTTCGCGCAACGAGGATGTTTCCCGGGCCGCCTTGACTGACGCCCGCGATCTGATCCTCGCGGCGATGGAGGACAGGGCTTACGATGTTGCAGCCGCCGTTGCGAGGCTGCACGAGATGGTCGATGCGCTTTGTCTGGGGCCCAGCACCGCGTGTATCGTGGATGCGGCAACCGACAGGGGCATTCCGTCGATACGACTGACCGAAGGCAATCTGGTGCAACTGGGCTATGGGGTCCGTCAGCACCGCATCTGGACTGCGGAGACCGACCAGACCAGCGCGATTGCCGAGAGCATTTCCAGAGATAAAGACCTCACCAAAACTTTGCTGCAAGCCTGCGGCGTTCCCGTGCCCGAGGGTCGTATCGTCGACAGTCCGGCTGACGCCTGGCAGGCCGCCGGAGATATCGGCTTGCCGGTGGTCGTCAAGCCTACGGACGGCAATCACGGGCGCGGCGTTTCGACCGAACTGATGACGCGCGACGAGGTGGAGGCGGCATTCAAGCTGGCCGACAACGAAGGCAGCGAAGTCATCGTCGAACGCTATGTGCGCGGCCATGAACACCGGCTGCTGGTGGTAGGCGGACGCCTGGCGGCGGCGGCACGCGGCGAATCGGTGTTTTTGCTGGCGGATGGCAGTTCATCTGTCAGCCGACTGATCGATGAGCAGATCAACACCGATCCGCGTCGCGGCGAGGCCGAAGAATTCCCTCTGGATGCCATCAAAGTTGACGACAACCCTGCTGTCCGTTTCGAACTTGAGCGACAGGGCTACACGGCGGACTCGGTGCCGCCCCGGGACGCCAAGGTGCTGATCCAGCGCAACGGCAATGTCGCGATCGATGTCACCGATCTGGTGCATCCGGACGTGGCGGCGACAGCTGCGCTCGCCGCGCGCATTGTGGGGCTGGACATCGCTGGGATTGATCTGGTGGCTGAGGATATTTCACGCCCTTTGGCTGAACAGGGCGGCGCCATCGTCGAAATCAATGCGGGTCCCGGCCTGCTCATGCATTTGAAACCCGCTATTGGCGAGCCGCGCCCGGTGGGGCGCGCCATCGTCGACAGCCTGTTTGTTGCGGGTGAGAGCGGTCGCATCCCGGTAATCGGCATATGCGGCACGCATGGCATGTCACAGGTTGCGCGCATCCTGGCCAGATTGTTGAAGCTGGCCGGTTTTTTTGTCGGCACGGCCAGCAGCGAAGGACTGTTTTTTGACAAGCGGCTGGTGGACAAGCGGGATTGCGCGACCTGGTCTGCCGCCCAGAAAGTATTGCTCAACCGCTCGGTGAATGCGGCGGTCATCGAAAATCCCCTTAATACTATCTTGTCCGAGGGGTTAGGCTACGATCGCTGCCAGATCGGCATCGTCACCAACCTGGAACCCGCTCGCCATTTCGGCGAATATTACATCGGATCCGATGAGCAGGTATGCAATGTGCTGCGCACTCAGGTTGATGTGGTGCTGTCAGACGGGGTTGCCGTACTCAATGGCGCCGATCCGCTGGTCGCCGATCTGGCCCGTTATAGCGATGGTGAAGTGATGTACTTTGCAGCGCATGGCGAATTGCCGGTCGTCACGTCTCACTTGGAAAAAGGCGGACGTGCTGTACTGGTGCGCAACGGAAAACTGGTGCTTTGCAAGGGGAGTGGTGAAATCGAGTTGCTCAGCCTGGCAACAGCCTATATGAATGACCGCCCGTTGCAGCTTGAAAGCATGCTGGCGGCGGTTGCAGCAGCCTGGTCTATGGGCATCTCGCTCGATCTGCTGCGTGCCGGCATTGTGAGCTTTGAAGTGGCTGCTGCTTAGAACCCATAAATACAAGGAAGTTTTTAAATGGAAGTGTCACGCATACGCGCGCTGCGCGGACCTAATCTCTGGAGCCGGCACACTGCCATCGAAGCCATCGTGTCGTGTTCCGAATCGGAGCTCGATATTGCGAAATTTGCCGGTTTCGAGGCGCGCTTGCGCGCGCGCTTTCCGGAAATCGGCAGGCTGCAACTGCCAGGGCACACCGAAGCGGTCACGATGGCGCATATTCTGGAGGTCGCAGCGCTGTCCCTGCAATCGAATGCAGGATGTCCTGTCAGCTTCAGTCGCACGGCAGCAACGATGGAGCATGGCGTGTATCAGGTGGTATTTGAGTACAGCGAAGAGGCGGTAGGCAGGCTGGCATTTCAATTGGCCAGAACGCTGTGCGCATCGGCCATGGAAGATACGCCCTTTGATCTTGCAGCAGCCCTGCATGAGTTGCGCGAACAGGATGAGGATGTAAGACTGGGGCCCAGCACGGGTGCCATCGTCGAAGCGGCTGTCAGGCGCGGCATCCCTTATCGCCGCCTGACGAAAGGCAGTCTGGTGCAGTTCGGCTGGGGCAGCAAACAGCGGCGTATTCAGGCCGCCGAAACCGACAGGAGCAGCGCGATAGGCGAGGCCATCGCACAGGACAAGGAATTAACCAAGAAACTGCTCATTGCTGCCGGTGTGCCGGTGCCGCAGGGCAGGCCGGTGAGCGACGCCGAGGACGCCTGGGCTGCGATGTGCGAAATCGCAGGCCCGGTCGTCGTCAAGCCGCTGGATGGCAATCAGGGCAAGGGTGTGACGGTGAATATCGTAACACGCGAACATCTGAACATCGCGTATGCTGCCGCAGCAGAAATCAGTTCGGAAGTGTTGGTGGAACGGTTTATTCCCGGCAGCGATTTTCGCATGCTGGTGGTGGGCTCCCAGCTCGTTGCGGCCGCACGCCGCGAACCCCCGCAGGTGATCGGTGACGGCGTGCATACCGTGCGCGAACTGGTCGAACGGGTGAACAGTGATCCCCGACGCGGCGAGGGACATGCGACCTCGTTGACCAAAATGCGCATCGACACCATTGCGCTGGCCCGCCTTGAAGTGCAGGGCTATACGGCAGACTCGGTGCCGGACAAGGGGCGCTGCGTGGTGCTGCGCAACAATGCCAATCTGAGTACCGGAGGGACGGCTACCGATGTCACCGAGGATGTGCATCCGGATATAGCGGCCAGCGCGGTCGCCGCAGCGCAAATGGTGGGGCTGGATATCTGCGGTGTGGACGTGGTGTGTGACTCGGTGTTGCGGCCTCTGGAAGAGCAGGATGGCGGGGTGGTCGAAGTCAATGCGGCGCCCGGTTTGCGCATGCACTTGCAGCCCTCGTTCGGCAAGGGACGTGCGGTGGGAAAAGCCATCGTATCGTCCATGTTTGGCTATGGCGATGACGGCCGCATCCCGCTGGTGGCGGTAGCGGGCACCAATGGAAAGACCACCACGGTGCGTCTGATTGCGCATATTCTGACCTGTCTGGGGCTGCGCGTCGGCATGACCAATTCGGACGGTGTGTACATAGAGGGGCGGCGCATCGATACCGGGGATTGCAGCGGCCCCAAGAGTGCACGCAATGTGCTGCTTCACCCCGATGTGGATGCGGCCGTTTTCGAGACCGCGCGCGGCGGCGTATTGCGGGAAGGACTGGCCTTCGATCGCTGCAATGTGGCGGTGGTGACCAACATCGGCATGGGCGATCATCTGGGTCTGAATTTCATCAGCACGGTGGAAGACCTGAGCGTGGTCAAACGGGTGGTGGTGCAGAATGTCGCAAACGACGGCGTCGCGGTGCTCAACGCGGCGGATCCGATGGTAGCAGCCATGGCGGATATGTGCCCGGGTTCGGTCACATTTTTTGCCGTGGATATTCATCATCCCGTGATGGCGGCGCATCGCGCTCAAGGGCGGCGGGTGGTGTATGTCGAAGACGGTCAGATTGTGGCATGCGAGAAAAAGCGTCAACTGCGCATCCCGTTGAGTCAGATTCCGATCACCCGCAACGGCACGATAGGTTTTCAGATCGAAAATGCGATGGCCGTGGTTGCCGCTGCCTGGGCGCTCGATGTGGACTGGGAGACCATCTGTCGCGGGCTGGCCAGCTTCGTCAATGACGCCGCAACCGCACCCGGTCGCTTCAATTACTTCGATTACCGTGGGGCTGCCGTCATCGCGGATTACGGGCATAACCCCGATGCGATACAGGCGCTGATTCCTGCCATCGAAAGCATTCCAGCAAAAAAACGTCTGGTGGTGATCAGCGGTGCGGGTGACAGACGGGATGAAGACATCCGCCGACAGACCGAAATGCTGGGGGACGCGTTTGACGAGGTGATTCTGTATCAGGATCAGTGTCAGCGCGGACGTGCGGATGGCGAGGTGTTGGGCCTGTTAAGACAAGGCCTGGCACATGCCGGACGCGCAAAAAAGATGGATGAAATCAACGGTGAACTCCTGGCCATAGACACGGCGCTGTCGCGCCTGATGCCGGGAGATGTATGTCTGATCCTGATCGACCAGGTGGACGAAGCGCTGGCGCATATCGCGCAGAGGATAGCCGAAGCCGCATGAAACTGATTCAGTCGAGGGACAACCCGTTTTATAAGGAACTCACGAAGCTGGCAGGATCGGCACGTCAGCGCAGCAAGGCTGGGCAGACCCTGCTCGATGGCGCGCATCTGCTCTCGGCTTATCTGGATGCGGGCCGCAAACCGCTGCATATATTGCTGACTGCGGCGGCATTGCAAAAGGGTGAAATCACGGCCTTGCTGACGCGGATAAGAGATGTGCCGCTCACTCAACTGGACGACAGGCTGTTCGCGGAACTGTCTGTGCTGAAAACCACGACAGGCATACTCGCGCTGATAGAGGTGCCGCAACCCGCCGTTTCGGCCTGCCGCTTCGCCTTGCTGCTGGAAGACATTCAGGATCCGGGCAATCTGGGTTCGATGTTGCGCTCAAGCGCGGCGGCCGGTTGTGACGCGGTGTTTCTGTCGGAAGGATGTGCAGATGCCTGGTCGCCTAAAGTATTGAGAGCCGCGATGGGCGGTCATTTTTGTCTCAACATTCATGAGCGACAGGATTTGCCCGGTGTGGCCGGAAATTTCCCCGGCATGCTGCTGGCGACCAGTCTGCAAGCTGCGCGCAGCCTGTATGATTGCGATCTGTCCGGCAATCTCGCTTTCATGATAGGCAATGAAGGGGCAGGATTGTCAAATGCGTTGCTGTCGCATGCCACGCATCCTGTCGCCATCCCCATGCCGGGTGCTGTCGAATCACTGAATGCCGCCTCGGCGGCAGCGGTTTGCCTGTTTGAAGCCGTGCGTCAGCGTCTGGCGCTGACGACTAAAACCTGATTTGTCCACGCGGCAGTGACTGTCTATGCTTACAGGAAGATCGGCATGAAATTTTCGATGGATGACCAGGAGCTGCCGGAGACCCGGGTACCTTGATTGGTGACACCAGGCAGCACCCGGTTGTTGCACATCTAACTTGAATCCGAGGGAGACGCAAGCCGTCCCCCTCTGTTGTTTTTTACCTCAGTCCTTGGGATACATTTCGTTAATGACGTATTTCACACCAGGGGTTTTTTCGGCAGCTACCGCAGCCTTGAAAAGTTGTTGCCCGTTATCAGGGTGACCGGCCAGCGTAATTGTGCCGTCTTTATTGGATACATCAATTTGAACTCCATTCAGTGCAGGTTCGGCAGCAAGCGCTGCTTTCACCTTTTCCACGAGCGGGTCTGTTTCCGCATGTGCGATGATAGATGTGCCGAGCGCCAGAGCAAACACTACATTCAATGCAATCTTTTTCATTTAAATTCCTTTAATTAAATTCGCTGAACAGTTCGAATGAAAATTTCTCGAACCTCTTGAAACAATACAACCCAAATTTTCTGTTTCTGCCGATACCTTAACCATCTGGGTTGATTTTGTCATTGTATGTTTTTATTGTTAAACAATTATTAAAATGATTTTGCCGGCAGGCTGATGGGGAAATGCTCGATTATCTCTCCCTGCACACACTTACAGTTGAAATTTTCAATTAAGTATCCCTTGCAAAGCCGAGGACTGTATGTGGCTAATTTTGACCATGAAACACAGAGGGTAATAAGGTCTAAAACTCTGCCGATAATGTAATTATTAAACGATACGCAATTTTTTCCGGGTACAGCCCGGCGTTATGACCGGCTCAATCCCTCAAGGAAAACACATCATGCACTCTAATAAAATAAAAATTTCCACCCAACTCACCCTGGTCGGACTTGGCGTATTTACCTTTATTCTCATTGCGTTCACCATTCTGGTTTATGTCAAAACAAGTGCCACCATCAGGCAGATTGGGATAGGCGAAATAACGACCGAATCCGGCATGGTGAAAGATCAGATAATCACCATGAATGCCACCCTCAAAGACAATGCGGAGCGTTTATCTCAGATTTTCGATGCCATGTTCCCTCAGGGGTTTATTGTTGATCCCAGTCAAACAGTCAGTGTTAACGGCCATGAGGTGGCTGAAATCAAATCCGGCGGAAAAATACTGAACCTGGATTTTTCCGAAGTGGATCAAATCAAAAACATGTCGGGTGGCGTAGCTACTATTTTTGTAAGATCCGGGGACGATTTTCTCAGGGTAACCACCTCACTCAAAAAAGAAGACGGCTCACGCGCCCTGGGCACTTTTCTGGACAAGGAGAGCCCAGCCTACAGAAAGATCATGGCTGGCGACACCTATTTTGGCAAGGCGCACCTGTTTGGCAAAGACTTTATGACCAAATACTCCCCCATCAAGAACCATGAGGGGCAGGTTGTGGGTATCAGTTTTGTAGGGACAGATTACACCGACGCGTTGAAGCGTTTCAAGGAACAAGTCAAAGCAAACAAAATCGGCGAAAAAGGCTACGTCTATATATTTGATAATCAGGATGGCAAGAACAAGGGGGACATCATTGTTCATCCTGTAAATGAAGGAAAAAACGTCTTTGCCGATAAACTGGACGAACACTACAAGCGCATGTCCGAACAGAAGGAAGGGGGCATTGAATATACCAGCCCCCAAGGCTGCAAGATGGCCGCATTTACTACAGTCCCGGAATGGAACTGGATCATAGTCGCAGCCGCTGACAGCGATGAATTTAAAGAAGGAGCCATCTCGCTCCGCAACGTATTATTCATAACCAGTCCTCTGGCACTGTTACTGTCCGGGATGCTTCTGTATGCAGTGGTATCCAGGAAGTTGAAGCCTTTATCCGACATGCTCGCAGACATTGCCAAAGTTGGACAAGGCGACATGACGGTGCGGTGCAAGTACACCGGGCAGGATGAAATCGGCTCGCTGGGGGGCAGTATCAATGCTATGGCAGGCCAGATTGGAAAACTCATCGCTGAGGTGTCTGAATCCGTCAACGCAGTTACTGCTGCGGCAGCCAGATTGCTGGTTAACGCAAAGAATGTCGAACATGGCTCAGACCAGCAAAGCGAGGCTGCTTCCGCAACGGCGGCGGCAGTAGAAGAGTTGGCCGTCAGCATCACTCAGGTCATGGACAACGCCCGCGATACCGAGTCGCTCTCGACGCGAACAAGCAATTATTCCAAAGAGGGTGAAAAGGTCGTCAACAATGCTTCTGATGAAATACGCAAAATTGCCGATATGGTGGTTCAGTCTTCCGGCACCATCACCGCACTTGGTCAAAAATCAAACGAGATTAGCAATATCGTCAATGTCATCAAGGCGATTGCAGAGCAGACCAACCTGCTTGCACTCAATGCAGCCATTGAAGCAGCACGCGCAGGAGAGCAAGGCCGCGGATTTGCAGTGGTGGCGGACGAAGTCAGGAAGCTGGCTGAACGCACCAGCCAGGCCACCGCAGAAATCGGCGGGATGATTGCTGGCATTCAGAAAGATATGGGCGTGGCCGTAACTAGCATGCAATCGGGGAGTGAGCAGGTAGGGCAGGGGGTGCAGTTGGCCGGCCAGGCTGCCACAGCACTTTCATCCATTAACGATGCTGCGGGAGAAACGCTGAGCAAAATCAGCGACATTGTCAGTGCAATGAAGGAACAAAGCGCTGCCAGCCAAGAAATTGCACAGAATATTGAAAGAATCGCCGGCATGGCAGATCAAAACAGCAGCGCAGTTAAAGACACTACTGCTACCGCAAATCAACTGGAAGCACTGGCCTCCAGCCTGCGTTCATCCCTGGGTCATTTCAAAATCTAAGACAATAGTCAGTCCGGCACTTTACTATGGAGTGACGCACCTTGGGTCACTTGCGTTTTAAGCATTGCGCGTATAATGCGCAGCTTATGCCGCCTGTCACCGATTACCGTTAAAGAGATCGCACATTGAATAATTTTGCAGATTTGAATCTGGCGCCCGAAATCCTCAGGGCGCTCACCGAATCCGGTTATACCACTCCCACCCCGATACAGGCGCAGGCCATTCCGCTGGTGCTGGAAGGTTGCGATTTGATGGCCGGCGCGCAAACGGGAACCGGCAAGACGGCGGCCTTTGCGCTGCCGATGCTGCAAAAATTGCTGCCATACGCCAGTTCCAGCCCGTCTCCTGCCCGCCACGTGGTGCGTGCGCTGATACTGGTTCCTACCCGCGAACTGGCAGTTCAGGTGGAAGAGAGCGTCAAGTCCTACGCAAAACACAGCCATTTGCGCTCCCTGGTGGTGTTTGGCGGGGTGGACATCAAGACACAGACGCCCCATTTGAGAGCCGGCGTGGAGATACTGGTGGCAACGCCCGGCCGTTTGCTGGATCACATTGAACAGAAGACGGTGCAACTGAATCAGGTGCAAATGCTGGTGCTCGATGAAGCGGATCGCATGCTGGATATGGGCTTCATGCCGGACTTGAAGCGCATTCTGGCACTGCTGCCCAAACAGCGGCAAAATCTCATGTTTTCAGCAACTTTTTCCAATGAAATCAAGAAATTATCCGCTGAATTTCTGGTAAATCCCAAGCTCATCGAAGTCGCGCGCAGCAATGCTACCTCGGAAAATGTCACACAAAAAGTGTATATGGTAGGCTCCGCCGACAAACATGCACTGCTGGCTAGCTTGCTGCGCGGCAGCGATGCAACGCAAGCCCTGGTGTTTACCAAAACCAAGCTGACCGCCAGCCGAATCGCCCGTCAGTTGCAGCGCGAGGGATTTTCTGCCGATGCGATTCATGGCGACAAGAGCCAGATGGAACGCATGCAGGCGCTGGACGCATTCAAGCAAGGCAGGATTTCCGTACTGATCGCCACCGATGTGGCCGCCCGTGGTCTGGATATAGACCAGTTGCCGGTCGTTATCAACTATGAAATCCCCAGTGCAGCGGAAGATTACGTGCATCGCATAGGCCGTACCGGTCGCGCCGGCGCATTCGGCATTGCCATTTCGCTGGTCTCGCCGGAAGAGGAAAAGTATCTGGTTGAAATCGAAAAGCTGATCAAGTGCCAGATTCAACGGGTAGCACCGCCAGCAATCGAACGGGCGGTTCAGCCTGAACATCGCGCAGAACATCACGTGCGCATTCGCGCGCCGCACAAACCCGTTACGAAAAATCCCGTGCAGGATGCCTGGTTCAACAAGCCTTATGAACCATCCGTCAGCACGAAGGTGAATGAGCCTGTCACCATGCAAATCAGCAAACCCGCCAGTCAGATTCCGGCGTTATTCATGCGCAGGAAGGCCGTTCAGCCTGATATGGAAGATTGACAATGCAGAGCGCACGTCCATGAAAAATGGCTTGCAACTGCTGGCGCGCTATCTGGCATTGTCGTTTGCCGCCCTGCTGCTTGGTGCATGCAGCACTCCACCCCAACCTGTCCTATCGCCACCGCCTGTTATCGTAAAACCGCCACCTAAAATCGCGCTGGTGCTGGGCGGCGGCGGAACGCGCGGCTTTGCCCATGTCGGCGTCATCAAGGCGCTGGAGGCGCAGGGCATAGTTCCGGATATCATTGTCGGAACCAGTGTCGGCGCTGCGGTAGGCGCCTTGTATGCCGCAGGCTACACGGGATTCCAGTTGCAGGAAATGTCCATCCCGATGAAAGAGGAAAAGGTGGTTGACTGGTCCTGGCCCAATCGCGGCCTGTTCACCGGAAAACCGCTGGAGACTTTTATCAATAACGCGGTCAAACAGGCGCCTCTCGAAAAACTGCGCCGCACCTTCGCAGCGGTTGCGACGGATCTGGCCAGCGGTGAAGAAATCGTGTTTCGTACCGGCAACACGGGGCTTGCCGTCAGCGCATCCTGTGCGGTTCCCGGCGTATTTCAGCCCGTCGTCATCAATCATCGCAGCTATGTGGATGGCGGTCTGGTCAGCCCGGTACCCGTATCTGCAGCGCGTGCGCTGGGGGCCGACTTTGTGATTGCCGTGAACATCTCCAATCTGCCGCAGAACAACAGGACCGACAGCACGCTGGAGGTGCTGATGCAGACCTTCGATATCATGAGCCAGACCATCAATCGTTATGAATTATTAAATGCTGACGTGGTAATCAGGCCCGTCACAAGAGAAATCGCGCAAGGCAATCTGGAGGGCAGGCATCTGGCGATACTGGAAGGCGAAAAGGCGGTTGCAGCCATCCTGCCGGAATTGAAAGCAAAACTGGAAAAACTGCGCCACGAAAGATGAGTTGCAGCGTTCATAGCCGCTTGTAATTGAAAAACCCCGGCATAACCGGGGTTTTTAACTTACCACTTACCACTTGCTGATCGCTACCGGCTGGTTTAGTAGTCCGTGTAGCCTTTTTCTCCAGGCGTATAAAAGGTGTCGAAATCAGGTGGGGTTAATTCGCTGCCTGCGCGCAGTTTTTCAACCAGATCCGGATTGGAGATGAAAGGACGACCGAAAGCCACCAGATCGCCGCGCTGCGCATCAAGATCGCTATTGGCACGGGCCAGATCGTAACCGCCGGAGAGGATGTAACGCCCCTTGAATTCGGCGCGAATTTTTGCCTTCAATACAGGACTGACTTCAGGGGCACCCATCGAGCTGTGATCGACAACATGGATGTAAACCAGACCGATGGCGTTGAGCTCAGTCATCAGCAGTTCGTACATCGCATCCATCTCTGGATCGGCTGCCGTGCCGTTGAACACGCCATACGGCGAGATGCGCATGCCGATGTGTTCCGCACCGATCGCGGCGGCAGTCGCCTTGGCCACTTCCACTGCAAAACGGATGCGGTTTTCGATGCTGCCGCCCCATGCGTCGGTACGCTGATTGGTGGCGCTGTTGAGAAACTGATCGATCAGATAGCCGTTCGCCGCATGCAGTTCGATGCCGTCAAAACCCGCCTCGATCGCGTTTTTTGCAGCCGCCGCATATTCCGCGATGGCGCTGACTATGTCAGCGTCCGTCATCTCGGCAGGCACGGGGTAGGGCTGCATGCCGCTGGCATCCGTCCACATCTCGCCGGGAGCGGCAAGGGCGGAGGGCGCGAGTATTTTCGTGCCTGGCTGCATGTTGGCCGGATGGCTGACGCGACCGGTGTGCATCAGTTGCACGAAGATGTGGCCGCCGGCCTTGTGCACGCTGTCTGTCACTCCCCGCCAGCCTGCGATCTGCTCGATGCTGAACAGACCGGGCTGACGCGCATAGCCCAGGCCGTTCGGAGAAGGGGAGGTGCCTTCGGCGATCAGCAGGCCCGCGCCGGCGCGTAATCCGTAATATTTGGCCATCAGTTGGTTCGGGATATTTCCGGTTGCGCGGCAGCGCGTCAGCGGCGCCATGACGATGCGGTTTTTCAATTGCAGCTTGCCCAACGAGATCGGGGTGAACAGGGTAGTAGTCATATATTTTCCTTATAATCGTTATAAAAACTCGCGCAGGGGTGCGTGAGCAATGCATCTTGGTTGTGTCTGTTACGGTCTTTCCTCGTACTGCGGCGCATCGTCGCAGATTTCATGCCATTCTGCCTTGGAGCCCACAAAAATGTGCGCTGACACCTTACCCTCCACCGGCGTATCCAGCGTGCCGATGCGCACCCGCACCGTTTCGGGGGCGCTTTCCCGTCGGCCTGCGATGGGGGAACCGCAGTTACCGCAAAACAGGCGGGAGACGCCTGCCGCATTGCGGTAATCGCGCAACTCTCCCTTCACGACGCGAAAGTCGGCCGCCGCGATCGGGGTGGCTGCATTGAATGCAGAACCGTTTGCCTTGCGGCAACGGGAACAATGGCAATAAAAGATGGGTCCCAGCGGACCGGTGATTTCGTATTCAACCGCACCGCATAAACAGCTGCCTTTGTGCATCGCGTTCTCCCGGGATAACGGTTATTGCTTCATGGATTCGACGGGTATGGTCAGGGTAACTTCGTCGCTGACGTAAGGCGCATATTTGCCCATATTGAATTCGGAGCGCTTGATCCTGGTGGTGGCGTTCGCCCCGCAGGCGTCTTTTTTCATCATCGGATGCGGCATGCACAGCATGGAGGTCACGGTCAGCGTCACCGGCTTGGTGATGCCCTTGATGGTCAGATCGCCGTCGACTTCGACCACTTTATCCCCGTCAAATTTGAACTTGTCGGACTTGAAAGTAATGGTCGGATATTTTGCCGTATCGAAGAAATCCTCTCCCTGCAGATGCCCGTTAAATACGGGATAGCCGCTGTCAACCGAGGTGGCATCGATGGTGACATCCGCAGAGCCCGTTTTGGCGGCGCGATCCAGTGTAATGGTGCCCTTGACCGTGTCGAAACGGCTTGACTGGGTGGAATAGCCGAAGTGACTGTACTCGAAACGCGGCTTGGTGTGATTGGTGTCGAGCACATAGGTTTCCGGTGCAGCAAAGGCGAGGGAAGAGAACGATGCGGCGATGCACAGGGCAATGATTTTTTTCATGGTTTTTTCCTTGGTAGTGGGTTGGATAAAGGTGAGGCAGGTGCTGCAAGAACGGTGAAATGAAACCTGATTTGTACGTCGTCGGCAACGGTGTCCAGATCGGTCCATTCACCGATACCGATGCCATAATCCAGACGCTTGATATTGAAACTGCCGTCGAACGAGCCTTGATTGCCATCGGTCTTAAAAGTCACGGGTGCGCTCACCTCCCGGGTCTGCCCCTTGAGGGTGAGTTTGCCTGTGATCTGATAGCGATTGCCGCCCAACGCCTTGATGCCGGTGGATACAAAACTGCCCAGCGGATACAGTCGGGTATTGAACCAGAGTTTGCCGGCAATGGATTCATTGGCATCCTGCGAACCCGTGTCGATGCTGGCAAGCGCCACGTCGATGTGCGCCCGGGCGCCGGCAAGTTTCGCAGGGTCGAACGAGAGTTGCGCGGCAAACTGGCCGAATTTGCCTTCCATGGGTACGCCCATTTGTTTGTAGCCAAAGGTCAGCGTGCTTTGCGCCTGTTGCAACTGATTGTACTCCGTTGCCGATGCCAAAAATGGGCTCAGCAAAAGCGCAAGCGCGATGATTTTTTTCAGTAAATTCATGATCTTTTCCCAGGCAACATGCGGGCGAGCACGTCATCCTTGTCGATAAAACGATGCTTGAGGGCGGCGGCGATGTGGATAATCACCAGCGCCAGCAGCGTGTAATTGAGCGTTTCATGCACCACGCCCAGCAGAAGACCCAACGCCTTATCCTTGTCCAGCAGATCGGGCAGCGGCAGCACGCCAAACCATACCGTCTGCACGCCCTTGGCGGAGCTCATCAGCCAGCCGGACAGCGGGACTGCCATAATCAGCAGATAGAGCAGGGCGTGCACGGCACTGCTTGCGGTCTGTTGCCAGCGCGGCATAAGCAGGGCCGGTGGCCGGTGCGTAGTACGCCAAGCAAGACGCAATATCGCCAGCAGCAATACCGTGATGCCCGCCCATTTATGATAGCTGTACAGATGCAGTTTTGCCGGTGACAGCTTCAAGCCATGCATGTAAAGACCCAGCGGGAACAGCACGAAAATCAGCAGGGCGATCAGCCAGTGCAACACGATTGCCGTTGTGGTGTAGCGTGCGGTCATTTTAAGCAAGTCTTCCATTTCTAAAGTCGTCCAGCGTCTGATGAATCTCCTCCTGCGTATTCATCACGAACGGCCCGTATTGAGCTATGGGTTCATTCAACGGATGACCGGCAATCAATATCAAACGGGTATCCGTCTCAGCGTTAAGCGTCACGCCACCCCCCGCGCTCAAAATCCCCATGCGGCGCGACTCGACCGCTGTGTCGCCGACTTTAACCGCGCCCCGATAGACGTAGATGAAGGCGTTGTGCGTTGCCGGTATCTCGGTCGAAAATTCGCTGCCGGCAGGCAAGTGGACATCCAGAAACAGCGGCTCGGTGTCCGGGCGGGTGATGGCGCCTTGAACGCCGCAGCTGCTGCCTGCGATGACCCGCACGGTTACGCCACCTGTCGTTACATATTCAGGAATGGAGTCGCTTGCAAAGTCCCGATACCAGGGGTCGCTCATCTTGCGTTTCGCGGGCAGATTAAGCCAGAGCTGGAAGCCTTCCATCACACCCTCTTCCTGTTCGGGCATTTCGGAATGAATCACGCCGCGCCCGGCGGTCATCCACTGTACGCCGCCGTTATCCAGCAGGCCTTCGTGGCCTGCGCTGTCACGGTGACGCATACGACCGGACAGCATATAGGTCACCGTCTCGAAGCCGCGATGCGGGTGATCGGGAAAACCTGCAATGTAATCGTCCGGTACGTCGCTGCCGAACGCGTCCAGCATCAGAAAAGGATCGAGACGGCGTTGCAGCTTGCCGGTCAGCACGCGGGTCAGTTTGACGCCTGCGCCATCCGAAGTGTCGATGCCTGCTATCACTTGTTCAATGTGGCGGGTTTGGAACATGGTCGGCCTTCCTGTAAGAGTGATTGCATGGTAGAGCATGCTAAGGAATAGATAAAGACGCCAATTCGGGATAGACTATCCCGCAAATGGAACAACTATCCGCTGACGACTACATTCTTTTTGCGACCATTGCTGAATTTCACAGCATGGTGCGTGCGGCTGAACATTTGTCCATCCCCAAGGCCACGGTCTCGCGCCGTTTGACCAATATGGAAACCGCACTCGCGCAAAAGCTGCTGATACGCACCACCCGCCGTCTGACGCTCACCGATTTCGGTCAGGAGTTTCTTGACCATTGCCGTCGCGTGGCGGAAGAAGTCGCCGCCGCACAGGACTTCGTGCGCAGTCAGGAATCCAAACCGCACGGGCGTTTGCGCGTTTCCATGCCGGGCGATTATGCCAGGGGACATTTCTCGCGCGCCATCGCCACTTTCATCGAAAGCTACCCCGAGATACAGCTCGATCTGGACCTGTCATCCAGACGCGTCGATCTGATCGCTGAACGCTATGATCTGGCAATACGCATGGGGGATTTGAGCGACGATGCGACCCTGGTTGCGAAAAAAATCGACGAACAACACTTCGCGCTTTATGCCAGCCCCATCTATCTGGCGCTTCATGCTGCGCCACTCTCTCCCGACGATCTGGCGCATCATCAGGCGGTGCGCCTGCTCTCCGACCGAGGGAGCGCCGTTCCCTGGAAGCTATTGAGCGGCAAGGAGGAATGGGAGGGCGTGCCGCCCGGACGGCTTACCTTGAATTCTCCCGACATGATCCAGCAGTTGTTGCTCGATGGCGCGGGTATCGCCGCCCTGCCGTGCAGTTTTACAACTGACGATGTGCGCGAGGGACGCCTGGTGCGCGTGTTGCCGGAATGGTCATTGCCGGCCGTACCTGCCTGGGCGGTGATGCCGATGCGCCGTTATCTGCCCGCCAAGACGCGCGCGTTTTTAGCGCATCTTGAGCGCTTCATGGAACGCGGCTGACCAGGGGGATAATTTGTCAGCGCGATGTGGCTTGTAATATTTCCGGCATAAAATATCCGGACATCCTTGTAATCAATAATATACATAAAACCATGTCAAAACATTATCTTGCATCACTGTTCTCACCTGAATCCGTAGCTGTTTTTGGCGCAAGCGATCGCGTCGATTCGGTCGGCCAGATCGTTTTTCACAACATGCTGGAGAGCGGGTTTCAGGGTGCGCTCTATCCGGTCAATTCCCGTGTCGCCGAAGTGCAGGGGCAGCGTGCCTACGCATCGATTGCCGAAATCGAGGACACGGTCGAACTGGTGGTGATTGCCACACCGCCGCAAACCGTTCCCGACATCATCGAGGAATGCGGCAAGCACGGGGTCAAGGCAGCGGTCATCATCACCGCCGGCTTCGGCGAAATCGGCGCCGAGGGTCAGGAGTTGGAACGCCGCCTGCTGGACAACGCCAAACGCTACGGCATACGCCTGATCGGCCCCAACTGCCTGGGCGTGATGCGCCCCGGAATAGGGCTGAATGCCACCTTCAACAAGGGCGGTGCGAATACCGGCAATCTGGCGCTGGTTTCCCAGTCAGGCGCCTTGTGCACCGCCATACTGGACTGGGCGCAGACCAACGATGTGGGTTTTTCCAGCGTGGTATCGATGGGTTCGTCCGCCGATGTGGATTTCGGCGAAACCCTGGACTATCTGGTATCCGACCCGGAGACACAGAACATCCTGTTGTATATCGAGGGGATACGCGAGTCGCGCCGCTTCATGAGCTCCTTGCGCGCCGCCGCCCGCGTCAAGCCGGTGATCCTGATCAAGGTCGGTCGCCACGAGGCAGGCTCCAAGGCTGCCATGTCGCATACCGCCTCATTGGTCGGCTCGGACGATGCATTCGACGCCGCCGTGCGCCGCGCCGGCGTGGTGCGGGTACAGTCTGTGACGCAACTGTTCTCGGCCGCCAAGGCCTTGTCCTGCGGTTTTCATCCTTCCGGAAACCGTCTGGCGATCGTCACCAACGGCGGCGGGCCGGGCGTGATGGCCACCGATCGCGCATCCGACCTGGGACTTGTCATGGCCAGCCTGTCTGATGCCACCATCGTGCGCCTGAATGAGGTATTGCCGCCCAACTGGTCGCACGGCAATCCGGTGGACATCATCGGCGACGCACAGGCCGACCGCTATCAGCATGCGGTTGCCGCCTGCCTGGAAGATCCGAATGTGGATGGCGTGCTGACCATACTGACCCCGCAGGCGATGACCAAGCCTCTGGCAGCTGCGGAAGTCGTCATTGCGTTGGCCAACCAGTACAAAAAACCGCTGCTGACCTGCTGGATGGGCGAGGCGCAGGTGGCCGAGTCGCGCCGCCTGTTCGCGCATTCCAGAAAGCCGAACTTCCGCACGCCGGAGCCCGCAGTCGAGGTGTTTTCCTACCTGTCAGATTACTATCAGAACCAGAAATTGCTGATGCAGATGCCGGAACCGCTGGCGCATCAGCTGGCGCCCGATGTAGAGGGCGCGCGTATGGTGATCGAAGGCGCACTGATGGACAAGCGTAAAGTATTGAGCGAAATGGAATCGAAGGCATTGCTTGCGGCTTTCCATATTCCGGTCGCGCAAACCATGATCGCCCGCTCCCCCAACGAGGCGCTCTTGATTGCACAGCAACTGGGCTTTCCGGTGGCAATGAAGGTCAATTCGCGCGACATCACTCACAAGAGCGATGCGGGCGGCGTGAAGCTCAATCTGGGCAACGCGCAGGCGGTACGTGCGGCCTACCACGAGATCACCGAGAATATTAAACACAACCGTCCCGGGGCTCACGTGGATGGCATCTCCATACAGCCGATGATCGTCAAACCCAACGGGCGTGAGCTGATGGTAGGCGTGATCTGCGATCCGATATTCGGCCCTGTGATCACCTTCGGTGCAGGCGGCACCATGGTGGAAGTGATGGGCGATGCCGAAGTAACTTTGCCGCCGCTCAATTCCTTCCTGGCCCGCGATCTCATCAGCCGAACCCATGTCTCGAAGCTGCTGGGCGCATTCCGCCATATGCCGCCCGCAGACATGGCTGCGCTGGAGTCCGTGTTGTTGCGCGTCTCTGAAATGGTCTGCGAATTGCCGATGCTCACCGAAATGGACATCAATCCGCTGATCCTGGACGAGCATGGCGTGCTGGCCGCCGATGCGCGCGTGGTGGTGGAATTCAGGCAGCCGAGCGCGGATCGATATTCGCACATGGCGATTTACCCTTACCCTGCCCATCTGGTCAACCACTGGCAGCTGGCCGACGGCATGGACATCACCATACGCCCGATCAGGCCGGAGGATGCCGAACTGGTTCAGACATTTGTGCGCAATCTGTCGGAACAGTCGCGCTTCTTCCGCTTCATGAACAGCGTGCAGGAATTGAGTCAAACGATGCTGGTGCGCTTCACGCAGATCGACTACAGCCGCGAAATGGCGCTGATCGCAGTGACCGAACTGCAAGGCCGTGAAGTGGAGCTGGGGGTTGCGCGCTTTGCGATCAATCCGGATGGCGAAAGTTGCGAATTCGCGCTGGTCATCGCCGATCAAATGCATGGCAAAGGACTGGGGCAACGCCTGATGACGACCCTGATGGATGCGGCCCGCTCCAAAGGGCTGAAATCGATTGTGGGCGAAGTGCTCAAAAACAACACCGACATGCTGCATCTGATGGACAGGCTGGGTTTTGAAGTCGAGACCAGCAAGGACGACGACAGCATCAAGTCGGTTCGCAAGGCGCTTTAAAATCATGATGAATCTATTTGATTTGTAAACAAATTGCGGATACACGCTCGCGCTTTATCCACTCTGCGTTCAACAAAGGGCTATAGCCATTTTATTATGCAAACTGCCTATCTGACACATCCGGCCTGCCTCAAACATGAGATGGGCGCTCACCACCCCGAATCGCCGCATCGCATCCAGGCGATAGCGGACCAGCTCATCGCATCCGGCTTGATGCCTTATCTTGCCCATTACGATGCACCGGAAGCGACATCGGAGCAGTTGTTGCGGGTGCACAGCGCAACGTATGTCGAATCGGTATTTGCGCAATCACCAAAATCCGGCCTGGTTTATCTCGATGGCGACACGGCGATGAATCCGCATACCTTATCGGCCGCGCTGCATGCTGCGGGCGCTGCGGTTCATGCGGTTGATCTGGTGATGGAGGGGAGGGCGGAGAACGCATTTTGCAATATCCGTCCCCCCGGACATCATGCCGGACGAGCAAGCGCAGCCGGTTTTTGCATTTTCAACAATGTGGCGGTGGCGGCTGCCCATGCACTGGCAAAACATGGCCTGTCACGCGTGGCGATCGCCGATTTCGATGTGCATCACGGCAACGGCACTGAGGATATTTTCCACGACGACACGCGCGTGATGCTTTGCTCGACCTTCCGCCATCCTTATTACCCGTATTGCGGCAAAGACAGCGGCAATCAGCACATCATCAATGTGCCGCTGGCGGCGGGTGCTTCAGGCGGGGAATTCAGAGCGGCCGTCGCTGATTACTGGCTGCCTGCGTTGACGCGTTTTCAGCCGCAATTGCTGCTGATTTCGGCAGGTTTCGATGCGCACCGGGAGGATGATATGGGCGGCCTTGCCTTGCGTGACGCGGACTATATCTGGGTGACCGAACAACTCAAGTCGCTTGCGGCAGAACATGCCGGACGGCGCATCGTTTCAGTGCTGGAAGGCGGTTATGCGCTGAGTGCGCTGGGACGCTGTGCCACGGCGCACATCAAGGTGTTAAGCGGCCTATAGCCTGGCTTGCATATGCCAAACAAGCTTACAAAGAAATTGCACATCCTTGATTAATAGATGGTTTAACTTGAAACTTGAGATGGTGAGATCAAATGAACTGCGCGCATCTGGAATTATTGCTGATCCGCAAGATGCCTTACGGCAAGTACAAGGGCTGTGTGATTGCCGATCTGCCTGGAAATTATCTCAACTGGTATGCCAGGGTTGGGTTTCCCTCAGGTGAGCTGGGTCAACTGCTTGCGTTGATGCAGGAGCTGGATCACAATGGCCTGTCGTGCTTGCTTGATCCGTTGCGCAATAGATGAATGGCGAGGGCAGCAGGTACGGCCAGAACGGGCGCAATTCATTTGACATAATATACATTATGCGTATTAAATATTGATAGCCTAACCCCATTTCCCGATAAAAGTTGGCCGAATCAGGCTTGAACAGCAAAATGATTTTATGGATTATTATTTTTCAGCCATTGTGCGTAACTAATGCGCGCAACGTCAAACCGGTCTGTTGTGCGGCAGTAAACAGACGGCGAACCGAGTCGTCCGATAGGTGCAAAATTTTTGACGTGCAAGCCTGAGTCAATCAAATGATCGGCCACATGAAACATCACCACTTCGCCGATAAACAGCGTATTCGCGCCAAGCGGCTGCGAACTGAACAGTTTGCACTCAAGACTGGCCTGCGCCTCGGCTACCCGCGGCGTTTTGATGTGAACGGAAGGCGCAGCGTGCAAACCTGCCGCTGCCACTTCACTTTTCTCGGCTGGAAAATCCGCTGCCGAGATATTCATGGCGTCGAACAGCTCTTCTGTAACAAGATTCACGACAAATTCGCCGCCGGCCAGAATGTTTTTCGCCGTATCCTTGGCGTCGCCGGCGTCGTTGAGGCCGATGCTGATGATGACGTATAACGGGTTGGAACCTACCGCGTTGAAAAAGCTGAAAGGTGCGAGATTGATAACGCCGCTTGGGCTCAGGCTGGTCACCCACGCGATCGGCCGGGGAACCACCAGATTGCTCAGTAACTTATAGTTATCCGCGATTGAGTGCAGAGATGGGTCGATTTGCATCAGGGTTTCTTCCGTGAACTGGGTCGGCTGGTATTGTAAGAGAATTTACTTCATTGCGCTGCGACGACTGGCAGCCCAGCCAATCAGGGACAACAGCGCCAGACCGCCGCCGATGAGCAAAATGCCCGTCAACTCGCTCAGTTTAAATTCTTCATTCAGCATCAGGCGGGAAGAAACAATCGCCACAACTGGCGTGCCGAGCACAGACAGACTGGCTTCCCATGCGGGCACCCGGTCGAGAATGGTGATCCACAACCACCAGCACATGGCCGTGCTGATCACAGCCATGAAGACAAGAATGCCGATGTATGACAGGGACCAGTCCGTCGGATGTTCCGGGATCACCAGCGCCAGCAGCACAAGCGGCACCGCCCCCAGCAACATCTGCCAGGTGGTTAACGAGAGCAGATCGACCGGCTGCTGAGCACGCAGACGCTTGACGAGAACGGTGCCGACGGCCCAGCACAAGGCAGCCATCAGGCCGAGGAACTTGCTGAACAGGCTGGAATGCATGTTCCAGGGTTCGATGATCAGCACCAGGCCGGTCAACGTGCTCAGAGCGGCCAGCCACTGCGTGCCCCGGATACGCTCCCCCAGAACCGGCCAGGCGATCAGCAGCGTCCAGATAGGCATGGTAAACACCAGCACCGCCGTCTTGCCCGGGCCGCCTTCCACCAGGGCCCATGTCTGGAACGCCATAAAACCCGTCACCTGCATCAGACCTATGGCCAGGGTTGCTCCGGGAGCCACCAATCTGACCGACCGGCCCATCAGCTTGACCGTCAGGAACAGAGCCAAAGCGCCGCCGACGCAACGCTCTGCCGCGAAAGCGAAGGGGGGTGAATAAGCCAACGCCTGCTTAGCCATCACCCAGGTGTAACCCCAGGTGATGGAAAGGATGAAAAGCGCCAGCGGCAGTAACCACCGGGCAGAAGATGAGGATAATGGCATCGGATTTACCGCCGCAGGGCGCGGGCATGATAGGTCAGGTGTTCGCCGATGAATGTGGCAATGAAATGGTAGCTGTGATCGTAGCCTTCCTGCATGCGCAGCGTGATCGAGCCGCCCTGTTTTGCATAGGCCGCCTGCAGATCCTGCGGGAACAGCTGCTCGGCCAGGAATTCATCATCGGTGCCCTGATCGATCAATACCGGGATGGCTGTGTGCCCGGCGTTGACCAGTTCGGTGGCATCGTAGGCCTTCCACTGTTCCTGATCGTCCCCCAGATAGGCGCTAAAACACCCCTTCCCCCACGGCGATTTCACCGGATGGCAGATGGGTGCGAATGCTGAAACGGAACGGTAGGCGCCCTTCTCCTTCAATGCGCAGATCAGTGCGCCGTGGCCGCCCATGGAGTGACCCGTGATGGATTTGATGCCGGGCAGCACCGGCAAATGCGCCTCGACCAGTGCAGGCAGCTCTGCGGTGACATAATCATACATCCGGTAATGTGCCGACCAGGGCGCCTGGGTGGCATTGACATAGAAGCCTGCGCCCTGCCCCAGATCGTAGCGATCCGCAGCGTCAGGCACGTCATCGCCGCGCGGACTGGTGTCCGGCATGATCAGCGCGAGCCCGAGTTCAGCGGCATAACGCTGCGCGCCGGCCTTGACGCGGACATGATCATCGGTGCAGGTCAGTCCCGACAGCCAGTAGACGGCGGGGACTTTTTCCGTTGCGGCCTGCGGCGGCAGATAAACGGAAAACGTCATGGTGCAATTGCAGCTTGTGGACTGATGCTCATAGCGATTAAGCCACCCGCCGAACTCTTTGATACTTTCGATTTTCTTCATTTTTTGTGCCTTAAAAGATGATCACGGAGCGTATGCTGTCCCCGCTGTGCATCAAGTCAAATGCGCGGTTGATATCCTCAAGCGGCATGGTGTGGGTGATCATCTTGTCCAGCTCGATCTCGCCGCTCATGTAACGGTCTACGTAGCCCGGCAGTTCCGTACGGCCCTTGACGCCGCCGAACGCACTGCCCTTCCAGGTGCGGCCCGAGACCAGCTGAAACGGACGCGTGCAGACTTCCTTGCCGGCACCGGCAACGCCGATAATGGTAGATACGCCCCAGCCCATGTGCGTGCACTCCAGCGCTTCACGCATCACATGCACATTGCCGATGCATTCGAACGAGTAGTCGACGCCGCCATCGGTCATCTCTACGATGGCTTCGGTCACGCTGCCGCTCAGTTCCTTCGGGTTGATGAAATCCGTCGCGCCCAGTGCACGGGCAATTTCCCATTTTCCCGGGTTGATGTCTATCGCGATGATGCGCTTCGCTTTGGCCATCACCGCGCCCTGAATACAGGACAGACCGATGCCGCCCAGGCCGAAAATGGCGACCGTTGAACCGGGTTCCACCTTGGCGGTATTGATGACCGCGCCGATGCCGGTGGTGACGCCACAGCCCAGCAGGCAAACCTTGTCCAGCGGAGCCGCTTGATTGATTTTTGCCAATGCGATTTCAGGCACCACGGTATATTCGGAAAAGGTCGAACAGCCCATATAGTGGAAAATAGGCTTGCCGTTCATCGAAAAACGTCGCGTGCCGTCGGGCATGTAGCCGTCCCACTCAGTGGCTGCGGTGGCCTGGCACAAATTGGTTTTACCGGAAAGGCAATATTTGCATACACCGCATTCAGGAATGTACAGCGGGATCACATGATCACCCGGTTTCAGATCCTTGACGCCGGGGCCGCACTCCACAACTTCGCAGCCGCCCTCATGCCCCAGCACAACAGGAAAGACGCCTTGCGGGTCGTCGCCGGACAGCGTGAATGCGTCCGTATGACAGACACCGGATGCGATGACCTTGAGCAGCACCTCGCCCTGCTTCGGGCCTTCCACGTCGATCATCTCAATCGATAAGGGTTTGTTTGCTTCCCATGCAACAGCCGCTTTTGATTTCATTATGTAACTCCTTGATAATATTAACTGTATCAGACTGCCAGTTCGTACACCTGCTGCGAACGTTGAATGTCGAGTTTCTGATGCTCGCCGAGCGCAGTCATGCCATGCCGTTGCAGTTGCGCCACCAGTGCCGGGATCGCCTCGCTGCCGATTCCATAATCCGAGAGCCGGGTCGATACCTGCAACGACTCGAAGAACTGACGGGTGTATTTGATGGCCTGACCGATGCGCGCTTCCTGGTCGCCCGTTTTCAAGCCCCAGACACGCTCAGCGTACTGCAGCAGTTTTTCGCGCTTTTCATCGCGCCGAACTTGCAGCATGGCGGGCAACACCACGGCCAGTGTCTGGGCGTGGTCAAGGCCGTGCAACGCGGTGAGTTCATGGCCCAGCATATGGGTCGCCCAGTCCTGCGGCACACCGGCACCGATAAGACCATTCAGCGCCAGCGTTGCCGTCCACATCAGGTTGGCGCGTACTGCGTAATTCTCCGGTTCCTGTAATGCCTTGGGGCCTTCTTCGATCAGCGTCAACAGCAGGCCTTCGGCAAAGCGATCCTGCACCTTCGCGTCCGCCGGATAGGTGAGATACTGCTCGGTGATGTGCACGAACGCATCGACCACGCCGTTGGCGACCTGGCGCGGCGGCAGCGTATAGGTTTTGCTCGGATCCAGCACCGAAAAACGAGGGAATACCAGGGGACTGGCGAAGGCCAGCTTGTCATGGCTCGCGCGTCGGGACACCACTGAAAAGTTGTTCATCTCGGAACCTGTGGCGGGAAGCGTGAGCACACAGCCGAACGGGATCGCGCTCTTGATCTCGGCATGTTTGGCGAGAATATCCCAGGGTTCTCCGGCAAAGGGAATCGCCGCCGCAATATACTTGGTGCCGTCGATCACCGAGCCGCCGCCGACCGCCAGCAGAAAATCGATTTGCTCGCGGCGGGCGAGTTCAACGGCCTGCATCAAGGTTTCATAGGTCGGATTGGGCTCGATTCCTGCAAATTCGAAGACGGTGCAGTCTTTCAGCGCGGCTTTCACCTCATTCAGCGTGCCGGTCTTGACCACGCTGCCGCCGCCGTAGGTGATCAGGATGCGGGCGCCGGGCGGAATTTCCTGCGAAATATCGGCAATGCGTCCCTGTCCGAAGAGAATCCGGGTCGGGTTGTGGAGCGTGAAGTTTTGCATGAGTTTGTCCTTGTCGTTTATATTGCATCGGTTACTGTGCCGTTTGCCGTGTGCGTCGCGATGAAGTCCAATCGTGAGCGGGGCACCGGCCTTTCAAGCAAATGCGGCTTTTGTTTTCGTCAGTCAACTTCATCATAAAGAGGTATTCTACTATCTGAAAAAGGCGGCAATGAAGAACGGGGTGGATTCTGGCTGTAAATGCCGCAACGTTGTCCGTATTTGCGTCCAATTACTATAATTTTGTTAAGGAGAAATTCATGAACAATGTAAAAACAGATCGGTATTCCCGCATCGCAATTGTGACTGGCGCCACTTCAGGCATCGGGGAAGCGACAGTCAGAAGATTCATTGCCAGCGGCTTTGCTGTCGTGGGGAATGGCCGCAATGCCGGAAAACTTCAAGCGCTCGAAGATGAATTCGGGCCGGCCTTTTGCGGCATAGCAGGCGATGCGTCCGACGGCATGGTACTGGATCAACTCTTCGCTTCAGCAATCGGGCGCTTCGAAAAGGAAGCTGACATCGTCGTCGCGAACGCCGGGCGAGGGCTGGG
This sequence comes from Pseudomonadota bacterium, assembly GCA_021800795.1. Classification (GTDB taxonomy): domain Bacteria; phylum Pseudomonadota; class Gammaproteobacteria; order Burkholderiales; family Gallionellaceae; genus Gallionella. Next base: position 50,614 of record JAJYYO010000026.1, read on the forward strand.
CGGCTCGGTCAAAGATGCAGATTTATCCAGATTCGAGGAAATACTCAAACTCAACGTGACGGGCACATTGGCCCTGCTGCAGAAAGCTTCCCGGAGGATGCTGGATGGGCTCGACTACCCGAAGCGGGCTGCGGATATCGTCATCATCGGTTCGGTGGTAGGCCGCCACATCTCTCCCTTCAGCGCGGTTTACGGGGCCACCAAGTTCGCAGTCCACGCGCTGGCAGAAGGATTGCGTCGCGAGGTGGGGCCGAAGGGCATTCGCGTGTCGCTGGTCGAACCGGGCATTGTAATCAGCGGGTTCCAGGACGCGGCGGGTTACGGCGATGATCTTGTGCGTACCTTCGACGAAAGGTTCGGCCCGCTGCTCCACGCGGAGGATGTGGCGAACACCATTCACTTCATCGTGACTCAGCCGCCCCATGTGCATATCAGCGACATCATGATCCGCCCAACGCGCCAGGATAACCCCTGACATGCATCGAGATAAACTGCGCACCGTGGACATCATCGTCTATCCGGGCTTTAAGGCGTTGGAAGCGATCGGGCCGTTGAAGGTGTTCGACTATACCAACAGCTGTTTGCAGCAACGCAACCTGACAGGCGGATATGAGGTTGCTATTGCCTCGACAAAAATTGGCATGATCCCGTCGGATACGCTGATGTCACTGCAAGCGACCAAGGCGATCAGTATTTCTGTATTGCCGGATCTCGCCCTGATTGTCGGTTCGCCCGACATTGATCAGGCGCTGCAAGATTCACCCGAAATTGTCGCATGGGTGGAAAACGCCGCGCCCAGAATAAACCGGCTGGCCGCATTATGTACAGGAAGTTTCTTTTTGGCCGAAGGCGGGGCGCTCGATGGCAGGCGGGCCACCACGCACTGGAATTTTGCGGAACGCTTGCGCCAGAGATATCCCAAATTGAGAGTGGATGCCGATGCCATTTTTATCCGCGAGGGCAATATCTGGACCTCTGCCGGTGTGACTGCCGCAATGGATTTGGCGCTGGCGATCGTGGAAGAGGATTTTGGCCGTGAAATAGCGCTCGAAGTGGCGCGCGACCTGGTGATCTACCTGAAAAGGCCGGGCGGTCAATCCCAGTTCAGCGTCCATCTTTCCAGCCAGATGACGAGCAATCCGACCATACGCGAATTGCAGAACTGGATCATGCAGCACCTGGACGAAGACCTGAAGGTCAGCAGGCTGGCGGCCAGACTGGCGATGAGCTCAAGGAATTTCGCCAGGGTGTTTCATCGGGAAACGACCGAAAGCCCGGCAGATTTTATAGAGAGCGCGCGCTTTGAAGTTGCCCGGCGCCTGCTGGAGGAAAACAACTCTCCGTTGAAAGTGATTGCCTTGCAGACGGGCTTTCGGTCCGAAGAAAAAATGCGTCGTGTCTTTCAGAAAAAAATAGGGGTAACGCCCAAGGTATATCGCGAGCGTTTTTCAACTGCGTTATGAGCAAACCTGTCGCGTGTAACTGATTTGCCTGACGCTACAGCTGCTCATCGCCCATATGAGCTTCCATTGAGAAATATGCAATGCGCGGTTCGTGGATGAATTCATCGATCATGACCCCTCCCCTATTCTTCAGGCAACACCATGAGGATGATATGATACATTGGCCTATCGAGGCATTCGTCCGACAGAATGACAAATTTCGACTGTCAACCGTTAAGCATAATTGTCTGATCGGTCAGCAAAAACTGCATCATGGAGCGCAACTTGGCCGGCTTGACAGGTTTGGGCAAAAAATAATGTCCTCCCAGCCGAGCCAGTTTTTCGACATCGGTACCGGCACGAGTCCCGATCAGCATGCACGGAATGTGCGCACCCAGATGTTGCTGCACGGCCTGGATGACATCCAGTCCCGTTGCATTGCCGCCCATCTGATATTCGCTGATTACCATCTCCCAGCCGGCGCCCTCGATGAGCCGCTGTTGCACGACATCGAGCGAACTGGCGGCGCTAACGTCGCACCCCCATGAGCTGAGCATCTTCGCCATGGCAACCCGAGCCAGATCGTCACTATCCACGATCAACAGTTTTTTACCCGCCAGCGGCAGGCCATTCGTTTTTTGCGCAGCGGGTTTGAAAACAACCTCATGCCCGGTCAGGCTCAGGCGTAGCGCAAAAGTGGAAC
>JAJYYO010000027.1 GCA_021800795.1 Pseudomonadota bacterium
AATTCACCACGTTCAAGGACGGCCAGACCGCGATGAGCTTTCATGTGGTGCAGGGCGAACGCGAACTGGTGGCGGAGTGCCGCTCACTGGCCCGTTTCGAGTTGCGCGGTATTCCGCCCATGGCGGCTGGCGCGGCACATATCCGCGTGACCTTTCAGGTGGACGCGGATGGATTGTTGAGCGTGATCGCCCGCGAGCAAAGCACAGGTATAGAGGCGTCGGTGGCGGTCAAACCCTCTTACGGTCTGAGCGACACGCAAGTGGCACAGATGCTGGAGGATGCCTATGGAAAAGCGGACAGCGACATGCGCGAGCGCATGCTGAGGGAAGCGCAGGTCGATGCGCGTCGCCTGCTCGATGCAACGCAATCGGCACTCGCGCAAGACGGCGACGCGCTGCTCTTCCCCGTCGAGCGCACCGCGATTTCACACGCCATCTATGCGCTGGCCGACGTGATCGAAACCTGCGAACCGGACAGCCTGAAATCGCTCAAACGAGCGAGCGATAAGCTCAACCGCGCCACTCAGGATTTTGCTGCGCGCCGCATGAATGCGAGCATCCAACTTGCCCTGACCGGGCGTAATCTGAACGAGCTGGATGCGCGCATTTAAAGAGAAGCTCGCGTAGCGACTCGTTTGTCCCCTCTCCCTCCGGGAGAGGGTTTGGGTGAGGGAAACTCACCATGATCGTTAGTCCAAATACGCTAACTACTAAGATAGGTGCCCTATGCCACGCATAACCGTCATGCCTCATGAAATCAGTTGTCCGTCAGGCGCCGCTTTTGATGTCAAAACGGGCGTTTTCCTGTGCGATGCCTTGCTGAAAAATGGCATTGAGATCGAACATGCGTGCGAAAAATCCTGCGCCTGTTCCACTTGCCACGTCATCATCAAAGAGGGATATGCATCGCTCACTGCGGCTTCCGAGGATGAAGAGGACCAACTCGACAAGGCCTGGGGTTTAAACACCTGTTCGCGTCTGGCCTGTCAGGTTATCGTTCGTCACGCCGACCTGCTTATTGAAATACCGCGCTACTCCATCAATCTGGCCCAGGAAGGCCACTGAGCACTGTCCTCAAGGGTGGGTTCTGTCAGCTGCCTTAACTATGTTGTAAAAACGACAAACGCTACATTCAGTCCGAAATTCCCTCCCTTGCAGATTGTGCAGCATATCTGCAACACCATGAAAAAGAATCAATAAGTTCAATTGACCGTTGCTGGCACAAGTATTGCTGTAATCAGCTTGAGACGATTTGCCCTACAAGGAAAGCCCATCATGGTCAAGATCAATGACACCACACTACGCGATGGCGAGCAAACCGCCGGGGTGGCATTCAGCGCGGACGAGAAAATTTCGATCGCCAAAGCGCTTTCACGCGCAGGGGTGCCGGAGATGGAGATAGGCATCCCTGTCATGGGGGATGCTGAAACAGAGCAGATCAATGCCATATCCGCTTTGCATCTTCCCTCAAGACTGATGGTGTGGGGGCGCATGTGTGATTCGGATATGAAGGCAATCGCAGGCTGCAAGGTGGATATCGTCAATCTGTCTATTCCCGTGTCGGATATACAAATCGAACATAAGCTGAGGAGAGACCGTGACTGGGTGCTGGCGCAGATACGAGAGTATGTTCCGCGCGCGCTGAAGCTCGGGCTGGAGGTATGCGTAGGCAGCGAAGATGCTTCGCGTGCGGACACCGATTTCCTGTTGCGTGTAGCCGAAACTGCACAGAACGCGGGCGCAAGTCGCCTTCGTTTTGCAGACACGCTGGGTTTGCTTGATCCTTTTTCCACTTATCGCAGGATCAACATGCTGCGTCGGGCGGTCGATCTGGATCTGGAAATGCATGCGCACAATGATCTGGGACTGGCCACTGCCAACACACTTGCCGCAATCCGCGCCGGCGCAACCCATGTCAATACCACTGTCAACGGTTTGGGTGAACGCGCCGGCAATGCGCCTCTCGAAGAAGTCGTGATGGCACTGCGTCATCTGTATGGCATCGAAACTGCCGTCAATACGCTGCATTTTCCTGATATTTCCCAGCTTGTCGCGGAAGCTTCCGGACGGCCGGTCCCTTCCAACAAGAGCATTGTCGGCGCAGGGGTATTCACCCATGAGTCAGGCATTCATGTCGACGGCCTGATCAAGGATCTGCGTAATTATGAAACCTTCAGCCCTGCCGAGGTCGGTCGCGAGCACCGCACCGTGCTGGGCAAGCATTCGGGTTCGCACTCCGTCATCAATGCCTACGCCAAGATCGGCCTGATTCTCTCCGATCTTGAGGCGCACTCCTTGCTTGACATGATCCGTGACCACGCCACACAGACCAAGCGCGTACCCAGTATTGAAGATTTGAAGCGGTTTTACCTTGAAAACGCGACTTGCACAATGCCGTCATGATGAGAGAGAACCTGACTGCGCCTGCCGATGATCGTGTTGCCGGCCTGGAGCCGGTACCTGGCCTGTGGAGCATGCTGCGTGAGGACATCGCCTGTGTATTCAAACGCGACCCTGCGGCGCGCAACACGCTTGAGGTCATCACGATTTACCCCGGCGTTCACGCGCTGGTATTGCACCGGTTTGCTCACGCGCTGTGGCAGATCAGGCTGCGCTATGGCGCGCGCCTGCTCAGTTTCATCGCACGCATGCTGACCCAGATCGACATCCATCCGGGGGCTACCATCGGTCGACGCTTCTTCATCGACCACGGCTGCGGCGTAGTGATCGGCGAGACGGCTGAAATAGGCGCAGATGTCACGCTTTATCATGGTGTTACGCTGGGTGGCACCTCGTGGAATACCGGCAAACGCCACCCGACACTGGGCGACGGTGTGGTGGTTGGCGCAGGCGCGAAGATTCTGGGGCCTGTCACGATAGGCAGGAATGCCCGCATCGCCGCCAATTCGGTGGTTATCGAGGATGTCGCGGCTGAAATGACGGTGGTCGGCATTCCCGGCCGCATGGTATTGCCTAAGCATCAGCGGCGCATTACCGCCGACGGCATCGATCTCGACCATCACCGCATGCCCGATCCGGTAGGGAAGGCCATCAGTTGCCTGCTGGATCGCATCAATGATCTGGAACTCAAATTAGCCGGTCTGGCAGGCGAAGAAGCTGCTTCAGGCATCTGCCGGAGCTGCGAGGCGGAGGACTGCGCGCAACCGTCTTTCGACGGCAGTCTGAAACCGGATCCGCTTTCATTGTCTTAACCTTAAGGAGAAATAAAAATGAGCGCCATGATCCAGAAGTTGACGCAGTTTTCCGCCGCCGAGGAGTTTCTCGATTTTTTCGGCATCGCTTATGAACAAACGGTGATCAATGTGTACCGGTTGCATATTCTCAAACGCTTTTATCAGTATCTGCGCCAGGAAAATCTGGGTGAGCTGGATGAGGTAGCCCTATTCAAGCAGTACCGTGCATTGCTGTTGCGTGCATACGAAGACTTCGTACATTCGACAGCAGCAAAGGAAAAGGTGTTCAAGGTGTTTCAGGATGCCGATGCCAAGAGTTTCACGCTGGACAAGCTTAAATCCACGTTGCCTGCCGCAGGCTAGGGGACGGATCATGTTTGTCAGACAGGTTGCGGTTTACTGATTCGGCCAGAATCATGAGCGGTGAAATTTTAAAACCGGTGGCGGTAACCGAGCGGGTGCACTGGATCGGTGCGTTCGACCCGAAGATGCGCACCTTCGATGTCATCCTCAAAACGCCGAACGGTACCACCTATAACTCTTATCTGGTGCGCGGCTCCGACGGGGTGGCGGTGATCGATACCGTCAAGGCCGAGACTGCCGATCAGTTTTTCAGAAGGCTGGAAGCTGTCACCGATTATGACGAGATCAAGGTCATCGTGCTCAATCATCTGGAACCGGATCACTCCGGTGCGCTGCCGGAGCTGATGCGCCGCGCCCCACAGGCTACGCTGTATATTTCGGAAGCGGCGCAATTGATGCTCAAGGCATTGCTCAACAACAGCGATATCGCCTACACGCCCGTCACCACCAGCGACCGCGTAAGCCTGGGCGACCTTACCCTGCGCTTTCTGAACACCCCTTACCTGCATTGGCCGGATACGCAATGCACCTATCTGGAAGAAGAAGGAGTGCTGTTCTCGGGCGATGTGTTCGGCTGTCACTACTGTGATGAACTGTTGTTCAACGATAGCGTAGGGGATTTTCGTTTTTCCTTCGAGTACTACTATTCGCACATCATGCGTCCTTTCAAGCAGTATGTGCTGAGTGCACTGGCGCTGATTGAGCCGCTGCAAATCAATCTGATTGCCCCCACGCACGGCCCGATTCTGCGCGACCATCCGCGCCATTACGTCGAGCGTTACCGCGAACTGTCCACGCCGCGCCTGCATCTGGAAATCGACCATGGCGTCAAGACCATGCTCATTTTCTACATCAGCTCCTACGGCAACACCATGCACATGGCCGAGGCGATACGCGACGGGGCTGCGGAAATAGGCGGCTTCCGCATTTCCCTGTATGACCTGGAAGGCGGCGAGGTGGAACCGTTTGTCGATCTGGTCGAGGAGGCCGACGCAATTTTAGTGGGCTCGCCCACCATCAATGGTGATGCGGTGAAGCCGGTGTGGGACCTGCTGTCCTCTTTCGCCAAAATCAACGTCAGGGGCAAGGTGGCAGGCTCATTTGGTTCCTACGGCTGGTCGGGCGAGGCGGTACGCATGATCGAAGACAGATTAAGGGGATTAAAAATGCGCGTACCGGTAGGCGGCTTGCGCATCAAGCTGATCCCCAGTGAAATTGAACTGGAAAGCTGCCGCGATTTTGGCCGCGACATCGGCAGCTTCCTGATGGGTCGTCCGCGCGCCAGCGTGATCGACATGTCGCAACTCATGGCGCCCTGAGTGGCAAATCGGTTAGCCGCTTGGTCTGTCTGATCGCGGCAGGAATTGAAATCTGCAATGGACACATTTTTTAACTTTAAGGAAAACAACATGGCCAAGCCCGTCAAACACGTATTCGTCTGTTCTCAATCCCGCCCTGCCGGGCATCCGCGCGGTTCATGTGCGGAGAAAGGCTGCAACGAGGTATTGCAGACTTTCTGGCAGGAGCTGCAAAAACGCAATGCCTATGAGCGTATCGCCGTTACCTATTCAGGCTGTCTCGGTCCCTGCGATCAGGGCGCGAATGTGCTGGTTTATCCGGAAGGCATACTCTATGGTCATGTCACCAGGGAGGATGTCATGGAAATTTTCGACTCACATCTGGTGGGTGACGTGCCGGTCGAACGGCTGCGGGTTGCAGACGGAATCTGGTGATGAAGGGGCTGGATGCCGCCGGTGACCCGATAGCCTTGTTCGGCGGCGAGGCAAGTCCCGTCATCACTCAGTTGCTTCAGGATGCGGCGGCTGTATACCAGCAGACCAACCGCGCCGAAGCGATATTGTGGAGCGCTCAGGCCATCGACCCTGCATGCCTGCCGGTGTATTTTGCCTTGTACAAATTTTATTTCTACAAGTTTCGTCTTGAAGATGCGGAGAAAGTCGCCTTGATGGGATTGAAGGCTGCGGCAAAGCTGGGCGGCTTCCCGTCCGACTGGTGGCGTTTGTCTGTTTATGACGCGAACTGGGACTCGGCGGCTGATGCGCAGCATTTCTACCTGTTCTCGCTCAAGGCGCTGGCCTTCATTCGTTTGCGTCTGGGGAAGCGTGAAGAAAGCCTCGCTTTGCTGGATAAACTCAAGGAGCTTGATCCAAAGGATTCGGTAGGAAGCTCCGTGATTCGCGATCTGGCCAACGAGCTGATCTGACTGTAATTTAGATAAGGCGATTTCTTGCAAAGCACCCTGTCTGAGATGAATCAACCGCCAAATGGGGTGAAAAAACAGCTACAGTATTCAGACTCTCAACATCAAGGTTCGTCAAATTATGCGCAATTTTCCACCTCTACTTACTGAAATTGGCATTGATGAAGCCGAAATTGCACAGCGACAGGCATTTTTGTCGTTTGACGAACATGATGCCGCTTTGCTCAAAGGCGTGCACGGCATGCTGGAGGTGAAACGTGATCATTTAACCAGGGTTTTCTATGATCACCTGGCGCTGTTTCCCGAACTTCGCCCGCTGCTGGGAGATGCAGCGCAGCTGGCTCGCCTGAAACAGGCTCAAACCGCCTATTTCAGCCAGCTCACAGCGGGATGTTATGACTTGGCCTACGTAGAAAACCGTTTGCATATCGGCGTGGTACATCAACGAGTCGGGTTGACGCCAACGTGGTACATGAGCGCATATTGCCAATATCTGAATGAGGTCATGCCTCTGGTAGCCGAACATTATAGCGATGAACCGGCACTGGGACGGGATGCCAGCCGTGCGCTGCTGAAGGTCATTTTTTTCGACATGGGTCTGGCGCTGGAGACTTATTTTCACGCCGAACAGAAGGCGCTGCTGCTGGCGCGCAACTATACCGAACAGATCGTCAGCAACATGCCCATCGGCTTCATCGTGCTGGACGCATCAGGCAAAATTCGTCTGGTCAACAATGCGGTGCTGCGCATGTTCGGCCTGGCCCAGAACGAAGCATGGCAAGGCAAGACGCCGGGTGAATTTCTCGATGTCACGGCACTGGATGAAAGAATCACCCAGGTACTGAAAAGCGGAGTGCATTGCAGCGATTTCGGGTTTGAACGTGCAAATAAAGACGGCGCGCATTCCTATCTTGCCGATATATCGCAGGCCCGGATAGGTGAAGAAAACCTGGTGCTGTTCATGGTGCAGGACATCACCGTGCGCAAACAGTCCGAGGAAGAAATTCACCGTCTGGCCTTTTACGACTTGCTCACAAAACTGCCCAATCGCCGTTTGTTGCACGAGCGCCTGTTGCAAAGCATGTCCATCAGCACGCGCACCGGAAAATACGGCGCAGTGATGTTCATCGACCTGGATAATTTCAAGACCCTCAACGATACGCAGGGGCATGATGTCGGCGATCTTCTGCTCAAGGAAGTCGCAAAGCGCCTGATGCGCAATGTGCGCGAAGGCGACACGGTCGCCCGTCTGGGCGGCGACGAGTTCGTGGTAGCCCTCGAATCATTGAGCAGCATAAGCCAGGAGGCGGCAAATCAGTCAGAAAAGATAGCCGAAAAGATACGTGCCGAATTAAGCCTGCCCTACCGGCTTAACAGCATCGAGCACTACAGTTCGCCCAGCATCGGCGTCAGTCTGTTTCGCGGACATCAGAACAGTCTTGATGAAGTGCTGAAACAGGCCGATCTTGCCATGTATCACTCCAAGGCTGCCGGTCGCAACCTGGTGTCTTTCTTCGATCCGGAGATGCAGGCCGCCATGGAGCAGCGGGCCGAACTGGAAAAAGACCTGCGTGCTTCGCTGCACCTGCATCAATTGATGCTGTATTACCAGATGCAGGTGGACGACTCGGGCCGCATCGTCGGGGCTGAAGCGTTGATACGCTGGCAACATCCGCAACGCGGGATGGTGTTGCCCGCTCAATTCATTCCGCTGGCGGAAGAAATCGGCATGATTCTTCCCATCGGCGATTGGGTAATCGAACAAGCCTGTGCCCAGCTGAAGAGCTGGGAAATGAATCCGGTGATGAACAAGATCCGGGTTTCCGTCAATGTCAGTCCAAGGCAATTGAGTCATCCCTATTTTGTCGAACAGGTGAAGGATGCCATCGAACAAACCGGCATTCGCCCTTCACAACTCAAGCTGGAGCTGACCGAGAGTTTTATCCTGAAGGACATGCAGGATGCCATCGAAAAAATGCAGGAACTGCGCGGAATCGGCATTCGCTTCGCCATGGATGATTTCGGCACGGGATATTCTTCGTTGTCCCACCTCAAATGCCTGCCGCTGGAACAACTCAAGATCGACCAGTCATTTGTACGCGACATCGCCCGCGACAAAAACAGCCGCGTCATGGTACGCACCATCATCAGTATCGCCAGCAACTTCGGCCTGGAAGTGGTGGTCGAAGGGGTCGAGACGGATGACCAGTTCGCCTTTCTTCGTCAGTACGGCTGCAACAAATTTCAGGGCTACCTGTTCGGCAAAGAGGTTCCTGTACGGGAATTCGAGCGCTTGTGCCAACAGCAACAGTCCGTGAAGATTGAGTAGTTGTCTGTCATGCACTGTATCAGTGCGCAGTGCGATCAAGAAATATCAATAACAATATGATTTATAATATATTTGTGTTATGGCATTGATATTGCTTTATATGCCGTACCAGGCACTTGAGGGGGTGCTCGGCAGTCCGCCCACAATATTCAGAGAAAGCAGATATGCAGAATAAACATGCACACGTGACGCAAATGGAAGTGCCCTTTCCAAACAACACGGTGTTGATCACCAAGACCGATACGCGTGGCATCATCACTTATACCAACGATGCGTTCGTGGAGCTCTCGGGGTATTCGCGGGCCGAATTGATCGGCAAGAGTCACAACATCGTGCGTCATCCGGATATGCCGCCGCAGGCGTTTAAATGGCTTTGGGATACGTTAAAAGCCGAGCGTCCCTGGCGCGGCATGGTGAAGAACCGCTGCAAGAGCGGCGACCACTATTGGGTGCGCGCAACCGTTGCCCCTGTCATCGAAGGCGGCAGGATCATCGGCTATGTGTCGGTGCGCAAAGCGCCCACGCGCAATCAGGTGGCAGAGGCTGAAACACTGTACCGCGAACTGAACCAGAGCGGAGCGGCAGTGGTGGCTAAGTACGAGCGCTTCAAGTTCCGCCACTGGTCGGTCAAAAACAAGCTGCAACTGATGATCCAGACGACATTATTGGTCATCTTGAGCGGCGTGCAGTACTACCTTTTCGATAAACTGCCCGGAGTGGCCGACCTGGAAGCGAAATTTCTGATCGCTCAGGCGGTTTTGCAGGTGTTCCTGTTTTTCTTCATCGGGTTTTGCGTAGACAGATTCGTGCTGAAACCGCTTGCGGAAGTCAGAGAGAATTTCAAGCACATCATGGAAGGTGATCTGGATACCGAGCTCGACGTGACGGGTGGCGATGAGATGGGTGAACTGTTCAGCGAATTACAGACCATGCAGGTATTCATGCGCACCATGGTGGACGAGATTGTTACTCCGGTGGGTTACATCCGCGGGAGCATCAAGGATGTGGGAGGCCGGGTGAGCGGCGTGGCTGAAAATGCGGTTATCGAGCAAGGCCATATCCAGGCCATTGCATCGAACATGGAAGAGTTCAATCAGTCCGTTGCGGAAGTGGCGCAGATGGCGGCTGATTCGTTGCAAAATGCCAAAGCCATGCAGGATATTGTCGAGATAAACAATCGCAACATGGAACTGAGTATTTCCGCGACCGGCAAAGTGGCGCATACCGTGGACAGGTCGAGCAGGGCCATCAGCGATCTGGGCGAGTCCATCCAGAAGATCGGCAGCATCGCCAATACCATCAAGGAAATCGCCGAACAAACCAATCTGCTGGCACTGAATGCGGCGATTGAAGCGGCGCGTGCCGGCGAGCAAGGGAGAGGCTTTGCCGTCGTGGCGGATGAGGTGCGCAAGCTGGCTGAACGTACCGCCGCCAGTACCAAGGACATCGCCGCCACCATCAGCGAAATCACGGCCATTTCGGATGCTGCGGTGAGTTCGATGCACAGTGCGGTAGGCGAGGTTGAGACGGGCATCGCATTGATCCGCAAGAATGGTGAAGGATTGCAGGACATCATGGGTGCGGCGGTTAATGTGGCTCAACTCATCGAAAGAATCGCAAAGGCATCGATTGGGCAGACAGTCGCCAGCGAAGGGGTGGCGCAAAGTCTGGGGCGCATTTCCAATCTGGTGGATAACAATGTGCAGTCTGTGCAGGATGCCAGAGCCGCGACTGGCGAACTGGCAAAATCTGCCGATGAGTTGAGCAAAGCGGGCTATCCTTTGACTAAATGCGCTTAAAAAACATGGCAGGCAGCGAAGTGACGTTTTTACTCATCGATCCGGCCGTCGCTAAACCGGAAGCAAAAATATGCTCCGCATTTTCCGCGTGAGGCGCTTTTCAAAATAATTCACAAAGCGAGTGACATATTATTTCAAGCATTTGATTGTTTGACATAAATTAACAAATCTCATCGAATAATGCGAAGGCTTGACTCGTAAGAGGCTAAGTCGGCCAGTTTTTCGATCAAGCTCAACTGCGTCAGCGCGAGCAATCCCGAGTATTCAACGCCCACCGATCCCGGCAGCGTCAGTTGCGCCGCATTGGCATCGATATCCTGGTAATCAGTATTATTGTTTGTCGGGTTAAAGTCCGGCCAATATCCGTACCTGTCGTTTGTTGCTGCATTTCAGCATTGCAAAGACCGGCCTCTTGTCGCATTTGCTACATTTGGTGTTGTACCTGACAAGATGATGACAAAGATTTTTGCACCTCAATGCTGCATCAATACGGCAATTGCTTGATTTTGTGTGCGTCTGTTCATGTTTGGATTTCTGGCACGAGGTTTGCGAGTTGAATGTCAGGAGACGGTAAATGATGAGCGAATACCTTTTGATAATGCTTTCCACAGCCCTGGTGAATAACGTGGTGCTGGTGAAGTTTCTGGGATTATGCCCGTTCATGGGTATATCCAAGAAAATGGATACGGCTCTGAGCATGGGGCTGGCCACCACTTTTGTGATTACCTTTACCACGGCGGGTTCCTGGTTGCTTGAGCACTGGCTGCTGATGCCGCTGGGCATTCAGTATCTGCGCATTCTGACTTACATACTGGTGATCGCTGCGGTGGTTCAGTTCACCGAAATGGTGATACGCAAGGTGAGCCCCCCGTTGTATCAGGTGTTGGGTATTTATTTGCCGCTGATCACCACCAACTGCGCAGTGCTTGGACTGCCGCTGCTGAACGTGCAGGAAAAGAGCAATTTTACCGTCAGCCTGATCGGCGGTTTTGGCTCTTCGGTCGGTTTTACACTGGTGCTGGTGTTGTTCGCCGGCATGCGCGAGCGCATCGCGTTGGCCAGCGTATCGCAAACTTTTGCCGGCGCACCTATCGCTTTTATCACGGCGGGTATGTTGGCGCTGGCCTTTATGGGTTTTGCCGGTCTGGTTCCGCACTAATGTGAAACTTGCGTAGCAATTCGTTTGTTCCCTCTCCCTCCGGGAGAGGGTTTGGGTGAGGGAGACGGGCATTGTAATGCACGTTAAAGGAGGAAGAAATGCTTATTGCACTGACAAGTCTGACTGTTCTGGGCGCGATACTGGGGTTTATCCTGGGTGTGGCCGCACGTGTATTCAGAGTGGAGGGAAATCCTCTGGTGGCCGAGTTGGAAGAAATATTGCCCGGTTCACAATGCGGTCAGTGCGGGTTTCCCGGCTGCGCTGGGGCGGCTCAGGCGCTGGCCGGCGGGCTTGCGCCGGTTACCTTGTGTCCGCCCGGCGGCCGGGCAGTAGTGATGGCGCTGGCAGCCAGGCTGGGGGTGGATGCAGATGTCAGCGGCGTGCAGGATACACTGCCTATGCTCGCAGAAGTTAACGAAGCGTTGTGCATCGGCTGCACCCGCTGTTTCAAGGTGTGTCCGACCGACGCCATTCTGGGTGCGGCTCAGCAGATACATGCGGTGTTTCGCGAGGCGTGTACCGCCTGTGGCAAGTGTGAGGCGGTTTGTCCGACCGAGTCGGTCAAGTTGCAGCCGGTTCCGGTGACCCTGCACGGCTGGTATTGGCATAAGCCGCAGCCGGTCGCCGCCGCGTGAGATCGATATGAAACTTTTTAAATTGCGCGGAGGGGTTCATCCGGTTGGCCGCAAAGAGCTGGCTGCCGAGCGTGCCATACGCCAGTTTCCTGTGCCGGAGCGACTGTTTGTCCCCTTGCAGCAACATGTGGGCGCACCGGCACAGCCACTGGTCAAGGTGGGGGATCGTGTGCTGAAGGGGCAATTGATCGGCGCGAGCCAGGGAAACATTTCCGCGCCGGTTCATGCGCCCACTTCAGGACGCATCGCAGCCATTGGCGATTACACGGCAGCGCATCCATCCGGTCTCACGGCGCCTACGATTACCATCGAGTCCGACGGGGATGACGCTTGGCTTGACGTCGATATGCCATCCGACCCTTTTGCGCTTTCACCTGAAGAAATTTCGATACGCGTAGGGGCTGCCGGTATCGTCGGCCTTGGCGGGGCAACGTTTCCGTCGGCGGTGAAACTCAATCTCTCGCGCAAGAATAATGTGCGCACACTGATCATCAACGGGGGCGAATGCGAGCCATACATTACCTGCGACGACAGGCTGATGCGCGAGCGTGCGAGCGAGATCATCGAGGGTGTACGCCTGATCCGGTATGCGGCGGGGGCAAGTGAGGTCATGGTCGGCATAGAGGAAAACAAGCCGGCGGCCTTATCCGCGATGCAGGCCGCCGCCGCAGGCACCGAAGTAAAAGTGATGGCCGTCCCGGCGATGTATCCGATGGGTTGGGACAAGCAGATGATCCGTGCGCTGACAGGACGAGAAGTGCCCGCCGATGGACGCTCGGCCGACATCGGGGTGCTGGTGCATAACGTGGCGACCGCCTTCGCAGTAAGGGACGCCATCCGTTTCGGCCGGCCTCTGGTGTCGAGGCTGCTGACCGTCAGCGGCGGTGCGGTGGCGGAACCTGCCAACCTGATGGTGCCGATCGGTACGCTGGTTGAAGAGCTGTTCCGCTATTGCGGCGGATTCAGCAGCCAGCCTGCACGCATGGTGCTGGGCGGGCCGATGATGGGAATCGAATTGTCAACGGCGGCGGTGCCGGTGGTCAAGGGGAGTAGCGGTGTGCTGGCGTTGACTCGCAGTGAAATCGGCAGCACACAGCCCGCGCCCTGCATACGCTGTTCCAGTTGCGTGCGCGCCTGTCCGGTCGGATTGTTGCCGCTGGAGATGGTGGCACACATCCGGGCAGGGAATTCGGCTGCGGCGGTGGCACACGGACTGAAGGACTGCATCGCCTGCGGCTGTTGTTCATTTGTCTGCCCGTCCCACATTCCGCTGGTGCACTACTTCAACTTTGCCAAGGGCGAACTGATGGAACTGGAGCGCGGCAAGCTGAAACAGGAGGCGACCAAAAAGCTGGTCGACGAACGCATCGCGCGGACGCAACGCATCGAGCGCGAACGTCAGGAGGCGGCCGCCCAGCGCAAGGCCGCGCGCGAGGCCAAGGAACGCGCTACGAAACAGGCAGCTGCCCAAACCATATCGGAGGCGGCATGAACAAGATCGCACATTCCCCTCACGCGCACGCGCCGGTTTCGCTCAGCCGGGTCATGGCGCTGGTGATGTTGGCCCTGACACCGGCCACCCTGTTCGGTTTCTGGCTGTATGGCTGGCCGGCCGTCAATCTGTGGCTCGTGTCGCTGCTGGCGGCGCTGGTCGGCGAAGCCTTTGTGCTGCGCGTGCAGCAGCGCGCGATACGCCCTGTGCTGATGGACGGCTCGGGCATATTGACGGCCTGGCTGCTGGTATTGTCACTGCCTCCCTGGGCGCCCTGGTGGATCGCCGTGCTGGGCAGTTTGTTCGCGGTGATCATTTCCAAGCAATTGTATGGCGGACTGGGGCAAAACGTATTCAATCCGGCCATGGCGGCCCGCGTGATGTTGCTGATTTCCTTCCCGGTGGAAATGACCACATGGATCGCGCCTGCGCCGCTGAGTTCGCTCCATGCGCCGGGATGGCTGGACGGCCTGGCGGTCACATTCGCCAGCGTTCATCTGGATGGCATGGCGAGCGCCTCACTGCTGGGTCACGTCAAGACCGAATTTACGCGCGGGATAGGACTGGAGCAGGCGCTCAGCGGTTACTACGCGCCGCTGGATGCGCTGATGGGAAGCCGCGCAGGCAGCCTGGGGGAGACGGCCGGCCTGTTCCTGCTGGCGGGCGGACTGTTTCTGATATTCAGGCGCATCATCACCTGGCATGCGCCGGTGGCGATGCTGGCAGGCGTTGTTGTGCCCGCGATGATATTCAGCGCGATTAATCCTGCGCACTATGCGGGGCCGCTGTATCACCTGTTGTCCGGCGGACTGATGCTGGGGGCGTTCTTCATCGTCACGGACCCTGTGACATCGCCCAATACCGCCGCCGGGCAGCTCGTTTTCGGTCTGGGTTGCGGACTGTTGACCTGGATCATCCGAACCTGGGGAGGTTACCCGGAAGGCGTGGCGTTCGCCGTGATGCTGATGAACGCGGCCACTCCCCTCATCGATCACTATGTCAAGCCGCGCATCTACGGGCGCGATCGCAAGGGAGTGTCCATTACCGCAGAGCCGGTCAGCAAGGAGTCGTGAAATGAACTTCGAGAAGCTGCGCAAGCAATTGTATTATCAGGTGGTGCTGTTGGGCGGGGTGACGCTGGTGACCACTGCGGCGCTCGCGCTTGCCGACAAGGCGACTTCCGCCGATATTGCCGCAGCACAGGCGCGCGACATGCAACAGTCGCTGGTCCAGGTGTTGCCGGGGAAATATGACAACGATTTGCTCAAGGATACGCTGGTGCTGAATGGCCCGAACGGAGAAGTCACCGTGTACCGGGCGCGCCGTGCGGGACGGGTCGAAGCGGTGGTGTTCAAGGTAAGCGGCAACGGTTATGCCGGACCGATCGATTGCATGATGGGCATAGACCGCAACGGGCATATCACGGGTGTGCGCGTGATCAAGCACAAGGAGACGCCGGGTCTGGGCGACAAGATCGAGCCTGCCAAGAGCCGCTGGATATACGCGTTCGATGATAAAAGTCTGGGCGATCCGCCTGTCGAAAAATGGGCGGTAAAAAAGGATGGCGGCGTGTTCGATCAGTTCGCCGGCGCGACCATCACCCCGCGCGGGGTGGTAAAAGCCGTCAAGGGAGGAATGGAATTTTTCGATAAACAGAAAGAAAAACTGCTGGATGAAGGTAACGGGCATTGATTGATGCTGTGGATGAAGTTTGCAATGCCCGTTTCCCTCACCCAAACCCTCTCCCGAAGGGAGAGGGAACAAACGAACGCTTGCGCGAATTTCACATTAACGGAGGGCGATCATGAGTAATACTTATACACGCATTACCAGCGACAGTCTGTGGAGCAACAATATCGTGTTTTCACAGACGCTGGGGCTTTGTCCGACCATGGCGGTGACCAGCACGGCGACCAACGGGCTGGGCATGGGGCTGGCAACCACGGCGGTGCTGGTCGCCTCCAACATGATCATTTCATCCATCCGCCATGCGGTCAGCGAAGAGGTGCGCATTCCGGTGTATATCGTGATCATCGCCACCCTGGTGACGCTGGTGGATGTGAGCATCGATGCATGGGCGCATGACTTATACAAAGTGCTGGGGCTGTATATCGCGCTGATCGTGGCCAACTGTGCGGTGCTGGGGCGCGCCGAGGCGTTTGCCGCCAAGAATCCGATTCTGCCCTCCGGCATGGACGGGCTGATGATGGGGCTGGGGTTTACCTTTGCGCTGACCACCATCGGCGCGGTGCGTGAAATACTCGGTACCGGCACGTTGTTTGCCGATGCGCATCTGTTGCTGGGCCCTGCGTTTTCCTTCATGGAACTCAAACTGATACCGGATTACAAGGGTTTTCTGCTGATGATCCTGCCGCCCGGCGGTTTTCTGGCGGTAGGGTTCCTGATTGCCGGCAAGCGGATGATCGACCGTCGCCGCGCCCGGCTTGCCGAAGTCATGCAAACAGCAGCGCCTGTCGCCGCCTAAGGAGAGCGCCATGCAAGTCGGCATTGCCTATTCCGAACCCGCACAGCAACTCTGGCTGCGCATCGAGGTGCCTGACAATGCCACGGTGCTGGATGCCATAGAACAGTCGGGTATATTGACCAAGTTTCCTGAAATAGACCTTGAAACTCATCAGGTGGGTATCTTCGGTAAAGTGGCCAAGCTGGACGGGTTGCTCAAGCCCGGCGACAGAGTGGAGATTTATCGCGGCATCACCGCCGATCCTGCGACGGTACCTCGTCGGCAAAGGGTCGGGGAGGATGAGGATGACGACTGACGGCGCATCCGGATTTTCGGTGCTGCCGGCTGGCCTTTGCTAGGAGCCTGTCGGACTTGTTTCTTGTGAAACAAGTCCGACAGGCTCCTAGTGTTTTCCGGTGCTGCCAAAGCCGCCCGTGCCGCGCTCGCTCAACGGGAATTCCTCGACCACGTTGAATTTGGCCTGTACCACCGGCACGATCACCAGTTGCGCCATGCGTTCCATCGGCATCAGCGTAAACGGCATCTGGCTGCGGTTCCATAACGAGACGAATACCTGCCCCTGATAATCTGAATCGATCAGCCCGACCAGATTGCCCAGCACGATGCCGTGTTTGTGTCCCAGCCCCGAGCGCGGCAATATCATCGCGGCGTAGCCGGGGTTGGCCAGGTGTATCGCGATGCCGCTGGGAATCAGTTCGCATTGCTTGGGTTGTATCACCAGCGCGTGGTCGATGCAGGCGCGCAAATCGATGCCGGCGGATCCTGCGGTCGCATAAGCCGGCATGTTCTCGTGCAGGCGGTGGTCCAGTATTTTGACATCTACGACGGGATGTTTCATTGAACTGCTCCTTTATAACGTTGCGCGATTTGTTGTATCAGTTGTCTTGCCAGCGTGAGCTTGTCGGCGCGCGGCAGGGGATGCATCCCTTCATGGTCGAACAAGATCAGCTCGTTGTCGTCGCTGCCGATGGCCTGCTGGGCGAGATTGCCCACCAGCAGCGGCAGTTTCTTTGAGCGGCGTTTTTGCTCGGCATATTCTGCCAGATTACAGCTTTCGGCGGCGAATCCCACACAATAGGGCGGATGCTCAAGCGCTGCGACCTGCGCCAGAATGTCCGGGTTGGGGACGAGTTCGAGGGTGAGCGGGGCGTTGCTTTTCTTGATTTTCTGCGCGCTGGTCTGTGCAACCCGGTAGTCGGCCACGGCTGCCACCGCGATGAAGATATCGCAGGCGGCAACCTGTTGCATCACGGCAGAGCGCATTTCTTCGCAGCTTTGCACGTCGATTCTCCGGGCGTTCAGGGGGCAGGGCAGAGCGGTCGGGCCGGAAACCAGTATCACCTCGGCGCCTGCTTCCTGTGCTGCCTGTGCGATGGCATAACCCATTTTTCCCGAGCTGCGGTTGGTGATGCCGCGCACCGCATCGATGGCTTCATAGGTCGGCCCTGCGGTAATCAGGATTTTTACACCGCTCAATTCCCTCGCCCCGCCTGCGGGGAGAGGGGGGAAGGAGCGCGGGGCGTTATTCAGAAATGCTGCGATGTCCGATGCCAATTGTTCGGGTTCCAGCATGCGCCCCATGCCGGTTTCGCCGCAGGCCTGCACCCCGCTGTCCGGGCCCAGCACCTGCACGCCATCCGCAATCAGTCGGGCGATGTTGCGTTGGGTAGCCTTGTTCTGCCACATTTCGCGGTTCATCGCAGGGGCAATCAGCAAGGGGCAGTTGCGCGCCAGACAGAGCGTGGATAAAAGGTCATCGGCCAGCCCATGCGCCAGCTTGGCAATGAAATCGGCGCTGGCAGGCGCGATCACGATGGCGTCCGCTTCACGACTCAGATTGATGTGCGCCATGCTGTCCGGCGCGCGTGCGTCCCACTGGTCCGTATAAACCGGTTTGCCGGACAGCGCTTGCAGGGTAGTCGGCGTGATGAAATGGCAGGCGGCTTCGGTCATCGCGACCTGCACCGAAAATCCCTGTTTCATCAATAAACGCAGCAGCCCGGCGGATTTATAGGCCGCGATGCCGCCGCTGATGCCGAGCACGATGTGTGATTTATTCATGCTGCGCATCTTACAAGAAAAATAGATTGAATACTTACTGACGAGTGGCAGGTTTTGCCTTGGCAGCAGAATTTTTAGCATGCAAGCCTGAATGTTGCAGGCAGTTCTGGTAGCGTCCGTACACCCGGCGGGCGAACCATTCAGTGGTGAGTTTGCGGCGTATTTTCGGACTTTTAAGGTCGATTTCCGGCATCACGACGCGCGGCTGGGCGCCGGATGGGTCGGCCAGCGCGTACAGACGGTCATAAAGCGGCGTTTTGCCGAAACTTGCGAGCTTTTCCAGACGCAGATCGCGCTGTATCTCGGCTTCGTTCATTCGCAAGTTCGTTTTTATGGTGAGCAGTGCGTTGAGTGTGGCGCTGGGTTCGGATGAAATATTGCCGTTCCGGTAGCGCAGCAGATCGCCGTCCATTGCCAGTGTCTTTCCGGAGAGGCGCGATAAAGCCTGCTGAAATGCGGCATTGCGGCTGCTGTAACGACCCGCGTTATAGTCGGCAAAACGATAGAGCATGTCAGCGTAGGGAGCGGGGTAGTCGAGCAGAATGGCGCTGCCGAAATAAATGCCGCCGCGACGGGAAAATACCTCGTTGCGCAGGTTGCCGTGTATGGGGTAGGGATAGGGGCGTGCACGCACATGATTTTCGGCGAACTCGACGTTGACCTGCATCGGGCCGCCGGTGTGCACAGGGTTATAGTTGGGGTACAAGTCACGGCCTGCCGGAATACGGGCGATGATTTCTTCTATCAAATCGCTGAGTTCTTTTTCAGTCCTGAGCGCAGCGATGCGATTGCTATAACTGCGGCCATCCCTGGAGGTCGTGCTCAGCATCCAGTCAACCACCGTCTCAGGAACGCTGTATTTTGCGCTGCGCTGAGCGATCTCACGCCGGACTATGGCGGGCAGTCCCGGGACGACAGGGTCGGCCTGAAAGCTCGATTCCTGTTCGATGATCGCTGTTACGGCGCAGAAATTCTCTGCCGTGGGCCGGATTTGCAACGACCTGAATGCGCTTTGCAAGTCTCCGGCCCAGCCTTCCTTGTCCTCCAGCGCGACGGGCAGGAGTTTTAAAACGAATGCGTGTACTTCAGTTTCGTTCAATGCCGGGGACATGATGGCGGGTGGTGCTGCGGGCACAGAAGGTGCGGCATGGGGTTTTGCGCGGACGGGTGAGGGGGCTGTGGCGGATGGCTTTTCGGGGGATACTTGAACCGGCGGAGTGATCTGTACGGGCGTGCCGGCGCAGCCCGTCATCAGAGCGATCGGAACAAGCAATGCAAAACGGTTGAAATTGTGCATGTTGCAACGTTGATGTATAAGGGTTTGAGCATAGGCGAGTGCGGAGCAATCTGCAAGAAACTCGTGTGATAATGACAATGCGATAATTATCTGATGTGGTTACAGAATCACAGGGGGTGACCGTGAGTATCGTCGATTGGCCGGAGGGAGAGCGTCCGCGCGAGAAGCTGCTGGCGCGTGGCGCGGCGGCGTTGTCGGACGCTGAATTGCTGGCAATTTTTCTGCGCACCGGCATGAAGGGCAAGAGTGCTGTGGATCTGGCGCGCGAGTTGCTTGGCAGATACGGCAGCCTTACCCGGTTATTCGCCGCGGGGCTGAACGATTTTTGTACGGTCAAGGGCATGGGGCCGGCCAAGTTCGTGCAACTGCAAGCCGTGCTGGAAATGTCACGGCGCGCCTTGCGGGAGGAGCTGCAAAGCGGAGATACGCTCAATTCGCCGCATGCGGTGCG
Source organism: Pseudomonadota bacterium (assembly GCA_021800795.1). Lineage (GTDB taxonomy): Bacteria > Pseudomonadota > Gammaproteobacteria > Burkholderiales > Gallionellaceae > Gallionella. Next base: position 19,487 of record JAJYYO010000027.1, read on the forward strand.
CGATTACCTGCAATTGTTGTTGGCAGGCCGACAGCAGGAAGTTTTTCTGGTGCTGTTTCTGGACACCCGGCATCGGGTGATTGCCTCGGAGGAGCTGTTTCACGGCACGCTCAGCCAGACCAGCGTTTATCCCCGCGAAGTGGTCAAGCGCGCACTGGCGCATAACGCCGCCGCAGTGATACTTGCGCACAACCATCCTGCCGGTGTTGCCGAGCCCAGTCAGGCGGATCAGCTATTGACCGGTGCGCTGAAACAGGCGCTGGCACTGGTCGATGTGAGCGTGCTCGATCACTTTGTGGTCGCGGCAGGACAGACCTTGTCTTTTGCGGAGCGAGGGCTGCTGTAAGCCTATAGGCAGTAGGGTGGGCTGTCCTGAGTTTATCGAAGTGGTCTAATGTAGCCCGGCCTGCGTTAAATCCGTTTGGCCAGTTCGGCTGCCTTGCCGATATAAGTCTCGGGCGAGAGTTGCAGCAAACGCTGCTTTTCATCTTCAGGAATATCCAGCATGGCGATGAAGGCTCGCAGCGAATCGCGGTTGATGCCGCTCTGACCGCGCGTCAGTTCCTTCAATTTGTCGTAGGCATTTTCGATATTGTAGCGACGCATCACGGTCTGTATGGGTTCTGCCATGACTTCCCAGCTTGAATTCAGATCATCGGTCACGCGTTGTGCATTGACTTCCAGCTTGTTCAGACCTTTCAGACAGGATTCATAGGCGAGCAGGGAATAGCCCAGGGCGACACCCATATTGCGCAACACGGTGGAATCGGTCAGGTCGCGCTGCCAGCGGGAGACGGGCAGTTTTTCGGATAAATGGCGCAGCAAGGCATTGGCCAGCCCAAGATTTCCTTCTGAGTTCTCGAAGTCGATCGGATTGACCTTGTGCGGCATGGTGGATGAACCGACTTCGCCCTTGATTACCTTCTGCTTGAAATAGCCCAGCGAAATGTAGCCCCAGATGTCGCGGTTCAGATCGATCAATATGGTATTGATGCGTGCGCAGGCATCGAACAGTTCCGCCATGTAATCATGCGGTTCGATCTGGATGGTGTAGGGGTTGAAGACGATGCCGAGTTTTGTGACAAACTCTTCTGCGAAGGCTTCCCAATTGACTGCCGGATAGGCTGCCAGGTGCGCGTTGTAATTGCCGACCGCGCCGTTGATCTTGCCCATAATTTCAACGGACACCATGCGTTGTTCGGCGCGTTGCAAACGATATACCACATTGGCCATTTCCTTGCCTAGCGTGCTGGGCGTGGCGGTCTGGCCGTGGGTGCGGCACAGCATCGGCAGGTCGGCCAGCTGATGTGCAAGGTCGGTCAGGCGTGCAATGATCAGTTTTAATGCGGGCAGCATGACCGCATCGCGACCATTCTTGAGCATCAATGCGTGCGAGAGATTGTTGATGTCCTCCGAGGTGCAGGCGAAGTGGATGAATTCGAGTATCCTGGCAGTTTCCGGGTTGGCGGACAGCTGGTCGCGCAGCCAGTATTCGATGGCTTTTACGTCGTGGTTGGTGGTTTTCTCGATGTTCTTGATCGCCTGGGCATCGGCCTCGCTGAAATTCGCGTTCAGTGCATCGAGCTGCGCGATCGTGGCTTTGGAGAACGGGCCGATTTCCGGAATATCGGTTTGTGCGGCGAGCGCTTTGAGCCATTCGATTTCGATCAGCACGCGGAAGCGGATCAGGCCGAATTCGCTGAAATAGCCGCGCAGGGCGTCAACCTTGCCGTGATAGCGTCCGTCCAGCGGGGAGAGTGCGGTAAGTTGGGTCATGGCAAAGCCTGAAATCATAAAACGCGCATTTTACGCGAAACTGCATGGTTTAGGCATCAGTGAAAAATACCGTCACGGATGCACGTCAATTGGGGTAGCGCTGGTAAAAAATGCGTGAAATTATGATAAGGTGATACCTCTTTATACCCAATCGGAGCGCCCCATGACGACCGCCGTTACTCGCCCTGTCGCAATCAAGATCGATCAGAATACCCGGGAACGCATCAAAAAACTGGCTGAAGCGCGTCAGCGAACTTCGCACTGGTTGATGCGCGAGGCGATCAGCCAGTATGTCGAGCGCGAGGAGAAGCGCGTAGCGTTCCGGCAGGATGCTGTCAATGCCTGGAAGGAATATCAGGAAAACGGTTTACATGTAAGCGGTGAAGAGGTTGTGGGCTGGCTGTCGACCTGGGGCGAAGAAAACGAGCAAGCCGTTCCTGTATGTCACAAGTAAGGTTTGCATCTTCAATGGCATGAGGACTTGCAGACAAGGAGGCAACCATGAAATGCCCGATTTGCAAGCATGGCAGCACGCATAGGGGTAACGCCAGCATCACGCTGGAACGGGATGGTACGACGCTGCTCTTTAAAAATGTACCCGCGGATATTTGCGATAACTGCGGTGAAATTTATCACGATGAGGAGGTTGCCCGCTCATTGCTGGAACAAGCTGACCAGGCTTCAGCCCGTGGCGTTGAACTGGATGTGAGGCGCTACGCAGCGGTGTAACGGTATTGGCGTAACTGTGTTTTTAACGTCTCCGTCAGGCTCAAAAACTTGCCTATATCAGATTTTGAACTATATTTACTGCAATGCTACTCTAGCTACAGGGTTAAAAATGGGGAAAAGTAATGATTATTAAAGAAGCAGACGATAAAGGTGCGCAAATTATTGCTTTGCAGCGTTTGCAGACTAGGCCGGATTGCCATTCAGACACCCGGAAGCGGATCGAACAAGAAATTCGCAATATTCAAGCGGGCATTAAGGGCGAAAATGAAGCTGCATATGAAATGAAAGTGCATTGGGGCGCATCGAAAAACTGGATGATTATTCATGATTTGAGAATCGAATATGGCGATCTGGTCGCTCAAATCGATCATTTGATTATTAATCGCTGGTTGGAATTTTGGGTGTGTGAAAGTAAGCGTTTTTCGGAAGGCGTTGCCATTAATGAACATGGAGAGTTCGCGGCATTTTTTGGCAGCAAGCCTTATGGCGTCCCTTCACCCATTGAGCAGAATAACCGCCATATTCTTATACTGAAACGTTTTCTTGAGTCAGGTGCAGTCAAACTGCCGACGCGGCTTGGCTTCACAATCAAGCCGGATTTGAAGAGCCTTGTGCTGGTCTCTAAGCATGCGAGAATTAGCCGTCCCAAGATTAAAGTTGATGGATTGGATTGCATCATTAAAAATGATCAACTCTTCAAGGCAATAGATAAGGCTCTGGATGCAAATAACAATCCTCTTTTAATGGCAAAAATAATTGGCCAGGATACATTGGAGTTGATTTGTCGTGAGATTGTTGGTCAGCACAAGCCGATACAATTCAACTGGTCAGCCAAATTTGGCCTCTTAGTCAGTCCGACGGCAGTTTCTCCAGTGCAAACACCGCCAGAAATCATTCAGGATATGGTAAAGTCAAAACCAGTTATTCAATCTGCAAGAGAGATTTCTGCGCCATCCATAACAACCAATGAAGGGACCGAAAAGCCAAAGCAAAAATTGGTGTGTGCATCTTGCTCACAAGCTGTGCCATATAACGTTGCAAAATTTTGTTGGTTTAATAAACCTAAATTTGGCGGAAAAGTCTATTGCATGGAATGCCAAAAAGCTGTCCAGACTTAGCGCAAGGTTTCTGCTTGATGTCCGTGGTTCGTTTTACCAATTACTTTTTGAAAGTGCTCTTTAAGTTTCACCCTTATCCCCTGTGCGCCGCCGAAGACAGTCAACAAACAGCGGTGGTTTAAGGCGAGCACTGTTTGAGCTCCGCCGCAGGGCGGGATGTGTGCGCACTGCCAGGGCGAGTTGCGCAGCCCCGCTGTTTGCTGACTGTCGAGGGTACCCCGCAGGGGCGGCAAACCGGGGGCGATTTCTTTCGATTACCTTTCTTGGCAAGACAAGAAAGGTAATCAGCTGCCGGGCTGCCCCCGGCAAAAATTACATCCCTGCTTCGATGATCGCGCCGCCCAGACAAACGTCGCCCTCGTAGAGCACGACTGACTGACCGGGCGTGACCGCCCATTGCGGCTGATCGAAGGAGACTGAACACTGCTCACCTGCAATCTCCGTGATGCGGCAGGGCGCATCCGCCTGACGGTAACGAGTCTTGGCGGCATAAGGATGATTGAGGATGGGCGCGGTACCGCTGATCCAGTGCGCATCAAGGGCCGTAAGATTCGAGCTTAGCAGCGCCGGATGATCGTGACCCTGAACCACGATCAGTATGTTCTTAGCCATGTTTTTACCCGCCACGAACCAGGGTTCATGCTTGTCTTCGGTTTTCTGTTCTCTGTCCTCTGTCTTCTGTCCTCTGATGCCCCCTATCCCCAGACCCTGGCGCTGGCCCAGCGTATAGAACGACAGTCCGATGTGATGGCCGACCAGACGGCCTTCCGGCGTGCGCATTTCGCCGGGCTGGGTGGGCAGATAGCCGCTCAGGAATTCGCGGAACGGGCGTTCGCCGATGAAGCAGATGCCGGTGCTGTCCTTCTTGGCATGGTTGCACAGACCATGCTGTTCGGCAATCTTGCGCACCTCGGTTTTCTGAAGTTCTCCTAAAGGGAATATCGCGCGGGAGAGTTGCGATTGATTCAGACGATGCAGAAAGTAGCTCTGATCCTTGCCGGAATCCGCAGCTTTAAGCAGCTGAAACAGGCCACCCACTTCGCGTACTTTGGCATAGTGCCCGGTGGCGATGGTGTCTGCGCCAAGTTGCACGGCATGATCGAGAAAAGCCTTGAACTTGATTTCGGCGTTGCACAGGATGTCGGGATTGGGTGTGCGCCCGGCCTGATATTCGCGCAGGAAGGCGCTGAACACGCGATCCTTGTATTCCTTTGCGAAATTCACCGCCTCGATGGGAATGCCGATGGTGTCGGCGACCGACACCGCATCGAGCAGATCCTGGCGCGACGAGCAATATTCGCTGTTGTCGTCGTCTTCCCAGTTCTTCATGAACAGGCCGATCACGTCATAACCCTGTTCTTTCAGCAACAGCGCGGTGACGGAAGAGTCCACGCCACCGGACATGCCAACCACAACCCGAGGTTTAGAGATGGTTTTCACATTTGTCCCCTCTCCCTCCGGGAGAGGGTTTGGGTGAGGGAGGCGGACTTGTCCGTTACTCATGGTAGTGCACCAGGATATCGAGCGGATAACGTTTTCCCGCCAGATAATCCTCGCAGCAGCGCAATACCAGCGGGCTGCGGTGCAGGGACTGGCTGGCGCGTATCTCGTCCAGCGTCATCCAAACGGCGCGCACGATGCCCTGATCCAGTTCTCGTTCCGGGTAGTGGGCGGTGACTTCCCCGCAAAAGGCGAAGCGCAAAAAGGTGGTGTCAGATGCCGGTGCATGCCAGCGGTAGATGCCGAGCAAATGCTGCGGCAGGAAGTCATAGGCCGATTCTTCCAGCGCTTCGCGAGCGGCGGCCTCGGTCAGCGTTTCGCCCGCTTCCCAGTGTCCGGCGGGCTGGTTGAAGCGCAGCCCTTGCGAGGTTTCCTCTTCTATCAGCAGGAAACGGCCCTCCCGTTCGGTGACGGCAGCGACAGTGACATGTGGTTTCCAGATCATTTGACGTTTATATACGCTTATAAATGAAAAAAGACAGGGTTCCCCCTGTCTTTTTTAACGGCTGCCTGTATTACTTGGCAGCTGGGGCTTCTGCTGGAGCAGCAGCTTCAGCCTTCTTTGCTTTTTTGTGCTTTTTGTGCTTCTTTACTTCTTTCTTTTCTTCGGCCTTGGTTTCTGCTTTCGCTGGTGCAGCGGCAGTCATACCGGCATCCTTGGCAGGAGCAGCATCGGCTGCAACAGCGGTGAAGGAAACAGCGGCGAAAATACCAGCGATCAGTACGGATAACAGTTTGCTCATCGTAAACTCCAGTTTAAGTCAGTTAAGGATATTTGGCATGTTTGCCGACACTTCGGTGTCGCTGCCTACAACGTACTGTTCGTCTGGTCGGTTGACAACGGAAAGCATAATTCTTGGTGCCGGGGGGGGGAATCGAACCCCCACGCCCTTTCAGGCACCGGATTTTGAGTCCGGCACGTCTACCAGTTCCATCACCCCGGCAAGGAGGGGCGCATTATCCATGAAACAGTTGCCCATATCAACTACAATCGCGCCTTTGCAATAATGACGGGCAGTGGATGCGTACCGAAGAATTTGATTTTGAATTGCCCGAAGAACTGATTGCCCAGCACCCGCCGAAGATGCGAGGGGCCAGTCGCTTGCTGTGCGTGCAGGGCGAGGCGCTGGAGGACAGACAGTTTGCCGATTTGCTGCAAAAAATAAAGCCGGGCGATCTGCTGGTGCTCAATGACACGCGGGTCATCAAGGCGCGTTTGTTCGGCGTCAAGCAAAGCGGCGGGAAAGTCGAAGTGCTGATCGAGCGCGTGCTGGGCGAGCATGAGGTGCTGGCCCAGGTGCGCGCCAGCAAATCGCCTAAAACAGGTAGTGATATCCTCTTGGCGGGGGAGTTAAGCGTCGAGGTACTGGGGCGCGAGGGCGAGTTTTTTCACTTACGCTTTAACTCGGAAGTGCCGGTGCTGGATTTGCTGGAGCGCTTCGGCAGTTTGCCGCTGCCTCCCTATATTACGCATGCCGCTGAGGCGGATGACGAGTCGCGCTACCAGACGGTGTTTGCGCGCGAAGCGGGTGCGGTGGCGGCGCCGACGGCCGGCCTGCATTTTGACGAGGCAATGCTGCAAGCTTTGAAAGATAAGGGCGTGAACCTTGCATACGTGACGCTGCATGTGGGGGCGGGCACCTTCCAGCCGGTGCGCGCTGAATTCGTGCATGAGCACGTGATGCACAGCGAATGTTACGAAATACCGCAGACAACGGTTGATGCGATCGAAGCTGCGCGCAAGGCGGGCGGGCGTGTGGTGGCGGTGGGTACGACCAGCCTGCGCGCGCTGGAAAGTGCTGCGTCACTGGAAGATGGATTGCAGGCAGGCACGGGCGAGACAAGCATCTTCATCACGCCGGGCTTCAGATTCCGTGTGGTGGATGTGTTGCTGACCAATTTTCACCTGCCCAGATCCACCTTGCTGATGCTGGTTTCCGCATTCGGCGGAACGGATGAGATGCGTGCGGCGTACCGGCATGCGGTGGAGCAGCAATATCGCTTCTTCAGTTACGGCGATGCGATGCTGATAGGGAAAAACAGTCGCTAGTTACCAGTTGTGAGTGGTGCGATTTAATTATTTTAAGGTTTAGAAATGCAATTTGATTTATACAAGACTTCAGGAATGGCGCGGCGCGGGCAATTGACGCTGGCGCATGGCACGGTACAGACACCCGCTTTTATGCCGGTTGGAACCTATGGCACGGTCAAGGCGATGAGTCCGCTCGAATTGCGCGAGATCGGCGCCCATATCGTGCTGGGCAATACCTTTCATTTGTGGTTGCGGCCCGGGCTGGAAGTCATTGCAGCGCACGGCGGTCTGCATGGCTTTATGGGCTGGGATGGCCCGATACTGACCGATTCGGGCGGCTTTCAGGTATTCAGTCTCGGCGCGCTGCGCAAGATCACCGAGGAGGGGGTGACCTTCCAGTCGCCCGTGAACGGCGACAAGCTGTTTCTCACGCCCGAGGAATCCATGCGCATCCAGCGCGTGCTTAACTCCGACATTGCGATGATCTTCGATGAATGCACGCCTTATCCTGCCAGCCTGCGCGAGGCGGCGGATTCGATGCTGTTGTCGTTGCGCTGGGCGGCGCGCTCGAAGGCCGCGCATGAAGGCAATCCCAACGCGCTGTTCGGCATCGTGCAGGGCGGCATGTTCGAGAGCCTGCGCGATGAATCACTCGCTGAATTGATCAGGATAGGTTTTGACGGTTATGCCATCGGGGGCTTGTCGGTGGGCGAACCCAAGGCGGACATGCGGCGCATCCTGGCGCATACGGCGCCGATGCTGCCCGTGAACAAGCCGCGCTACCTGATGGGCGTGGGTACGCCGGAGGATCTGGTAGCCTCCGTAGCGTTGGGCATAGACATGTTCGATTGCGTGATGCCGACCCGCAACGCGCGCAACGGCATGTTGTTCACGCAGAACGGCGACATCAAGATCAAGAATGCGCAATACCGGCTGGACACCCGGCCGCTGGATGAGGCGTGCACCTGTTATACCTGCCGGAATTTCAGTCGCGCCTATCTGCACCATTTACACCGGCTGAAGGAAATACTCGGTGCGAGGCTCAATACGATACACAATCTGCACTATTACCAGCATCTGATGAGCGAGATACGCGCGGCGATAGAAGCCGATGATTTTGCGGGATTTGTTGCGCGCTTTGAACGGAGTCGTGCAGGGCAGGCTGTCGCACCGGCATGAAGCTGTAACATGCTTCATGCTAGAATGCGCACCTTTTGATTGATTCATGGAGTTAGACAATGTTTATTAGCAATGCATATGCAGAGGCGGCAGCAGGGTCGGTGCAGGACGGATTCATGCAATATCTGCCGTTGGTCGCACTGGTTGCGGTGTTCTATTTTCTGATTTTGCGTCCACAGCAAAAGCGCAGCAAAGAACTCAAGGCCATGACGGAAGCGCTGCAACGCGGCGATGAAGTGCTGACAACGGGGGGCGAATTGGGGCGCGTTTCCAAGGTTTACGAGCAATACGTCGGCGTGGAGCTGGCCGAAAATCTTGAGGTCATCGTGCAAAAATCCGCGATTCAAAGCGTGCTGCCCAAGGGAACCATCAAGTCCATCAAATAAGCAGCAGTTCGTTCAGAGCTGTTGCGCGCTATAGAGGTCGTTATGAACCGTTACCCACTGTGGAAATATCTGCTGATCCTGGCCGTATTGCTGGCCGGCCTGATTTACACCCTGCCGAATTTCTTTGGTGAATCGCCTGCCGTTCAGGTTTTGCCTCTGCGTTCCAATATGAAGGCGGATAGCGCCTTGCTGGGTCGCGTCGATGCGGCGCTCAAAACCGCTAATATTGTCGCGCAAATGGTCGAGCTGGATGGCAACAGCATCAAGGCGCGTTTTGCCGATACGGATGTTCAGCTCAAAGCCAAAGACGCGCTGAAAGCCAGTCTGGGTGACGATTACGTGGTGGCGCTCAATTTGTTGTCGCGCTCGCCGCATTGGCTGACCAGCCTGCATGCGCTGCCGATGTATCTCGGCCTGGATCTGCGCGGCGGGGTGCATTTTCTGATGCAGGTGGATATGAAAGCGGCGCTGGATAAGTCGCTGGAATCCGCGACAGGCGATATTCGCAGCGCATTGCGCGAAGAAAATATCGCCTATTCCGGTGTAAGCCGCGAGGGAAATACTTTGCTGGTGAAATTTCGCGATGCAGCCGCAAGAAGCCGTGGCGAAGAGCAGCTCAAACAGCGTTTCCCGGACTATGCGCTGATCGATAAGCAAGAAGGCGGCGAATTCCTGTTGCAAGCCGCGTTGAAGCCGGAGGCTGAACACCGTATTCAGGAATCGGCGGTGCAACAGAATCTGCTTACCCTGCGCAACCGTGTCAATGAACTGGGCGTGGACGGTCCGGTGATTCAGCAGCAGGGTGTCGACCGCGTGGTGGTGCAGTTGCCCGGTGTGCAGGACACGGCGCGTGCCAAGGATATTCTTGGCCGTACCGCGACCCTGGAAGTGCGCATGGTGGATGATGAGCATCAGATAGCGCCGGGCGGCGTAGCCCCTTTCGGCACCGAGATGTTCAAGGATCGCGAAGGCAATACGCTGCTGGTGAAAAAACAGGTGATCCTGACCGGCGAGCGCATCAATGACGCGCAACCCGGTTTTGATAACCGCACCAACGAAGCGGCGGTGCATATCAATCTTGACGGCGTGGGGGCGCGCAAATTCAAGGAGGCGACCCGCGAGAATGTCGGTAAACGCATGGCAATCATCTTGTTCGAGAAGGGCAAGGGTGAGATCGTGACGGCCCCTGTGATACGCGAGGAAATCGGCGGCGGGCGTGTGCAGATCAGCGGCAAGATGAGCACCGACGAGGCGCAGGATACCGCACTGTTGCTGCGCGCCGGCGCCCTGGCAGCGCCGATGGAAATCATCGAGGAACGCACCGTGGGCCCCAGTCTCGGGGCGGACAATATCGCGCGCGGTTTCAATTCGACCAAGATCGGTTTCATGCTGATTGCGGTGTTCATGGTGGCTTATTACCTGATGTTCGGCACGATTTCCGTGCTGGCGCTGGCGGTGAATCTGTTGTTGCTGGTTGCGTTGTTGTCCATGCTGCAAGCCACCCTGACCCTGCCGGGCATGGCCGGTATCGCGCTGACTCTTGGTATGGCAATCGATTCCAACGTGTTGATCAACGAACGTATACGGGAAGAGCTGCGTAACGGAATTTCGCCGCAGGCGGCGATCCATGCGGGGTATGACAATGCCTTTGCCACCATCGTGGACTCGAATATCACCAACCTGATCGCCGGTATCGCGTTGTTTTTGTTTGGCTCAGGCCCGATCAAGGGTTTTGCGGTGGTGCTGTGTCTGGGGATACTGACTTCGATGTTCAGTTCGGTGCTGGTGTCGCGCGCCGCGGTGAATCTGTTTTACGGGCGCCGCGCCAGATTGACCAAGGTCTCGATCGGCTAACAATTTTCTCGCGTTAGGCGAGGGGTAGAGGAATAAATATGGAATTTTTCAGAATTAAACACGACATTCCGTTCATGAGTTATGGGCGCTACACCACTTCGATTTCGCTGGTGACGTTCCTGTTCGCGGTATTTTTTCTGGCGACAAAAGGGCTGAACTTCGGGGTGGACTTTACCGGCGGGACGGTGCTTGAAGTTCATTACGCACAGCCTGCGGATCTGACCAAAGTGCGCGAGCAATTGACGGCATCAAAACTGCCGGACGCGATGGTACAGAACTTTGGCTCCAGCCGTGACGTGCTGATTCAGATACCATTAAAACAGAACGTTGCAGGCGCCAAGTTGAGCGATCAGGTGATGGCCGCCCTGCGCAGCCAGGATGCCGGCGTGGAAATGCGCCGTGTGGAGTTCGTCGGCCCCCAGGTGGGCCGTGATCTGGTCGACAACGGTGCGATGGCGTTGCTGCTGGTCAGTTTAGGTATCGTCGGTTATTTGTGGATACGTTTCGAGTGGAAGTTCGGGCTGTCCGCGATCATCGCCAACTTGCATGACGTGGTGATCATTCTGGGTTTCTTCGCCTTCTTTCAGTGGGAGTTCTCGTTGTCGGTGCTGGCGGCGGTGCTGGCAGTGCTGGGATACTCGGTGAATGAATCGGTGGTGGTGTTTGACCGTATCCGTGAAAACTTCCGCAAGATGCGCAAGGCGGAAGTCACCGAGATTATCGACAATGCGATCACCCGTACCATGTCGCGCACCATCATCACCCACGGTTGCACACAGATGATGGTGTGTGCCATGTTGTTTCTGGGCGGCGAGACGCTGCACTATTTTGCAATGGCGCTAACCATCGGCATCATGTTCAGCATCTATTCTTCGGTGCTGGTCGCAAGCCCGATCCTGTTGTGGCTGGGCGTGTCGCGCGAGGACTTCATCAAGCCGGAAAAGGTCGAAGCGGAAGAAGTGTTGCCTTAAGAACTGGATGTCAGTCGCTAGTCGTTAGTTGTAAACCGTAAGTAGAATTGGATTGACTTTGGAATTACTGACTGCCTTTATCGATCTCGTTTTGCATCTGGATGCGCACCTGATGACCCTGGTGCAACACTACGGGGCATGGGTCTACGGCATCCTTTTTATGATCATTTTCGCCGAGACAGGGCTGGTTTTCGCCCCTTTTTTGCCGGGCGATTCGCTGCTTTTTGTCGCGGGCGCTTTGTGCGGCCTGGGCGCGTTGCGCCTGGAATGGCTGATGCCCTGTTTGATGCTGGCGGCGTTCGGCGGCGATAACACCAACTACTGGGTGGGGCGCCTGATCGGCATGCGACTTTTTCATCGCGTCAAAGGGCGCTTTATCAAACGTGAACATCTGGACAGGACGCATGCCTTTTATGAAAAGCATGGCGGCAAGACCATCGTCATAGCTCGCTTCATGCCCATCATTCGTACCTTTGCGCCCTTTGTTGCGGGCATAGGCATGATGCGCTACCGCCTGTTTGTGCTGTATAGCGGGCTGGGCAGTATTGTCTGGATAGCCAGCCTGACTGTGACGGGCTATCTTTTTGGCAACATTCCGCTGATTAAAAACAACCTTACGCTGATCATCCTAGCTGTCATCATGCTGTCTTTTCTTCCCGCCTTGTTCGGCTATCTACGCCATCGTATGCGTGCTGCGTGAAAAAGCAGGATTGAGGATCGTGGGAAAAGCCAAAAGCGGCGCTCTGGTTTGCTCATCATTTCCTGCTTACCACTCTCCCTTTCCGTGATTTTTTTGAACAATTTTTCCCGGGCAGGGTCATAATGCCGTACCGTATATACGGAGATATTAAGGGGAATTTAAAGTGAAAAAGGGTCTAACGGCGTTGAGTCTCATTCCTTTGTTTGGTTCTGTGTATGCGGCCGATTTTTTCGATACTGCACGTGTGGTGTCGAGTACACCGGTTTATGAGCGCATCAATGAACCGCGTCGCGAATGCTCGATAGATACTGTTCAGAGCGCCCCGCAAGAGCGTTCCATGACGGGTGCGGTGGTAGGCGGTGTGGCCGGTGGCCTGCTGGGCAGTCGTGTAGGTGGCGGGCAGGGCAATACGGCTGCCACCGCCGCCGGTGCTGTGGCAGGTGCGGTAGTGGGTGATAACGTATCCAATCCGGACAGCAGTCACTCGCCGGGAGGCAGTATCGTGGGCGGAATAGCCGGCGCCTTGCTCGGCAGTCAGGTGGGCGGTGGCTCAGGTAAGAAGGCTGCGGCAGCAGCAGGGGGTGTCGCTGGGGTATTGATCGGGGATCGTATTGCCAATCCTGATAAGCCTGTCAGCCAGCGGATCGAGCGTTGCCGCGATGTGGATAACTTCCGCGACGTCATCAGGGGCTATACCGTGACCTACCGCTACAACGGAAAAGATGCCACAGTCACTCTGCCTTATCAGCCCGGCAATACGGTCCAGGTTGGGGTCAGCCTGATTCAGGATCAGACGAAAGAAAGCGGCTATCAGGATAGCAGATCGTACCGGCAGAATGACGGACGGTACAGAGATGATGACAGACGTTACCCTCAGGGTGAGCGGAATTAGTGTTTTATGCTCGAAGTGAGTTAGCCGTTCCTCGCTCCGAGGCGCCGCGAGGGAGCAAGCACATAGTCTGTTGTTTCGTTGTTACATAACCGGTCGTTTAACCGAAACGACCGGTTATATAGTAGCTCGGCTTTATAAACGGTTTTTTGGTCTCGCTGTTATATAACTGGCAGATCAGCCAAATCTGCCAATTATATAATAGCTCAGCCCTTAATAATAAAGTTTGTTTCGCTGCTACATTACAGGAAGGTTAACCAAACCTACCTGTAATGTAGTCTTCGGTTTCCTTGCGTTTCGGGTTGGTGAAGACCGTGCTGGTATCGCCGAACTCGACCAAATCGCCCAGATACATGTAGGCCGTGTAATCGGAAACGCGAGCGGCCTGCTGCATGTTGTGGGTGACAATGACGATGGTGAAGTCTTCCTTGAGCTCATCGATCAGCTTCTCGATGTGGGCCGTGGAAATCGGGTCAAGTGCCGAGGTCGGTTCATCCAGCAGCAGCACCTCAGGTTTGACGGCGATGGCGCGCGCAATGCACAGACGCTGCTGTTGACCGCCGGATAAACCCATGCCGCTTTGTTTCAACTTGTCTTTGACCTCAACCCACAGCGCCGCTTTTTTTAACGCCCATTCCACGCGCTCATCCATGTCGTTCTTGGAGAGGTTGTTGTAGAGCTTGACGCCGAACGCGATGTTGTCATAAATGGACATCGGGAACGGGGTAGGCTTCTGGAATACCATGCCGATTTTTGCGCGCAGCTTGTTGAGATCCTGATGTTTGTCGAGAATATTGTCACCGTCCAGCATGATAGCGCCAGTGGCGGTCTGCTGCGGGTAGAGCTGATACATACGGTTGAAGGTGCGCAGCAGAGTGGATTTTCCGCAGCCTGACGGGCCGATGAAAGCCGTTACCTTCTTCTCTGCAATGTCGAGATTGATATTTTTCAGAGCGAGGAATTTGCCGTAATAGAAATTAAGGTCTTTAACGACGATTCTGGGAGTAGCATGGTTTGCTGCGTTCATATTCAAGCCTTGTTAATGAGTTGAAGCACGTTGACGGAACAATACGCGCGCCAGGATGTTGAGCGTCAGGACGCTGGCCGTAATCAGCAAGGCGCCGCCCCAGGCCAGATCCTGCCAGTCTGCGTAGGGGCTCATGGCGAACTGGAAGATCACCACTGGTAGATTGGCCATCGGCTGGTTCATGTTGCTGTTCCAGAACTGATTGTTGAGCGAGGTGAACAACAGCGGTGCAGTCTCGCCGCTGATGCGTGCAATGCCCAGCATGACTCCGGTGATGATGCCCGCGCGAGCGGCTCTTAAGGTGACAAAGCTGATGATTTGCCATTGTGGCGCGCCGAGTGCTGCGGCCGCTTCGCGCAGTGTGCTGGGGATCAGACGCAACATATTTTCAGTGGTGCGTATCACAATCGGAATCACGATGATGGCCAGCGCCATGGTTCCAGCCCAGCCGGAAAAGTGTTTGACCTGTACGACATACACTTCATAAATAAACAGGCCAATTACGATGGAGGGCGCGGACAGCAGAATATCGTTGATGAATCTGGTGACCGGCGCCAGCCAGCCGCGATGACCGTATTCGGCAAGGTAGGTGCCGGCCATGATGCCGATGGGTGTGCCTACCAGGGTGCCGCCCACTGTCATCAGCAGGCTGCCGTAAATGGCATTGAGCAGGCCGCCCGAGCTGCCCGGCGGCGGCGTCATCTGCGCAAATACCTTGAGTGTGAGTGCCGGCAGGCCGTGATCCAGCAAAGTCCACAGTATCCAGCAAAGCCAGAACAGGCCGAAGGCCATGGCCAGTATGGCAACAGTCAGGCCGATTGCGTTGGTGAGGCGACGCCTTGCGTATAAATCAAACATTACGAGACCTTTCCTTCACGTTGCCCAAGCTTGTAGAGCA
Source organism: Pseudomonadota bacterium (assembly GCA_021800795.1). GTDB lineage: Bacteria > Pseudomonadota > Gammaproteobacteria > Burkholderiales > Gallionellaceae > Gallionella. The sequence continues at coordinate 34,546 of JAJYYO010000027.1, forward strand.
TGTAGCGAGCGAGTGACAACACTACAAAGGTGATGAAGAACAGAATCAGGCCAAGCTCGACCAGCGAAGCGGTATAAAGATCGCCTACCGCTTCGGTGAATTCGTTGGCCAGCGCCGAAGAGATGCTGTTGCCCGGGTTGAGCAAGGACTTGGAGAGTTCATGGGCATTGCCGATGACGAAGGTGACGGCCATGGTTTCGCCCAGCGCACGTCCCAGCCCCAGCATGATGCCGCCGACCACGCCTACCTTGGTGTAGGGCAGCACGATGCTCATCATCACTTCCCAGGTGGTCGAGCCCAGGCCGTATGCGGATTCCTTGAGCATGACGGGCACGACATCAAACACGTCGCGCATCACGGCAGAAATGAAAGGAATCACCATGATGGCCAGTATGATGCTGGCGGTGAGGATGCCGATGCCCATAGGCGGGCCGGAAAAGAACGGGCCGATGTAGGGCAGCGGGCCGATGTGATCGTTGAGCCAGGGTTCAATATGATCGGCAAACAGAGGTGCAAATACGAACAGGCCCCACATGCCGTAAATGATGCTGGGTATCCCCGCCAGCAGTTCTATGGCGACACCCAATGGGCGGCGCAGGAGGCGCGGCGAGAGTTCTGTCAGAAACAGGGCGATGCCGAAGCTGACCGGTATGGCGATCAGCAGGGCGATAAATGAAGTGACAAGTGTGCCTACGATGGGTATCAGCGCGCCAAACCGGTCGGTCACCGGATCCCAGTCCGGACTTATCAGAAAGCCGAAACCGAATGCATGTATCGCGGGCATGCTGCCCTTGATCAGCGAGAAAAGAATAGCCGCCAGCAGTACCAGCACGCCGGATGCGGCCAGGCGCGTCAGGTTGTGGAACAGGGAGTCCATGAGAGTTTGCCGTTTGAGGCGTGCTTCTTGTAATAGCGTCGACATAGAGATTTTATTGGTTGGTTGACGGCCTGACTACAAAACACGAGGGGCAACAGCCCCTCGTGTTTATCATAATATTATATCAGTCACGTTTCTCTTGCTTACTTCCAGATTGCACGGCCTTGTGCGTCTTTGATCTGAGCTTTCCATGCATCACGGATCAGCTTTTTTACGCTGTCAGGCAGGGTGATGTAGTCCAGTTCAGCAGCCAGCTTGTCGCCGTTCTTGTAGGCCCAGTCGAAGAACTTGAGCACAGCTTCCGCTGATTCGGGCTTTTCCTGTGATTTGTGCATCAGGATGAAGGTTGCGCCGCTGATAGGCCAGCTGTTCTTGCCTTCTTCATTGGTCAGAATTTCGTAAAATCCTGGTGCCTTGGTCCATTCTGCACCGGCAGCGGCGGCCTGGAAGGCTTTTGCATCAGGCGATACATACAGACCGTCACGGTTCTTCATTTGCACGGCGGCCATCTTGTTTTGCAAGGCATAGGCGTATTCTACATAACCGATGGAGCCTTTGATACGCTGTACGTAGGAAGCGACGCCTTCGTTACCCTTGCCGCCGGTACCGGCTTTCCAGGAAACAGCCGTGCCTTCGCCAACAGAGGTCTGCCATTCAGGACTGACCTTGGACAGATAGTTGGTGAAAATGAAGCTGGTGCCGGAGCCATCGGAACGATGTACGACGGTGATGTTTTCGTCGCCCAGCTTGACGCCTTTGTTCATGGCTACGATAGCCGGATCATTCCACTTGGTGATCTTGCCCAGGTAGATGTTGGCCAGGGTTGCTCCGTCCAAATGTAGCTTGCCGTTTGCGACGCCTGCAATATTGACGACCGGTACCACGCCGCCGATGACGGTAGGGAACTGCATCAGGCCGCCTTTTTCCAGCTCTTCCGGCTTGAGCGGCATGTCGGACGCACCGAAATCAACCGTCTTTGCATTGATTTGCTTGATGCCGCCGCCTGAGCCGATGGATTGGTAGTTCATGTTGGTGCCGGACTGTGCCTTGTAGGCTTCGGCCCATTTGGCGTAAATCGGGTATGGAAAAGTTGCTCCTGCTCCGGTGATGTCGGTTGCAAAACTGCTGCCGGCAAATGCGAACGCTGAGGCCGCTGTGATGGCGATAAAAACCTGCTTGAGTTTCATGATTTCTCCTGTTTGAAGTTTGCTTGTGTAAGTCGCTATGCATAACCGTGGCAAAAGCGTTCCGAAGCGAGTTCGATATTATGTATCTTGTGTGACAGTATTATTACACTCGACAGAAACCGTGTTACAGATGGTGGCTGTGAGCTTTGAGGCTGGCGGCCAGATTGATTCTTTTCTTGCGCCGTTCCGTATAGCGCAGGCCGACAAAGGTAAGCAAGCCGACGATGGTCAGTCCGATGGTAAAGGCGGCGTAGGAGACTTGCCAGGGCAGGGTATGCGTCATCATCGAATATTCGGACATGCCGCCGATGCCGGCCAGCAGATTAAGCGGCATGAAAACGACGCTGATGATCGTCAGCCGTTTGATGTCCTTGTTCTGGTTGATATTGATCGAGCTGTCCGTGGCATCCATCAGGAAGTTGATCTTGTTGAACAGGAACGCCGTATGCCCGTCCAGTGATTCGATGTCGCGCAAAATTTCGCGTACATCGTCGTGTTGCGATTCGGACAGGAATTTGCCGCGCATCAGAAAGGACAGCGCGCGCCGGGTATCCAGCACATTGCGGCGGATACGTCCGTTGAGGTCTTCTTCCTCGGCGATGGAGGCGAGTATGGCGGCTGCCTCGTCGTCGGTGATGCGTGAACTGAGTACCTGTTTGCCGACGATACCCAGGTCGGAATACACGTCTTCCAGCGCATTGGCCGAGTATTCCACATCGGCCGCATAAAGGTCGAGCAACACATCCTTGGCTTCGGATACGTAGCCGGACTGCGCCCGGGCGCGCAAACGCTGCAAGCGGAAAACCGGCAATTCTTCACCGCGCACCGAGAACAGCGTGCCTTTATGCAGAATGAACGCCACCGCAACGTTGCGTGAGGCGTCAACCCGGTCGAGCAAAAAATCGGAGTGCAGGTGCACAACGCCGCCTTCTTCGACATAGAATCTGGCGCTGCTCTCAAGATCGGTCAGTACCTTCGGGTTGGGCAATTCCAACCCGAACAACTCACTTGCCCATGTGATTTGTTCATCGTCAGGCGCGACCAGATCTACCCAGATGGGTTTTGCCCGGGCAAGATCCTCGCGGTTGGTGATCGGAATCTGCCGCAAGCGTCCCTCATGCAGGTCAAACGCCCGTACGGTTACGCTGTGGTCCTGGGATCTGGCGCCAGTAACCAGTTCAGAGCGGACATCGTCCGAGATGACCAGCAGGATTTCCTCTTTGCGATCTTCTGTAACCAACTGCCAGATGATCTCTCTGTCATCAGGTGACAGTGCCTCCAGGATGCGTGCGACCGACTGCGCATTCAGTTTTTCCAGTCTGAGCTGCAATTCCACAAGGTTCTGTTTGTGGGCCAGTGACTCGATTAGTTTGTGTTTTTGCAGCAGTCTGTTCACCTGCCACAGATTTTTTTGTATGGAAGTCTGATCTTCGTTCGTGTCCATTTCTTGCATGACTTCGACCTATTCGTGAAATTTGCGCAATTCTAGCCTAATTCAGTGCATATTTATGCCTGCTCAGTTTCGTGTGGATCGCTTGCGCATCTTTTATATAAGCCTATCAAATAAGTTTGAATGCGCATTGCCTCAAGTTAAAAGGTTACCGTAGGAATTGCTCGTTGCCTCATGTTCAGTGGTTACCGAAGCGGTTTAAAAATGATCCTGAGTTTACGCTGAATTCGCTTCTGAATATCGAACGGATTCAGCGGCATACAGATCGTTCATCAGTTTGACCATTCTGGCATCGCTCATGCGGTCATAGCCGAATAGCTGGCGCACACATGAGCAGTTTTTCCGCTCAACATGCGCGTTGTCATTGGAGTGATAGGCGCGTCGTTCTTGCTTGCCCATGTCAGATTACCCGCGGTAACCTTTAACTTGAGGCAACGACCCCTTTTTGCGACTACCTTGGGTAACTTTTATCTTGAGTCAATTCGAGCTGCCAAACTGAGCCTGTTGTGTCATAATCGCGCGTTCTAGAATCGGTTATTCGTCAGGCGAAACATTATGAGTGCACAAACTCTTTACGACAAACTCTGGAACTCTCATGTGGTGAGACAGGATGAGGACGGTACCGCGTTGATTTACATCGACCGGCAACTGGTGCATGAAGTGACCAGCCCGCAAGCCTTCGAGGGGCTGAGGCTGGCGCATCGCCGCCCGTGGCGCATCGCCTCGATGCTGGCGGTGCCCGATCACAATGTGCCGACTACCAACCGTTCGGCAGGCATTGCTGATCCGGTCTCGCGCATACAGGTGGAAACGCTGGATGCGAATTGCGCCGAGTTTGGCGTGACGGAATTCAAAATGAACGACATTCGTCAGGGTATCGTGCATGTGATCGGTCCTGAACAGGGAGCGACCTTGCCCGGCATGACGGTGGTGTGCGGCGATTCGCACACCAGCACTCATGGCGCGTTCGCCGCGCTGGCGCACGGCATCGGCACCTCCGAAGTCGAGCATGTGATGGCGACGCAGTGCCTGGTTGCCAAGAAATCAAAATCCATGGAGGTGCGTGTCGAAGGCATACTGGGACACGGCGTTACCGCAAAGGACATCGCGCTGGCGGTGATCGGCAAGATCGGTACGGCGGGCGGTACGGGTTACGCAATCGAGTTTGCAGGAAGTGCCATCCGTGCATTGAGCATGGAAGGTCGCATGACCTTGTGCAACATGGCGATAGAGGCGGGCGCGCGCGCCGGGATGATTGCGGTGGATGATACAACTCTGGACTACCTCAAAGGCCGTCCCTTTGCGCCTCAAGGCGATCTGTGGGATAAGGCCGTGGTTCAGTGGCGCAATTTGCACAGCGATCAGGGCGCCGCTTTCGATGCCGGCGTGCTGCTGGATGCGGCGGAAATTCGTCCTCAGGTGACCTGGGGTACTTCGCCTGAAATGGTGGTGGCGGTGGATGGTTGCGTGCCGGACCCGGCGACGCTCTCCGCCGACAAGCGTGAAGGCGCAGAGCGCGCGTTGATTTACATGGGGTTGAGCGCTAACACGCCCATTACCGACATTAAAATCGACAAGGTGTTCATCGGCTCCTGTACCAACGCGCGTATTGAAGATATGCGTGCCGCCGCTGCCGTAATTAAAGGCGGAAAAGTCACCGTGAAACAGGCGATGGTGGTGCCAGGTTCCGGTCTGGTCAAGCGGCAGGCCGAGCAGGAAGGGCTGGACAGGATATTTACGGACGCGGGCTTCGAGTGGCGCGAGCCGGGTTGTTCGATGTGTCTTGCGATGAATGACGACAAACTGGCGGCAGGCGAGCGTTGCGCATCCACCTCCAACCGTAACTTCGAGGGGCGTCAGGGACAGGGCGGACGCACGCATCTGGTCAGTCCGGAGATGGCGGCGGCGGCAGCGATTGCCGGACATTTTGTGGATGTAAGCAAATTATGAAAACCGTGAAGAGGACATTGGTTCTGCTGATGACGCTGGGTGTGCTTGCGGCTGCGCATGCATCTGCCGAGGAGAGTGTTCCGGAACGAGTTGGCAATGCGGTTAAGCGCGGTGGTGAAGCTGCCGGACGTGGCATTGAGAAGGGTGCGGAGGCGGCGGGTCATGGCATCCAAAAGGGCGGAGAGGCAACGGTTAGAGGTTTGAAAACGGCGGGTAACTGGGTGGACAGAAAGCTGCATGTGGGCGAGGAAAAATCAGGAAAGGCATCAGAGTCAAAATGAAAAAATTTACCCTGCTCAATGGTCTGGTCGCGCCTTTGGATCGCGCCAACGTGGACACGGATGCGATTATCCCGAAACAGTTTCTGAAATCCATCAAGCGTTCAGGTTTCGGCCCGAACGCATTCGATGAATGGCGTTATCTGGATCACGGCGAGCCGGGTATGGATAATTCGAATCGTCCGGTGAATCCGGATTTTGTATTGAATAAGCCGCGCTATCAGGGCGCGCAGATTCTGCTGGCTCGCGAGAATTTCGGTTGCGGCTCCTCGCGCGAACACGCGCCCTGGGCGCTGGAAGATTACGGTTTTCGCGCCATTATTGCCCCCAGCTTTGCCGACATCTTCTTCAATAACTGTTTCAAGAACGGCCTGTTGCCGATCAGGCTGGATGCGGGCAAGGTTGAAATACTGTTTCGTGAGGTGGAGGCAAACGCAGGTTACAAGCTTGCGATCGACCTTGAGCAGCAGACCATCGGCGCACCGGATGGTACGGTCTATCCGTTTGAAGTTGACGCATTCCGCAAACATTGTCTGCTGAACGGGCTGGACGACATCGGGTTGACCTTGCAGCATGTGGACGAGATTGCCGCGTTCGAGGCCAGACACCACGCAGCGCAGCCCTGGCTGTAAGATGCGCCTGACGGAGGAAGAGCAATCAGTCATCAAACGCATCGTCGCTGATGTGTTTGGCGATGATGCGGAATTATGGCTGTTCGGCTCCCGAGTGGATGAGGCCAAGCGCGGCGGGGATGTGGATTTGTATGTTGTGCCTGCGCTGTGTGACGATCTGTTTATGAAACGGGTGACTTGTCTGGGTAAGCTGGAGGCGGCGTTGCCCTATCCGGTTGATCTGGTGGTGCATGAGCCGGGACGCGACTTGCCGATTTACCGTATTGCCCGTGCGCAGGGGGTCAGGTTATGAATGACAATGTGATTGAGGCTTTACGCGACAAGCTGAAACAGTTGCAGAAAATGCGCCGCAATCTGGCCTATTCTCACGATAAGGTGACCAGTTGGTGGCGGGTGGATGCCGATTTTGATGGCTGGAATGAAGATCAGCTTGAATCGCTGGCCGCGTTCAAGGGACGTTTTGCCGAGTTTCAGGATCACCTGGCGTCGGCGATGAAGCTGATTGCCAATATCGAAGGCGAGGACACGAGACTGTTCACCTACGTGCTCAACTACATGGTGCAGTTGGGTATTATTTCCGACATGAATGACTGGCTGGCGGTGAGAGGGCTGAGAAATACGGCAACGCATGATTACTCGGAGTCGGAGGCGACTAAAGCGAAACACTTCGACAGCTTGCTGCAACACACGCATTATCTTTATGAAGCACTGGACAGCCTGGAGCGTTTTGCAGCTCAAGCATATTCAAAAAACTACGGGAATGATTCGTTATGAAAATTGCAGTTTTGCCGGGTGACGGCATAGGACCGGAAATTGTGGCGCAGGCTGCAAAAGTACTTGAAGCGTTGCGCAGCGAGGGTTTGCCGATTGAAATGGAGTATGCCCATATCGGTGGCGCAGGTTATGATACGGCGGGTGATCCGTTTCCGGTTGCGACAGAAACGCTGGTGCAGGCGTGTGATGCGGTGCTGCTGGGTGCGGTGGGCGGCTATCAATATGATACCTTGCCGCGCCCGCTGCGCCCTGAACAAGGCTTGTTGCGTATACGTAAGATATTAAATCTATTCGCTAATTTACGTCCTGCGCTGGTGTATCCGGAGCTGGTTAGTTCGTCCAGCCTGAAGCCTGAGCTGGTATCGGATCTGGATATCATGATTCTGCGCGAACTGACCGGCGATATTTATTTCGGTCAGCCGCGCGGCATCCGCACGCTGGATAACGGCGAGCGTCAGGGCTTTGACACCATGCATTACAGCGAGTCGGAGATTCGCCGTGTGGCGCATGTCGGTTTCCAGATTGCGATGAAGCGCAGCTTCAAGCTGTGTTCGGTGGATAAGGCCAATGTGCTGGACACCAGCATGTTATGGCGCGAGATCGTCACCGATGTGGCGCGCGAATATCCCGAGGTGGTGCTGTCGCATATGTATGTGGACAACGCCGCGATGCAACTGGTGCGTGCGCCCAAGCAGTTTGACGTGATTCTGACCGGAAATATTTTCGGTGACATTTTGTCGGACGAAGCTTCGATGCTGACCGGTTCCATCGGCATGTTGCCGTCCGCATCGCTGGATGCGAACAACAAGGGTTTGTATGAACCTTGCCATGGTTCTGCACCGGATATTGCGGGTATGGATATTGCGAATCCGCTGGCGACGATATTGTCGGTGGCGATGATGATGCGCTATACATTTGCGCAGGAAGCGCTTGCGCTGCGCATTGAAACTGCGGTGCGTCGCGTGTTGCAGCAAGGGCTGCGCACCACGGATATTTTCGAGGCCGGCATGCAGCAAATTGGCTGCGAGGCGATGGGCGATGCAGTTGTTAAGAGCTTGTAGCCAGTTGCTTGTGGCTTGTAGCAAAACCGGTTTGGCTACACGCTACGAGCCACAGGCTTTGCAAATTTTGAATTTAAGGAATAAGAAACATGAGTAAGCAATATGATGTATGCATTCTGGGCGCGACCGGCGCGGTGGGCGAGGCGATGCTGGCGATACTGGAAGAGCGCAAGTTTCCGGTGCGCAACCTTTATCTGCTGGCTTCCAGCCGCTCAGCAGGCACCGAAATCATGTTCCGTGGCGAGGAGCACACCGTGCTGGATGTCGAAGGTTTCGATTTCTCAAAAACGCAAATCGGCTTGTTTTCGGCAGGCGGCAGCGTGTCTGAAAAATATGCACCGATTGCCGCTGCGGCCGGTTGTGTGGTGATCGACAATACCGCACATTTTCGTTACGACCGCGATATTCCGCTGGTGGTGCCCGAAGTCAATCCGCACGCGATTGCGCAATACAAGAATCGCGGCATCATCGCCAATCCGAACTGTTCGACCATACAGATGATGGTGGCATTGAAGCCCATCCGTGACGCGGTGGGTATTGCGCGTATTAATGTGGCGACTTATCAGGCCGTATCGGGCACCGGCAAGGAAGCGATCGAGGAGCTTGTCAATCAGACCCGCGCGCTGTTCAGCTCGCAGGATGTGGAGGTGGAAGTCTATCCCAAGCGCATCGCCTTCAATGTGTTGCCGCAGATCGATGTGTTCATGGAGAACGGCTACACCAAGGAAGAAATGAAGATGGTGTGGGAGACTCAGAAAATCATGGAAGACGATACCATACTGGTGAATCCGACTGCGGTACGGGTGCCGGTGTTCTATGGTCATTCCGAAGCGCTGCACATCGAAACCCGCAAAAAGATCACGGCTATCGAGGCGCGTGCCTTGCTGGAAAAGGCGCCGGGCGTGGTAGTGATGGATGAGCGCGTGCCGGGAGGCTGGCCGACGGCGGTGGATGCGGCGGGTACTGATGCGACTTACGTCGGACGCATACGCGAAGATTTGTCGCATCCGCTGGGTCTGGATATGTGGGTGGTGAGCGATAATGTGCGTAAAGGCGCGGCCCTCAACAGTGTGCAAATCGCCGAAATTCTGATCGCCGAATATCTGAATTAGTTGCCGAATATCTGAATTGGACTGTTGTTCAACGGTGCAGTTTTGTTATGATTGCGCCGTTATTTTCGTTACTCAATAAATAAAGCGAGGCAGGTACTGTGCGAAAATTCTTGGTGAAACTCCCGGCCATTCGACCAGGCAGGCAGGCTGCGCCAGCCCAGCCTGCCCTGAGCATTGACGAAGGGTCGCAGGTTGTGGCGAAACGTGCTGACTTGTCGATGCCTGAATATTCGATGGTTGGAACGCTTGTTCAATTCAAGAAGTTCACCATGACCCGCAAGCTGACGCTGCAAGCGATCGGCATGACGCTCGGACTGACGCTAAGCGCGTGGGGCAATGCCGTGGGCCTGGGCGGAATCAATGTGGTTTCTGCGCTGGGACAGCCGCTCAAGGCGGAAATCGAACTGGTGGCAGTGGGCAAGGCAGACAAACCCAGTCTGGTCGCACGTCTGGCCTCGCCTGATACCTACAAGGGCGCAGGGCTGGATTATCCCTTCGGTGTCAAATACAGTTTCAAGATTGAAAATCGCGCGAATGGCGAGCCATACCTCATGCTTTCCAGCAGCCAGGCCATCAACGATCCTTTTGTCAGTCTGCTGGTTGAACTGTCCTGGGCCTCCGGCAGGTTGATGCGCGAATATACCTTTTTGCTCGATCCGCCGGGTTATGTTGCCGAGCAGCCGAAGCCTTCAGCGGTGCAGGCTGTGGCGCCAGCGGTGGTGCAGACTGAGCTTCCTCCTGCTGCTGCGCAGCCGGTGAAACCCGAAAAGCTGGAGGGAGAAAGGCCGCTCGTCAGTGCTGTCAAAGCGCTCGAAAAGCCGGCGGCGCCTGTTGAGAAACTGGCGGCAAAGTCTGAACCGGTTGCAACGGGTGCTGTTACCGTCAGGAGTGGCGACAGCCTGAATAAAATTGCTGCACGCGTCAAGCCGGATCAGGTGAGTCTGGAGCGCATGCTGGTCGCGCTGTATCGTGCCAATGAAGCGCAGTTCGATGGCAATAACATGAACCGTATCCGCTCCGGAAAAGTGTTGCGCATGCCGGACAAAAATGAGGTGACCGGCGTTGATCAGGCCGAAGCGCTTCAGGAGATTCGCGCTCAGTCCGACGATTGGAACGCCTATCGTCAGAGACTTGCCGGAGCGGCGGGCACCCGCCGCCAGTCTGAGGCCAGTCGGCAGGTTGTCAGCGGGAAGGTGACCAGTTCGGCTGTCGATAAAACGCCGGTTGCACGTGAGTCTGCCAGGGAAGTGTTGCATTTGTCCAAGGGTGAAGCGCCCGGCGACAAGGCGGGTGCTGCCGGAAAATCGGCGCAGGATAAGAAAAATGCAGCAGCAGAGGATGCGATTGCCAAAGCCAAGGCGCTTGAAGAAGGCAAAACGCGCGCAGCCCTTCTGGAGAGCAATCTCAAGGATATGAAGCGATTGGCGCAACTCAAGTCGGAGGCGGCAGCCTTGTCTGCGGCAGCGGCATCGAAAGTGGTGGCAGTCTCAGCCGTCGTCAGCGCGGCGCCCGCCGTGAACAAGGCGGCGAGCGCAGTGGTTGCTGCGAGTTCGGTGGTTGCGGCAAGTCACGTTGCAGCGGCGAGCGCGGTCAAACCATCGGTCACGGAAGCGCCGTCATTGATGGACGAATTGATGGACTCTCCGCTTCTCATGGGTGCGGGTGCGGCGGCGCTGGTTGCGTTGGGCGGGCTGGGCATCGTGATGGGTCGACGCAAGCGTGCATCTGCGCAGACGGTTAAGCCAGCAGAAGAGGATGTCGGTACGATTACGGGTCACCTGACCAATCCGGTCACCCCGTCGCCGGATACAGGTGATTTTACCGCCGTGCATCTTCCTGTAGAGGAGGCTGCACTGCACCCTGATGACGTTGATCCGATCAGCGAAGCCGAACTGTTCCTGAATTTTGGTCGCGATGAGCAGGCGGAAGAGGTTCTGAAAGATGCATTGCGTCGCACGCCCGACAATCATCAGGTGCAATTGAAACTGCTGGGTATTTACGCCGATCGTAAGGATGCAGCCTCTTTTGCCGGGGTTGCACAGTTGTTGCAGGACTCCGGTGACAGCGAACTGATAGAACAAGCGGCCATACTGGGGCGGAAGCTGGGTCCGGCGAATCCGCTGAAGGCCGAAGAGTCTGCTGTGGAGGAGGTTGACAGCGCTACGCAGCTTGCAGCGGCGTTTAAGGCTCCTCACGATGAGCCGTTGGATTTTGGCATTGATGATGTCGTTAATACGGAAGCCGAGGCTGAGGCGATCGATTTTGATGTAACGGCGACCCAGCCCACTCAAAAGGCTGAGATGGATTTTGACGTAACATCGACCAGCCCTATGTTGGCTGCGCCGGAAGTGCTGGATTTCGATATTGCGGCCAGCGGAACGGAACCGGCTGCTCATCAGGCTGATGAAGAAGCGCTGCCGGACCTCGACGATTTGATATTCGATGCAATGCCTGTAATCGAAGCGCCAGCTGATGAGATTGCGCCCGTGGAACATGACGCCGAAGAAGCGGGCATGGAATTCACACTGGACTTCCCGCTGGATGATGGCGCTGAAAATGCAGCTCCGCCACCCCCGGCAATCAACCTGGCGGACATCAGTCTGGATATGGATGATATCCCTGCGCCGCTATCTGCGCCTGCGGAGGCCGTAAAATCCGAGCATTGGCATGAGGTTGCCACCAAGCTGGATCTGGCTAAGGCTTACCAGGAAATGGGCGATGAAGTCGGTGCGCGCGAAATTCTCGACGAAGTCATGATAGAGGGCGATGAGTCTCAGCAGCAAGTGGCACAGTTGCTTATCAAGCAGATGGGTTGATTGCTTGCATTTAACGCGACGGCAGCTCCTATCGAGCTGCCGTTTTTTATTGGAGAAAATATGCGCCTGCATCCCGCTACGCAAATTCTGATCTGGTGTGGTTTGGTGACTGCCATGCAGCTCCTGCCGCCGACGCGATTGTTCGTCGCGGGTAGCCTGGTGCTGTCGATCGCTTTTTTGCTGTCACGCCACAAGCTTGTTCAGCTGGTGCGTCGCACGCGCTGGATCATGTTTTCGTTGTGGCTGATCTATGCTTACAGCACACCGGGACAGGCAATGTTCGATGCGTCCTTCAGTCCCAGCCGGGAGGGGCTGATTGACGGCGGTTTGCAACTGATGCGTTTGCTGGCAGCCATTGCCGGGTTGGCGATATTGCTGGATCGTTTGCATCGCCAGCAACTGATCGCCGGACTTTACGCGCTTTTCGCGCCGCTGCAATGGCTGGGTGTGTCGCGTGAACGAATGGCGGTACGCCTGGCATTAACGCTGCACTATGCCGAGGTCGGAATGCTGCGCGCCGTATCCTGGCAGGACAGCTTGCGCAGTTTATTTGAGCCGCATGCGGAAGCGGCTCATAAACTGGAACTGCCGGTGTATCGATTCGCTTTTTTCGATACGGTGTTGCTGGTTGGCACGATGCTGTTGCTATGGCTTGCAATGCGATGAGAATTGCGCTGGGAGTGGAATACGACGGCAGGCCCTACCTGGGATGGCAGAGCCAGCCCGTGGGTGCGACCGTGCAGCACAGCCTGCAGCAGGCGCTGAGCCGGATTGCCGATGCACCCGTTTCGGTTGTCGCCGCGGGGCGTACGGATGCCGGTGTGCATGCGCTGGAACAGGTGGTTCATTTTGACAGCACTGTGCAACGTCCATTGAGCGCGTGGGTGCGCGGGGTAAATTCGGAGCTGCCGGACAGCATTGCGGTGCGCTGGGCGCATGTCGTGCCGGACGAGTTTCACGCGAGATTTTCGGCGCAGGCGCGCAGCTACCGCTATCTGCTGATCAATCGTTCGGTGCGTTCTGCCGTTCATGCGGGCCGGGCGGGCTGGTTCCATCTGCCGCTCGACATTGTGGCGATGCAGGAGGCTGCGCAGTACCTGCTGGGCGAGCACGATTTCAGCGCGTTCCGTGCCGCGGAGTGTCAGGCCAAATCGCCGGTCAAGTGCATGAACAGTATCGATATACGCCGGATCGGTGAGACGCTGGTATTCGATTTTTCTGCGAATGCGTTTTTGCATCACATGGTGCGCAACCTGGTCGGTTGCCTGGTGTATGTAGGCAAGGGCAAGCATCCGCCATCATGGATTGCGGAAATACTGGCAGGTCGCGAGCGCCGTCTTGCTGCGCCGACCTTCGCACCGGATGGTTTATACTTGCGCAGCATTCAATATGATGCAAAGTGGGGATTGCCTCAGATTCAGGAATCAGGATGGAGGATTGAGGATTGAGGGATAGGCTAAGGGATGGAATTGAGTATGGTTGAACAGAAAAATGGTTTTGGGACTGTGCGGAACGATGAGACGGCGGCTCTATCCTCGATCCTTGATCCTCAATCCTCCGCTTTAGCTCACTCCTCACTCCTCGATCCTCGCTCCTGCCGTGTAAAGATTTGCGGTATCACCCGTGTGGAGGATGTGCTGGTCGTCGCCCAAAGCGGTGCGGATGCCATCGGTCTGGTATTTTATGAAAAAAGCCCGCGCCATGTCAGCATCGAAAAAGCCGCGCAACTGCTGGCCGTGCTGCCGCCTTTTGTCACCGTGGTCGGGCTGTTTGTGAACGCCAGCGCAGCGGAGGTGCGAGCAGTGCTGGATGCGGTATCGCTGGATGTGCTGCAATTTCACGGCGACGAGACGCCCGAGTTCTGCGAACAATTTCATAAGCCTTATCTCAAGGCGATTCGCGTCAAGCCTGGCGTGGATTTGTTACAATGCGCGGCGCTTTTCCATTCTGCCCAGGGGTTATTGCTCGATGCGCATGTGGAAGGCATACCGGGCGGCACGGGTGTGATGTTTGACTGGACCCTGATTCCGGAGAATCTGCCGTTGCCGCTGATTCTGTCAGGCGGGCTGGATGCTGAAAATGTCGCTTCTGCAATCGAACAGGTGTGGCCTTACGCGGTGGATGTGTCGAGCGGTGTGGAGGTCGAAAAAGGAATAAAAGACGCGGCGAAAATCGCCCGTTTCATGCAGCAAGTCAGGCAGAAAGGTTAAGGAACAGATGTACGATTATCCAGACAGCAGCGGCCATTTCGGCCAGTTCGGCGGCATTTACATGGCGGAGACCTTGATTCCTGCCGTGGAAGAGCTGCGCGTGCAGTATCTGCGCTATCAAAATGATCCCCAATTCAAGGCCGAATTCGCCTATGAGCTGAAACACTACGTCGGGCGCCCCAGCCCGATTTATCACGCCAAAAACTGGTCTGACCGGTTAGGTGGCGCGCAGATTTATCTCAAGCGGGAAGATTTGAATCACACCGGCGCGCACAAGATCAACAATGCGATCGGTCAGGCGCTGTTGGCGCGCCGCATGGGCAAGAAGCGCGTGATTGCCGAAACCGGTGCAGGCATGCACGGCGTGGCCACCGCGACGGTGGCCGCGCGTTACGGCATGGAGTGCGTGGTTTACATGGGCGCGGAAGACATCCAGCGCCAGTCGCCCAATGTGTATCGTATGAAGCTGCTGGGGGCGACCGTTGTGCCGGTGGAAAGCGGCTCGAAAACGCTCAAAGACGCCTGCAACGAGGCGATACGCGACTGGGTCACCAACGTCGAGAGCACCTTTTATATTTTCGGCACGGCGGCCGGCCCGCATCCCTATCCGATGATGGTGAGGGACTTTCAATGCGTGATCGGCAATGAGGCGAAAGTGCAGATGCCCGAGATGATCGGCCGTCAGCCGGATGCGGTGATCGCCTGTGTCGGCGGCGGTTCCAACGCGATCGGCCTTTTTTATCCTTATATCGAAGAGACGGGCGTGCAGATCATCGGCGTGGAAGCGGGCGGGCACGGCATTGCCGGCGGCGCGCACGCGGCGCCTCTGACCTCCAACAGCCGCGTCGGCGTGTTGCACGGCAACAAGGTGTATCTGATGCAGGATGACAACGGGCAGATCATCGAGACGCACTCCATCTCGGCAGGGCTTGATTACCCGGGCGTCGGCCCTGAGCATTGCTGGTTGAAGGACATCGGTCGCGCGCAGTATGTGGCGATCAACGACGATGAGGCGATGGCCGCGTTCCACGATCTGTGCCGCTTTGAAGGTATCATACCGGCGCTGGAATCCAGCCATGCGCTGGCTCATGCCGCGAAGATTGCACCCGGCATGAGTTCGGATAAAGTGCTGCTGGTGAATTTGTCCGGGCGCGGCGACAAAGACATTAACACCGTAGCGCGCCTGTCGGGGATTGCGTTGTAAAGATGGGTAAATACGACAAATTGTTGCTACAGGTTTTGCGTGGTTTATCCGATATGAATATTGGATTCGATGAATTGTGTGGTTTGTTGAGTCATCTGGGATTTGAAATGAGAGTAAAGGGAAGTCATCATGTTTTTACGCTGGTTGGCGTGTTTGATCAGATCAATCTGCAACGCGATGGCGCAAAGGCAAAACCCTACCAGGTCAGGCAAGTGCGCAACATGATTACCAAATACAAACTGGGGAAGGATATCTGATGGAACACTATGAAATTATCCTGTATTGGAGCGATGAAGATGGGGTTTTTATTGCGGAAGTTCCTGAACTGCCTGGTTGTATGGCACACGGTGAAACTCACGAAGCAGCGTTGAGCAGCGTGAAGGATGCAATGATTCTATGGCTGGAAGTTGCCCATGTTCGAGGTTTGTCAGTGCCGGCGCCCAAGGGCGGCCGTCTGATGTACGCATAGGAAAGCAAGATGTCACGAATACAAACAGCTTTCGACAGGCTCAAACAGCAAAACCGCCGTGCGCTGATCCCGTTTTTTACCGCAGGCGATCCGAGCCCCGTGTTCACCGTGCCGCTGATGCATGCCATCGCGGCGGCGGGCGCCGATGTGATCGAACTGGGTGTGCCGTTCTCCGATCCGATGGCGGATGGTCCGACCATACAGCGCGCCTCCGAACGCGCACTCAAACACGGCATGTCGCTGCGCGGCGTGCTGGAGATGGTAGCGGAATTTCGTCGCAGCGATGACAGTACGCCGGTCGTGCTGATGGGTTATGGCAACCCGATTGAGGCGATGGGCTGGGAAGTGTTTGCCAAACGCTGCGAGGAAGTCGGTGTGGACGGCGTGCTGACGGTGGATTTTCCGCCTGAGGAGAGCCATGATGCCTTTGAACATTTGCAACGCCACGGCATAGACCCTATCTTTCTGCTGGCCCCGACGACCGAGGACGCGCGTATCGAGAAGGTTGCCAAACTTGCACGCGGCTATGTGTATTATGTTTCTCTCAAGGGGGTGACGGGTGCGGGAAATCTGGATCTGTCTGCAATTGAGCGGAAGTTGCCGCAGTTGCGCCGTCACATCAAACTGCCGATAGGCGTGGGTTTTGGTATCCGCGATGCGGCGACCGCGCAGGCAGTGGCAAAATTGTGCGATGGCGTAGTCGTGGGCAGTCGTATCGTGCAGGAAATCGAGGGCTCCAGTGAGCAAAATCTGATCGCCAATGTCAGTCGGCTGGTGGCTGAATTGCGCGTGGCGATCGATCAGGCATAAATCCCCCAACCCCTCTCCCGCAAGCGGCAGAGGGTGGCCAAAGGCCGGGAGAGGGGTGAAAGCGCTGTCGAATAAGAAGTTAACAAAGGAATACTTATGAGCTGGTTTCAAAAATTATTGCCGCCGAAAATCAAGCGTCGTGAAGGCGATGCCAAGAAAAACGTACCGGAAGGCCTGTGGAGCAAGTGTCCCGGCTGCGAAACGGTGCTGTACCATTCCGATCTTGAGAAAAATCTGGGCGTGTGCCCCAAGTGCAATCATCATCATCGCATTGCCGCGCGCACCCGTCTGGACTGGTTGCTCGACGGTGAAGGCCGTTTTGAAATCGGCGCGGAAGTGTTGCCGGTGGATACGCTCAAATTCAAGGACAGCCGCAAGTATTCGGAGCGCCTGACCGCATCCAAGAAGAGCACCGATGAAGACGATGCGCTGGTAGTCATGCAAGGAAATATACGCAACGTGCCGGTTGTGGTGGCGACCTTCGAGTTCAACTTCATGGGCGGTTCGATGGGGTCGGTGGTGGGCGAGCGTTTCGTGCGCGGCGTACAGATTGCGCTGGCGCAGAAATGCCCGTTCATCTGTTTTGCCGCCAGCGGCGGGGCGCGCATGCAGGAAGGCTTGCTGTCCCTGATGCAGATGGCGAAAACCTGCGCCGCGCTGACGCAGTTGTCCGAAGAAAAACTCCCCTTCATTTCCGTGCTGACCGACCCCACCATGGGCGGCGTGTCGGCCAGCTTCGCCTTTATGGGCGACGTGGTGATCGCAGAACCCGGCGCGCTGATCGGTTTCGCCGGTGCGCGCGTGATCCAGCAGACGGTGCGCGAGACGCTGCCGGAGGGATTCCAGCGCGCGGAGTTTCTGCTGGAACACGGCGCGGTGGACATGATCGTGGATCGCCGCGAGATGCGCAGCCAGCTGGCGACGCTGATCACGCTGCTGACCCGTCAACCGGCGGTTGTGGAACTGGCAGCGGTGTAGGGTGCGCTGTGCGCACCCTGTGTAAATATGCCCGATACTTTAGCCGACTGGCTCATTTATCTTGAATCGCTGCATCCCAAGACGATTGCGTTAGGTCTTGAGCGCGTCGAAGCAGTCAGGCAACGGCTGAATCTTGCACCAGCGTTCCCGGTCATCGTGGTGGGCGGCACCAACGGCAAGGGGTCGGTGTGCGCGATGCTGGAATCCATCCTGTACGCGGCAGGATACCGGGTCGGTTGCTATACTTCGC
>JAJYYO010000028.1 GCA_021800795.1 Pseudomonadota bacterium
TGCATGGCTTAAAGATACACTGGAAAAACTCCCCGTCTGGACCATGCGCCGTATCGACGAGCTGCTGCCGATCAAACCTGCTGCATAAACCGGCTCACCTGAACAGGTGGAACCGTTAGACGCTTACCTGCGTCGTGCCTGTAATGTGAGTCTGAAGGAAGTTGCCGGATTTACCCGGCGAGGGTGCTCAGATTAAAAAATGAGCCAGATATGAAGGGTTTGATATGATTTTGAAAACTATAAAGGCCTGAGCCTGAGAGTTTGTGTGACCCCGAGACTTAAATGCTATGCTCCCCGAACTCAATACAATTTGCTGTCAGAAAATATGCCAACGGTGATGTGGATCGGCCCTTATCGGTTCTTCTTTTACGCGGGTGATCGCGACGAACCCATGCATATCCATGTTGAGCGAGATACTGCGCTTGCCAAGTTCTGGCTCATTCCAGTAAGGTTGCAACATAGTATCGGGTTTGCGCGCAGCGAACTCGTCAAGATCGAACAGCTCGTTGTGGAACACCGCGAGAACATGATAGAGGCATGGAATGATTATTTCGCAAACTGAAATCGCAATCCCGAATGCACAGCACGTATCAATCTCCGACGAAGCGTTGACCGTGGAGCTGGAAGATGGTCGTACACTTTCTGCGCCAATCGGCTGGTATCCGCGCCTCGCCCACGCCAAACCGGAAGAGCGCAGCAGCTGGCGACTGATCGGTCAAGGCTCTGGAATTCATTGGGACGATATTGACGAAGACATCAGCATCGAGGGGCTTTTACTGGGCAAGCGCTCCGGGGAAAGCCAGAGCTCGTTTAAGCGCTGGCTGGCATCGCGGGAGGGGTGATGCATTTCCAGTAAAAAAGGTAAACGGCCTCAATGGCATGACCCCAATGGCATGAAAAAGGGAAGCGGCCCCAATGGCACGCTTGCATGGCGCGCTGCTCGCGAAGGAAGTTTGCATGAATTCGCAGCTTGATCATGCAAAGGGCTTGTTGGCCAAGGCGCGCGATGATTTTTTCGTGGTGAGTCGGCTGGCGGGGGAAGCGGATGCGCCGGGATGGGTGTTGTATTTTTAGTAAAAAAGGAAAGAGTAAAAAAGGGAAGCGACCCCAATATTCGCATAACCAAAAAAATGTTTTGTACTTAAAACTTGAGTAAACTTTGCTTGTTAGGTAATTTAAAAACGTCACATGGAGTTTCAAAATGGAAATTACTCGGTCTAGTTTTACGATAAGCGAAATTAGAGATATGTGGCAACGACGTGAGTTAATCGTAAATAAAAATTATCAACGATCATCCTCAGTTTGGCCTGACTCAGCCAGAACATATTTTATTGATACGATTTTAAATCGATATGTTTTTCCAAAGGTGTACTTTTACCAAGTATTTGATAAATCTATAAAAAAAGTTGTCCGAGAAATCGTTGATGGTCAACAGCGTTTAACAACAGTTCTTAGCTTCTTAAATGACGAATTTCGCCTCTCAAATCGGTCATTAAAGTTTCAAGGCAAGTTATTTAGCGAATTGGATGAGGATTTGCAGCAGCAGTTTCTAACGTATAGCGTGGAAGTTGACATCATTCACTCTGCAGAACAATCTGATTTGCTGGCTATGTTCACAAGAATGAATGCATATACAGCGCCTCTCAATCCTGCAGAAAAACGGCATGCAGAATTCGAAGGCATATTTAAATGGTTTATTATCGAAGCGACTGGAGAGATAGGACCAAGGCTTGTCGGATTTAATATTTTGACCCCAAAGCAGGCAATTAGAATGCACGATGCCGAATTTTTGACTGAACTTGCAATCGTGCTTAAGGATGGCATCGTGGATAAATCTGAAAAGTCGCTGAGCGGAATTTATAAAGAGTTTGACAAAGAGTTCCTCAATGAGGAAATCTTCAGAAGCCGTATTCATGAGTTTATGCATGTGTTAGAAACAGACTTTGCCACATTAAAGAATACCTTTATCACAAAGTCGTATGTGTGCCATTCATTGTTTTGCGCGATGATGCAGAAAAAATATGGCATTCCCAACGGTGATACTTTTGGCAATCCTCCAGAGGGCGTTTTTTTCACAGATTTAACACGCACTATCAATGCGCTTTGCGCTCTCGCTGGTGCGCATGAGTTGCAAGATACTTCAGGCCCATACGGTGAATATGTTGAGGCATGTCTAAGTACAACTCATAGGGTGAAGCAGCGAAAAATTAGAGCTCATTGGTTGAGTACTGCACTTATCTAAATTCTGCCATGACACTCGTAGTAAGCCATACTCGAATTGTTGGCCGGCTATCACGTAAGCGTGTGCAAGCCACTTCAATTTTTGATGATCATATCAAAGGGATATTATCACCTTGGGAGTTTAGGTTTCTTGCAGAGGCGTTACTTTCTAATCTGTGGATAGACTGGAATATTTTCGTAAGACAGGTGCTTGTATTGTCATGCAAGGGATCAATTACTCGTTCAGGTGTAGTGACGCCGGCAAGAGCGCTTCCTGATAACAGTGAGAGTCGTATAGCATATGAGATCAAGCAGTATGGACAAGGCGTCACGCCACACCCCACCAAAATATTTTCGGGGCCGATAGAGCCAACTTGGGCACACCCTGATAGAATAATTTCCTACATTTCAGGACTCGCTCCTTCAAACCTCACCACACTTCAAATGACATTTGGTTCTGCCGGCTTATTCGGCCCGAAAAGAATACATCTTGTGCGAAATGCTTGCGCACACAAGTCGAAGCCGAATCGTAGCGATGTTCAGTCTTTGCGAAGTTTATATATTACAAATCACTTTTACGATCCAATTGATATTGTGTGGGGAAGCAATCCATCAACCAATTCCATTGCTATTTTTGAATGGATCGAAGACCTTGAGAATATCGCTGACCTTGCCACCCAATGATATTAGATTTTATTGAACGTCCTCAACGGGTCGTTTGGAAAACATCAATATACCGAATTGCATACCATAAAAGCTACACATCACGAACGACGGTAACGTCTCGTACCCAGCACTTCGCGAAGTGCCGATTCAGGGAGAACAAAATCGTGCTTGAAACAGATTGGGTTGTCATTTCCGGCAGATTTTATTTTCGCAAGACAGCTTTCATTACTTACAATTATTGATGGATCAGCATAGCGTACACAGTGGCTGTTTTCATTGCGGCCTGCCGGTTCCTGCCGGGACGCACTACCGCACCCAGCTTGACGGCGCGGAGCGCGAGTTCTGCTGTCTGGGCTGTCAGGCCGTATGCGGCGCGATTTTCGAGGCGGGTTTGCAGGGCTATTACCAGCGCACCCCGGAAGGCGTGCTGCTCGCTCCCCCGCCCGAACCGCCCAAAGACATCGATATCTACGACATCGACGAGGTTCAGGATGAATTCATCACTCGCTCGGGCGATCTGCGCGATATCCATTTGCTGGTCGAAGGCATTCATTGTCCCGCCTGCGTCTGGCTGATCGAGCGCGCGCTCAATCGCGAAGCCGGGGTGCAGACGGCCAATGTCAATCTGGCCGCCAAACGCATCCATCTGCGCTGGGACAGCACGCGTAACAAGCTGTCCGATCTGATCCGCGCGCTTTCCAGAATCGGCTATTCGGCCGTGCCGTATGACCCTGAAAACGCGGAAGGCGTGATCAAAAAAGCCAATCGCAGCATGCTGTACCGCCTGTTCTTCGCAGGCTTTGCGATGATGAACCTGATCTGGATCTCGATTGCGCTCTACAGCGGCGCGGACAAGGGCGAATTCCGCGATTTCTTTCACTGGATGGGTTTCGCGCTGGCGACCCCCACGCTGCTGTATGCGGGTTATCCGTTCTATCGCGGCGCACTGGGCGGCCTGCGCGTCGGGCAGCTGACCATGGATCTGCCCATTTCCATCGGACTTGGCGTGACCTACGCCTATTCCACCTACATCACGGTGACGGGAAGTCATGTGGGAGAGGTGTATTTCGACACGGTCACCAACCTGATTTTCGTGATCCTGATCGGGCGCTATCTGGAAGGCATGTTCCGCCATCAGGCGCTGTCCGCCACCAAACGGCTGATGGAATTGCAGCCGCGCGTGGCAACCGTGATACAGGACGGCGAGGAAAAAATCACGCCGATACGCGGTGTACGACTCGGTGACCAGGTGCTGATCAAGCCGGGCTATAAGGTGCCGGTTGACGGCATCGTTATAGAAGGCAACAGTGCCGTCGATGAATCCATGCTGAGCGGCGAATCCGCGCCGGTGAGCAAATCGACAGGCGATAAGGTTTCCGCCGGCACGCTGAACACCAGCGGCGCGCTGCTGGTTGAAGTGAATTCCACCTTGCAGAACACCACGCTTGCGAAAATCATCCGGCTGGTTGAAGAGGCGCAGGCCTCCAAGGCGCCGATACAGCGCATCGCCGATTCCATCGTGCCGTGGTTTGTGCTGGTCACGCTGTGTTGCGCTGCGCTTACTTTTTTCATCTGGCAGCACGACAGTTTCGAGCTCGCGCTGATGGCGGCAACCTCGGTGCTCATCATCACCTGCCCCTGTGCGCTGGGCATGGCAACCCCGATGTCGGTCGCCGTGGCCTCGGGACTGGGCGCGAAACACGGCATCCTGATCAAGAACGGCCTGGTGCTGGAAACCTTATCCCGCGTGACGCATTTCGTATTCGATAAAACCGGCACGCTGACCGAAGGCCGGATGAGCGTGGCGCACCTGTTCATCCGTCCGGGCTTTATCGAAAATGAGGTGTTGCGCAGCGCGGCCGCGGTGGAGCGCTACAGCGAACACAGCATCGCACGGGCGATCATTTCAGAGGCCGAAGCGGCGCAGCTGGCGTTTCGCGATGTCGCGGTGAGCGGCTTTCAGGCCAGCGCAGGGCTGGGCGTGCAGGCGGAAGTGGGCGGGAAACCGGTATTGCTGGGCAGCCTGGCATGGCTGGCCCGCAACGGTGTGACAGCGGACGCGCAATTGCAGGCGGAGGCGACTGCATCAGAAGCGCAGGCGATGAGTTGCGTGCACTGCGCAATAGGCGGCGCGCATGTGGCAGCGTTCGCACTGGCCGACAAGTTGCGCGAGGATGCGCTGCAATTGGTGAACGAATTGCGTGCGGCGGACATAAACATGACGCTGCTGAGCGGGGATCGCAAGACAGTGGCGGAAGCCGTCGCGCGCCAGCTGGGCGGCATGGAGGTGATCGCCGAGGTATTGCCGCAGGACAAGGACTTGGTGATTCAGCGCCTGCAACGGGATGGCGCGGTGGTTGCCATGGTGGGCGACGGCGTCAACGATGCGCCGGCACTGATACGCGCCGATGTCGGCATTGCGCTGGGTTCGGGCACCGATGTATCGGTGGACAGCGCGGACATCGTGCTGATGCACAACGAACTGGACAAGGTGAGACTGGCGACACTGCTGTCGCGCCGTACTCTGCGCACCATCAAGCAAAACATCGGATTGTCTTTTATGTATAACATCATCATGGTGCCGCTTGCGATGATGGCGAAAGTCGATCCGCTGCTGGCTGCAATTTCCATGCCCATCAGCTCGCTGGTGGTGATCGGCAATGCCGCACGCATCCGCAATTTGTTTAACCGGCGTCAGGGAGCAATATGGAAATAATTTACAGTCTGATTCCCGGCATGATGCTCTTCGGTCTGCTGTTTTTCGCAGTGTTGATCTGGGCAGTAAAGAAGGGACAGTATGAAGACATGGAAGGCAATGCCAACCGCATACTGCTGGACGACGATGAAGACATGATGCCGCATCCCGACGATCTTAAAAAAAACAACGCCGACAAATCTACTTGATTATCTCGCCGCGTGCCAGCAGCGGCTGAACCAGTTTGTCGAAGTTCACAGGCGATACATATTGCAGCAAGGGTTTCTCCGCGCCGCCCAACGCGATATCCAGACCCTGCTGCGGGTACAGCCAGTGCATGACGCCGCTTTTCCTCTCCCTGATGCGCATAGCCGGCTGCCCGAAACGTTTGGCGAAAACCGCGTCATCCAGACGCACCAGCGGCATATAGGTCAGGCTGCTGACCGGCATGGTAAAAACGCGCGCGATGTCTTCCGGCGTCAGGGTGATTTCCTTGCCGCTGCTGGTGGCATTCATGCGCAGGCCGCGCTCGAACATGCCCGGCAATTCCCCCTCAGGCGCTGCGACAGTCAGCACCACGCGCGCTTTCAATCCTGCAAGGTTGACCTCTTCAAAGAAAACCTCTACCACCAACTGGCCGCCGGGTGATTTAAACAGTATGGGCTTGGCCGCTTCCCTGAAATGCTGCTGCGCCTCGGTGGTATTGTTTTGCCCCAGGGTGATGCCGAATATCCGTATGGTGTCCGCAGTCGGATGTCCGATATGCCAGGGCAAGTCCGATTTCTCAACAGGCTTATCTCCCTGAAAAAAAGCCCAGCCCAAGGTTACTACCGCGACAATTGCAATTGCCCAGTAAATTTTACGTCCCATTATTTTTTGCCTGTTGAATCGAATTACACAGAGACCCATTATGACCGTTTAAACTCAGACCGGAACTGGCCTCATTCTAACGCAAACCTCCATGTAAATAACGCAAAGGAAGTGCGCAGCAGGGTGTTGGACTGCTATCATTCAGTTCTTAAGAGGATGGCGGTAACGGCTAAACCAAATGGAAAACAACATGCCGAATAAAATCGCCTGCCACACGAATCATTTGCCGCTCGGGTGCCAAACTTGAAACTTCCCGATTTTAATATTTTCATGGCATGGTTGCTGATTCCGCAAACGCTGGCAATGGGCTGGGTCGCTTTTGGCGGACGCATGGTACTGGAACTTTTCGGCATGGGCACGCAGGAGGAAGGAATACCGGGGCGCATTGTCGGCGCCTTGCTGTTGCTGATAACGGTCTTTATGATACGCCGTCTGCTCGGCGGCACCCTGCCCATCGTCGGAAATCCGGACGGCAACGGCTACCGTTTCGGACAGCGTTTGATTTTGGCGGGTAATATTCTGGCGGCCTCCCTGTTTGTTTTTCAGCTTACCTGGCATTGGCTGCCCAGTTCGGTCGTGGTGATGCTGCTGGCCCAGCTTACCTCCGCATTCGGTTACTGGGTGATGCCGATCTGGGCGATCGGATTTTCCATGCTTTACCAGTCTACCCAAACCGCTTTGCGTTAGACTTAAATGATTACTTATTAACGGAATGTTGGAAATATTATGTTACTGATGATCGACAATTACGACTCCTTCACCTATAACCTGGTGCAGTATTTCGCCGAACTGGGTGCGGAAGTGATCGTTCATCGCAACGACGAAATCACGGTAGACGGGATCGAAAAAATGAATCCGCAGCACATCGTGGTGTCGCCCGGCCCCTGCACGCCGAACGAAGCCGGCATTTCGGTTGCGGCCATACAGCATTTTGCAGGCAGGATTCCCGTACTCGGCGTGTGCCTGGGCCACCAGAGCATAGGTCAGGCTTTCGGCGGCAAGATCGTTCATGCCAGGCAGCTGATGCACGGCAAGACATCGATGATCCATCACAACAACAACAGCGTGTTCACCGGACTGCCCAATCCGTTCACCGCGACGCGCTACCACTCGCTGGTGATCGAGCGCGAGACATTGCCGGATTGCCTGGAAATCACCGCCTGGACGGACGACGGCGAGATCATGGGCGTGCGCCACAGGACGCTGGCGGTGCACGGCGTGCAGTTCCACCCCGAATCGATACTCACCGAGCACGGACACGACATGCTGAAGAATTTTCTCGAAGGGCGGCCATGATCACACCACAACAGGCGCTGATTCGACTGATCGAGCAGCGTGAAATTTTTTACGATGAAATGCTCTCCCTGATGCGCCAGATCATGAGCGGTGAAGTGTCGGCGGCTCAGATCGCGGGCATCCTCGTCGGCCTCCGCGTCAAAAAGGAAACCGTAGGTGAAATTTCCGCCGCCGCGTTTGTGATGCGCGAATTTGCCACCAAGGTTCCGGTGGCGAACCGCGAGCATCTGGTAGACACCTGCGGCACCGGGGGCGACGGCATACAGACTTTCAACGTATCGACCGCCAGCGCCTTTGTCGCAGCGGCGGCGGGGGCGCGCGTCGCAAAACACGGCGGACGTTCGGTATCCTCAACCTGCGGCAGCGCCGATGTGCTGGAAAAGCTCGGCGTAAATATCAACCTGACCCCGGAACAGGTGGCCCTGTGCGTGGATACCATCGGCATCGGCTTCATGTTCGCCCCCAACTTTCACGGCGCCATGAAATATGCAGCCCCCGTGCGCCGCGAACTGGGCGTGCGCACCCTGTTCAACGTGCTGGGGCCGCTCACCAACCCGGCCGGCGCCGACAATCAGGTGCTGGGGGTATTTCATCCCGATCTGGTCGGCATCATGGCGCGCGTGTTGCAACGCCTGGGCAGCCGCCATGTGCTGGTGGTTCACGGCGCTGATGGCATGGATGAAATATCCATCAACACCGAAAGTTATATCGGTGAACTAAAAAACGGCGAAATCTCCGAATATACCGTCACACCCGAACAATTTGGTTTTGCACGCGCCTCCAACGAACTGCTGCGCGTGGCGAATGTAATCGATGCCTGCGCCATGTTACGAGGCGTATTGAACAACGAACCCGGCGCACCGCGCGACATCGTGCAGCTGAATGCAGGCGCTGCGATTTACGCGGCGGGCTTGAGCGATACACTGGCCGAGGGCGTCTCCCGAGCCTCCGGGGTGATTGCCAGTGGAGCGGCGCGCGCCATGCTGGATAAACTCATCCAGTTCAGCCGGCAATACACTCAAAAAACGCCGGCTTGACGCCCTTTGGTGCCTCCGGGATCTGAGTCGATGTTCAGCCCCTTGCAGATCCCCGGCAATGCGGGTTCCGCGACCGTGCTTTTGAGCCTGTGTTTCGCAGTGCTGCCGAACAATTGAATGGTTTATAATTGTCGCTCTTCGCGAAGGTACACTATGAATTTACTGAACGTCGTTATTCTGGCTGCCGGTCGCGGCACGCGCATGCATTCCGACAAGCCCAAGGTGCTGCATGCGCTGGCTGGGAAAGCGTTGGTGCAACATGTTGTGGATTGTGCGCATAAACTTGACCCGCAGCAGATTTGTGTCGTGTACGGTCACGGCGGGGAAGCCGTGCCGAAAGCGCTGGATACGTCAGATACAATTTTTGTATTACAGGAACCGCAACTTGGCACGGGCCACGCGGTACAGCAAGCCATGCCGCATCTTGAAGACGATGGACATACGCTGGTGTTGTACGGTGATGTGCCGCTGATCCAGCACGCAACCCTCCATCAGATGCAACGAGTCGAAGGCGGCCTTACCTTGCTGACCGTCAATATGGAAAACGCCTTGGGCTACGGACGCATCGTGCGCAACGAACAGGGCGATGTGGTCAGCATAGTCGAAGAAAAGGATGCAACACCGGAACAGCGCGAGATCAGGGAAGTCAATACCGGCATACTGATGGCCCCGACCCGACTGCTTCGTCTGTGGCTCAGCAACTTGCGGACCAACAACGCTCAGGGCGAATATTACCTGACCGACATTGTCGGCATGGCCGTCGAAGATGGCGTTGCGGTGCATACCGTACAACCGAATCATGAATGGGAAATACACGGTATAAACAGCAAGTCGCAACTGGCCGCATTGGAGCGAACCTGGCAACAGGTCGAAGCACAGCGCTTGCTGGTGCAGGGGGTGACGCTGGCCGATCCGGCGAGGCTGGATGTTCGCGGCCGGCTTGAATGCGGCCGGGATGTCGAAATTGACGTCGGCTGCCTGTTCGAGGGAGAGGTCAAACTCGGGAATAACGTGCAAATCGGCGCTTACTGCATCATTAAAAATGCCGCCATTGCCGACGGGACACAGATTGCCCCGTTCAGCCACATCGACAGCAGCGTAGTCGGCCCGGACTGCCGCATAGGCCCTTATGCAAGGCTGCGACCGGGCACACGGTTACACGATGAAGTACATATCGGCAATTTTGTCGAAGTCAAGAACAGTGAAATCGAGCGATCGAGCAAGGCCAACCACCTGAGCTATATCGGCGACACTACCATAGGCCGCAGGGTCAACGTCGGCGCAGGAACGATTACCTGCAACTACGATGGCGCAAACAAGCACCGTACCGTTATCGGTGACGATGTGTTCATCGGTTCGGACACGCAACTCGTCGCACCCGTCACCGTCGCCAGTGGCTCGACCATAGGCGCCGGCTCAACCATAACCCGGAATACGCCGGAGGGTGAACTTACTCTGTCGCGCAGCAAACAGGTGACCGTCAACGGATGGCAGCGCCCTGTGAAAAAAACAACTAGAGAGTAGTGAGTAGAGCGCAGTTTACTTACCACTTACCACTATCAACTATCAACTAGGTTATCTATTATGTGTGGAATCGTAGGCGCAATAGCACAACGCAATATTGTACCCATCCTGCTTGAGGGATTGCAGAGGCTTGAATATCGGGGCTATGACTCGGCAGGCTTAGTGGTGGTAAGCGAAGGGCAGCTGACGCGCATGCGCAGTACGGGGCGCGTAGCAGAACTCAGCAATATAAGCGCCGATATTCAAGGGACTATAGGCATAGCCCACACTCGCTGGGCGACACACGGAGTGCCCAGCGAACGCAACGCTCATCCGCATATGAGCCGCGACCTGATTGCGGTCGTTCATAACGGCATCATCGAAAATTACGAGGCTATACGCACCAGGCTCGTCGCGGGCGGCTACGAATTTGCCTCAGACACGGATACTGAGGTCATCGCGCATCTGATACACAGCCACTATGTGAACGGCAAGACATTGCTGGGTGCGACTCAGGCCGCACTCACCGAACTGGTAGGCGCCTATGCCATAGGCGTGATTGCATCGGACAATCCGGATCAACTTATTTGCGCCCGTCGCGGCAGTCCTTTGCTGATGGGCATAGGCATAGGGGAAAATTTCTTTGCCTCGGACGTATCTGCGCTGTTGCCTGTCACGAATAAGGTCGTCTACCTTGAAGATGGCGATGTGGTCGAAATGGGCCGTCAAAGCTACCGGATACGCGATGCAGCAGGCGAAATCGTTGCGCGCCCCGTTCAGTTCAGCGAAATCAGCAACGAAAGCGTGCAGTTGGGCAACTACCGGCACTACATGCAGAAGGAAATTCACGAACAACCGAGAGCCATTGCCGACACGCTGGAATCCGTCAGCAACAGCCATAGCATCGTTCCGGGCATTTTCGGTGCAGAAGCTGCGGCTTGCTTTGCCGACATCGACAGCATTCTGATTCTGGCCTGCGGCACCAGTTATCATGCCGGTTTGGTGGCACGCTACTGGCTGGAGGAAATCGCCGGCATTCAGTGCACTGTGGAAATCGCCAGCGAATACCGGTATCGCACCAGCGTAGCCAACCCCCGCGCCCTGGTTGTGGTGCTGTCCCAGTCGGGTGAAACCGCCGACACCCAGGCGGCACTCAGCCACGCCAAGTCATTGGGACATGTCCACACTCTGGCCATCTGCAACGTGCCTGAAAGCGCCCTGGTCAGACAATCAAAACTGCGTTTTCTGACGCGAGCGGGGCCGGAAATCGGTGTCGCGTCGACCAAGGCGTTCACCACGCAACTGGTCGCACTGTTCCTTCTGACTCTGGTGCTGGCCAAGCTGCGCGGACGCCTGACGGCGGAAGTTGAGCAGCTGCACCTGCATTCCCTGCGCCATCTTCCCGCAGCCACGCAAAAGGTGCTGGATCTGGAGCCGCAGATAGCGAAGCTTGCCGAACAGTTTGCCTGCAAACGCCACGCGCTGTTTTTGGGACGCGGCCTGCATTATCCGATCGCTCTCGAAGGGGCGCTCAAGCTCAAGGAAATTTCCTACATCCATGCCGAAGCCTATCCGGCAGGAGAACTCAAGCATGGACCGCTGGCGCTGGTGGACAAGGATATGCCGGTCATATCGGTCGCGCCCAACGACATGCTGCTGGAAAAGCTTAAATCCAATCTTCATGAAGTCCGTGCACGCGGCGGAGAGCTGTATGTGTTTGCCGATGCCGGCACCCATATACGCGAGGAAGAGGGCGTGCACATCATGCAAATGCCCGAACACGCTGGTTTTTTAAGCCCCATTCTGCACACCATCCCGTTGCAGTTGCTGGCGTATTACGTGGCATTGCAAAAAGGCACCGATGTCGATAAACCCCGTAATTTGGCCAAGTCAGTAACAGTGGAATGAATTACGGGGCTTACTGCGAGGCAAATGGCTTGTATGGGTTCGAAGCTATAAGCCCCGTAATTTAGCCAAGTCAGTAACAGTGGAATAAATGACCGGGCTTACAGCGAGTCTGTAATTGGAATTAGGTCTGCAGATCGGCCCACCAGCAACTTGCCATTATCTTGGTCTTGCCACAATATAGTCACTCCGTCCTGTTTCAGTGCTACTAATCACTGCTGGCAGGTATCTGTTTATCACACCGAGCCGCTCTCCATCCGTTTAATAATATTTCTATTCTGGTGATTGCAGATATCTTTTCCTTCGGCGGTAAACAGAAAGTCGAGACGATCCTGGTAAAACACGGTGATCTTATCGCGAACCATTTTCAATGTGCTATTCAGGAAATGATTTTGCTCGGTGAATCCTTCACCCAGCACGGCGACAGCTGCGGGGAGCCATCGTTCAGGAAATATTCCCGCATATTTCCCTCCCGATTTGTATTCGGATATTTCCGCTTCAAGAAGACGAAGAGCGGCATCCTGCCCCTGTTCGGTGTGCAGCGAAAGATTGTGTTGTTTCAAGTATGCAAATAGTTTTTCCTTGTTTGGAACGACAAGAGCAACCGTGTACTGCGATTGACTGTTATACAGCATCGCCTGATCAAAATATTGAGAATTCCCAACCAACGCTTCTTCAATTCCCTCAGGGCTTTGTTTCTCTCCGTCGTGGCTGATCAAAAGACTTTTCGTGCGGCCAAGTACATACAAGAAATTATCTTCGTCAAGATATCCAAGATCGCCGGTATAGAGCCAGCCGTCGCGGATGGTTTCTTTCGTTGCCTTTTCATTCTTCCAGTATCCCGCCATCACATTTTCGCCGCGTACCGCGATTTCTCCTTGTTTGCCAATTGGAAGTCGATGCCCTTCTTCATCGCATATTTTCACTTCAAGATTCGGGACGATTGCTCCGGAAGAACCAAGCTTGTGTCGCTTTGGAACATTAGCGGAAATAATCGGCGACGCTTCGGTCAGTCCGTACCCCTGAAGCATTGGAACGCCGATCGCATAAAAGAAACGCTGTAATTCCATATCCAGCAATGCGCCGCCGCCGATAAAAAACTCCAAACGCCCGCCGAATCCTTCACGAATTTTTTTGAATATCAGCATATCAAAGAATTTATATTCAAGCTTTTCAATAATCGTTCCGTTTTTGTTCCAGCCGATGCCGTTAATTTTATAAGCAAGGGACATTGCCTTGTTGAATAATTTCTCAACCTTCTCCCCCTTATCGTGAATTCCTTTCTCAATATTTTTGCGGAAATTCTTGGCAAGTGCCGGAACGCTCAGCAGAAATGTCGGCTTCATTTCCTTGATATTCGCTGGAACATTCTTCAATGTCTCCATTGCCGTTTTTCCCAGCTGCACGGAGGCCATGCTCGCGCCGTTTTTCATCAATGTATAGATACCGGCGGTGTGAGCGAAACAATGATCCCACGGAAGGATCAGGAGCGAACAATAGTGCTCTGGTATCGGCAGCAGGCCCGATGCCTGCTCCACGTTGGCGGTGTAGTTTCGGTGTGTTAGAACTATCCCTTTTGGATCGGCGGTGGTTCCCGACGTGTAACAAATATTTGCGGGGTCGCTTTCTTTTACCGACTGAATCCTTTGCTCTACTTCGGCAGTGTGGGTTTTAAGATATTCCCGGCCGGTCTCCAACAAGGATAAAAATGTCATTTCCTCTTCACTTTGCGGCTCACCATCAAGCAAGATAATTTTTTCCAATTCCGGCAGATCGTTTTTAATGGCCCTAACCTTCTGCACATGTCCGCCGGAAACGATTACCATCCGGCTTCCGGAATGCGCAAGACGGAATTTTAATTCCGACAGTTCGTCTATCTTGACCGAGAGCGGAACATTAATGGCGCAGGCAGATAAAATTCCGAGTTCAGCAACAACCCAGTCGTTTCTCCCTTCGGCAATCACAGCAATGCGGTCGCCATGCACAACGCCTTCGTTCATTAACCCAGCAGTACAGTGATCGACAAGGGATTTCATCTCCGAGTATGTGGTGCCGGTAAATGTGTCGGATTTCTTTTCCCACATCAAGATATTTGAATTGTACTTTCTGACGCTGTCGCGAAAAAGCTGGGGGATGGTGCGCTGGGATAAAGTTGTCATATGATTTCAAGATATGATTTGGCAATGTAAAACGATAGTCGCCTGACTTTTGATGGCTGGTTGATTTGTAACATAATCTTCGACTTAATCGTTTTGTATTATCATGAAAATGGATAATGTTACGCCCTGAAAATGACAGCGACATTAAGAAATAGTGCTGCATTTATGTCTAAAGGGCTGTTGCGTTATTATTCGTCCAAATCAAGATTAATCTGGGTGTCATAAAGGCGCTGTATATATTATGACCCATGAAGAAGTTCATCCTTTTCCTGTTACTGATTGCAACCGATATGGCTTGGTCGGATACGCATTACGACGGATTGCAGGTGAATGTAAAAAGAAACGGGGATTTGTACACCCTCAATGCCAGTTTTGACACCTCTCTGTCCTCGTGTGCCGCCTACCGATACCTGACAGACTATGACGCCGCAAAAGACCTGCCTGGCGTAATTGAATCATCGACAAATCGCGAATCTGCCAACAAGGTAAAAGTTGAACGCACAGCCGATGAGCATGTCCTGTTTTTTTATGTTCGGCTCCACTCCGTCATGGAATACACTGAAATACCTTTTGACAAAATAACCTTCTCACAACTAAGAGGTGATTCGAAAGTGTTTGAGGGAAGCTGGGATGTCGAACCGAATCAGCAAGGCAGCACTATCAGGTTCAAGGGATTATGGCAGCCGGACACACTGATCCCTTTGTTCATCATCGATCATTTTGCAAAAAATGGGCTTATAGACAGGTTTGATGCGATTGCCAGATTGGCTGAAAAGCGCAAGGACATGCAGCCGGCCAGTTGCAATAGCTGACGAGGGAAGATGTGTGAAATTTTGTGTAATGATGAATAAACGGTTTACCTTCGGAATGGCAGATCACGAACGTCAAATCGCAGGCTAAAGCATTTTCTAAGTGACATTCTCCTGCAGCCGTTACTCGAATGAGTGCGCCTACCATTACTGAGTCTTGTTTTTCGGCACTTCGGCTTGTATGCCGGGGGTTGAATATATGGTTCAATCAGTCAGTATCATGTTTACGCTGACAGACCAGGAGCCGTTGATGAATCAATTATTTTTCGAAAATTTGCATGTTGTTAAAAGTGCTGACCGGCAGATCAGCTCACTAAATGCGCAATAGACATAATTCATCCGGGCTTGCTGGGTGCAGCTATGATTTTGATCCGACTTACGGCATGGATCTGGCGCAACTCCTGGCCATTGAACCGCCGAAACCGCCGGCTGATTTCGCCGCCTTCTGGGAACGTCGCTATGCAACAGCGCTGACAGTGGAGTCAACGCCGCATATTCAGCTCAGCGAGCTGATGCAGAAGGGTTACATCGTGCACGACCTGCACTATTTTTCGACGGGAGGGGTAAAGATCGGCGGCTGGCTGCTGACGCCCGCAAACGGAAAAATCAGTCGAGGACTGATCATCGGGCATGGCTACGCGGGGCGTGAGGCTCCGGATATACCTTTTTCTGTTGAGGATACAGTGCTGCTATTTCCCTGTTTTCGGGGGCTGGGCTGCAGCCCTGTGGTGAATGTTTCACAAAATCCGTATTACCATGTTTTACACGACATTCAGGATCGGGATCTCTATATTCTGGGCGGTTGCGTGGAAGATTTGTGGCTGGCGGTGTCGGCCTTGCTTGAGTTATTCCCGCAAGTTACGGGCCGGATCGGCTATTCTGGGAGCAGTTTTGGGGGGGGTATCGGCGCCCTGGCATCGCCGTGGGACAGCCGTATAGAGCGACTGCACCTTGAAGTACCCACCTTCGGCCATCAGGCGCTACGCCTGACGCTCCCCTGCATTGGCAGTGGTGAGTCAGTACGCGCCTTCAGCCGGCAACACGACTTTAACATTATGGAAACATTGGCCTACTATGATGCTGCGTCAGCCGTGCAATACCTGCACATCCCTGTTTTGGTAGCAGCGGCCCGGTTCGACCCGGTCGTACCACCGCCCGGTCAGTTCGCCATTTATAACGCGATTCCGGAAAAGCTGCGGCGATTGTTTGTCCTCGAAGCCGGCCATGTCGACTATCCGGATAAACAGCAGCAGATGCGGGAAATGAACCGGGAACTGGTTAACTTTTTCATGGGATAGCTAGAGACATTCACAATGCATCGGGAATACTACCGCTGGTTCAGTCATCATCTGCACCGCGACATGGAATTGCTGGTGTTCGGCCACGCCGGCGCCAAGGTGCTGGTTTTCCCCACTCGCGACGGCAGATTTTACGAATATGAGAACCTGCGCATCGTTAATAGTCTGGCGGAAAAAATTAATGCCGGGCAATTGCAACTGTGGTGCCTGGACAACATCGCATCGGAGACTTTTTACTGTTTCTGGCGTCATCCGGCGGATCGCATCCGGCGACACGTCCAGTATGAGGAATATATCCTCAATGAAGTGATGCCTCTGATGAACCAGAAAAACCCTCATCCCTGCACGATCGCTCACGGGTGCAGTCTGGGAGCTTTTCTGGCCGGGAATATGGCCTTCCGTTACCCGCATCTGTTCCAGAAACTCGCCGCTTTTTCAGGACGCTATGACCTGACCATGAATGTGGAATACTTTGGGAACTTGTTCGACGGCTATTATGACGAGAACGTATACTTTCATACACCCAGCCATTTCATGCCTAACCTGAATTGCGACTGGCGCCTTGATCAATTGCGCCGTATGGATATAGTCATGGTGGTCGGTGACGACGACCCGTTCTTGCACAACAACCGCCAGTTGAGTGACATATTGCATGCCAAGGGTATCAGTCACCAGTTGCACATATGGGAAGGACGTGCACATCGTGGGCAGTACTGGCGGCGTATGGCGCCGCTCTACATTTAGTTCACGCACCCTTTCGTTCAGGTGTCACGAACACAAATGTCATATTGAAAGCGTGATGAGAAAAGTCAGGCGGGCTCGCAGAAAAGCGGCTTGATACCATTCAAAAACTGGCAACTGGGTGAAGGCGTTGGGTACTCTTTCCCCCAGATATAGCCCTTGAACGAGGGTGTCTAGAATTTTGTGTATTCTGTGAAGGCTGGTTCTCGAAAGTGACGATTCGAAAAAGCAAGCGGACATTCCTGGCAGTTGCAGCGACAACTATTTCAGCGAACCGCCACAGCCCGGTATGACCGAGATGTTGTCATTGACATGTTTCGCATTTGGATATCCTGGCGGCAGGCATTACATACCTAACAGAAGGTAGCGGAATCGATTTTATTTCAGCTTTGCTACTACCTTCAAAACAATTCGACTCCGCTACATTTGATTTTGTTATTTTCTGCACTAGACTCTGCAATATGCAGCATATTTACATCAGATGATGTATAATTATGCGACTGATTTAATTGGTTTAAATGATTGTCGCCCCATTGCTGGCTTAGAAATACGTCCGTTAATTCGCAGGTCGTAGATTCGCAGCCTACTCGGGGAGCCAGACGTAGCAAGCAACCAGGCCATCCTTTGAGGTGGCCTTTTATTTTTTCGAGCGGATCAGTCCCTGACCGCCGGCAACGATGCGTTCAAGAGCGACTCGGGCGCAAGACATGATCGATTCGAAGCTGTTTGGCAATCCAGGAGTCCAGCGGGTGATCCCTTCAGCGAGGGGCGAACCCAGTGGGTTTCAACTAATATTTAAGGAGCAATACCAGTGACCAACGCACAGCGCAAAGCACTCAGCCGCATGGCTGAAATGAATTCATCAAGTAACGACAGCAAGCCTGAGCCAACTCTCAGCAGCGCGTTCTGCCCGCATGAGGCAGGCGCGTATTATCTTGCGACGGTGGGGACTGCCGGCAAGATCATCAGGCTATTCGCCAGGGAAATCGAGCCGCCCGTTTACACCTACGCCATCACCACCATTCATTTTGAACAGTATCCCGATACCGGCAAATGGATCTGGTTTGATGGCAAGGAAAAGCTATCCCCGCGCAAAAACCAGGATGATTGGCGGCTTGGCAGCAAGAAGTTATATGACACGCGCGAAGGCGCAGAGGCTGAGCTTCAGCGCGTGATGGTCAAAAACGGTGACCGGGTGACCCAGGTGCATGACCTGCCAGACGATATGACCAAACTGAAAAAGATCCGTAGCGCCCACCATCCAGACCGCAATAACCCCGATTCCAACCATGATCTCTATCAGGCGGTTATCGAGAAAATTGACAGGATGCGTGCGGTGAGTGTGTGAACCACAGCCTGACCGAGTAACCCACCTTTGCCCGGCGGGTTTTTTCAGGCGAAACATCGCACAGCTTCACCTTCTTTGAATTGCTTTTGGTGTTGTCACATTTTCCGATAACCGTTCTGAAGCTAAGTAATTGAGCATAAATGATTTTATGAAAATCCACCCCCAGCAGTTCAATTGCAACTGTTCAGGTGAAGCGGACGGCAGGCCACGCCGACACCATTTTCATATAAAAATTAAGCAGCTTGCAAGCCATGCCGCTCGTTTAATTTACAACTTTAAAATAGGTCTGAATACATCTGTTCCGCGCAATTAAAGATATTTGACTGGTTCCCGCTTGCGCGGGAAAGACAAGACCGGATAAATCAATCTCTCCAGCGGAAATCAACATGCAATGCGTGTCAAACGGCATGCAAAGGCGCTATTTTCTTAACGCTAATGTTAAAAACCTTGTAATATTAAGGCCGAATATTACCTGCCGGAAATGACCATGCGAAATATCGTTCTATACGGAACAGAGGAACACAAATTCGTTTTACTCAATGAAAGCGAACCGGGCGAGGAAGACGGTATCCGGTCCAATCAGTATCTGGTTGTGCACGGCGACAGCGGTGTATTGCTGGATCCGGGTGGCTTCGGTGTCATGCCGCGCGTGCTTGCCGAGATGCTGCGCTATATTTCACCGGACAAACTCAAAGGAATCGTGCTGTCCCATCAGGATCCCGATATCGTTGGCGGCATTTCGACGTGGCTGGAGATTTCGGATGCAGCGGTCTACGTCTCGCGTATCTGGACGCGCTTTTTGCCGCATTACGGCATACGCGGCATGCATCGTTTTATCGGCGTCCCTGACGAAGGCATGCTGTATCAGGTGGATGAAGGTTTTGAGTTGCAGCTGGTTCCCGCACATTTTCTGCATTCCGAAGGGCAGATCAATGTCTATGACCCCATCTCCAAAATTCTTTTCAGCGGTGATATCGGTGCTGCCATGCTGCCCGTAGAACAGGATTATGCTTTTGTGGACAATTTCGACGAGCATTTACCCTATATCGAAGAATTTCACCGTCGTTACATGTGTTCCAACAAAGCTGCCAGGATCTGGGCAGATGCCGTCTCGAAACTCGACATCATATGTATCGCACCGCAGCATGGCCCGATTTACCGGGGCCGGGCCGTGCAGGATTTTTTATCCTGGTTCAGGGAATTGCAATGCGGTGTCGATTTGATGACGGGAAGCGGTCGTTTCGATATGGTGAAATAGGATGAACACGGTTCTGTCGGCAGCCCCCAAGAGAATCGAAGAGCTGCGCTATCAGGGTTTGGTGCGTTTTGCCGAATTGCTGGAAAGCCAGACGCGCACCAGGCTCTCTTCCGAGAATGTAAACAGCCTGGTCTGCGCCGTCAACGCTGAGATTCAGGCGACATTGCAGGATTGTGTGCATCAATTGCAAGACCGATCTGATCATGAACAGGTGATCTTGCGCCTGCAAAGTTCGAATGCACGCTCAATCCGGCTAAACAGCACGCTGGCATTATTATTCTCGGAACACGAACGACAATGGAATAAAAATGAAGGTCATCTGAAACATCTGATGCTCGACTTTGGTTCGACCGTCGAGAGTCTGGCCGGCACCCTTATCGAAAAGGAACTGCTCGAACGGCAAAGCAACGTGCTGCAGAACATTATCATCTCGCACGAAAAAGTCTCCCAATGGAAGCTGTTTGTGCAGGAAATTCTTGCAGGATTTCATACCGTTTTTCCATTCAACTTTTTTTTCATCGCGTTTGCCGAGGAACACGGTCTTTCCCTGTACCTCTATTTTCTGGGTGATTACGCCGACGAAATTAAATCGCTGGTACGCAAGAAGTTGGCGCATGACATGCTGTCGCAACTCGGTTTACCCGATGATGCGCTTCTGGATATTGAAGAATTTCACATTCCTACCCCTAACACATCAGGAGCCATTGACGAGATCAAGCTGATCACCGTATCCGTTCCGGATCTGGATAAGCTCAATCTTGCCGGACTGCTTGGCGTTGCCTACGGCTCAGTACAAAAACTCTCCGCTCAGGAAGCAAGTGTCATTCGCTCCATCCTGGCGGTAATGGTGATGGTGGTGGGCTCGAGCAAGGCATTGAGCCGCACCATGGCTGAACTTGAATATTATTCGAGCCATGACCCCCTGACCGGACTGCATAACCGCCGTTATTTCAACGACATGCTGGAATATGAAATCGGCCGCTCGGAGCGCCATAAACACGAGTTCTCCATATTGATGCTTGATCTGGATGATTTCAAGGACATCAATGACACCTATGGACATCCCTGCGGCGATGCGGTGTTGGTCGGCGTGGCTGACGCCATGCGTGCCGCAATGCGCAAGGGAGACCTCGCCACGCGTATCGGCGGCGATGAATTTGCCATCATCCTGACGGAAACGGGAAAAGATGGCGGGATGAATGTAGCCAACAAGTTACGGTCTGAGTTGCGGGATTTTGTTTTCAATGCGCCTGATGGCAAGGCATTTCATATCACCACTTCGATCGGACTGGTGGCTTACCCGGGCGACGCACAGAGTCAATCCGATCTGATGTCCATCGTCGATCTTGGCTTGTATCGCGCCAAACAGCTGGGCAAGGACACCGTTTGCAGCGTTGAGACCGCTGTAGAAAAAATCCAGGAATCGCGGACTATCCGCGATCAGGCCGAAACATTACGCAGCGCCTTGCATGAAGGCCGTATCGTGCCATTCTATCAGCCTATTATCGATTGCCGCACCGGTGAGATATTCGCCTATGAGACGCTGGCACGCCTTTGTCAGCCGAATGGGGAAACGGTTTCGGCAGGCATGTTCATCGAAACGCTGGAAAAGTATGGCCTGGGCCGTGAACTTGACAGGGTTATCATCAACACGTCACTGCTCGCCCTGAAGGAGCGTATCGACCGGGGCGTTCACACCGCGAAACTGTTCATCAATCTCTCTGCTCAGGAAATTCAGGGACGCGGCGTACTCGGATTTGCAGAAAAACTTTGTCAGGAGATAGGCATACCGCCGAGCCATCTGGTATTTGAAATTCTTGAGCGCGATGCCATCGGCGATATGACGCACATGAGAAAGTTTCTCACTGAGTTGCGAAAAAAAGGATTTTCATTTGCGCTGGATGATTTTGGCAGCGGCTACAACTCCTTCCACTATCTGCGGGAGTTGCAATTCGACTTCGTCAAACTGGACGGTGCTTTCGTACGGAATATTCTGAATTCAAAGATTGATTATGCACTGGTGAAGAACCTGAGCCATCTGTGCCAGGACTTGGGCATCCTGATGGTTGCCGAATTCATTGAATCCAGAGAGATTATGGAAGCGATTCAGTCCATGGGTATCGAATATGCACAAGGCTTTCATCTTGGCATGCCAAAACCGAGGATGGAATAGCTGTCTGAAAACAGGGTGCGTCATAAGTGATAAAGCCGGGCGCTGCGGGGCGCACGGGCTGGAGAACTTTTCGCATTATCGATGGTCGGATCGGTATGGTTAATATATTGCGAAAAATCATGTTGAGTGCCGCCGTTGTTTCGGCATGCACTGCTGCGCATATCGTGTGGGGCGGTGAAGCCGCGGCCATCGATGTTCAGCCCAACCCGCAAACCGTGCACCCGCTCAACCGCAAGGCCGTGCAGCATATCGTTGAGCAAAAGCCGCATCATGCGCTTCAGTCGGGGGGAGGCAATAAAAACGCTCCCGTTGCCGCGGCAAACATCCGGCCTCAGCCCGTAAAACCGGTGAAACAGGCGCAAACGCTGCAAGGGAACACTGCGATACGGATGATACAAACTGGCAGCCTGCTGACAGAACCCGTAAACAACGATCCGGTTAAAATAAATCTTCAGCAAAGCGCTCCCGCGAAGACAGAGAAGACAGAAGATACCGAGGCGGCCGACGGATTCGGTCTCGATATCGGAAATGGCCTTCCCTTGCCCACCCCGGATAGCATCTTGATTGCTCCGCAGGACAGGCCGACAGGATTTCATGTCGGCGTAGATTACCGTCTGGATCAAAAATGGGCATTAACAGGAATGGCAGGCGTAATGACGACCGGCGGCATCGTTACAACCCCTGTAAAACCTTCCGTCAACCAGGTCGGAGTCCGGGCCAGTTACCGGTTTTGAAGCGCCTTGCAAGACCGGCTGGTCAAGAAAAGGTGGTTGTGCGACATACGGTAGGCAGGCGGTACATACCGGACTGATGAGGCTATAACTGCCCTCGACTTGTGGCGCACCCGACAGGCAGGGAACGGGGATACAATCCGGTATTCTCTTCCCAATTGGTTTCCGAGACGCCATGAAATTTTTCGAATGGATGCCCCCTGAATGGGCGCACGTGCTTTTCGTGTTGTTCCTGTCTTTTCTGATCGGACTGGAGCGGGAAGAACGCAAGGACAAGGAAGATCATTACTCGTTTGGAGGGGTGCGCACTTTCCCGCTGATCGGACTGATCGGCTATTCCATGAGCCAGCTATCCGGCGGACAACTCCTGCCGCAGGCGATAGGCTTTGCCGTGGTGGCGGGATTTCTGATGATTTCCTACTGGCATAAGCTCACTTCATCCGCCTATTCCGGTGTCACCTCCGAGATGTCAGGACTGACCACTTATCTGGTGGGCGCTTTTATTTATCACGAGATGTTCTGGATTGCCACTGCGCTTACCGTCTCCAGCCTCCTGTTGCTTGAACTCAAGGAAGGTCTGGAAAGTCTGGCGAAGCGTATCGAAAGTACGGATATTCTCACCTTTGCCAAATTCCTGCTGCTGTCGGCGGTGATACTGCCTTTGCTGCCCGACACGCCGTACAGTCAGTTCCAGATCAATCCTTTCAAAACCTGGCTCGTTGTTGTGGCGGTCAGTGCAGTCTCGTATGGCAGTTACGTTCTTCAGAGATTGGCCAAGGACAAAGGCGGCGTCATTCTGGCGGCCTTCCTGGGTGGCGCCTATTCCTCTACGGTGACGACGGTAGCGCTTGCCAGACGCGCGAAAAGTGAGGAACAACCCCATTTGTTCTCAGGCGGGATATTGATTGCATCGGGAATGATGTATCTGCGCCTGGCGATCCTGCTGGCGCTGTTCAATCGCGCGCTGATGTCAAGGTTGGCACCCGCTTTCATTGTGCTGGCAAGCTTTGCGATTATTGTCGGATGGCTGTGGTCCGGACGCTCGGACGCCAGTGCGTTGAAGCCATCCGGAGGTTCCGAACCCAAAAATCCGCTTGAAATAAGTGCGGCACTTCTGTTTGCCTTGCTTT
Source organism: Pseudomonadota bacterium (assembly GCA_021800795.1). Lineage (GTDB taxonomy): Bacteria > Pseudomonadota > Gammaproteobacteria > Burkholderiales > Gallionellaceae > Gallionella. Next base: position 23,840 of record JAJYYO010000028.1, read on the forward strand.
TTGTGAGCATGCTTGTGGCGACTCACTTGACCGTCGAATACCTGGGAAAGTCGGGCGTCTACACGCTCGCCGCCATTATGGGCGTTACCGATGTAGATCCCTTTATCATGGGATTAACCCAGGCTGCGCCGATAACTACGCCGCTAGATGTAGCTTCAGCCGGCATCCTGATTGCCGCGTCCAGCAACAATGTTGTCAAGGGTATTTATGCCTACGCTCTTTCCTCGCGTCAAACGGGAATACAGAGCTTGTGTTTCCTGCTGGGTTTGGCTGTGCTTGGTCTGATGCCATTGTTGTTGTAACGCTCGCGGCAGGGATGCCGCGCAGCTGATTTGAGGCGCTCTCATAAAAAATCGAACAATTGAGCGACTTGACCGTCCAATGGAATAGTGTTACATAATGCCCTATGAGTAATTCATCGACATTCTGCCGCTTGTCCGCGTCATCGAAACAGAAAGTTTCGTGGCTGGTTTTATTTGCGCTGCTGTTCATCCAGGTCAAAGTGGCTGTGGCCGGCTGCCTTATTTCTGATGTATTGCCGCCTCCTCAGCCGGCAGAACAGCTTATGCAAATGACCGCCGGCGAACCCTGCACGGAGCACGGCTTCCCAGGCCGGCAGCTATGCTCTGAGCACTGCGCACAGAATTCGGATGCACCTAAATTCACCTTTGACCTGCCGACTTTCGCACCCGCCATTCTTTCATCCAATGTGCCGCTGTTCTTCGTGGCGGATACCGCCAGTTCGGAAATATCAGAACACCCCATCGCCACTGCCGGCCCCCCTCCCTACCTGCGCTTTCTTCGGCTGCTGAATTAGCCGTTTTTCCTAAAAAACCAACTGTTCTCGCCCGCTGCAATGCAGTGGTGCGCGCCTGAGTTCGAGTTTTGTTCCGGAGAACATCATGAGGCGCTACGCGGCTACCGCCGCAGTCTTTGCCTCCCGTCGCCCGGACAAGTTGACTCAATCAGCTCATTTTAAATTTGAAAGAATTATTGCTATGCAAAAAAATACATTTATTGTTTCCCTAACGGGCATGACGAAGATGCCACCCCTGATGATAAAACTCGCCATGCCCTTTTCCCTCACCTCAATCCTCTCCCGGAGGGAGAGGATACAAACGAATCGCTACGCGAGTTTCAAGTTAATGGCTGTCGCGGCGCTGTCGGGCATCGTCTTGATGTTCCCTGCGCAAGCAGCCGATGCAGCCGCGTTCAAGCCGATTTTTATGGCAGATGCCGGCATGAACATGAATGGCATGGATATGAAAAGCATGAAGATGGAAGCGGCACAGGTCACTCATCGAGGCACGGGCACCGTCAGGAAGATTGACGCCGTCAAGGGAACGGTGACTTTGTCGCACGGGCCGATTGCATCCCTCAACTGGTCTGCGATGACCATGAACTTCAAGTTGAAGGATGCGTCGTTGGCAAAAGGGATCAAGGTCGGCGATATCGTCGACTTCGAGCTTGTTCAATCGGGCAGTGATTATGTGGTCACGCGCCTGTCCGGCAAATAAGCCTGCGGGGGTGCAGCGGTTATCGTTGCTCCCGCGTTTGTCAAACCATCCCCGCAACTGCGGGCAACGGCGGCTCTTTCGCCGTCTGGAGGTTTTATGCATACCCCTTTATCTGATTTTGGGAGGGCCGCGCTGGCTCGCGCCGGCGGGTTCAGCTTTGCCGTGCTCGGAGCGCTGCTCGCCTTCCCGCTGTCGGCATCCGCCCAAGACATACTGACGCTGACCGATGCGCAACGGCTGGCCGTCGAGCGCTCGCGGCAGCTGGCCGGACAAGATGCTGCCGTGGCTGCGGATCGAAATCTGGCGGTTTCGGCCGCGCAAAATCCCGACCCCGTATTAAGTATCGGTATCGACAACCTGCCGGTCACCGGTGCGGATCAGTTCAGCGTCGGAAACGATTTCATGACCCAGCGCAGTATAGGCGTGACTCAGGAATTCACGCGCGGGGACAAGAAACGGCTGCGCGGGGAACATTATCAGCGCGAGGCGGACAAGACAATCGCCGAAAAAGCCGAAGCGACGCTGATCATCCGGCGCGACACGGCTCTTGCCTGGCTGGATCGCTACTACGCCGAAGCGAGTGCCGAATTGATAGGCGAACAGATTCGGCAGGCACAAGGTGAAATTGAAGCGGCGCAAAGCGCATATCGTTCGGGTCGCGGCAGTCAGTCCGATGTGCTGGCTGCCCGTGCGGCATTGCTGGGATTGCAGGACCGCGCCAGCGAAATCGCGCGCAAGGTGCGCACCGCAAAAATCGCACTGGTGCGTGAACTCGGTGAGCCGGGTGAGCTTCCTCTTGCCCGGCGACCCGCGATCGACCATATCCCGATCGACCCCGGTGCACTCGATAAACATATTGCGATGCACCCGGATATTGTCATATTGGCAAAACGGGAAGATCTGGCGGCAACCGACGCACGTTTAGCTCAGGCCAACAGGCAATCCGACTGGAGCGTCGGATTGTCCTACCTGCTGCGCGGATCGCAGTATTCCAACATGGCCTCGATCGGGGTCTCGGTCCCGTTGCAGTGGGATCAGACAAATCGCCAGGATCGCGAGGTGGCGGCCAAACTTGCGCAGGCCGAGCAAATCCGGTTGCAGCGGGAGGAAGCCATGCGTGCCGCGACCGCCGAAGTCGGTTCGATGATCGCCGAATGGGAGAGCGCACGCGAACGGCAAACCCGCCTCGAACATGAGCTTGTGCCGCTCGCTGCCGAACGCACTCAGGCGGAATTGTCGGCATACCGCAGCGGCAAATCCTCCCTGAACGGTGTGCTCGTCGCCCGCCGCAACGAAGTCGATGCCCGCTTGCAGGCCCTGCAAATGGAGGCGGAAGCCGCGCGCTTGTGGGCGCAACTCAACTTCCATTTTTTGCGTGATGATGCCGGGCGCACAGCGCCGGAAAAGGATGACCAATGAAAACCAGAGCGCTCGCTTTTTTCCTTGCCGCGCTGATCGCAATCGGCGCCGCGGGTTACGCCGGTTACCGAGTCGGCCATAGCATGACATCCCCTCCTGTCGCGCTACCGGCTGCCGCCCTGGGCAGGCCCGCTCATGCGACCGATACGGCGACGGGCAGGACTGTGCTGTACTGGCATGATCCAATGGTGCCCGGCCAGCGCTTCGACAAGCCCGGCAAGTCGCCTTTCATGGACATGCCGCTGGTGCCGGTCTATGCCGACGAAGGCAGCGATGGCGGGAAGGTTACCATCGATCCGCGCATTCAGCAGAATCTGGGCATTCGTATCGCCGCAGTCACCAGGGGGAGCCTGGCATCCCGTATCGAAGTGATCGGCAATGTGGCCTACAACGAACGCGAATTGGCGGTGGTGCAGGCGCGCGCCAACGGCTACGTCGAAAAACTCTATGTCCGTGCGACGCTGGATCCGGTGCGCAAAGGCCAGGCGCTCGCCGAGTTGTATGTGCCGGATTGGGTAGCGGCACAGGAGGATTTCCTGACCGCGAGACGCCTGGCTGTTCAGGAAAGCAGCGGACTGGATTTGATCGATGCCGCGCGTCAGCGCATGCGCCTGGCCGGCATGTCGGACGCGCAGATACGGCTGGTTGAAACCAGCGGCAAGGTTCAGCAGCGGCTGGTTATTGCAGCGCCCGTGAGCGGCGTGGTCGCCGAGCTGGATGCCCGCGTAGGCATGACGGTCGCGAGCGGCGCGCCGCTGTTCCGCATCAACGGTCTGGATACGGTCTGGGTCTACGCAGAGGTGCCGGAAGATGCCGCTGCTCGGGTACGCCCGGGAAATACCGTCGAAGTACGCACATCGGCGCTTCCCGGCATGGTGTTCAAGGGGAGGGTCAGCACGGTACTGCCGGACGTCAATCCCGTGACGCGCACCGTGAAGGCGCGCATCGAACTGGCCAATCCCGGACAGCGGCTTGTTCCTGGCATGTTCGCCAGCGTGGATTTCTCGCCCGAGGTGCGCCGTGACGTGCTGCTGGTGCCAAGCGAAGCGGTGATACAGACCGGCAAACGCAGCGTGGTGATCGTGGCGCAGGCCGATGGCAGGTTTGTCCCGGTGGACATTGAGACGGGCGGCGAAAGCCGTGGCCAGACGGAAATCCTGAAGGGTCTGGAGTCGGGGCAGAAAGTCGTCGTTTCCGGGCAGTTCCTGATCGATTCGGAAGCCAGTCTGAGAGGCGCCTCGTTGCGCATGGGCAATGAGTCCAAGCCAGCCGGCAACGCTGCGGCAACGCATCACGGCAGCGGCAAGGTCGAGGCGATCGACAAGGACGAAATCACCATCTCGCACGGGCCGATTGCCAGCCTGCAATGGGGCGCCATGACCATGAGCTTCAAGCTGCCCGCAGGCGGCCTGCCTCAAGGCATCAAGGCAGGCGTCATCGTGGACTTCGAGATACGTCCTGTTCCTGACGGGGAATTCGAGATCGTGTCGATTGCGAAGGCGTCGGGGGGCAAGCCATGATCGCCCGTATCATTCGCTGGTCGATCGGCAATCGTTTTCTGGTACTGCTGGCGACGCTGATGCTGGCCGCATGGGGCGTCTGGTCGCTAAGCAGAATACCGCTCGACGCCCTGCCCGATCTGTCCGATGTGCAGGTCATCATCCGCACCAGCTGGCCCGGGCAGGCGCCGCAGATCGTCGAGAACCAGGTGACCTACCCGCTGACGACCACCATGTTGTCGGTGCCGGGCGCCAAAACGGTGCGCGGCTATTCCTTCTTCGGCGACTCATTCGTCTATGTGCTGTTCGAGGACGGCACCGATCCGTATTGGGCGCGCTCGCGCGTGCTCGAATATCTGAACCAGGTGCAGTCGCGCCTGCCGCCGCAGGCCAGGTCCTCGCTCGGACCGGATGCGACCGGCGTGGGCTGGATATACGAATATGCGCTGGTCGATCACAGCGGCAAGCTCGACTTGTCGCAACTGCGCGCCCTGCAGGACTGGTTTTTGAAGTATGAGCTGAAGACCGTGCCCAATGTGTCGGAAGTGGCCAGCATCGGCGGCATGGTGCGCCAGTATCAGGTCGTGCTCGACCCCGGGCGTCTGCGCGCCTACAACATTCCCCAGAGCCGGGTGATAGATGCCATCGGCAAGGCCAATCAGGAGGCGGGAGGTTCGGTGCTGGAACTGGGCGAGGCCGAGTACATGGTGCGCGCCTCGGGCTATCTGCGAACGCTGGATGATTTTCGCAGGATACCGCTGACGACTACGGCCGCCGGCATATCGGTGCGGCTGGGCGATGTGGCGCACATCCAGATCGGCCCTGAGATGCGGCGCGGCGTAGCGGAATTGAACGGCGAGGGCGAAGTGGCGGGCGGCGTGATCGTGATGCGCTCCGGCAAAAACGCGCTGGAGACGATAGAGGCGGTCAAGGCCAAACTGGCGGCGCTCAAGGCGAGTCTGCCCCCCGGGGTTGAAATTGTGACCACCTATGACCGTTCCGCGCTGATCGATCGCGCGGTCGAGAATCTGACCCACAAATTGATCGAAGAATTCCTCGTCGTCGCTCTCGTATGCGGCGTCTTTCTGTTTCATCTGCGTTCCGCGCTGGTTGCCATCGTGTCGTTGCCGCTGGGCATACTTGCGGCCTTCATCGTGATGCGCTATCAGGGGGTGAACGCGAACATCATGTCGCTGGGCGGCATCGCAATTGCGATCGGCGCAATGGTCGATGCGGCGGTGGTGATGATAGAGAACGCGCACAAGCACATCGAGAGTTGGAAGCATCAGCACCCCGGACAGATTCTCTCCGGCAGCGCACAATGGGAGGTGATTGCGGATGCCGCCGCCGAAGTCGGTCCCGCGCTGTTCTTCTCGCTGCTGATCATCACGCTGTCCTTCATTCCGGTGTTTACGCTCGAAGCCCAGGAAGGACGGCTGTTCTCGCCGCTGGCCTTCACCAAAACCTATGCGATGGCCGCCGCCGCCGGGCTTTCGGTCACGCTGATCCCGGTGCTGATGGGCTATCTGATCCGGGGCAAAATTCCCGACGAGCAGAAGAACCCGATCAACCGTTTCCTGATCCGGCTGTATCGCCCCTTGCTGGACGGCGTGTTGCGCCGGCCCGGGACGATCATACTGCTGGCGGCTGTGCTGGCAGTCGCGACACTGTGGCCCGTCTCTCGTCTGGGCGGCGAGTTCATGCCGCCGCTGGACGAGGGTGATCTGCTTTACATGCCGACCGCGCTGCCGGGCATCAGCGCGGGCAAGGTCGCAGAGCTGTTGCAGCAGACCGATCGTCTGATCAAGACGGTGCCGGAAGTGGCAAGCGTATTCGGCAAGGCGGGTCGCGCCGAGACTGCGACCGACCCGGCGCCGATGGAAATGTTCGAGACCACCATCCGCCTGAAACCGCGCGCGCAATGGCGACCCGGCATGACACCGGAAAAGCTGATCGCAGAGCTGGACCGCACCGTGAAAGTGCCGGGCTTGACCAATATCTGGGTGCCGCCGATCCGCAACCGCATCGACATGCTGGCCACCGGCATCAAAAGTCCGGTGGGCATCAAGGTGGCAGGCACGGACCTCGCCGAGATTGATATTTTAACAGAAGAGATCGAGCGCGCGGTCAAACCGGTTCCCGGTGTTTCCTCAGCCTTTGCTGAACGCTTGACCGGCGGGCGGTATATCAACGTGGACATCGACCGCGATGCCGCCGCGCGCTACGGGATGAACATCGCCGATGTGCAAAGCATCGTGTCGTCGGCGGTCGGCGGCGAGAACATCGGCGAAACCGTCGAAGGTTTACAGCGCTTCCCGATCAACCTGCGCTATCCGCGGGAAATCCGCGATTCGCTGGAAAATCTGCGCAATCTGCCGGTGCTCACCGAGCGTGGCGCGCAGATCAGTCTGGGGGATGTGGCGGCAATTCACATTGCCGACGGCCCGCCGATGCTGAAAACCGAGAATGCGCGCCTGTCCGGCTGGGTGTATGTGGATATTCATGGCCGCGACTTGAGTTCAACGGTGCATGACATGCAGGCAGTAGTGGCCAAACAGGTGAAGTTGCCGCCGGGCTATTCGATAGCCTGGTCGGGACAGTTCGAGTTTATGGAACGCGCCAAGGCAAAGCTTGCGATCGTCGTCCCGGCGACGCTGATGATCATCTTCGTGCTGCTGTATCTCACCTTCGGCAGTTTCGGCGAAGCGCTGCTGATCATGGCGACACTGCCGTTCGCACTGGCAGGCGGCGTCTGGTTCATGTGGCTGCTGGGCTATAACCTGTCGGTGGCGAGCGGGGTGGGTTTCATTGCGCTGGCGGGCGTGTCGGCGGAGTTCGGCGTGATCATGCTGCTCTATCTCAAGAATGCCTGGAACGAGCAGATTCGCGAAGGTAAAACCGGACTGGCGGATCTGCTGGATGCGATACGCGAGGGTGCGGTGATGCGCGTGCGTCCCAAGGCGATGACCGTTGCCGTAATCATCGCCGGATTGATGCCGATCATGCGGGGCAGCGGAACGGGGTCGGAAATCATGCAGCGCATCGCCGCCCCGATGGTGGGCGGCATGATCACGGCACCGCTGCTGTCGATGTTCGTCATCCCCGCTGCCTACCTGCTGATGCGTCGTCCGCGCAAGCCGGTGAGCGTGGGCCACACCACCGAGCCTGGCTCCATCGAAAGGTGAACTATCCTCGGTACGCGTATATCTGGCAAACTTTATGCGCATGATGACGAGGCTTTCAAAGCTGGGCAGTTTTACACTGCGCGCGAGCCGTATGAGCAGTTCCAGATTAGACGATCAATTGATCATGCGACAATGAAATAAGCAGATCGATAACAATTGCCTGAGCAGGTAATGTGACCTGACGGTTGACAGTCGGGATTAATTTTGCCATGCTGCGCACATGTCTCATTCTGCCCGAAAATTTATCGCCGTACTTTTAGCCATATGGTTGCCGCTGTTTGGCGCTAGTGCGCTGGCGACCACAATTTCCATGCAGCATGGCTCTTGCCACGAAGCCGACATGGAAGCAATGCAGATAGCGGGTGATTATCATCACACCGATCAGGATAAACAGCCCTGCGAAAATTGCGGCATCTGTCAACTGGCATGCTGCTGCTATCTGGGTGTTCAGGAAATTCGTGCGCAGGATATGCTGCAAGCGGCTGTATCAATCACGCCTTATCTGTTCTCGTTTCACTCCCTCACCTCAACTCCTCTCGTTCCTCCACCGCTCGCCTGCGCCTGACGCAGGACGAGTCCGTCTGTCAGTTTCGTAACTGTTAGCACTCTTCCTGCCATTTGGCAGCCGTAGCGGCTGTCCGATTTAATCCGCACGAGGATTTTCAACATGAAACTATCAACGATTTACCCTCTGCTATTCGGCATGTGGCTGATTCCGGCTGCAGCTGCTCCGCTCGGCAGCGACGTCGCCAGCCTGCTGGATTATGCGCGCGGACACAATCCAGAGTTTGCGGCGATGCGCTATGAGGCCGATGCTGCGGCACAACGCGTGCAGCCTGCGGCAGCCTTGCCGGATCCGGTGTTACGCGCCGATGTGATGAACATCGCCAGTTTGCAGGCCACGCAGGTGGGCAGTACGCGTTATCTGCTGATGCAAAGTGTGCCGTGGTTCGGAAAGCGTGACTTGAGGCGCGGGGCAGCCGAGGCCGGCGCAGATCAGGCTCAGGGGCGTGCCGCTGCAACCTGGGCGGAATTATCGGCACAAATCAAGTCGGCTTACGCGCAGTATTACTACGTTGCGGGCAACCAGAAAATTACCCGCGACCTGCTTGATCTGGTGGTGCAGATGGAAAAAGTTGCGCAGGTACGTTATGCCAACGGGCTGGCTGCACAGCAGGACGCAGTGCGCGCGCAAGTTGAACAAACGATTATGAAAACCGAACTGGTCGCGCTGGATAATACCAGGCGACAAATTGAGGCTCGGCTGAATGCCCTGTTGTCGCGTCCGGTGACCATGCCGCTTGCCGCTCCGCAAAACTTGCGCAGCATTCCCGCAACGGTCAGTCTGGAAAACTATACGGTGCTGGAAAACCGCATCCGTGAACACAACCCGGATCTGTTTGTGGACGAGGCGGGTATCCGCGCAAGCGAGAAAAATCGCGATCTTGTTTACAAAAACCGTTATCCGGATTTTACGTTCGGTATTTCCCCGACCCAGCTCGCCAATGGTGTTCGCGAGTGGGGCGTGATGACCGAACTCAATATTCCGTTGCAACAAGAGACACGTCGCTCACAGGAACGCGAATCCGAGGCCATGTTGGCGGCAGCCAAAGCGCGCAAGGAGGCAACCGCCAACCGTATCTTGTCCGCGCTAACCGAAAACTTGTCCGGCATTGACGCAGCGCAACGCACCGAGTCGCTGAGTTATGGCGGTCTGTTGCCACAAGCGAAAGTCACCTTTGAATCCGCATTAAGCGGCTATCAGACAGGCCGTGTGGATTTCGCGACTTTGCTGGATTCGGCACGACAAATCCTGAATGCCAGGCTGGAAGTGCTTAAAGCACAGACGGACGCGCAGATGCGCCTGGCTGAAATCGAACGACTGCTGGGAGAAGAATTATGAAAAAAATAAACGTGATGGTGGTCGGTGTACTGGTCGGTGTAGTGCTGACTACGGGGGGCGGCTATTGGTGGGGAAACCGGAAGGCGGGTGATAGAGGACAAAAACCAACAATTGCCGTAGCAAATGAATCCGCCCGAAAAATTCTTTATTACCGCAATGCCATGGGTTTGCCGGATACCTCGCCGGTTCCCAAGAAAGACGCTACGGGGATGGATTACGTGCCGGTGTATGACGAAGAGGTGGCATCCAGCGCGAACAATTCGATCAGCATCAGTGTCGAGAAGGTGCAGAAATTGGGAGTTAAAACCGAGCGGGCCGCGATGCGCGTGCTTGATAAAACCGTGCGTGCTGCGGGCAGGGTGGAAGCCGACGAGCGACATATCTACAGCATTGCGCCCAAGTTCGAGGGATGGATAGATAAACTGTACGTCAATACCACCGGAGAATCTGTGAGCAAGGGGCAGGCGCTGTTCGATGTGTATAGCCCGGAATTGATTTCCGCACAGCGTGAATATGCGATTGCTGCGCAAGGTGTTGCTTCATTAAAAGATGCGGATAACAAGCGAAGCATGCAGCAGCTTGCCGAGTCCAGCCTGCTGCGCCTGAAGAACTGGGATATTTCCGGGCAGCAGGTGCAGGAGCTTGCCAGGTCTGAAGCAAGCAGACGTAACTTGACCTTCCATGCGCCGGTGAACGGCATTGTGCTGGAGAAGAAAGCCGTGCAGGGAATGCGCTTCATGCCCGGTGAAACGTTATATCAGATTGCCGACCTTTCTTCGGTGTGGGTGCTGGCGGACGTCTTTGAACAGGACATCGGTCTGGTGCAAGTTAGCAGCAAAGCGCAAGTCAAACTGGATGCTTACCCGGATAAACGTTTCGAGGGTGTGGTGAGTTTTGTCTATCCAACGCTGAATGCTGCCACGCGCACCGTGCCGGTGCGGCTGGAGATCGCCAATCCCAAGGGTCTGCTCAAGCCTGCCATGTTTGCGCAGGTGGAAATTCCCGCAGTTGGCAAGGGTGAAGTATTGACCGTGCCCACTTCCGCCGTGATTGACAGCGGCACACGTCAGATTGTACTGGTACAACTGGCGGAGGGGCGTTTCGAGCCACGCACCGTCAGGCTGGGCAACCGCAGCGAGGATTATGTGGAAGTGCTGAATGGGGTTGCCAAAGGAGAACAGGTGGTGGTGGCGGCCAACTTCCTGATCGATGCGGAGAGCAATCTCAAGGCAGCGCTCGGCGGAATGAGCCATGCTCACGGCGGCAGCACCACGCAAGAAAAAGCGCAAGACAACTCTCCGCCAGCCGCAGAACATGCGGGACATGGTGCACTGGGCTCGACAGAACAAGCCAAACCGGCTGCGTCTTCTCAAAGCCGGCACGAGGGACACTGACATGTTAAACGCCATCATAGACTGGTCGGTGCGCAATCGCTTTCTGGTACTGCTCGCCACCTTGTTTGTCACGCTGGCGGGCATTTACACAGTGATCAAAACCCCGCTGGATGCCTTGCCGGACTTGTCCGACGTGCAAGTGATCGTTTTTACCGAGTATCCCGGCCAGGCGCCGCAAGTGGTGGAAGATCAGGTCACTTATCCGCTCACCACGTCCATGATTTCGGTGCCGAAATCCAAGGTGGTGCGCGGTTTCTCGGCGTTCGGCGCGTCCTTCGTGTATGTCATTTTCGAGGATGGCACCGATCTCTATTGGGCACGCTCGCGGGTGCTGGAATACCTCAACGCCGCCGCCAAGCTGCCCAGCGGCGTTACGCCGCGAATCGGCCCGGATGCGACCGGTGTCGGCTGGGTGTACGAGTACGCGGTGATCGGTGTGAACAAGACGCTGGCCGAACTGCGCACCATCCAGGATTGGTATCTGCGTTACCAGCTCACCAAGGCACATGGGGTATCTGAAGTCGCTTCCGTCGGCGGCTTTGTGCAGCAGTACCAGGTGACGGTGGATCCGGTGAAGCTGCGCGCTTACGGCATCCCCCTAATGAAGGTGACGCAGGTGATCAGGGAGTCCAATCGCGATGTCGGCGGGCGGGCGCTGGAAATGAGTGAAACCGAGTACATGGTGCGTGGCAAGGGTTATCTGCGCGGCGTGGGCGACATCGAAAATCTGGTGGTCAAGGCGGAAAACGGCACGCCGGTGCTGATCCGCGACATCGCGCGTGTCGAGCTGGTTCCGGACGAGCGGCGCGGTCTGACCGAGTTGAACGGCGAAGGTGAAGTGGTGTCCGGCATCGTCATGGCGCGCTATGGGCAAAACGCGCTGGAGGTGATTCACAACATCAAGGCCAAGATCGCCGAGATCACGCCCGGACTGCCGGAAGGTGTGAGCATCCAAGCGGTGTATGACCGCTCCGAACTGATCCAGCGCGCCATCGAAAATCTGAAGCACACGCTGTTTGAGGAAAGCATCATCGTCGCACTGGTGTGCATCGTGTTCCTGATGCATGTGCGCAGCGCGCTGGTGGCGATCGTGATGTTGCCCATCGGCGTGCTGATCGCCTTCATTGCCATGCACGCACTGGGGCTGAATTCCAACATCATGAGCTTAGGGGGAATTGCGATCGCCATCGGCGCGATGGTGGACGCGGCCATCGTGATGATCGAGAATGCGCATAAACACCTGGAGCGGCTACAGGCGGGCGAGTCGCGCTTTGAAGCCATGCTGGCGGCGTGCAAGGAAGTCGGCCCGGCACTGTTTTTCTCGCTACTAATCATCACGGTTTCGTTCCTGCCGGTATTCACGCTGGAAGCGCAGGAGGGGCGGATGTTCGCGCCGCTCGCCTTTACCAAGACCTTCTCAATGGCCGGTGCGGCGTTGTTGTCCATCACGCTGGTGCCGGTGCTGATGGGGCTGTTCATACGCGGCAAGCTCATGCCGGAACACAAAAATCCGCTGAACCGCTTCTTGATCTGGGTTTATCGCCCGATCATTGCGGCGGTCATGCACTGGAAGAAAACCACCATTGTGGCAGCCCTGGTGCTATTTGGGTTGACCCTCTATCCGGCAACGCGGCTGGGCAGCGAATTCATGCCGACCCTCAACGAGGGCACGTTGCTCTTCATGCCAGCATCCTTGCCTGCCATGTCCATCACCAAAGCGGCGCAATTGCTGCAAACCCAAAACAAGATCATCAAGAGCTTTCCTGAAGTCGCCTCGGTGTATGGCAAGGCGGGGCGCGCGCAAACCGCTCTTGATCCGGCTCCGCCGGAAATGTTCGAGACGGTGATCAATCTCAAGCCGCTAAAAGAATGGCGGGTCGGCATGACCATCGATAAGCTGATCGCGGAAATGGACAAGGCCTTGCAGTTTCCGGGCGTCGCCAATTCGTGGACCATGCCGATCAAGGCTCGCCTCGACATGTTAGCTACCGGCATCCGCACGCCGATCGGCATCAAGGTGTTCGGCAAAGATCTGGAGGGGATAGAGCGTGTGGCCCGGGACATCGAAGCCGTGGTCAAGAAGGTTCCGGGCACCACCAGTGCCTTTGCCGAACGTATTACCGGCGGCTACTACCTCGATATCGTGCCGGATCGGTTGGCACTTGCGCGCTACGGGCTGGCGGTCGGCGAACTGCAGGATGTCATCGCAACCGCACTCGGCGGCGAGATGGTGACCACCACGGTGGAGGGGCGCGAACGTTTCGGCGTCATCGTCCGCTACCCGCGCGAATTGCGCAACGATCCGCAGCAGATCGCGCGGGAAGTGCTGGTGCCGACCATGGATGGCGCGATGATCCCGCTCGGTCAACTCGCCAAGGTTAGCATCAATAAGGGCGCGCCCGCCATCCGCACCGAAAACGCGCTGCTCACCGCCTATATTTTTGTAGACATCCGCGACCGCGACATCGGTTCATATGTGGCCGACGCCCGCCGCGCAGTCTCGGAGCAGGTGAAGTTTCCGCCCGGTTATTACGCGACCTGGAGCGGGCAGTTCGAATACATGGAGCGTGCCGCCGCCAGAATGAAGATCGTGGTACCGATCACCTTGCTGATTATCTTCCTGCTGCTGTATCTCAATTTCATGCGCGTCACTGAAACACTGATCGTGATGCTGTCCGTGCCGTTTGCCACGGTGGGCGGTGTATGGCTGCTATGGCTGCTCGGCTACAACCTGTCGGTCGCCGTGGTGGTAGGCTTCATCGCGCTGGCTGGGGTGGCGGCGGAAACCGGCGTGGTGATGCTGATCTATCTGGAACACGCTTGGGAACAGATCAAGGCGGAACGTAAGGCTGATGGACAAGAGCCAACACCTGATGACCTCTACGCGGCGGTCATGGAAGGTGCCGTCGAACGGGTTCGGCCAAAGATGATGACGGTGGTGGCGATCATGGCTGGCCTGTTGCCGATCATGTGGGGAACAGGCACCGGCTCTGAGGTAATGCGCCGCATTGCGGCACCGATGGTAGGCGGCATGATTTCCTCGACGATACTGACGCTGATCGTGATCCCCGCGCTGTATGCCTTGTTCAAGGCGCGCGAAATTAAACATTCATCTACTGGAGCAGAGAGTAAAAAATGATTGAAATTATTCCTAAATTGGCATCCGGTATTCGTGCATTTTCCGATTGCCTTCGCTACGGCTGCCGTATTCTTTTTTGTTGCCGGTAAATTGTTCAAGGAAAAACATTGGTGGCACAGTACTTGCTCGGGTAGTTGGATGTTGTGGGCTGCGGCAATTTTTGCCTGTATCGCAGCGGTGTATGGCTGGCTTGCCTGCAACGGTGTCGAGCAAACGAGACTGACATCTGGCTATGACAATGCACCGTAATTGGGCGTTGACTGCTCTTGGTGCACTGTTTTTGTTCGCCGCTCTGGTAATGTGGTCGCGGCGTTCGGCTGTAATGACATCTTATGGATTAGTAACTAAGGAGGTGTCTCAAAATGAATACTACCTGACAGTCGTGATTAAGTTGAAATTTTAGTTGCTGCGGGGCTGAACATGGTTCCCGGTATCAATATGTTGGAATAAAAAATGGAGATTAATTATGAACAAGAAATCATCGTGGTTTATGGGTGCAATTTGTGGTGCTGTGCTTGCGTTTGGCTTATCGCTCAGCGGGTATGCTGTAAGCGCGAACCTGGCACCATCGTCGTCCATGGAACAGAATATCCTTGCAGCGAAGAGCAAGGCGGATCACGAATCACTGGCCGCGCAGTATGAGAATGAAGCAAAAGAGCTTCAGGCTAAGGCACAGGCGCACAAGGAGATGGGCAAGGCATATGAGAAGGCTGGTTACTTTGGTGCTGGTGGAAAATTTGATACGGTGCGTCACTGTAACAACCTTGCACAGGAATATGAGGATGCCGCAAAGGAAAATTTCGCACTTGCAAAGATGCATCGCAGTTTGGCAGAAAAGGCGAAGTAACAAGAGAATCAGGTCGAGCGGACACATGGGTATGATGGGACAGGGTGCTGCGCATGCCGAAAAATCAGCAAGCACAGAGCAACAGAATTCCTGTCTCACCTGCAACCAAAATATCACCGGAAACGCAAGGATGAACGTCATCGTTCTTGTTGCAGTAAAATGAAATGAGGTGTTCAGGAACTACATTTAATTCGGATTGCAACACGTTTTGTTAATCAACCACCAGGAGAATAAAATGAAACTGCAATTAACACTACTTGCTGCCATGCTGGCAGCAGCTTCCATCACTTATGCTGCAGATAATCATCCTGCTGATGCCAAAGCTGAAACGCCAAAGGCAGAAAAGGCCGAAGTAAAGAAGCCGGTGAAAAAACACAGCCACGTGGAAGAAAAGACTGGCATACCCGCATCGGAAGCCCCGAGACGTAAGAGTCATCGTGAATCCATGCCTAAAGGCATGCCTATGCATGACCATACGCAAGACAGGCATTAAGCATCACGGTGTGCGGCGAGACGCCTGTTCTTGTCGTGCGCCGGTCAGATTCATTATGAATTAGCCATGTGTTTTTACGCATGGCTGACTCGACAGCTTACTGAAGTCACGAGGTGAATGCCATGATGACCAAGACTATCGATCCGGTTTGCAAAATGCAGGTCAGCGTACAGAATGCAACGCCTCATACAGATTACGCGGGCGAACGCCAATATTTTTGTTCACAGCACTGCCTGGATAAATTTCAGGCTGATCCTGGTGAATATATCAAACCAGGTGCCGTATCCGAGATCAATGCCAGTCTACCAGCCAAGACGGCTTCAGCAGTTAAGGCTGTGGGTATCTACACCTGCCCTATGCATCCCGAGGTACGCCAGGCTACGCCCGGCTCGTGCCCCAAATGCGGTATGGCGTTAGAACCGATAAACCCCTCGATACCGGCTGCAATAGAATATACCTGTCCGATGCATCCTGAGGTGCTGCGCAACACACCCGGCAGTTGCCCGATCTGCGGCATGGCGCTGGAACCGCGCAGCGCCACGCTGGAAGACAATGCGGAACTCTCCGACATGACGCGCCGCTTACAGGTGAGCGTGCTGCTGGCTTTTCCTGTATTCGCGATAGCGATGGCCTCCGATTTGTTTCCACAGGCCATGCCGGAATTCGTTTCGATGAAAATACTGCAATGGCTGGAATTTGCACTTTCAACCCCTGCGGTGCTGTGGGGCGGCTGGCCGATTTTCCAGCGCGGCTGGGCTTCGGTAATTAACCGGCATCTGAACATGTTCACCCTGATCGCGTTGGGTGTCGGCGTGGCGTGGACTTACAGTGTGGTGGCGATGCTGCTGCCTGGAATCTTTCCGCCTGCGATGCGCAGCATGATGGGCACGGTGCCGGTGTATTTCGAGGCAGCAGCAGTGATCATGGCGCTGGTGCTTCTGGGGCAGGTGATGGAGCTACGTGCGCGCAGCCGGACCAGCGCGGCGATCAAACTGCTGTTGGGTTTGGCACCCAAGACCGCGCGTATCGTGCGCGCTGACAGCACAGAGGAAGACATTCCTTTGGAACAGGTGAAGCCGAATGACGTGCTGCGCGTGCGTCCCGGCGAGAAGGTGCCGGTGGACGGCGTAGTGCTGGAAGGGGTGAGTTCGCTGGACGAATCCATGGTCACCGGCGAATCCATTCCGGTGGAAAAAACAGCAGGTGCGCGGCTGATCGGCGCGACGGTAAACGGCACCGGCAGTCTGTTGATGCGCGCCGAGCGCGTGGGTTCCGACACCTTGCTGGCGCAGATCGTGCACATGGTGAGTGAGGCGCAGCGTTCGCGTGCACCGATCCAGCGCCTTGCCGATGTCACGGCCGGTTATTTCGTGCCAGCCGTGGTGGGGATCGCACTGATTACACTGGCAGTATGGGGGCTCTTTGGGCCGGAACCTCGCCTCGCACACGCCGTGGTCAACGCGGTGGCGGTGCTGATCATCGCCTGCCCCTGCGCTTTGGGGTTGGCCACGCCGATGTCTATCATGGTAGGCACCGGGCGAGGTGCGCTTGCCGGTGTGCTGATCAAAAATGCACAAGCGCTGGAAACCATGGAGAAGGTGAATACGCTGGTGGTGGACAAGACCGGGACGCTGACCGAGGGAAAACCGAAACTGGTTTCAGTCATTCCGCTTGCCGGATTCATTGAGGCTGAGGTGCTGCGGCTGGGCGCCAGCCTGGAACGCGCCAGCGAGCATCCGCTGGCTGCGGCGATTGTAAATGGAGCTGAAAAAAAGGGGATAGCGCTCAACGCAGTCAGTGATTTCCGGTCAATTACCGGTAAAGGTGTGGCGGGAACGGTCGGAGGACATCAGGTTGTGCTGGGCAACCTGAAATTGTTCGAAGAATTGGCAATCAGCCCTGGCGAGATGGTCACGCGTGCAGACGCGTTGCGCAGCGATGGGCAGACGGTGATGCTGCTGGCGATCGACGGCAAGGCTGCCGGGCTGATCGGCGTGGCCGACCCGGTCAAGGCGTCCACGCCGGACGCGATCCGCGCGCTGCACGAAGAAGGCATACAGGTCATCATGCTCACCGGCGACAACCGTACCACCGCAGAAGCGGTCGCGAAGAAGCTGGGTATAGACCGCATCGAGGCGGAAGTGCTGCCCGAGCAGAAAGCCTCCATCGTCAAACAACTGCAGGCACAGGGATACATCGTAGCGATGGCGGGTGACGGCATCAATGACGCGCCTGCCTTGGCGCAAGCGCAGGTCGGCATTGCGATGGGCACCGGTACCGATGTGGCGATGGAAAGCGCGGGCATTACGCTGATCAAGGGCGATTTGAACGGCATCGTGCGCGCAGTGCGCCTGTCTCGCGCCACCATGAAGAACATCCGCCAGAACCTGTTCTTCGCCTTCATCTACAACATGCTCGGCATCCCAATTGCAGCGGGTGTGCTGTATCCATTCTTCGGCCTGCTGCTCTCGCCTGTCATTGCGGCAACTGCGATGAGCTTCAGTTCAGTGTCTGTCATTACCAACGCGTTGCGGTTGCGCAACGTGAAACTATAGGCAGTGGTCAGAAAAGGAGCGACAAATGTGGAATCATATGGACTATTACGGATGGGGCGGCATGGGTTTCGGCATGCTGCTGTTCTGGGGATTGCTGATTGCAGGCATCGTGATGCTGGTGAGATGTTCAGGAGGCTGTGGGAAACCGGAACGGAGTGAGTCAGCACTCGATCTTCTCAAGCAGCGCTATGCGCGCGGCGAGATTGAAAAAGATGAGTTTGAGCAGAAAAAACGCGACCTGAAGAGTTGAAGATGCGGTGGTTGAAATGACGCGTGCTGTGGACGGCCTGGCCGCCCCCGCATTGCATCTTGTTGAACGCGAGGCGTTTCAGCGCTGTCAATGCACCCGGGCTGAACTGGATAGTGAGAAATATTATTTCGTGTATCAAAGGAGAAGGTGATGAAACATGATGAACATGCCTGTGTCCCTCGGCGATATAACTGGATTCTCGTTGCATTTCTGGCGATTGCTGCATTTTTTCTGTTTACCGAACACCGAGCTCACCTGCTGGAAATATTGCCTTTTCTGCTACTGCTTGCCTGTCCGTTGATGCATCTGTTCATGCACCATGGGCATGATGAGGAAGGGCGACATGATCACCATCACGATTCATCAGAAGGAGAATCAAAATGAATGCCGAATCTTCTGCTTATGGCCTCTGGTCGCTGGTCATCATCAACTCGCTGGTGTTCATCATTTTTGCGTTCAGCTTCACGAAGCCCGAGACGCCGCGCGACTGGCGCTCGTTCAGCGCATTCTCCGCCTTCATCGTGGCGCTGTTCGCCGAGATGTACGGCTTTCCGCTGACTATTTATTTACTATCCGGCTGGCTGCAGACTCGCTATCCTGGGGTGGACTTCTTGTCCCATAATGCCGGACACCTTTGGCATACCCTGCTCGGCTGGAAGGGCGATCCGCATACCGATCCGCTGCACATGTTGAGTTTCTTATTGATCGGCGGTGGATTCTGGCTACTGGCTTCCGCGTGGAAAGTACTATACGCCGCGCAGCGTGAACATCGCCTGGCGACTGCCGGGGTTTACGCCAAGGTTCGCCATCCCCAATATGACGCTTTCGTGCTCATCATGTTTGGCTTCCTGCTGCAATGGCCAACTTTGCTGACTCTGGTGATGTTCCCTGTGCTGGTGTGGATGTATGTGCGCCTGGCGCGGCGAGAGGAACAGGAAGCCGCAGAAGAATTTGGAGATGCCTATATCCAGTATGTTCGGAAGACTGCCGCATTCTTCCCGCAAATGGGATCATTGAGTTGAAATCAGCACATGGCACGTCATGCCGTCCTGTACAACGGAGGAACGAAAATGTTAACCAAAGATGTGGTTTGTGGTATGCAAATTGAGTCTGGCAGTAACCAGATTGTATATCTGGGCGTCTCCCATGCATTTTGCTCGAAACAATGCCAGGAACGTTTTCTGGCGAATCCCCACCTTTATGTCGGCATGCCCGGGCAGAAAGCGCCCAAACAGCAGGGTGTGTCAGTAATCAAGCAAAGACACCTGCGTTTGGCACAGGCTTTGTCACCTGACCAGGGCAGGGCTCTAGGCGATGCATTGCAGGCCATGATGGGAATTCAATCTGTATCGATCGATGGCGACAGCGTGGTGATCACATATGACTTGCTCCAGGCGACCGCTGAACAGGTTGAGGAAAAACTTGCCGAAATTGGCGTACAACTGGGCGAGGGCTGGACAGAACGGTTGCGCCGGGCATTCGTTCATTACGAGGAGGAATGCGAGATAGGCAATCTGAAGGTGCATCAGAGTAAGTATGTTCACCGGCATCCTGGGTGAAAGTGACCGCTGATATGGAATCTGAACGAGCCATTTGATCATTTGGTGGCGCAAGATGGCCTGAAAATGAGATGCCAGCTTTGATGCGACAAGAATTCGTCGTATGGAGTAAGCAGCAGGTACGATGAGTGTATGATGTTTTCTTTAACCTGATAGGAGCAAGTCATGAAAAAATTATTGATTGGCAGTATGGTTGCCGGGCTGTTGATGGGTGCGCCCGTGGTTTATGCCGACGATGCGCATCATCCTGACCAGCAAGGTCAAACCAGCAATACGCAGGCTTCCGCTGAAGGCAACAGTGCCATGCAGAAAATGCAGGAAAACATGAAAAAGATGCGGGCTCAGTTGGACAAAATCCAGAAAACTAAAGACCCGGAATTACGCCAGAAGCTGATGATGGAACATATGCAAACCATGCACGATAACATGATGATGGGCAGACAAATGATGATGGGCACGTGCTCGATGAAGGAGGGTGAAATGAGGGGGCCGATGATGCACGGCATGATGGATGAAGGAGAAGCAGGCATGTCTCCCGATGCCATGATGGACCGGATGAACAGGATGGAAAAACGCATGGACATGATGCAGATGATGATGGAACAGATGAGTAAATCACAGCCCGCCAAGCAATGAGAATTGTCGAACTGTCCGCGCAAGGTAAAGAACTGGATTTCAACGCTGCGCGCGCCATGGCTGAACAGGTCGCGGCAGCGCAGGAGGTAATGCTGGTAGCCTGGTTTCGACGGCAAAAACAACAAAGGCCATCCTGACGCTATGGAATGCACCGGCAAGCCCGGCTGGCTGGCCTATGCGGAAAGCCACGGCGGTGATATCAGGGTAAACATCAACCACCACGAATTCGTTTTCATTTTCGCGCAAGCGGGATAAGGAAGCTCAATGGCGAGCGGTCCGGTGTGACGGTGGACGTTCAGGCATTCGCGGCGCACGTTGCCCGATGCGAATGAACAGGTGAAAAACACCTGTTCCCGTGACGATCAGCAACAGCGCCGTCAGAATCGTGTTCAGCATCCGTCTAAATTTTGACATGCTACCATGCACGACAAGATCGCAGCGAATCTTGCCGATTTCTTCTTTCGCCTCAGTCTGAATCGCCAGGCGAGCAGCGCCATTGTTTTGGCCAACTCCGCGATCACTCGCCATCCTTTCGGTTAGACAAGCTGGCATTGCCGCCGGACTGATGGCACGCGCACGCCTCACCATGGGCGGCCGCAACCAGCTCTTGCAAAATACCGCAGTCGGCCGCCCGGTGGTCGGCATCGCATTGGGTGCGAAGCCGAGCGAGTTGCTTTTCCAGTGTTCTGAGCGATTTGAGTTTGGCGCGCACGCGAACAAGATGCTCATCGAGCAGGTAGTTCACGTCACTGCAATCAGCTTCCGGGTGCGCCACGAAGTCCAGCAGGCGCCTGACGTCCGCCAACCCTATATCCAGCGCACGGCAGTGCCGGATAAAATTCACCCGCTCTACCGCATCCTGTCCATAGGTCCGGTAACCGTTGGCTTGGCGGGCGGGTAGCTGCAACAGCCCGACGCGTTCATAGTAGCGTAGCGTTTCAACATCAATGCCAGTGCCTTTTGCCAATTCCCCAATGCGCATGTATCCCTCCATAATGGCAATTTTAACGCTTGACCCTGAAGTTGCTATAAGGTTTAGTATGGCTACATCTTAATTAAAGATCAAGTAGAAATAACCAACCATGTCTGCCACGGCTCGACGAATTGTTCAATTCATGTTGCTCACCCTGGTGATCAATGCTGGCTGGACCTTCAACAAGGAGGCTGTAGCCGATGTGTGGTTCGACGGGCAACGTAGCTTGGCTGCGGCTATGGACATTGATCACTCTCCAACAGAATCCGATGCTGCCAAAGTTATTTCACCAAAGATTCCTTGCAATCACTGGTGCCATGCCGTGGGCCATTTCGTTGGAATCTTTTTTCTGCATCCGACCCTCTTGACTGAGGCCGTTGGCGATTACTTCATTGTCTATAAGCAATCTCCCCTTCCATCTCTTCCAGAAAGCCACTACCGGCCACCTCGACTCCTTTCCCAAGGCTTGATCCAAATCAGTCTTTGATTTTGTTTTGAGTGCGCGCTTGCCTCAAGTGAAGTGGCGCACGCATATCGGAAGGAGTTACCGTGCAATTTGTCACTATTTTCCGCACCCTGCGCAGCAGGATGCGTCTGATGAGCCGCCTTCTTGGCGTGCCGTTCTTGTTCATATCTCTTTATCCACTTTCAGCCCTGTCGGCTCAACTCACTTTGGAGCAAGCCTGGAAACAGGCTGAACTAGCCAACCCGGCATTGCGCGCATCCCAAGCGAATCTTGCTGCGGCAGAGGGCGAACTCACCGATGCCCGTGCGCTATTGTGGAATAACCCACAGATTTCTACCGAAAGGCGCAGTCGTAATGTTTCACAGACGGGGCAACCGATTAATAGCAAAGATGGGATATCCGGTCTGTCTCAAACCCTTGAGATCGCAGGGCAGCAAGGCATCCGGCAGCGAGCAGCCGAGAAAAATTTGGCAGCAATCCTGGAAAATATCGCTGAAATGAAACACCAGGTACATGCAGAGATTGAGCAACGTTTTGTGCAGGTGCTGAGCCTCCAGCTGCGCATCCAGACAGAGGAAGCAACGCTCAAGCTCATCGGAGATGCCGCCAAAGCCGTCGGCAAACGCGTTGCGGCAGGCGAGGACAGCCGTCTCGATGGCAATCTCGCCAAGGTGGAAGCGGAACGCGCCCAAAATCAGGTATCCATATTGAGAGAGCAACTTGTGCAGGCTCGCGCCGATCTGTCCGCCCTCCTCCAGATGCCTCCAGACCAGATGCCGGAAGTTACCGGTTCACTGGATGCTACGCTTCCCTCTTACACGCTGGAAGATTTGCTGGGCAGCTCAGCCCGTCGCCCGCTTTTGAATGTTCTGGATTACCGGGAAGGGGTCGCAAGGGATCGGGTTGCGCTGGAACGCGCCTCAATTTACCCGGACGTGACGCTAGGTTTGCGTTATGGTCGCGAGTTGGGTGTTGACAACAATGTTGCGACCTTAAGTGTTTCTTTACCCATCCCCCTGTTCCGCCGGAATGCAACCGGTATCGGTCGTGCCGAGACCGATCTTACCCAAACCGAAATCGAAAAGCAGGCCGCCTCCCGAGATGTACGAGCCCAGGTTCTCGCGCTGTGGCAGCGATGGGTGGACTTGAAGACGCGCGTCAAACGGTTGAGTGAATCGGTGCTGCCGAGTCTGGAGGAAAACCAGCATCTATCCTCCATTTCCTTCCGGGCGGGGGAAATTGGGCTGCTGCAATTGTTGCTGGTCAACCGCCAAGTACTGGACGGACAGCGCGATTTGCTCGACGCCCGGACCGAGTTGCGCATTACCAAAGTGAGACTGGAAGCGGCAGCGGGCTGGCAGCCTGCGAGCGACCTGCGTTGAACAAAAGAATCGAAAATCAAGGAATTCATGACATGAAGAACGCACACAACCCACAAAAGCATAGCCTGAAGCGAATAGCCTCCTGGTTACTGGCTGGCAGTTTGTCTGCAAGCCTTCTTGCAGGGTGCGGCGGCAAGCCCAAAACACCGGAGAATGACGCAGCGCAGCCCAAGCAAACGGAACCGGCAGGCAATGGCGCAACAACATCTGGACAGGAAAAACAGGGTGCCGGGAAGTTGCTCACTCTGAGCGCCGAAGAAATCCAGACAGCGGGCATCAAGGTGCAGAAACTGGAACTTCAGGAAAAAGCCGAGCAGATAACGGTCACCGCCACCATCCAGGCCAACCAGGACCGGCTCGCCCACGTTGCCCCGCGCGTGCCGGGCAGTATCGTCAAGGTCAGCGCCAATCTCGGCGACAAGGTGAAGACGGGCCAAGCGCTGGCTCTGCTCGACAGCATCGAACTGGGCGAAGCGCGCTCTGCTTATCTGCAAGCGGCGAGCGAGGCGGCGCTGGCTGGGGCTAATTTCGAGCGCGCCCAGCGCTTACACGCCGACAACATCATTCCGGAGAAGGACTACCTGCGCGCCCGCGCCGAACACGAAAAAGCCCGTGCCGCCCTGCGGGCCGCCAGTGACAAACTGCGCATGATGGGGGTAAATCCGGAAAAACTGACGGGCTCGGTGTTTCCGCTAACAGCCCCGTTTGCCGGCACTATCATCGAGAAAAAGGCGGTACTGGGGGAGCTCGCTGCGCCGGACCAATCCCTGTTTACCGTGGCAGACCTGTCCAACCTGTGGATCGAAAGCGACCTGTTCGAGAAAGACCTTGGCAAGGTCCGCGTCGGCGCACAGGCCACGGTCACTCTCTCCGCCTATCCGGGGGACGTATTCAAGGGGCGGCTCACCTACATCAGCAGCACGATGGACAAGGAAACCCGCACGGTCAAGGCACGGGTGGAAGTGCCAAATACCGGTGGCAGGCTGAAACCGGAAATGTTCGCTACTGTGGCGATCGATACCGAGGTAAGCGCCAAGGCGCTAACCGTGCCGGAAGGCGCTGTGTTGCTGTTGCAGGGGCAACCCACGGTATTTGTCGCCGAAAGAGGTGGATTTGAGCCGCGCGCCGTGGAAGTGGGCGAACGTGCCCAGGGATATGCCGTACTCAAATCTGGCGTGGCAGCGGGAGAAAACGTGGTGGTGGGTGGCGCCTATGCCCTCAAGGCGCGCCTGCTCAAATCGCAAATCAGTGCGGACTAGGGGGCGACCATGTTGAACAAAATTATTGATCTCTCCTTACGCTACAAGGTGCTGGTGCTGGTGGCGTTCGTGCTGGTGGTGTTGCTGGGCGTGAAAGCCTGGCGCGAAGTGCCGGTGGACGCATTCCCCGACGTGACGCCGGTGCAAGTGAACGTCTACACGGAATCCCCTGGGCTGGCCGCCGAGGATGTGGAAAAACTGCTGACCTCGCCGGTGGAATCCGCCATGGCGGGGCTCGCCGGCGTGGAGGAAATCCGCTCGGTATCGCTGTTCGGCCTGTCCTACGTGAGCGTCTATTTCAAGGATAACGTCGACATCTACTTCGCCCGTAGGCTGGTGGGCGAGAAGCTGCTGGAGGCCAAAAACATTATTCCCCAGGGATATGGCGAGCCCAGCCTGGGCCCGAATACCTCGGGTCTGGGACAGGTGTTCTGGTACACCATCGAAACCGCCGACAAGAAGTTGTCGGAAATGGACCTGCGCACCCTGCAGGACTGGAATGTTCGCCTGGTGCTGAGAACCGCGCCGGGGGTGGACGACGTGACGTCATGGGGCGGACAGGAAAAGCAATACCAGGTGCTGATCAATCCGCAAAAGCTGATCAAATATGGCCTGAGCTTCAAGACTGTGATGGAGACCCTGGCCGCCAACAACCGTCAGGTCGGCGGGCAATATCTTGATATCGGGCGGGAGCAATATCTGGTGCGCGGCCTTGGCCTGGTCGGCAACGTGCGGGATATCGGCAACGTGGTGTTGGCTACCCGTGAGGGGACGCCGGTCTATGTGCGTGACGTGGCTGAAGTCAAGGAGGCGCCGTCCCTGCGCTCCGGCGCGGTGACCAAGGACGGCAAGGAAGTCGTGCTGGGTATGGCGTTGCAGCGTATTGGAGAAAATGCCAAGAACGTGGTGGATGCCGTAAAGACGAAGCTCAAAACCGTGCAGCAGGCGCTGCCGGCGGGCGTTACCCTGAATACGGTTTACGACCGCATCGAGTTGGTAGAGAAGGCGGTCAAGACCGCGGAAAATGCTCTGGTCGAGGGCTCAGTCCTGGTGTCCATCATCCTGTTCCTGTTTCTGGGAGAGGTTCGTTCCGCAGTGGTGGTGATTCTCGCCCTGCCGCTGGCCATGTTGATCAGCTTCATCCTGATGCAGCAGTGGGGCCTGTCTGCCAACCTGATGTCGCTGGCGGGTCTGGCGGTGGGGATCGGGATGATGGTGGATGGCGCCGTGGTGATGGTGGAGAACGGCTTCCGCCTGCTCTCGCACCAGGCCGGCAAGACGGTGAACAAGACGCACGTGATCCTGGAAGCGGCGCGGGAAGTGATCAATCCGACCGCCTTCGCGATCCTGATCATCATCGTGGTGTTCCTGCCGCTGTTTTCCCTCACCGGGCTGGAAGGCAAGCTGTTCAAGCCGATGGCGCTCACCATCACCTTCGCGATGGTGGGTTCGCTGGTGCTGACCCTGACGCTGGTGCCGGTCATGTCGGCGCTGATCCTGAAGCCAAAGGAGGAGAAAGACACCTTCATCGTCAAGTGGGCGAAAAAACTTTATCTGCCGTTGCTTGATTGGGCGCTGGAGAACAAGAAAAAAGTGTTTTCCGGTGCGCTGGTGCTGCTGGTGGCGTCCGTCGCGTTGATTCCTTTCCTCGGCAAGGAATTCATGCCCACCTTGCAGGAGGGCGGCATCATGTTTCGGGTAACCAGCATCCCTTCCACTTCGCTCGACGAATCCATCCGTATCTCCGAGCGCATCGAAGCCACGCTGAAAACCTTTCCGCAAACCACTTCGTCCATGGCCATGATCGGGCGTGCGGAAAAGGGCGAAACCGCTGACGTGAACTACATGGAAATCCTGGTAAATCTCAAACCGCGTGACCAATGGCCCAAAGCCATTTCCTTCCCCGATCTCTCCAGGGAGATGCAGGACAAGCTGGAACAGGTCGTGCCGACCTCGGTGATTTCGGCTACCCAGCCGATCCAGATGCGCGTCGAGGAGTTGATTTCCGGGGTGCGCGCCACGCTCGCGCTAAAACTCTACGGCGAAGACCTCACCACCCTTGACCGCCTGTCCGGCGAACTCAAGGGTGTGCTTGGCAAGGTGCCGGGCGTCGCAGACCTGTCGCTGGAAGCCAACAAAGGCAAGCCGCAGATGGTGGTCAAAGTGAGCCGGGATGAGGCTGCGCGCTTTGGCATCAACGCCGACGAAATCCTTGAGGTGGTGCAGGCCGGTATCGGCGGCAAAGCGGTGAGCACATTGATCGACGGGGTCAAACGCTTCGACATCCAGGTGTGGCTCGCGCCCGATTTCCGCAACAGCGTGGAAGCCATCAACAACATCCCGATCCGCACCCAGAGCGGCGCGCTGATTCCCCTTTCTAGAGTCGCCACGGTGGAGTTGGACGAAGGTTACTCCTTCATCCGACGCGAACAGCTGCAACGTTACGCCGTGATCCAGATGGATGTGAAAGGGCGCGACGTGGACGGCTTCGTGAAAGAGGCCGCAGAAAAAATCAAGCGCGAAGTGAAGCTGCCGGCCGGCTACTGGATCGAGTGGGGCGGCGCCTTCGAGAACCAGCAGCGCGCCATGGCCAAGCTGGCGCTGATCGTGCCGCTTACCATCGGGCTGATCTTCATCCTGCTGTATACGGCGTTCAACTCGCTCACCTACGCCACGTTGATTATCGCCAACGTGCCGTTCGCCACCATCGGCGGCGTGATCGGGCTCGCGCTCACCGGCCAGTACCTATCGGTGCCGTCGGCGATCGGCTTCATTGCCGTGTTCGGGGTGGCGATGCTGAACGGGATTGTGCTGGTGTCCTTCCTCAACGATCAGCGGCGGCAGGGACTATCGGTCAGGGAAGCGGTAAAGCAAGGCGCTGCACTGCGGCTGCGTCCGGTGCTGATGACGGCCTCCATCGCCATCTTCGGCCTGGTGCCGATGCTGCTGTCCAGCGGCGTCGGGGCGGAAACCCAGCGGCCACTGGCAACGGTGGTGGTGGGCGGCTTGTTCACCTCGACGGCGTTGACCCTGCTGCTGTTGCCGCTGATGTACGAGTGGGTGGAGAACCGCCGCGAACGCAAACAAACGAAGTAAATAAACAGCGTGCGGCCTGACCGGGCCGCACGCAATCACCCAACAGGAGAATCCGCATGAAAGAAATCAAGGCTTATATCCACAACCACCGCATCGCCGACGTGATTCGCGCCGTGAAGGAGTCAGGGCTGTGCAACACGGACGGCACGCCCGGCTGCCGCAATCTTGCCGTCATCCCGGCAAAAATCCTGCTCAAGGCGATGGATGCCCAGGAACAACACTATTCCATCGAACTGGCCGAGGCGGTCATCAACGAATCGAAGCTGGAGCTGATCTGCGAAGACCATCAGGTGGACGA
>JAJYYO010000045.1 GCA_021800795.1 Pseudomonadota bacterium
CATGGCTTAAAGATACACTGGAAAAACTCCCCGTCTGGACCATGCGCCGTATCGACGAGCTGCTGCCGATCAAACCTGCTGCATAAACCGGCTCACCTGAACAGGTGGAACCGTTAGACGCTTACGGAAGACCCTTGCGGTCTTGCGGCATCAATCCTCGATCCTGGTTTTCTGGCGTTGCCGTCATCGGGCTGCTATGCTTTTGGTTTTATTGAGAAGGAGTAATGATGAAAACGCTGTTGTATGTATGCATGATTTGTTTTGCCTCGCTGGTATGGGCGGGAGATAGGGCTGCGCCGGTCGGACTGGTCGCGGTCAAGGGCGAAGTGCTCGAAGTGGTGAATGTCGCGAATTACACCTATCTTCGTCTCAAAACGGTTCATGGCGAGAGCTGGGCGGCGGTGGACAAGGCTGTTGTTGCGAAGGGCAGCAATGTCACCATTGAGAAAGCGATGGTGATGCATGAATTCAAGAGCCCGTCGCTGAAGAAAACTTTCAAGACGATTTATTTTGGTAACCTGGCCGCTGCACATGGCGAGCGCAAGAATAATCCTACGGCTGTCGTCCCGGAGGATGCGATCCATGTTGACAAGGCGGTCGGTGAAAATGCGCGCACCGTTGAGGAAATCATGACGAAGGGGGCAGAGCTGAAGGATAAGCCTGTGCTGGTGCGCGGCAAGGTGGTGAAGTATAACCCGGAAATCATGGGGAAAAACTGGATACATCTGCGCGATGGTTCGGGTTCTGACGGAAATAACGACGTGCTTGTGACGAGTGCAGATCAGGCAAAAGTCGGCGATATCGTGACGGCGAAAGGCATAGTACGCACCGACAGGGATTTTGGAGCAGGCTATTCCTACAAGGTGCTCGTCGACGACGCGACGCTGCAACAGTGAGCGCTAAAAAATTTCCAGTTCAATAAGGCCGCCATTGCACTTAAAGTGTGCAATGACGGTGCGATCACGCCCAATAACAGAACATATTTTTCTGCCGATAAAGCCGAGCCTTTGTGGCGAATAGCCACGTTTAAAATAAATAACAATAGAGTCAATAGCTTATTGAATTAATTTTCAATATGGCACGCTATATGCGCATTGTTTCATGCAGCGTGGCTGGTCTATGTTGTGTGATTGACTGGTAATCGTAAAAGCCCGGTATTCATAAGGCTCGCATGAGCGACGCTATTTAACAGTGACTTCGTTTTGATGATTTCACTGTCGTGAAACTGTAATGTCTGATGGCTATGCTCTGTCATGCAGAGGGTGGGCAGGTCGTCAGGAAGGCTGACTGAATTGATTACCTTTGGATCTTTGGAGCGACATTAAACATAAAGGAGATTTCCATGCATTATTCCATTCTGGCGGCATTAATAGCGGGTGTGTTTATCCTTATGGCGGGCATACTGTTTACTAAAGAACCGGGGCAAACGTTACAAAGCGCGTTTCAGGAAAGCTCGGCCTGGGGGGTCGCGTTTTTCGTTTCCTTCGGTGCCGAGGCGCTGCTCTTTACGAGCGTTTGACTCAGGCGGTCTTGGCTATGAGGATCGCCGGCACGAAATCAAGGCGTGCCGGATGGCGCGCCTAAGACGGGTGCGGCCTCACTCAGGCGGCGAATTTTCATCAGCAGGGGGAGCGGCCAGGTCGTTTACGGGTTGCTCGTCCTTGTTGGCTGCTTTCTTCAGCAACTTTTCTGCCTGTTTCTTTTGCTTGGCGAGTTCTTTCTGCCGTTTCTCGAAGGTGTAATTTGTCTTGGCCATGGTGTTCGGGTCCGTTCACGCAATGCAAAATATTCCGCACAGCAATTATTAAAATTATAAACAATATCAATATGATATTCGATCATCGCCAGCGACTGGCTACTTTCCCCGTCTTGCTGCCGGTCTGGGCGAAAACAGTGCGGGTTGCGGCATAGCCTGATGGCGTGCGGCTTCGGATAGCAGTGGTTTTTGAGGAGCCTCCTGCGGCGCACGCGGTCTGGGCGGAGCTGCAACGTCAGCGCGTTGCTGATTGCGCGGTTTGGGGTTTGCGGCGCGCGGGGCTTGTCCCGGCGTGCGATTGCCGGTTGTTGCCTGACCGCGATGAGCAGTTGTATTGCTGTGTCGTTTTTGTCCGTGCTGAGGGCGCGGTGCACGCGGGGCTTCAGCGGGGATATGGGCGGGCGGCACGAAACTGTCGATGGTCACCCGCGGAATCTGGGTCTTGATCAGGCGTTCGATGTCTTTCAAGTGCTGCAATTCCTCGCTGTCCACCAGCGAGATCGCGGCGCCGCTGCTGCCCGCGCGCCCCGTACGGCCGATGCGGTGCACGTAATCTTCCGGCACGTTCGGCAGTTCGAAATTCACCACATGCGGCAGCATGTCGATGTCCAGGCCGCGAGCGGCAATGTCGGTCGCAACCAGCACCGGCATCGTTCCATCCTTGAATTGCGCAAGCGCCTTGGTACGAGCCGACTGGCTCTTGTTGCCGTGAATCGCGGCGGCAGCAATGCCGTCGGCATTCAATTTTTCAGCCAGGCGGTTCGCGCCATGTTTGGTGCGGGTGAACACCAGCACCTGCTTCCAGTCATTGTGTTTGATCAGGTGGGAGAGCAAATGGCTTTTGAGTTTTTGCGCAACCATATGCACGCTTTGCGTGACCAGTTCCGAGGTGGTGTTGCGACGCGCCACTTCGACAAAGCCCGGATTGTGCAACAACCCGTCGGAAAGCGTTTTGATCTCCTCTGAGAAGGTAGCGGAGAACAGCAGGTTCTGGCGCTGTTTTGGCAGCAGTGCGAGTATTTTCCTGATGTCGCGAATAAAACCCATGTCCAGCATGCGGTCGGCTTCGTCGAGCACCAGGATTTCCACTGCGGAAAGATCCAGCGTCTTTTGTCCGACGTGATCGAGCAGGCGACCCGGCGTTGCCACCAGTATGTCCACCTGACTGCGCAGCGCCTTGATTTGGGGATTGATGTTTACGCCGCCGAACATGACCAGCGATTTGAGCGGCAGATATTTACCATAGGTCTGCACCGACTCTTCTACCTGGGCTGCGAGTTCGCGCGTAGGGGTCAGAATCAGGCAGCGTGGCGCACCCGCGCGCGGAGTGGCGGCGGGTTTGCTGCTTAGCAGATGCAGGATAGGCAGGGTGAAACCAGCGGTCTTGCCGGTGCCGGTCTGCGCGCCGGCCAGCAGGTCGCCGCCCGCCAGAACCAGCGGAATCGCCTGGGCCTGAACGGGAGTGGGTTGTGTGTAGCCGGCGTCAACGATGGCGCGCATTAAGGGTTCTGCCAGATTCAGGCTGGCGAATGTAACGGTGTTATTTGGCAAAGCATGGCTCCTGCGACGGCCTGCCGATCGTGTAGAGCGGCACCAATCTGGGCAGACGAAATAGGTGATCGAAGAGATCTGAAGTGAATGAAGAGGCCGCAGCGCTGATTGGTTTTACGCGGGGCTGGCGCATTATACATGCAGAGAGTCATCCGCGTACAAGGAAAATGTACGTCAGCATCCGAGCGCTTTTGTGCCGATATTTCAGGGCGTGCACCAACCTCTTCAGGCAAAACGAATCACGCCGAATGACGTATGTGAAACTCGCGCATTAACACGACATCATTTTGCTTTGCGACCGGGCGCGTGCGGGGGGATGAACCCGGCTAACCGGCAACGTACTCCCTCGATTTTTTCGCCGCCCTCGAAGCGGATGGAATGATAGGCCATGACTTCCCCTTTGGCAGTCAGTTGCGCCAAATGGACCCGCGTCAGATCAAGCGACATGCCGGCAGCCTCGGCAATCTCTACGTCTAGCGATTCGCCGTGTCTTTTGAGATGCTGGAGAATAGTGTTCATTTTGAAAAGCACCAGAACCGGCTTTGCTCGCCGGCCTTGATGAGTGGTTGGTTCGTTCAGGAAAGACCAGCCCAGCTGGCAATCGATACGGCAGCCGCTGCAAGCCAGCCAAATGCCATGCGGAACTCGTTGTCTTGTGAAAAGGTGTTGTTTTTGGCGCTCATTTTCAATCTCCTTGGTGTATCACGACTACCCCTGCAAATCGGGGCAAACATCAGACTGAAGGAATCGATTTTGGTTCCATAACAGTCTGCCGGACTTCTTTTTCATTCATGCATGGAATCCGGCAGGCTGTCAGCATACCGTATTTGCATGTTCGCTTTCGTTGTCTTTTTCCGGAAACATTCCCGCCCTAGAATTGCGCGACAATTCAACGGTAGAGAATAATATGACTTTTCGTCTTCGTGACTTGCTGGTTGCGCTTGCTCTGGCATCTTTTGGAACACAGGCGGCGGCAGAACAGCCGCACAATGTTGTGCTGTTCGTGGCGGACGGCTTGCGCGCTCTGGTGGTAAGCCAGGATACGGCGCCGACGATGGCGGCGATCGGCAAGTCGGGTGTCTGGTTCAGGAACAGCCATTCGCTGTTTCCGACATTCACCATGCCGAATAGCTCCGCCCTTGCCACAGGTCATTATTTCGGTGATACGGGCGTGTTCGGCAACACCCTCTATGCGGGCTTTCCTGTGCCTGGCGCCGCGGGCGGCGCGACACCTTTCCTTGAAAGCGATCAGGTCTTGGGGGATATAGACGAACACTTTGCCGGCAACTTTGTGAATGAAGAGGCGCTGCTGGTGTCTGCACGCAAGGCCGGTTTTTCAACTGCCGCTATCGGCAAGCTGGGGCCGGTCGGGATTCAGGCCGGAGCCGACAGGTCAGGCGAGCAGACTGTCGTGGTAGATGATTTGACCGGACGCGCAGGCGGCATTCCCTTGAATGCGATATTGACGGCGGATTTGCAACAGTCGGGACTGCCCGCTGAGGCGCCGACGCGCGGGGACAACGGTAAGGCGGGGAATATCAATACGCCGGGCACCGTGATCGCGAATATTGAGCAGCAGAAATATTTTGTTGATGTCACCACCAAAGTTTTGTTGCCGCGCTTCAAAACGGCCGGCAAACCTTTCGTTCTGGTGTTCTGGTCGCGCGACCCGGATGGTTCGCAGCACAACCAGGGTGATAGTCTCGGCAAATTATCTCCCGGTATCAACGGGCCGACATCCATGGCGGCAATCCGGAACGCCGATGCCAATCTCGCCAGGATCAAGGCTGCACTCGAAACCCTGGGGCTCGACAAAACAACCGATATCCTCGTTGTTGCGGATCACGGGTTTTCGACCATTTCCAAACAAAGCCTGAGCAGTCCGGCTGCAAAAACAGTTTACGCCGACACGGCTGCGGGCCAGTTGCCACCGGGATTTCTGGCTATCGACCTGGCTGTTGCGCTTGATCTGCCGCTGTTCGATCCTGATTCCGGGAATGAACCTGTTGACTACAGGGCAGGCAGACACCCGAAAAAAGCCAACGGCTTGCTCGGCCGGGATGCTGCCAAGCCCGATTTGGTGGTTGCGGCAAACGGAGGCTCCGATCTGCTTTACCTGCCCAATGCCAATGCCGGCGAACTGGCGCCCAGGGTGGTGCAAGCGCTGCTGGCCCAGGATTATGTGAGCGGTTTGTTTGTCGATGACTCGCTCGGCAGCATCCCCGGTACGCTTCCGCTCAGCGCCATCAATTTGCAGGGATCGGCGCTGACGCCGGTTCCATCCATCGTCGTCAACTTCAGGTCAACAGCCACCGGCTGCAAGAGGCAGATGTTATGCGCGGCGGAAGTTGCCGATACCGGTTTGCAGCAGGGGCAGGGCATGCACGGCAGTTTCAGCCGGGCCGATACCTATAATTTCATGGCTGCGAGCGGCCCGGATTTCAGACAGGGATACGTCGATAAATCGCCGGTCAGCAATGCCGATGTCGGCAAAACGCTGGCGAGTATTCTGGGGCTTGATGTTCCCGTCAAAGGCAAGCTAGCCGGCC
This sequence comes from Pseudomonadota bacterium, assembly GCA_021800795.1. Lineage (GTDB taxonomy): Bacteria > Pseudomonadota > Gammaproteobacteria > Burkholderiales > Gallionellaceae > Gallionella. The sequence goes on from JAJYYO010000045.1 coordinate 5,857, forward strand.
GCATCTTGTCGGAAGCCATGCCGGGCGGCAAGGCGCCGAAGTGCGTTTCCGGGACGGCAAGATCAGCTCCCGGCCTTTACGGGCTGCGCACCGTGCTCAAGTATCAGGCCGTCGGCCAGACCCGCTATTTTGACGTGGCCGGTTTTCCCGGTCGTTCGGTCGGACTGAACGGAAAATAACCCCGATGGTAAGGACCGTGCCGGTATATCCTTCGCGACGAGCTTGAGGTTCATTGGGCGCGGGCAGAGCAAGTTTCAGCTTAGCGTGAAACTCGCGTAAGCGTTCGTTTGTCCGGCTCCGCCCCCCTCGCTACGCTCTCCCCTCCGGGAGATAACCAGCGACTTAGGCATCGTTCTCTGATGCCTTAGGCGATGGTTAGTTGTTCTATCAGGGTTTGGGTGAGGGAAACGGGCATGGCGAGTTTGCGAGTTGATGCCCGCAGGGCATCATCCCTGCAAGAATCTTTGCATTATTGGGGGTGGCTACATGCCATGCCCGTTAGTCGAGCGACGCAAGGCACCAGCGTTGCGATGGGGTCCCCCAGCGTATAGGAAAAATCGACAGATACCCGCTCGCCTGCCGTTACCGTCAAGGGTTCGGTCAGCGGCAAGATCAGATACTGGCTGAACCAGTCTACGCTGCGCTGTTCTTCCTCGATGATGGTCAGCACGTTCTTGGTGATGAAGCGCAGTGCATTGAGCCGACCGTTCTCGACTATGCTGATTTCACCTTGCCAGACGCAATTCGTGGGCAATGATTCCCCGTAACTTGCCATCTGAAAAAGCACGGGCGGCGCCAGTTCCCTGGTGCGCGGTTGCTGTGATAACGGGTCTTGCAGCGAGGGGACGGGCGCGTAATAGCCGCCAAAATCAAAAGACTGCTGAACCGGTTGCACGGCCTGAATGAAGGCTTCCGGCACGATGCGCGGCAGTGGCGCGCCGAACTTTGCCAGATAACGTTGCTTGAAGCTGGTCAATACCGGTATCTGCTTCTCGCGCAGCATGCCCACATGCAGCATTTCGCAGATCACTACATCGACAGGTTCGGGCGGCAGATAGTCAAAGGCATCGGCCAGCACCACTTCGACCCGTTCGCCTCCCGGATTCATGGAAAGCAGCCGACGCGCGGCCGATACAAGTTCCGGGTTGCGTTCCACGCACCATACTTTGGCTGCGCGTTGTGCGGTAAAAAAAGACAACACCCCGGTGCCGCCGCCCAGATCCAGCACACGCGATCCAACCGGTACGGCAAAGTCGATCGCTTCACGAAAAGCGCCCATGCGGGCGGCATCTGCCAGCATATTGTGGTGGTAAATGAAGGGGATGAACTGGCCCAGTTCCAGATGTTCCTGCGAAGTATTCGTTTTCATCTGATTTTTTGGCAGCGTCAATATTGAACTTCATCGAAGTGAAATTGTATTTTGCCGGGCAGTGTTCGTCCGGTCTTGAAAACTTGGCTTATTTAACCTTTTATTTGATTTTCCGGCAAGTTTTGCCAGGTTCGCAGGAAAAGGCGTCGCGCATCAGAAAACCATCGTTCCGTGCTGCGCTGTGGCGGCATGCTCAGGTATAATACGCCTATTCAAAATCATTCAATAGGACTAGTCATGCCAATATATGCTTATGCGTGTTCCGCTTGTGGTTTGCAACAGGACGTGATGCAAAAAATGAGCGATGAGCCGCTCGATACCTGTCCGGAGTGCGGCAAACAGACGTTTGCCAAGCAATTGACCGCTGCCGGTTTCCAGTTGAAAGGCAACGGATATTACGCCACCGATTTCAAGAATAAGCCCAAGGCTGAGTGCGCACCTTGCGGCAATGCAGCTGCCTGTCCGGTGGCCGGCGCCTGATCGGTGAAGAAGTTTTTCGTCACGGGGCTGCTGGTCTGGGTGCCATTGGGCATCACGGTCTGGGTGCTTAACCTGATCATCTCCACGATGGATCAGACCTTGCTGCTGTTGCCGGAACAATGGCGGCCGGACAGGTTGCTGGGCTTTCATATACCGGGGCTGGGGATCATACTGACTTTGGCTGTGGTACTGTTGACCGGTCTGCTGATACGCAACGTGTTCGGTCAGCGCCTGTGGGCGGCATCAGAGAAGGGAATGCTGCATGTGCCGTTTGTCGGGAGTATTTACAAGGGTGTGAAGCAAGTCAGCGATACCCTGTTGTCCGGCAACGGCAACTCGTTTCGCAAGGTGCTGCTGGTGCGCTACCCGCACCCGCAAGCCTGGTCGCTGGCATTTCAGACCAACGTGCCGCGCGAGGTGCAAGGCCGGATGGATGAAGAATATGTGGCGGTGTTTATTCCCACTACGCCCAGTCCGGTAAACGGCTTTTATTTTTTTGTGCGCAAGGCGGACACCATCGTGCTGGATATGACGGTGGATGTGGCGTTGCGCTCCATTGTTTCAATGGGTGTGGTGTCCGATGTGGATGCAACGGCAATTCACAAGATATACACACCTAACATTTCATAAATAAATCAGAATATGCGTACACATTATTGCGGCACCCTCAACACCGATCAACTCGACCAGACCGTGAGCATTTGCGGCTGGGCGCATCGCCGCCGTGACCACGGAGGGGTGATTTTCATCGACTTGCGCGATCGGGAAGGGCTGGCGCAGGTGGTGTGTGATCCGGATCGTGCGGACATGTTCAAGATCGCCGAGTCGGTGCGCAATGAATTCGTGTTGCGCATCACAGGCAAAGTACGCCGTCGTCCGGCTGGCACGACGAATGCAAATCTGACCAGCGGGGAGATCGAGATTCTCTGTCAGGAAATCGAAGTGCTGAACGCGTCGGTGACGCCGCCGTTTCAGCTGGATGACGAAAATCTGTCGGAGAACGTGCGTCTGACCCATCGCGTGATCGATTTGCGTCGCCCGCAGATGCAAAAGAACATGATGTTGCGCTACAAGGTGGCGATGGCGTTCCGCCGCTTTCTGGACAGTCGCGGCTTTATCGATATCGAGACGCCGATGCTGACCAAATCCACGCCGGAAGGCGCGCGCGACTATCTGGTTCCCTCGCGTGTGCATCCGGGAGAGTTTTTTGCCTTGCCGCAATCCCCTCAGTTATTCAAACAGTTGCTGATGGTGGCGGGGTTCGATCGCTACTACCAGATCACCAAGTGTTTCCGCGACGAGGACTTGCGCGCTGACCGTCAGCCGGAATTCACCCAGGTGGATATCGAGACTTCGTTCATGAGCGAGGCGCAGATCATCGCGCTGACGGAAGAACTGATCCGCACCGTATTCAAGGAGACGCTGGCTGTTGATCTGCCCGATCCGTTTCCGCGCATGACCTACGCGGAGGCGATGGCGCGTTTCGGTTCGGACAAGCCTGACTTGCGCGTGACGCTTGAACTCACCGAAGTGACCGATGCGATGAAGGATGTGGCCTTCAAGGTATTCGCCGGCGTGGCGAATTCGGCCAACGGCCGTATCGCGGCGATGCGCGTCCCCGGCGGTGCGGCGTTCACCCGCGGCGAAATCGACGAGTACACCAGGTTCGTCGGCATCTACGGCGCGAAGGGGCTGGCTTATATCAAGGTCAACGACGTGACGCAGCTGAACGATGCCGGCCTGCAATCGCCCATCGTGAAAAACCTGAGCGTAGCCGCGCTCAAAATCGTGATGGAACGCACCGGCGCTGAAAACGGCGATATCATCTTCTTTGGCGCGGACAAGGCAAAAGTGGTCAACGATGCGTTAGGCGCCTTGCGCAGCAAGATCGGCCACGACAAGGGCTATGTCAACGGCAAAGTCTGGGAGCCGTTGTGGGTGGTGGATTTTCCGATGTTCGAATACGACGAGGAGGCAAAACGCTGGACGGCCTGTCATCATCCGTTCACTTCGCCCAAGGACGAGCATATCCAGTATCTGGAAACCGATCCCGGTCGCTGTCTGGCCAAAGCCTATGATCTGGCGCTGAACGGCTGGGAGCTGGGCGGCGGGTCGGTGCGTATCCACAAGGAAGCTGTACAAAGTCTGGTATTCCGCGCGCTCAACATCGATGCGGAAGAAGCGCAACTCAAGTTCGGCTTTTTGCTCGATGCGCTGCAATATGGCGCGCCGCCGCACGGGGGGCTTGCGTTCGGTCTGGACCGTATCGTCACCATGATGACGGGGTCAGAATCGATACGCGATGTGATTGCCTTCCCCAAGACCCAGCGCGCGCAGTGTCTGCTGACGCAGGCGCCCTCTGCGGTGGACGAGCGGCAGTTGCGCGACTTGCACATCCGTCTGCGCCAGCAGGTGCAGACTACGGCTGAAATTTCACAGGACAAATAATATTCTGATATTTATAATATAATCAATAACATAGGTATGTTGTCTGTTTTGCGTGTTTTCTGGCTGGTATGTCTGCTGTGTCTTCAGGCATGTCAGCCTGAGTCAGTTGAGTCGCATGAGGCGCTCGTGCAGGGGCAGGCTGGCTTGCATGAAATCGCGCTGGTCAATCTGCCGCCCGAGGTGCGGGAGACCTTGCGGGCCATCAGGCAGGGCGGGCCGTTCGACTATCCGCGTGACGGCGTGGTGTTCGGCAATTTCGAGCGCATTTTGCCCAGACAGCCGCGAGGCTATTACCACGAATATACGGTGAAGACGCCGGGTGTACACAGCAGGGGCGCCCGTCGTATTGTCGCAGGTAGGCCGGGCGAGTATTATTACAGCGCGGATCATTATCAAACGTTCAAACGCATACGGGAGTAGCCATGCCAAAAAATTCCCCTACTTCAGTCCTTTCCCGGAAGGAGAGAGGAACATCGAGCCCTTCCAACGATGCGGAGGGATGGGAGGAAGTTGCGCCGCAACTGAAGGATTTGGCTGCGGCAGGCTGTCACAAGCTGGGTTGCAGTGTGGATATGTTGCGCGGCGCTGCGGATGCTGCCGGATTTGCGCTGTTTGAAGCCGATCTGAAGGGCGTCAAGGGTAAAAAGAATCTGCTCAATGCATTGGCTCATGCCGTCGAATTTCCTGAAGAGTTCGGTGCGAATTGGGATGCACTGGTCGATGTGTTGTGCGATTTGTCCTGGCGCGCCGCCCCGGGATATGTATTGCTGTTGCACAACGTCAGTCCCACGCTGGGCCTGTCCTCCAACGACAGGGAAATCGCACAGGATATACTCGACGACACGGTGGTGTATTGGCGGCAGCGCAACAAACCGTTCTGGATATTTTTTGCCTGACTTCATTTTATCGGTGATACTGCGTTGGCTTCCTCGTTCGCTCCTTGTCGTGCTATAAGCACTGTCGGCGTCGCTTACTCGTCGCCGCCTTGTTTCGCCATCAAAATGGAGTCAGGAAAATGACGGGTAAAAAGCAGCCCGTTTCGGTACTGGTGGTGATCTATACAGCAAATCTTGAGGTGTTATTGCTGGAGCGAGCCGATCATCCCGGTTACTGGCAATCCGTTACCGGCAGTCGTGAGGGGAGTGAGGCGCTGATTGATACGGCGATACGCGAAGTGCGCGAAGAGACGGGGCTGGATGCCGCTCAATATCGTCTCACGGACTGGCAGTTGCAGAATAACTACGAGATATATCCGCACTGGCGCCATCGTTATCCGGAAGGCGTTACCCAGAATACCGAGCATGTGTTCGGTCTGCAATTGCCAGAGCAACTTGCAGTGCAGATTGCGCCGCGCGAACACCTGAGCTATCAGTGGTTGCCGTGGCAGGATGCCGCTCAGAAAGTTTTTTCGCCGAGCAATCGAGAGGCAATTTTGCTGCTGGGTGCGGAGGCGGGAAATGCATAGGGTTTTTATCAGAACCAGTCAGGGCAATGACGAACTCTGTAATCCGTCAGGCGTGCTCAGCGGAGACGAGAAGCGCCTGATGGAGTTGATAAACGACAGTCTGAGCCTGAGTGAAATCAAAAGCCGTGTTCCGCTCAGCGTGCAGCGACAATTGGATGCAATCCTTGCGCGCCTGTTGTCCATGACTTACATCGCCCAGACCGACAGCGGGATGCCTGATGAAAAGCCGGAAAAAGCATCTGATGATATTCAAACGCTGACCGTGCAGGATGATCCGGCCATGGAAGAGAGAACGCGGCGCATCGAGTTTTCAACGCTACAGATACGCCTGCATGTTGCCGAGGCGTTATTGCGCGGACAGGTCAGGAAGGTGCTGCGCGCCAATCAATTGCTCAGCAGCCTGTCTGCTCCTTCGGAGTTTTAATATG
>JAJYYO010000003.1 GCA_021800795.1 Pseudomonadota bacterium
GTGATAGCCGATCACGATCGCCAGCACGAACACGGTCAGATTCAGCACAAAGGGGTCTACTATTCCAGTCATGAATTACTCCTTACTAATTATGGGAAGGGGGAAGAGAAACACCCCCTGAATCCTGCATCCTTCACGCAACAACTTGGGGCTTCGCTCCTTAGTTGTGCGGGGAAGACCCCTGCGGTCTGAATCCTGTTTTACGGTTTCACAAACGGCGCGCCATCCTTGCACAACAGGGCGCCGGCGATGATGTCGTCTTCTAGGTCGATGTTCATCGCGCCGGTCTTGTCGCACAGCAAGTTAATGAAATTAAGAAGGTTGCGCGCGTAAAGCGCGCTGGCATCGGTTGCCACAAGGCCCGGCAGATTGGTCTCGCCGACGATGGTGACGCCGTGTTTGACCACCGTCTTGTTAGCTTCCGACAGCGGGCAGTTGCCGCCCGCCTCGACCGCCATGTCCACCACCACGGAACCCGGTTTCATCTGTTTCACGGTGTCCTCAGTCAGCAGCAGCGGGGCGGCGCGTCCCGGAATCAGCGCGGTGGTGATGACGATGTCGGCCAGACGGGCGCGCTCGGCGACCAATACCGCCTGACGCTGCATCCAGGCGGCCGGCATGGGGCGGGCATAACCGCCGACCCCTTTGGCGATCTCGCGTTCCTCGTCGGTCTCGAACGGCACGTCGATGAACCTGGCGCCCAGCGATTCGACCTGTTCCTTCGCGGCCGGGCGCACATCGGACGCTTCGACCACCGCGCCCAGTCGCTTGGCGGTGGCGATCGCCTGAAGTCCTGCCACGCCCGCCCCGAGAATCAGCACGCGCGCGGCTTTCACCGTTCCGGCGGCGGTCATCAGCATCGGCATGAAGCGCTGATACAGATTCGCGCCCAGGATCACCGCCTTGTAACCGGCGATGTTGGCCTGCGAGGACAGCACGTCCATCGCCTGCGCGCGCGAGGTGCGCGGCAGCTTTTCCATCGCGAAGGCGGTGACGCCCTGCCGGGTCAGGGCGGCAACCTGTTCCGCCAGATGCGGGGTCAGCAGGCCGACCAGCACGGTGCCTGCCGCCATCTGCGCCAGCTCATCGGAGGTCGGCGCCCTGACCTTGAGTAAGATTTGCGCGTCCTTGTACAGCGCGGCCGCATCGACCAGCGTCGCACCCGCCGCCGCATAGTCGGCGTCCATGTAATGCGCGCTTGCACCCGCTCCGCTCTCGACCCATACCTGATGACCCGAGGCTGCCATCTTCTTCACCGTCTCCGGTGTCGCCGCAACTCGGGTTTCGCCTGCTGTCGTCTCCGCAGGAATGCCTATCCGCATGAATCTCTCCTTGTAATTTGGTCATGCAATAATATCTTCAACTTAACAGCAACTACCATGCCATTTGCAATGAATAAGCATCTATATGATTAATTTGTAAAAATTTACATGGTCCGTTGACAAACACAACAGCGCCAAATGAGAATTGTAGCAAAGCCGACAATCCTGAATGGCAAATGATCGTCACACTAGATGAGCGACTTGCGCAGCACCAGCATATTCGACCGGCAAAAGTCCAACTTCCCGTAAAAAGCCAGAGCGGCATGATTATCGCAATCGGCCAGCAAGGTCACGCGCAGCATATCTTCCAGTATTGCCCAGGCGAGTACATGTTCAACAAGCGCGCGTCCCACCCCCCGGCCCCGATAGTCCGCATTCACAATCACGTCTTCGAGCAGCAGCACGCGCCCGCCTTCCGCCGTACTGATCGAAATCTGTGCATTGGCCATACCTGCCACTTTTACGCCATCTCGCGCCACGAACAATCGACCCTGATCCGGGCGATCCAGAATCAGGCGCAGAGCGCACAGCTGCTTGCTTCGATCGGGGCTGAAATCACGCTCCAGCGTAAACAGCTCGGCCAGCAAATCGGCGAGTTGCGGCAGGTCATCCTCCGTTGCAAAACCAATTTCGAGGTTCACGCCATCAGCGCCACGCTCTTCACCTGAGCATAAACTGGCATGCCGACCTTGAGATCGAGCAGATCGCGCGAGCGACGCGTGATGCGCGACAGCAGCACGTGCTCACTGCCTATGCCCATGCGCACCACCACCTTGTCGGCCCCTTCGTCGCATATCTCGTCTATGCGCGCCTCAAGAATATTGGTGATGCTGGAAGCTTGCGGGTGCTGCATGGCAATGCTGACATCGCGCGCCAGCACACGGGCGCGCACCCGTGTACCCGGCGGCTGCGCCACCCGTCCCACCCACAGGCTGCCGCCTGCAAAATCCAGCCTTGTCAGGGAATAAGCCTCGTCGTGCTGCGCCACGACGGCTTCGATCATGGCTCCCGCATCGTCGAGATGCGCGGTGGGCAAATCAAGTCGCGACAATGTCTCACTCAACGCACCGCAGGCGATCACACGACCTTGTTGCAGCAACACCAGATGATCGGCCAGCCTCACCACCTCGTCCAGCGCATGACTGACATAGAGGACAGGTATTTCCAGTTTGCGATGCAGTCGCTCAAGATAAGGCAGAATGTCCAACTTGCTATTGGCATCGAGCGCGGCGAGCGGTTCATCCATCAGCAGGATGCGCGGGCTGGTGAGCAGTGCACGACCGATGGCGACGCGCTGTCGTTCGCCGCCGGAAAGACTGGACGGATCGCTACGCCCGATCAGGCGGGACAACCCCAGCCATTCCAACACCTGTTCAAGGTGCACCTGCCTGTCGGCAGGACGGGTGCGCTTGTAGCCGTATTCCAGATTGGCGCGCACCGACAGGTGCGGAAACAGACTGGCCTCCTGAAACACGAAACCTATCGGGCGTCGGTGCGTCGGAACAAATGCCTTGCCGTTCTGCCAAACTTCCCCGTTCACATGCAGCGAGCCTGCGGCACGTTCAAGACCCGCGATACAGCGCAGCAGCGTGGTTTTTCCGGAACCCGACGGGCCGAACAGGGCGGTCACCCCGACGGCAGGCGCGCTGAATGCGGCATCCAGCGTAAAGCCTTCCCGTTGCAGGACAAAATGCGCCCCTACCCCGTTCATCGCACCATCCTGACACCACCTGAAAGATAAAGGCCCAGCAACACGACGAAGGAGAACAGCACCATGCCGATCGCCAGTCCGTGTGCCGCCGTGTACTCCATCGCTTCGACATGGTTGTAGATGGCAACCGAAATCACCCGTGTCTCGCCCGGGATATTGCCGCCCAGCATCAGCACCACGCCGAACTCGCCTACGGTATGTGCGAAAGCCAGGATGATCGCCGTGAGGAAACCGGGGCGCGCCAGCGGCAGCGCCACGCTCGCAAAACGATCCCACGCATTGGCACGCAAGGTCGCCGCCGCTTCCAGCGGGCGACGACCCATCGCCTCGAACGCGTTCTGTATCGGCTGCACGGCAAACGGCAGCGAGAACAGCACCGAACCTATCACCAGCCCGGCAAAGGTGAACGGCAGCGTGCCCAGATGCAGGGCCAGAGTCAGCTCGCCCACCGCGCCGTGCGGCCCCATCAACAATAACAGGTAAAAACCCAGTACGCTGGGCGGCACCACCAGCGGCAACGCGACCATGGCCGATACGACGCCCTTGTACCATGTGCGGCTCATCGCCAGCCACCAGGCCAAGGGCGTGGCGATCAGCAGCAGCAAACAGGTGGCGGTAGCCGCCAGTTTCAGCGTCAGCCAGACTGCTTGCAGATCATCAGGTGCTAATCCGCTTTCCATCATTTCACCAATCTTGAGACACCGCCAAATACATCACGGCAGTTCATATCCGTAACTGCGGATGATCGCCGCTGCTTTCTCACTCTTGAGGAATGCAAGCAAAGCATGAGCCGCCTCTTTATCTTTGGCCGCAGTCAACTGCACGGCAGCCTGCTTGATCGGGTTATACATACTCGCCGGCACTATCCACCACGAACCTTCCGTTACCCTGCCGTTTTTAGTGATTTGCGACAGTGCGACGAAAGCCAGCTCTGCATTCCCCGTTGCGGCAAACTGATAAGTCTGCGTGATGTTTTCGCCCGTCACCAGCTTGCTCTGTACATCGTTCCAATAACCCAGTTTTTCCAGCGCCTCTTTTGCCGCCATCCCGTATGGTGCGAGCTTGGGATCGGCGATAGCCAGCCTCTTGTAAGCGCCGTGGCGCAAGACTACTCCCTTCGCGTCAATCAAGCCTGGCTGCACACTCCACAACACCAGCTTGCCCTGTGCGTAAACAAAACGCGATTTGGCGACTGCCAAGCCTTCCTGCTCCAGAAGCCTGGGCGTTTGCTCATCGGCAGAAAGAAACACATCGAACGGTGCGCCTTCCTTGATCTGAGTATAGAAGTTGCCGCTGGAGCCTGTGCTTACCTTCACCGTATGAGGGCTTGCTTTTTGAAACAGCGCGACGATCTGCTGCATGGGGGCGGCGAAATTTGCAGCCACAGCCGCATTCACTTCACCGGCATGCACCGACTGTGCCATCGTCCCGAACAGCAACGCACCAAATACAACCCACCTGTTCAGTTTCTGCGACATGAGCCTTTGCTCTCCTTAAACAACAACCCGTGAATTCAATTGTTGACGGCCAGGATTACATGCGAAGCCTTGATCAGCGCAGTCGCTTTCACACCCTCCCTGAGGCCTAACGATTTGATGCTGTCATTGGTCACCACGGCCGCCACACTCTTGCCGCCGGCCAGCTCGATGATAACCTCGCCGTTGACCGCCCCTTCCTGACAGCGCACCACCGTGCCGTGCAGTTCGTTGCGCGCGCTGGTCTTGAAGCCATCGGACGTCGTCACAATCACCCAGGGGGCCTTGACCATCGCGTAGGCTTCTGAGCCGACCTTCAACCCCAAGTGCTCCACACTTTCATTGGTTATCACAGCAGCCAGCATATCGCCGCCCCCGATGTCCATTATCACTTCGGCATTGATCGCACCAAGCTTGATCATTTTTACAGAACCAAAAAATTGATTGCGCGCACTCGTTTTCATATCGAATCTCCTTATCAAATGATAATATTCATCGAAGTCATCTATCACCTCCGCCAGCTTTTTAAGTACCTGCTCGCGTTCCTGCTCCAGACGCCGGTAGGCCCCCACCACCCGGCGACCATTTGTAGTAAGCGTCGTTCCACCGCCATGTTTACCACCGGTCTTGCGTTCAACCAGCGGTTGTTCCGACAGATTATTGATCGCCTCAACCGCCTCCCACGCCGCCTTGTAACTCATACCCATCGCGCCTGCTGCAGCCGTGATGGAGCCGGTGGAGTCAATGCGCTCCAGCAATTCGAGATGATCCCAACGCCGCCCCTTGGCAATTTTAAGCCTGGAGATGCTTTTCACCGCACTTGCGGGATCAACTGTTTCTGAATTAAATTGAACCATGATGTCCTCACACGTTATAACCTTGCACTATACAACGTAAAGTAAGAACAATACCATGTCGGCCCGATGCACACAAACCCGCGCAATGAAACGAATTTCAGAATTCAGGCGGCCGCAAAGAGGTCACATCGTCCTGTCGCGAACATCACAATTTGGAACATTCTCAACAGAAAAGATTTTCTCACTCATGCCGGGAACTTAAACCGGCGCTAACTACTGAACGCTTTCCAACGGGCATGGCAAGCCGCCTCCCAACAGCATCGATTCTCACAGGCCTGCCTGTCGCAAACTTATTACATATCAATTTCAGTCGACAAACCTTGTGCCATTACCTAACGGCACGCACAAAAAACCCGCCTGGGCGGGTTTTTTGTGCGACTAACGACTTGCTGCTTGCGACCGTTACTTTTCCAGATTCAGTTCCAGTTCGGTGTTGTCGCCGCGGCGCACCGACACCTTTTCAGTGACCATATTGTAGCCTGCCAGCTTCACGCTGATCGCATGGATGCCAGGTTCGATTTCCAGACGCAACGGCGACATGCCGTAATACACACCATCCAGATAAACCCTGGCGCGCGATGGGGTCGTATTCACCAACAGCAAGCCTGCCGTATCACTGGCATGAGGCTGATAGGTCGAGGCCGGAATGCCATTCTGCACGCTCTGCACGCCATCATTCGGCATGCCAACAGGTGCGACAGGCGCAACAGGCGCGGTCTTGGGCAGCGATGGCGCGACATAAACGGTCACACCGGGGATAGGCTTGGTGCCCGGCGTCAGGTTGAACAGCTCGGGACGTGCAGCCATCAGCGAAGCGCTGATCGCATCGACCGTCTTGGTGCTGGCAATTTTCAACTCCCTGTTAAGATAAGACATCACGTCTTTTTTATTGTCACCGGAAACACCCGCAAACCGTTCATTCTTCTCTGTCACCAGACCTGACCACACTACTTTTCCGGTGGATGCTTCCTTCAGCGTTGTTTCTATCGCGATTGAGATGTTATCGCGTTCCTTGACGTTCAAGGTCAACTCCTTGATCACCCCCGTCACTTCAAACAGCGCGTTGTTCGCACTGTTGCCTTCCAGCACTTGAAAGCCTTCCGCATCGAAACGATTTTTGATGGCGTTGCTTGCGATGATCGTCACGTCCTGATCTGCGAACAATTCATTCCCGCTCATGCCCCCCACCTGGACCGTCATTTGTCCGAGCAAACGCGGACTGCCCATTTTGCGCTGATCGACAAAGCTGCCCATGCGCAATGTCGCGGCATACTTGAGCGTCGAGGCAGGGTTTATTGCTTTGTTGCCGGCAGCGGTGTCCAGCGTGTTGTCTGAACTGCCGCCCACCCAGCCGCTGACCGTGTCTTTGGCATCCTTGATGGTGGAACATCCGGCGACGGCCGCCAACAGCGCCAGCAGCGCGATACGTTGCAATAATGAATTCATTAACTTTACCTCAGGACTTCTCAATTAACCGTGTGGGATAATGGCTTCGATCTCGGCGAAGGTGTGCGCCAATTCGAAACTATGTACCTGAGCACCCAACTGGCGGGCAATTTGCGTGATGGAAAACAAACCGCATACTACCTGCCTGCCGTCAGGTCCTTCCGCGACCACCAGCGCATGCTGCCTGTGAGCTTTTTTCATGCTGGCAACGATGTCGCCCACTTTGGCCTGTTGCACATCGGTCAATTTCATGGCGCTCAACTCCCGCGCCGTACTCATGATGTCGCGCACCATGATGTCGTCATGGGTGCCGCCCATGTTTTGCAGGAAACGCATCGGCTTTTCCCCCAGCACGTCCGACGCCGTCAACAAGCCTGCCACCTGCTCGTTATCGTCCAGCACCAGCAACATACGCACGCCATAACGGATCATCTTGGCATTGGCCTTATCCATCGAGGTTCTGGCGCGTGTGCTCACCACGGAAACTTTGGTCAGATCGGTCATCACGTTCAATGCCGGATCGCTCAACTTGACGCGCTCAGGTAAAACCTGCACGGGACGCACAAACGTCGTACCCGATTTCAGGGGGATGGATTGCAGCTCGGTATACTCTTTAACCATATTTCACTCCAAAAAATTCACAACAATCACCGGTGCATCTGTAAAGAGAAGTCCTGTGCGTATGTCGAGCAGACGCACTTATTCCTGGACTCGGGGAGATAACGTACCAACTCGTTCAGAGCCCTGGTATAAACTTCGCGCTTGAATTCGATCACTGCGTGAATATCCAGCCAGTAATCGTTCCAACGCCACGCATCGAACTCGGGATGCGCGCATGCACGTAAACAGACATCACAATCACGTCCCACTAAACGCAACAAAAACCAAATCTGCTTCTGCCCGCGATAACCGCCACGCGATTCCCGCTTATTCCAGCTTTGCGGAACTTCATAGCGCATCCAGTCACGGGTGCGCCCCAGTATTTCCACATGTTCGGGCATCAGACCGACTTCTTCATACAACTCGCGATACATCGCCTGTTCGGGGTTTTCGCCCTGCTGTATGCCGCCTTGCGGAAATTGCCAGGCATGTTGCCGTATTCGCTTCCCCCAGAATACTTGATTTTTGTCATTCGTGATAATGATGCCGACATTCGGGCGGTAGCCGTCTCGGTCTATCATTTGACACTCTATCAGGTTAATTACAATATGCGGATTCTTTCACATTTCACCTTTATTGAAAAGCGAATATGCGCTTTACGAATTGACTCAAGATAAAAGTTACCCAAGGTAGTCGCAAAAAGGGATCGTTGCCTCAAGTTAAAGGTTACCGCGGGTAATCTGACATGGTCAAGCAAGAACGACGCGCCTATCACTCCAATGACAACGCGCATGTTGAGAGGAAAAACTGCTCATGTGTGCGCCAGCTATTCGGCTATGACCGCATGAGCGATGCCAGAATGGTCAAACTGATGAACGATCTGTATGCCGCTGAATCCGTTTGATATTCAGAAGCGAATTCAGCGTAAACTCAGGATCATTTTTCAACCGCTTCGGTAACCACTGAACATGAGGCAACGAGCAATTCCTACGGTAACTTTTTAACTTGAGGCAATGCGCCCCCGAGACAAAAACACCCATTCGAGCTTCAAAGCTGATTTTTCATATCAAATTTTTTATCACGACATCGCGACAGGTTTGTCGAAATTCTGTGTAATTTTCCCATGTATCATCGCCGCGCGCGCAATAAAACCGATTTTCGTACCCGGCTGCTCTTGCCATTTAAAACCAATATCGGTGCCTGTTCGCCAGTCTGGCAGAGCACACCGGTTTTGAAAGACACCCTAACGGGCATGGCATGTAGCCACCCTCAATAATAAAACTCGCCATGCCCGTTTCCCTCACCCAAACCCTCTCCCGGAGGGAGAAGGGACAAACGAACGCTTACGCGAGTTTCACGTTAAACCCAGGAGCTTGTCCAACGCACTATACTAATCCACCTTACCCGTCTTCCATTTCAGCAGCAGCAATCCAAGCAGCGCCATCACCGCGCTGCACGAATACAGAACGCCCGCACCGTAGTGCTGCCAGATCGGCCCGCTGGCCAGTCCGCCCAGCACGCCGCCCGCGCCATAGGTCAGGCTGCCGAACAATGCCTGGCCTTTGGATTGATGGCGCCCCTGAAAGAGTTCATGCACCAGCGCTACCGACGAGGCGTGATAGGCGCCGAAGGTGGCGGCATGCAACACTTGCGCGATGAGCAGCAGCAACAGAAAATCGACGCCCCATCCTATCAGCACGAAGCGCACCACTGCAAGGCCGAAACTCGCTATCAGAATGCGTATATAGCCGTAACGGGTAGCCAGCCTGGGCATCAGGAAAAACACGGCAATTTCACAGATCACACCCAGCGCCCACAACGCCCCCACCGCGCTTTTTGCATAACCATGCTCAACCAGATAGATGGAAAAAAAGGTGTAATACGGGCCATGTGCGGCGGACATCAAAAAACACGCACCGAACAACATCAGCACACGCGGTTGCAGCACGAGCTGCCGGATAGACTGATGATCGGTGTGATGCGCAAGCACGGGAGTCGTCGGCATCTGCCCGGAAAAAATCAGGATGCCCAATTCACAGATCAATCCCGCCCACAACAGCCAGGCAATGGCGATGTAGTCAAAGGCAAAACCCAATCCCACCACCGAGACGATGAAACCTATCGAACCCCAGATGCGAATTCTCCCGTAACGCGCCGCGCGCCGGCCCAGATAACTCAAGGTGGTCGCTTCGACCAGCGGCATCGAAGCGCTCCAGAAGAAACTCATCAAGGCCAGCACCAGCAACATGCCCCAGAAACCGGCTGTCATGAACACTCCAAGATAAAACACCGCGCTTAAGGAGGCTGCGAGCTGTATCACCCGTATTCGCCGGCCGGTATGGTCGGCCAGCCAGCCCCACAGATTGGGGGCCAGCATGCGCATCACCGGCTGCACCGACATCAGAGTCGCAATCTCGACCGCATTGAAGTGTATGGATTTCAGGTACAAGCTCCAGTAGGGAGCAAACATCCCGATGAACGCGTAATAGAAAAAATAGAAACCGGCGATACGCCAATAGTAGTTTTTGGATGAAGTCACTTGATGCGCTGAACCGACTGATAGTCCCTGCATTCTAATGCAGAGTTGCGTGCTCAATGAGGCAAATCGCCTCGAACCGGCGCTTATTTCACTTCTCCATTTATCCCGGTCGCACAATTTACGAGCGAAAATACTCCATGGCATCCGCAAAATATCCGGATCTTGACGGATAGTTCGATTTATCCGGAATTCGCGCGCATATTTTTCACCCCGGCCGATCTGTTGCGCCTATCAGCGCCAAGCGCAATTTCAAGCTTTGACGCAAACGGCGTGAGCGGCGGGCGCCAAGATGATAGAATCACACCCCTTTGGGTCGCACGGCGCGCCGCCCCGCCAATTTCGAGGTTACGCATGACAGATATCACACCAATACGAGAAATCATCGAGGAAATCAGCAAAGGGAATATGGTCATACTGGTGGATGAGGAAGACCGTGAAAACGAGGGGGATCTGATCTTCGCCGCCGAATTCGCCACCCCCGAGAAAATCAACTTCATGGCAAAACATGGCCGCGGGCTGATTTGTCTCACGCTCACCGAAGCACATTGCAGACAGATCAATCTGCCCCTGATGGTGCAGGAAAACGGCTTGCAGCTGGCGACCAACTTCACCATGTCCATTGAAGCTGCGACAGGCGTGACCACCGGTATTTCGGCGGGCGACCGTGCGCGCACCATCCTGGCCGCAGCGGATAAAAACGCAAAACCTGCCGACATCGTACAACCCGGTCATATTTTCCCGCTGCGCGCGCAAAACGGCGGCGTGCTGGTGCGTGCCGGACACACCGAAGCCGGTTGCGATCTGGCGCAATTGGCAGGCTTGACGCCGGCCTCGGTGATCTGCGAGATACTCAAGGACGACGGCGAAATGGCGCGTCTGCCGGATCTGATCGAGTACGCCAAACTGCATGGATTGAAAATCGGCACCATCGCCGATCTGATCGAACATCGCAGCCAGCATGAAAAACTGGTCGAACGGATAGCCACGCGACGCGTGCAGACCGTACACGGCGAATTCGACATGATGACCTATGTGGACAAGACCACGCAGCGCACCCATCTGGCGCTGGTCAAGGGCAAGATCGAACCAGAGCAGGAAACGCTGGTGCGCGTGCATGAGCCGTTGTCGGTGATGGATTTTCTGGAGCAGAAATCCCCCGCGCATTCAACCAGCGTGCATGAAGCCCTGCAAAAAATGAGCGAAGCCCAGGCGGGCGTACTGGTGTTGCTGCACCGGGGCGAATCGCCGCAGGATCTGCTCGCCCGTGCGACACAGGATGAGAGTGTTCAGCAGCATGCACACTGGGATCCGCGCAGCTACGGTATCGGTGCGCAGATATTGCGCGACCTGAACGTGGGCAAGATGCGTCTGCTGGCCCGTCCGCACAAGATGCCGAGCATGGCGGGTTTCGGGCTGGAAGTGACAGGCTACGCATCACATTAAACTACCCGCCCCCCTCACCCCTCTCCCGTCAATGGGCGAGGGGAACATAATCTCCCTCTCCCGCAAGCGGGAGAGGGAGGGGAGAGGGAAATATCAAAGGAGCAGAAAAATGAAAGAAATCGAAAAAAATCTGGACGGCAAAGGTCTGCGCATCGGTATCGTACAGAGCCGCTTTAATCCGGAGGTCTGCGAAGGCCTGCTGGCATCCTGCCGCGCGCAACTGGTGAATCTCGGCGTAGCGGAAGATGACATCACGCTGGCGACGGTGCCGGGTGCGCTTGAAATCCCGCTGGTGCTGCTGCACATGGCCGACAGCGAAAAGTACGATGCGCTGATCGCACTGGGCGCGGTAATACGCGGCGACACCTACCATTTCGAGGTGGTATCGAACGAGTCGGCGCGGGGCGTGGGGGATGTGCAGCTGGCTTGCGGCGTGCCGATCGCCAATGCGATTCTGACCACCGACAACGACGATCAGGCGCTTGAGCGCATCAGCGTGAAGGGCGCCGAGGCGGCAGAGGCGGCGATTGAAATGGCCAATCTGCTGCGTGATCTGGTATGAGCGCTGAAGCGGAGGCAAGCGCAGCCAAGCCACAGAAAAGTCCGCGCCATCGTGCACGGGAACTGGCCATGCAGGGCGTTTATCAATGGCGCGTGTCGGGCTCGGATGCGTCCGAGATAGAAAAGCATCTGCTGGGCGAAAAAAATCTGGGGCGTTACGACAAAGCCATGTATACGCGGCTGTTGCACGGCGTGCTGTCGGGGCATGAGGCGCTGGAAACACTGCTGAGTCCGCATCTCGATCGTTCGCTGGACGAACTGAGCACTGTGGAGTTTTCGGTGCTGTTGCTGGCGGCCTTCGAGCTCTCCCAGCAACTGGAAGTGCCTTACAAAGTGGTCATCAACGAAGCGGTCGAACTGGCAAAAACCTTCGGCGGCACCGACGGTCACAAGTACGTCAACGGCGTGCTGGACAAGCTGGCGCCCAAGGTGCGCGCGGTCGAGTTTGCAAACAACAGAAGTTAGTAGCTAATCGTTAGTTATTAGTTGATGTTGTCGCTGCGCGCCTCTAACTAACGTCTAGCGACTAAAGACTAACGACTGCCTTTTACCATGTCTGAATTCGATCTGATCCGTCGCTACTTTACCCGATCCACACCCGGCGCCTTGCTGGGAGTGGGCGATGATGCGGCCTTGCTGCAAGTGGGTCGCGACAAGGTACTGGCGGTATCTTCCGACATGCTGGTATGTGGCACGCATTTTTTGAGTGACGCCGACCCTTTTTTGCTAGGGCACAAGACGCTGGCGGTCAATTTATCCGATCTGGCCGCGATGGGCGCCACCCCGCGCTGGGCGACATTGGCGCTGGCCTTGCCGGCTGCCGATGAAAGCTGGCTGGAACGGTTTTCCGCAGGATTTTTTGCACTGGCCGATCAATACGGCGTGGAGTTGATAGGCGGCGATACCACGCGCGGGCCGCTCAATCTTTGCGTGACGATATTCGGCGAGGTGGAGGCTGAACTTGCGTTGCGGCGCAGCGGCGCAAAGGATGGCGACGAAATATGGGTATCCGGCAAGCTGGGCGATGCGGCCCTGGCACTTGCCCACCTGCAAGGCCGCGTCGTCTTGACAAAAGAGGAGTTCGCCGCCTGCGCGCCTGCATTGCATCAGCCGCAACCGCGCGTAGCGCTGGGTCTTGCGTTGCGCGGCATCGCCGGCAGCGCGATCGACATATCGGACGGCTTGCTGGCTGATCTCATGCATATACTCGATGCCTCGCAAGTCGGTGCGGAGCTGGCGTTGCCGTCTGTCCCCGCATCGGTCATCTTGCAGAAACTGCCGGACCGGATGCTTGCTCAGCGCTGCCTGCTGTCGGGCGGCGATGATTATGAATTGTGTTTTACTGTGCCTGCCTCACGCCACAGCGACGTGCTGAATATCGGCGAGCAGTTGGGCTTGCCGTTGACATGCATAGGTAAAATTGTTGCGGGGCGCGCGGTTCGCGATGCGGACGGCAATCCGATTAATACTGAAAGCGGCGGCTATGACCATTTCCGATAAGTTACACGAAGAAGGTGAATTGAAAATTCAACCAGGCTGGAGATTTCTGTTCAGCCATCCGGCGCATATATTGTCGTTCGGCTTCGGCAGCGGTCTGGCGCGCCGTGCGCCCGGCACCTTTGGCACGCTGGCGGCCTTTCCGATTTACTGGGCTGTCGCGCCGCATCTGTCTGATAATCAATATATCGCCATGCTGGTGTGCGCGTTCTTCATCGGCGCATGGATGTGCGATATCACCAGTCGTGCACTGGGTGTGGCGGATTACGGCGGCATCGTATGGGACGAGATCGTCGCGATGCTGCTGGTGCTGTTCTTCACCCCGCCGGGATGGTACTGGTCGCTGCTGGCCTTCGCGCTGTTCCGTTTTTTCGATATCGTAAAGCCCCCGCCGATACGCCATTTCGACAGCAACTGGCACGGCGGGCTGGGCGTGATGTTCGACGATCTTCTGGCAGCCGGTTACGCACTGCTGTGTATGTCGGCCATCAAAAGCATCCTGCTATGAACTGTGGTTCAAGGTTGCTGGTTGAAAAACGTAATTATCTCTTCGCGGCGCTTCATCGCATCCTGATAACCCAGATTGATCAGGGCGCGGCAATAGCTTTTCTCGAACAACAGATAGCTCACCAGATTTGCACCGCTGTGTCGCATGGCGCCTATCCAGCGCAACAAATAACGGATCGTCCAGGGAAGCTTGCTCGCATAGCGCTCGGCGATTTTCTCGATGGGCTGACTGGGTGAAAATATCAGCACGTCCACATGGCGCAGATTGGCATTTTGCCGGATTTCTTCGGGTATGCTGCCGACAGTATGGTTGATGCGCAGCAGGCGTTCAATATCCACTTCCATGCTGTCGAGAAAAATGCTGTTCAGTGCATGTCCTGCAATTTGCGCGAGCGACGGATAGTCAGGAGTCTGCTCGCGCTCAGGAGTCGCACCGCCATTCTGCCCCACACTGATGATCAGCAAGCGGTCTGCGCCCAGATGCAGCGCGGGGCTGATGGGCGCAATCTGGCGCATCGATCCGTCGCCGAAATACTCACGGTTGATGCGTACCGCCGGAAAAATGAAGGGAATGGCTGCGGATGCCAGTAAATGACGGATTTCGATTCTGGCCGGAACGCCCAGTCTGCGCGCGCGCCTCCATGGCTCGATCTCCTTGCTGCCCTGATAGAACGTCACCGACTGCCCCGATCCATAGCCCGAAGCGGTGATGCTCAGGGCATGCAGCAGGCCTGCATCGATATTTTCCTGAATTTTTTCGCATGGCAATTTTTCTGCCAGAAAAGCGGCCAGCGGCGAGTTGTCGAGCAGCGATACGGATTTTGACTTATGCATACCCATGCTGCCCAGCAACATGCCGCCTATCCAGCTCAGGCTGTTGCCGAATACGCCGGCAGGGTCGGTGCGATAAATGTCATCGATGCGGGAATTCTTCCAGATGCCCAGCAGATGTTGCACGCCGAGGCGGAAGCGCTGCGCGTTGACAGCCAGCGTGACGGCATTGAGCGAGCCCGCCGAAGTGCCGCAAATCACGAAAAACGGGTTGGGCGCGCGGCGCGGTAAAATCCTGGCTATCGCCTTCAACACACCAACCTGATAGGCGGCGCGGGCGCCGCCTCCGGTCAGGATCAGACCTATTTTTCGTTCCATGATGAAAGACTAAGTGATTGCAAGAACCCGAACAGCGACGGCCTGATTTTTTCATCAGTCCGGCATATCATATCACTTAAAAAACCGTATAGACCATAGCCTGCGCCGGCGCACGGCCGATGGCAGGAAATTAAAAACAAATCCACATACAGAAAAATGCGAGCTGCCAGCCTACAACTATTAATTATTAATCAAACAGTTGCTGCACACTCCGCGGGCGAAAGAAGTCCGACAGGCTCCTAGGGCAGCCTGTTTGCCCGCAATGCCGAAAAGTATAAAAAGATACTGGCGCGCGATGGCGTAAAGCTGAATGTCATTGCTTCGCAGGGTTCACTGGAAAATCTGGCGCACCTTGACGACCCATCGTTCCAGCGGTTCATGAAAAACGTTGCTGCAAGTATTTAATAATGTCACTGGATTCGTAAAGCCACTGAATGCTGCCCTGCCCGTCGGTGATTTGCAAACAGGGCGTCTGGATCTTTCCGCCGCCTTTGAGCAAATCTTCACGATGCCCGGCATCATGCTGCGCATCGCGCAACGCGATCGGCAAAGACAATCTTGCCATTTCATGGCGAACCTTGATGCAAAACGGGCAGGTTTTAAAGTGGTAAAGCGCCAGCTTGCCGCATTCCCGGTCGACTTGCAGTTGCGCTTCAGTGGGGCGCTCCATCCCTTTGGGTGTGGCCAGTTTTGCCCATAACAGCATGAAAGGCATCAATACCAGGCGCAATATTCTGAAAAATATTTTTATCATCTTCGATTATCTTGTCGATTCTGCATTAATCCCTGCGTACCCATTGGGTATGTACGGTCGACCTGGAATACCACAGCAGGCCTGCCGTGATGATGGCGCCGATAACGAGCGCAGACCATGGATAATCCTTTAGGCTGTATGAGGTGAACGGCAGGATTAATAACGGAAAGACAAACATGACCCACAGTATGGCCGTCACCATGCCCAGCCACCCGACCAGCACTCCGGTCGATGTTCGCTGTGTGATCTGCGCAGCTCCGCACTTCTCACAAACAACCGCATTGGAACTGATTTCAGAAGCGCAGAGCGGACATTGCATATAGTTCCTTAAAAGATAAAAATGTAACTGACGGGACGAGCGGCATTAGATACCTTGCACCTGTCCGGCACAAGCTGTTTCAGCGTCATTTTCGTTCGGCTGCCGATTCCAAATTTGTTCTGGTTCTGCCGCAGGGTTCATCAGGCGGAAGAATTTTAACTCAAAAAACACCAACCCCGAACAATCCAATGGCAGACGCTTGTCCGACAGCAAAAGCCGGATTAAATTCCAATCTGTCCATCTGATAATTGTCATGCCGCACTGAACAGACCGATCGTATTCCCCGGAACGCTCACCGAAAAGCAACATCATGACGCCGTTTGTCGGCCTGCAACAGAGCTACCCCGCCGCTTTGAGCATCTGTTCCACGTATTTGCCCACGCCCTGCTCCACGGAGAGAAACGGCGCGGCATACCCGCTGCTGCGCAGCGCACGGATGTCGGCCTGAGTGTAACTCTGATATTTGCCTCGTAATGCATCGGGAAAGGGAATGTATTCAATCAGCCCCTGCTCCTGCAACCCGGCAAGCGCCAATTCCGGCTCGCCAGCGGCGCGACGCAAGGTATTGATGGTTGCCGCCGCCACATCGTTGAAACTCTGCGCCTGACCGGTGCCCAGGTTGTAGATGCCGGATATGTCCGGGTTGTCCAGAAAATACATGTTTACCCTGACCACGTCTTCGATCGAGACGAAATCGCGCAACTGGCAGCCGTTGTCATAGCCGTCGCTGCCCTCGAACAATTTCACCCGACCCTCGGTGCGATACTGATTGAAGAAGTGATAGGCCACCGA
Organism: Pseudomonadota bacterium; assembly: GCA_021800795.1. Taxonomy (GTDB): domain Bacteria; phylum Pseudomonadota; class Gammaproteobacteria; order Burkholderiales; family Gallionellaceae; genus Gallionella. Next base: position 16,973 of record JAJYYO010000003.1, read on the forward strand.
GGCCATGCGCCCCTTGTGTTGTTCGCGGGGTCCGTACACGTTGAAGTAACGCAGGCCGACAATTTGTGTGCTGCGCTTGTGCCAGCGGCGGCGCATGATCTGGTCGAACAGAAATTTTGAATAGGCATACACGTTCAGCGGCGCCTCGCATTCGCGACTTTCCAGAAAACTGCTGCCCGCCCCGTAAACGGAAGCGGAAGAGGCGTACAGAAAAGGCACTTCTTCGCTCTGACAGTAATTGAGCAACTCCAGAGTGTATTGGTAGTTGTTGTCCATCACGTAACGACCGTCGGTTTCCATGGTGTCGGAGCACGCGCCCTGATGCAGCACGGCCTTGATCAGACCATCGAAAAAACCTTCCTGAATCTTTTGCCGGAAGTCCTCCTTATCAAGATAATCGGCAATATCGCAATCCACCAGATTTCTGAACTTGTCGGCATTCTTCAGGTTATCCACCGCGATGATATTGTTTTCACCGCGCTCATTGAGTGCTTTGACCAGATTTGAACCGATAAAACCAGCGGCTCCCGTCACAATGTAATACATAACTATCTCCCCCCGCTGGTTTCTGTGAGGCGTAATGCGCTCATTACGCCGAAACTAAAACCGGCAGCGCCTGTAACGATGTAGTACATAGCTTCTCCTTAGTTTAGGATCGAGGATACAGGATTGAGGATTGAGGATTGAGCAAACCCCCTGTGCAGCGCTTCTAACTCAATCCTCGCTCCTCAATCCTCAATCCTGATTTTGCATATTCTGAACGATTTCTTCTCGACTCACTACCGCCGTACCCAGCTTGCCGACCACGATGCCCGCCGCGCGATTGGCGATGCGCATCGCATCAACCATGTCCGCGCCGCTGGCCAGCATCACCGCCAGCGTTGCGATCACGGTATCTCCCGCGCCACTGACATCGAAAACTTCGCGGGTATGCGTCGCCTCGTGTTGCACATCCTCCTCGCGGTACAGACTCATACCCTCTTCGCTGCGCGTGATCAGCAGCGCATCCAGTTGCAATTCGCGGCGCAGGCGCTGGGCCTTGCTGTAAAGTTCTGCCTCATCACGCCAACCTCCCGCCACTTCACGAAATTCGCCGCGATTCGGCGTCAGCAGCGTCGCCCCTCTGTAACGCGCATAATCATCCCCCTTGGGATCGACCAGAACCCGCTTGCCGGCCTCCTTTGCCAGGCGGATCATTTGTGCGATATGCGCCAGCCCCCCCTTGCCATAGTCCGACAGGATCACCACGTCGGCCAGCGGCAACTGCGCGCGAAAATCCGCCAGGGCCGCATGCAGCACCTCATGACTGGGCGGCGTTTCAAAATCGATGCGCAGCAACTGCTGATGGCGTGCTACGGCGCGCAGCTTGATGATGGTCGAAATGCTGTTATCGCGATGCAACAAGGCGGTAAGGTTATCATGCTCGCTGAGCAGCCTTTCCAGACAGGCACCTGCCTCGTCGTTACCCACCACGGACAACAGCGTGGCCTGTGCGCCCAGCGCCGCTATATTGCGTGCCACGTTGGCAGCCCCGCCGGGCCGCTCATCGACCCGGTTCACCTTGAGTACCGGCACGGGCGCTTCCGGCGAAATACGATGCACATCGCCAAACCAGTAACGATCCAGCATCACGTCGCCGACCACCAGAACACGGGCGCCCTCGAATGCAGGCAGCCTGTTCATGCCGGAACCCGAATTTGGCTGTTGATATCGAGCAAAGCCTGCAGCGGGTCAACCGCACGGGTTATCGGTCGTCCGATCACCAGATAGCTGGAACCGGATCGCAATGCGGCTTCCGGCGTCATCACCCTTGATTGATCGTCAAGACTGGCGTCGGTTGGACGTATGCCCGGCGTGACCAGACAAAATTTATCGCCGCAGCGTTGTCGCAACAGCGCTGTTTCGAGTGCCGAGCATACCACCCCGTCCAGCCCGCAGTCCTGCGCCAGTTTCGCCAGACGCAACACCATTACTTCGGGTGTCGCATCGATGCCCAGATCGCTGATATCTTCCTGCTCCATGCTGGTCAGCAGGGTAACCGCAATCAGTTTTGGCGGGCGCGCGCTGCTGGAGACCGCAATCTGCGCCGCTTCCAGCATTTTCCTGCCGCCCAATGCGTGGACATTGACCATCCAGACCCCGAGACTCGCCGCCGCCTTGCAGGCTTGCGCCGTGGTATTGGGTATATCGTGGAATTTCAAATCCAGAAAAATCTCAAAACCGCTTTTCATCAACTTTTCCAGCAGGCTGGGGCCTGTGGCCGTGAACAATTCCTTGCCCACCTTTAAGCGACAAAGTTCGGGTGACAAGCGGTGCGCCATGGCCATGGCCTGCGCGGCACCGGGAAAATCGAGAGCCACAATAATTTTTGGATCGCTCATAACGGTTTGCCGCTTTCCTCATCGCGCCTGGGCGCATAACTATCCCAGGCCTGACAGGCCGGGCAGTGCCAGTAAAATTTGCGGGCCTTGAAACCGCAATGACTACAGTGATACATCGCCAGACTGCGCGTGCGTTTATGGATCAAATCCTTCACCATTTCGATATCGGCACGTCTGTCCATCGTCACTTCCAGCAGCCTCGCTTCCAGCAACTTGTCCAGCCCCAGCAGCGTCGGGTTGCGCTCAAGTTCGTCGCGCACCAGTTGATAAGCCGAAGCCGGGCTCTCGAATTTCAGGATTCCGTCGAAGACAACATTCAGCATGTCGATGGAGTGATATTTCACCAGATAGTCACGCAACAGACGAATGCCTTCGGCTTCCCGGTCAATTGCACTGTAGGCCGTAAGCAGACGCTGCGCCACCAGCGGCAAATATTGCGCATCCTGCGCCTCGACACCCCGCCAGAGTTCGATTGCCTCTTCCAGCTTACCCTCATCGCTTGCCATGTCGCCCAGCATGATGGTCGCACGCACGCCGGCAGGGCACACTTTTAATGCTTCCTGCAAGTGCACGCGCGCCCCTGCAAGATTCCCTGCCGTTATTTCATCGGAGGCCAACTCGCAATAGAAAAAGGCGATCAGTTTTCCGCCGGGCTGACCCGACAAGACGGATAGCTGCTCCGCAGCCAATATCGCCTTCAGCCAGTCGTGTTCTTTCTGGAATAACTCAAGCAGGAACTCCAGGGCAGGCCTGGCATAAGAGGTGTTTTTCAATTCGCCGAACAAGCTCTCGGCCCTGTCGAGAATCCCGGCCTTGAGATAATCCTGCGCCAGTTCAAAGATGGCCTGCTGTCGTTTATCGTCATCCAGATCAGCGCGGTCGACCAGATTATGATGCATGCGCAATGCGCGATCTACCTCGCCACGGCGACGAAACAGACTGCCCAGCGCGAAGTGCAATTCGACCGTATGCGGATCAATCTTGACTACTTCGATAAAAGCCTCGATCGCCTTATCCTGTTGCTCGTTGAGCAGAAAATTCAGCCCCTGGAAGTACGATTCCGGCAATGCCGTTGATTCGGAGAGCAGATTTTTAATATCGAGACGCGCCGCCCACCACCCCATGCCGAAAAACAGCGGAAAAACGAGCAGCATCCACGGTTCAAATTCCATTAAACACTCACCAATAATCGATTAAAAACAGCGCTGACGTCAGCCCTGGAATGCCCGGCGGGCAAGGCAGGCTACAACGCGCTCGCTTCATGCCTGTCGGCAAGCTTTTTGATGTCGCTGATCTCGCGTTTCAGACGGGCTATTTCCCGGCGCTGACGAAACCAGATGCCCAGCGTGGCCAGAATCCCCAGAACGGCGCCCACCGTAAAAAACAACAACAAGGCGATCACCAGTGATGACTGCCATTCGTAGCCGAAAAAATAGTGCAAAGTCACCGGCTGACCGTTTTTAAGCGCAAAGCCGAGCAGGATGATAAAGACGAGCATCTGAAAAAGCCAGCTAATATAACGCATTTGGTCTACCTCAAGAAATCCGGGTTAAAGGGCATGGCAAAAAATGCCGGCTAAATCCGCCCGCCCTCTGATGAAACGACTGGGTAAAACAACTCCGCAACACTTTTTAAGCGCGCGGAAAAAACGAAACCCCGCGCGAATTTCAGCAGAACGATAACATAAACCCGAATAATCCATTAACAAAAATTGCCTTTCCCCGCCCACCCCGCATCCCATTCTTTCCCAAAATGGAAGCACAATTGCCTGGCTGCGCTCTCCCCGCAGACAGCAGATAACCAGCGGCTTGTCGGCTTAATCGAATGAACAGCCTTCCCGACAGGGTTGAGATGAAAAATTGGCCGGAATCCGGTTTGTTAGCATTTTTTCGTGAGCGTCGTTAAAATTTCACATGAAGCGGATGATTGCAACTCTGCAAGCCTATGCCGGATTTCCGGAAACAGCGGTCGCGCTGCCATCTCCGGCTGTCCGCTACGTCGCTGCAATTCCCTCAATGCAGCAGGCACAGGTGCTGTGCAACGCGCGAGCAACTCTTCCAGCAGACAGGAAAACGCGCGCACTTCGATGCGCTGTAGCGCCTCGGCCTGTCTCTCATCTGAAATGAAGGAAGCCGCACCAAAGTCGCCGAGCAGGCAATCATTCCTCCCATTCCACAGTATGTTATGCGCGTATAAATCGCCATGCATGATGCCCCGTTCATGCAGGTGTGCTGCTGCGGACGCGATACCTTGCGCGATCGCCAGTACGTCATTCAGAGAAAATCTTGTATCGGCGGGATAAATGTCTCTGGTGCAGGACTCAAGACTGGGCGGGCCCGCCAGATTGACGAAACTTTCATCCACCAGCGGCATCACCAATCCTGCCGTACCGTCAGGATGCCCGCTGATTTCGCCCATTGCACTAATCAAGTTGGGATGCTCGCCTGCCGCGAGACACGCCGCCTTTTCACTGTGCGGCAATCCGTCGCTGGTAACCGCTCCTTTGAACAGTTTGATGGCAACCGGTGTCACGCCATCCGATGTTTTCCAGTCGGCCTTATGAATAATCCCCGATGCGCCCTCGCCCAGCTTGAGCTGCAACTCGAATTCGCTCCAGGGAACAGGGGAAATAGACTGTTTCGATGTCGCCTCGACCGCATCGATGCAGGGATTTCCCGCAAAAGCCAGCCATGCCAGACGCGGCATGGACAACAACCAGCCGGGAAGCTTATCAAAACGGTTGGCCGACAGGCGCAGCAACTCCAGATTACCGCAGTCAGCCATCTTGCCAGGCAGGTGCTGCAACCGATTACCCGCCAGCATGAGTTTTTGCAATCGGTCGCATAGTCCGATCTCTTCAGGCAGCGTAGTTAAACGGTTGTCGGTGAGTATCAGCCAGCGCAGGGAACCGGGTAGCGATGCGGCGGGCAGGCTTTGAATCTGGTTGGCCTTGAAGCCCACCATCTCCAGATTCCGACATTCCCCCAGCACCTCCGGCACCTGCGTAAACCGATTGTCCGAACAGAAGATCACCCGTAATTTATGCAGCCTGGACAAATCATCCGGCAGGGAGGACAACGCATTGCCGGAAAGATTGAGTATTTCCAGCGATTCAGCCAGGTCGTAAATTTCGTCGGGGAATTGGGTTAAACCGCACGACAAGTCCAGCCGTTTGATGCCCGCCAGCTTGCCGCTGCGCAACTTTGAAAGGGTGTCCACTTTGAGGATTGAGGATTGAGTAAAGCGTCGCGATGAGTCGATGGCTAGGAATTAAAACCGCTGATCCATTGCGTGTATAAGCGCTCCGCAACCTCGTTCAGTTGCGTCAATTTCAGCGTCGCCTGCTGCCGCATCTCCTCAGCCGTCTGCACCGCAGGACTGTCAATGGCGGCGGCAATTTCATCAGTACCCACTGCGCACCAGCCGGAGATCATCTCTGCGGTCATTTCGATATGGCATTGCAACGCAAGATGCGGGCCGATTGCATAGCCCTGATTGACGCAATGCTCGCTCGACAACAGGTGTACGGCGCCTTCAGGCAGCGCGAAGGTTTCACCGTGCCAGTGGAAAGCCTCAAAGGTTTTAAGGTCGCCAAACCAGCGATGCGCGGCTTCATTATCGGCAACCTGCACCCGCCCCCAGCCGATTTCCTTAACCGGATTTTTCGACACGACGCCGCCAAGGGCACTGGAAATAAGTTGCCCGCCCAGGCAATGGCCGAGCACTGGCAGCCCCTGTGCCACCGCTGCGCAAATCAGCGCCTGCTCCTCTGCTATCCACGGCAGATCATCGTTCACGCTCATCGGCCCGCCCATGAATACCAGCGCGGAATAGGCCGATATGGACTGCGGCACAGCCTCATTCGCATCGATGGCGATCAGCCGCCAGGGAATAGCGCGCGCATCCAGAAAATCAGCCAGATACCCCGGACCCTCAAGAACAGCATGACGAAAAATAGCGACAGGTTTCATATCAGGATTGAGGATTGAGGATTCAGCGTATTTTACTCGATCCACAATCCTCATTCCTGTTTTTCAGCTCTTCGTTTTGTCCCGCTCAATCAGCGCATAGGCAGAGTGGTTGTGGATGGATTCGAAATTCTCGGATTCAACGATATAGGCGTCGATGCGCGGGTCGGCATTGAGCACGGCAGCCACATCCCGCACCATGTCTTCGACGAATTTCGGATTATCGTAGGCGCGTTCGGTGACATATTTTTCATCCGGGCGTTTGAGCAAACCATACAGCTCGCAGGATGCCTGTTCTTCGGCCATGCGCACCACGTCCTCGATCCACACGAAGCTGTTGGTACGCAAGGTGATGGTCACGTGAGAGCGCTGATTATGCGCGCCGCGATCGGAAATCTTCTTTGAGCAGGGGCACAGACTGGTCACGGGAACCAGCACCTTCATCGTGACGCTGGCATGGCCTTCCTTCATTTCGCCGATCAGCGTGACATCGTAATCGAGCAGGCTTTGCACGCCGGATACCGGTGCGGTCTTGTTGACGAAATACGGGAAACTCATCTCGATATAACCGGACTCCGCCTCCAGCAGCACCACCATTTCGCGCAGGATGTTCTCGAACGACTCCACGGAAATTTCCCGCTCATGCCGGTTGAGAATTTCGACAAAGCGCGACATATGCGTGCCCTTGAAATTGTGCGGCAGATGCACATACATGTTAAAGGTGGCGACCGTGTGTTGTACGCCGACGCTCTTGTCGCGTACCTTGACCGGGTGTCGGATGCCTTTGATGCCGACGCGATTGATCGCGATCTGGCGTAAATCGGCTGAACTTTGTACGTCTGCAATAGGCTTATTCATGGTGTGCTTTCTATCAGATTTCGGATAGACGGGATTATAACCAATCCCGACAAAATTACTTGGTTAAGTTGTTATTTATCGCAATGACGATCCCTGCGGCATCCAGACCGCAATCGGCGAGCATCTGCACATGTTCGCCCTGCTCTATAAACCGATCCGGCAGGCCCAGCTGCAGCAACCTCACACCTGCCAGTGCAAGGCATTCTGCCACCGCGCTACCCGCCCCGCCCTGCACGACATTCTCTTCTATGGTAACAAGCAGCTCATGCTCGCGCGCCATACGCTGCACCAGCTCTGCATCCAGCGGCTTGACGAAGCGCATATTCACCACCGTCGCATCCAGTTGCTCTCCGGCTGCAAGGGATGCTTTCAACATCGAACCGAATGCCAGTATCGCCACACGCCGACCTTCACGGCGCACTTCGCCACTGCCTACCGGCAATGCCTGCATTCCATCGACAACCGCCACGCCAGGCCCCATGCCGCGCGGATAGCGCACCGCACTCGGCGTATCGAGCGTAATCGCCGTGTACAGCATCTGCCTGCATTCGTTTTCATCGGACGGCGTCATCACCGTCATGTTAGGGATGCAACGCAAAAAGGATAGATCAAAACTGCCTGCATGGGTCGCGCCATCCGCGCCGACCAGCCCGCCACGATCTATCGCCAACACCACCGGCAATTTCTGGATTGCGATATCGTGGATCAGCTGATCGTAAGCGCGTTGCAAAAAGGTCGAATAAATCGCCACCACCGGCTTGTAACCGTCGCAGGCAAGACCCGCTGCGAAGGTCAGCGCGTGCTGCTCGGCAATGCCCACATCGAAATAGCGCTCAGGGTATTGGGCGGCAAACTCCTGCATGCCTGAGCCTTCGCACATCGCAGGCGTGATACCGACCACCTTCGCGTTCAGCGCCGCCATATCGCACAGCCACTGCCCGAACACCTGGGTATAAGTCGGCTTGCCGGGCTGTTTTTGCACGATCCCGTTATCCCGGTCGAATTTGTTCACGCCGTGGTATAGCAGGCAATCCTCTTCCGCCAGCGCGTAACCCCGGCCCTTTTGCGTGACCACATGCAAAAACTGCGGGCCCTCAAGCTTGCGGATATTGCCCAGCGTATCGATCAGGGCATCCAGATCGTGGCCGTCGATCGGGCCGATGTAATTAAAACCGAACTCCTCGAACAAGGTGCCGGGTATCACCATGCCTTTGACATGCTCTTCGGCCCGTTTGGCGAACTCCAGCACCGGCGGCATGCCCTTGAGCACTTTCTCGCTGCCGCGCCGCATCGCGGCATAAAAGCGCCCCGACATCAGCTTGGCCAGGTAATTGTTCAAGGCGCCTACCGGGCGCGAGATGGACATATCGTTGTCGTTGAGTACCACCAGCAGATTGGCATTCATCGCACCCGCATTGTTGAGCGCCTCGAAAGCCATGCCGCCGGTCATCGCGCCATCGCCGATGATCGCCACCGCACGACGCGCCGCCCCTGACAATTGCGCGGCGACCGCCATGCCCAGCGCTGCCGAAATCGACGTGCTGGAATGCCCGGTGCCGAAGGTGTCATACGGACTTTCTTCGCGCTTGGGGAATCCGGCAATGCCGCCTGCCATGCGCAAGGTATTCATCGCACTGCGACGCCCGGTGAGAATCTTATGCACATAAGTCTGATGACCGACATCCCACACCAGCCTGTCCTCCGGCGTGTCATAGATGTAGTGCAAGGCGATCGTCAGCTCGACCGTGCCGAGATTGGAAGACAAATGCCCGCCGGTCTTGCTGACCGACTCGACCAGAAACTCGCGCAAGGCACGCGCCAGTTGCGGCAGCTGCTCGCGCGGTATTTTGCGCAAGTCTTCGGGACTCTCAATCGTATTGAGCAAAGAGTACATTAAAATTCCCGCAACACGATGAAATCAGCCAGCTCGCGCAAGCGTAGCGCTTCATCGCCGAATTCCGCCAGCGCCGCCAGCGCCTCCGCATGCAGATTTCGTGCCATGTCGCGCGCGGCAGGAATACCCAACAGCGTCACATAGGTCGGCTTGTCGTTATCGGCATCCTTGCCCGCGGTCTTGCCTAAGGTAGCCGTATCCGACGAGGCATCGAGCACATCGTCGACCACCTGAAACGCCAAGCCCACACATTTGCCGAAATGGTCAAGCATTGACAAGCGTTCGGATGAAACCGTCCCGCACTGCGCGCCGAGCAACACTGCGGCGCGTATCAGTGCGCCCGTCTTGTGTATATGCATGCTTTCAAGCTCAGGCAGGCTTAGCGCACGGCCTACACTCGCCAGATCGATCGCCTGACCGCCCGCCATGCCGCGCGAACCTGTGGCTGTCGCCAGCAATTTGATCATTTCCAGTTGCTGTTTGGGCTCATCGCAGAGGCTATGTTCAGCGAGCAAATGAAAAGCCAGCGTTTGCAGGCTGTCGCCCACCAGCAAGGCGGTTGCCTCATCGTATTGCACGTGGCAGGTCGGCTTGCCCCGGCGCAATACATCGTCGTCCATGCAGGGCAAGTCGTCGTGCACCAGAGAATAGGCGTGGATCAGTTCGACCGCCGCAGCCGCGATATTCACCCGCGCCACATCCGCGCCTGCCAGTTCACCCGCCGCAAATGCCAGCAGGGGCCGCACGCGCTTGCCGCCATCCAGTACGGCATAGCGCATCGCCTGGTGCAGGCGCTGTGGCGCAATATCGGGCGACGGCAACACCACGCGCAGCACTTCTTCAAATCGTGACTGGTGGGTCGCTGTCCAGCTGGTAAAATCAGTTCGCATCACAGTTCCTCGCCCGCAGGCAGTTCTTTCAACATCCCCTCTTCCAGCACGCGCACCTGTTGCTGCGCATCTTCGAGACGACTGCGGCAAAATGTCAACAACTCGGCGCCCCGCTTATATGCGGCCAGCGAGTCTTCCAGCGATAACTTGCCCGCCTCCATATCCGCGACGATCTGCTCAAGCTCGGCCATTGCCGATTCGTAACCCTGGGCTTTCTGAGATTTTCCGGTCATTACAGTCTTCTGCATAGGAAAGTGTGTCATTTTACCCAACGCATCCGGTCAGAGCCAATTTTTGTTGCCCTCACCCCTGATTTGGAGGAAAATCACCCTCTTTCCCGCAACAAACGTATTCGTAAGGATGACGTGGGTATGTCCAATATCGCTACTATAAATCGGCTTAATCCAGCCCAGGTTCAACCGCCTTTAGGCTGGTACTTCGACCCCAAAATCCTGGAGATAGAACAGCGCGTGCTGTTCGAACATGGCCCCAATTATGTCGGTCATGAATTGATGGTACCCAATCCGGGCGACTACCAGGTACTGCGCGACGAAGCGCAGATGCTGGTACGTAACCAGAACGGCGTTGAACTGCTGTCCAATATCTGCCGCCACAGGCAGGCCACCATGCTGCAAGGCCGCGGCAACGCACAACACATCGTCTGTCCGCTGCACCGCTGGACTTACAAGACGGACGGAGAATTGCTTGGCGCACCGCATTTTCCGGAAAATCCCTGCCTGCATCTGAACAAGTCGCCGCTGCAAAACTGGAACGGCATGCTGTTTTCAGGCACACGCGACATCGCACGCGACCTGGCACGCGTCGGTGTAATGCAGGATCTTGATTTTTCAGGATATATGCTGGACCGCGTGCAGGTGGACGAATACGCCTTCAACTGGAAAACCTTCATCGAAGTGTATCTTGAAGACTACCATGTGGTGCCCTTCCATCCGGGCCTGGGAAATTTCGTGGACTGCGATGACCTGAAGTGGGAATTCGGCGAACAGTACAGCGTGCAGACGGTCGGCATCAAGAATGCACTGAAACGGGTTGGCAGTGCGGCGTATGGCGACTGGCAGGAACAGGTGCTGCGCTATCACGGAGGCAAACTGCCCAAGTACGGTGCAATCTGGCTGACTTACTATCCGAACATCATGGTCGAGTGGTATCCCGGCACGCTGGTCATCAGCACCCTGGCGCCGAGAGGCGCGGAGGCCTGCACCAACATCGTCGAGTTTTATTATCTGGAAGACATCGTGTTGTTCGAACGCGAGTACGTCGAGGCCGAACAGAAAGCCTACAACGAGACCGCGGTCGAGGATGACATCATCTGTCTGCGCATGAATCAGGGGCGCAAATCGCTGTATCAGCGCGGCATCGAAGAACACGGCCCGTACCAGTCGCCCACCGAGGACGGCATGCTGCATTTCCACGAATATCTGCGCCGCAATCTTGCGCCTCATTTGTAAAAGCCTGCCGCTGACAAGTTATCAGGGGATGACGCTCATCATCACCAGCGGTGTGCTAAGCTTGCAACTGTCGCCGAAATACCCGTTGTCAAAATAATCAGAGGCCAAAAATGATCACCATCGAACAAACCGAGAACCTCGTCAACGCCGCCGTGATTGGTGAATTTACCCTCGCCGATTTGAAGGAATTCGAGGAGCAATCGCTCTACAAACTCGCCTCCCCCGGGCCCCTCAACCTGCTGTTCGACCTGCGCGCCATGATCGGCTACACCGTGGATGTGGCATGGGAAGAAATCAAATTCTTCGGTCGCCAACACAACCACGATTTCACCAAAATCGCCGTGGTCACCGACAACCAGTGGCTCACCTGGCAGGCCTGGCTGTCGCGCATCTTTATCGATACCGACTTGCGAGTATTTTCCGATTACGAAGAAGCAAAGGCGTGGACACAAAAATAAGAAATTGGGCGAAAGCCCAATAAATTTTTCCCGGAAAGCCATTTTTCAGAACGTTGGCGCTGTAGAAAACCAAAAATATGAAATCCACCTCCCAATAAATCAATAGGTTGCAGTGTTATTTTTGGCAAATACTGCTTTTCCACAGCGTCGTTGAGTGTTTATGGAACTGGAAGGATAATGATCGGATTTTTTCGTGACCCAGCTTGGCAATTCGTTGGGGTCGTTCTTGCGCTTGCCGCCTTAGTTGTTTCACTTCTCATCTATTGGCTGCAACGTCAGAAGAAGTCGCTTTCTTATGAAATACTTTCTAAAAATCAATTATTGACTGTCAAGGAAGCACTTGAAGGACGACTTCAAGTTCTTTATGAAGGTCAACCTGCCCAAAATATATGCTTGTTGTTTATCAGACTATTCAATTCAGGCAACGTCCCAATCCCAGCATCAGACTATGAGCGTAAAATTTCACTTTCAATTGGTACTTCATCAAAAATTCTCTCAGGCGTAGTAACGAATGTGTATCCTAAAAACTTGGCAATTGATATTAGCATTGAAGAAAACAGAGTAACGCTCCAGCCTATCCTTTTAAACTCAAAAGATTCTGTCACATTAAAACTACTCGTTAGCGATTTTAATGCAAATATCACCGTAGACGGCAGAATTGTAGGGGTAAAATCGATAACCAAATCAAATCAAACTCACAGATTGGAAACATTACTTACGTTGTTCGCATGGGCATCATTTATTGTAGGTGCTTACTTAATTTTTAATTTTACGCCAAAACAATATGTGAGACCGCCAATGCCAATTGAGGCGAAAATAGGCATATCCCTAATTGGCTGGGCACTAGGCGTAATCACGGCATCAACGATATTTAATATGATAGGAAGGGATCGCATTCGTACTATCTTTCGACGAGTACGAGGCTTGAAAGAAAGGAGTAATTAAGAAAAATCAGTAACCTACTGTTATGTATTGCCTTATGACACACACCACAAAATTAACTCTTTCAATCACCCGTTTGTCGGGGGCAGCCCGACAGCTGGTTACCTTTCTTGTCTTGCCTAGAAAGGTAACCGAAAGAAATCGCCCCCGGTTTGCCGCCCCTTCGGGGTTCCCTTGATGGTTTGCAAAAAAACGGGGCTGCGCAACTCGCCCTGGTGGAACGTACACACCGCGTTCCACCGCGGAACTCAAACAGTGCTCGCCTAACACCACCGTTATTTGCGAACCACCTTCGGCGGCGCACAGGGGATTTTGGCGGCGCTCACAGCTCATATCCATTAATTCTGTCAGAAACAAAAAACCCGCCGAAGCGGGTTTTTTATTTTGAATCCAGAGCGTATTACTTCAGTTTGGTTTCCTTGTACATGACATGCTTGCGAACCACGGGATCGTACTTCTTCATTTCGATCTTGCCCGGGGTGGTGCGCTTGTTCTTGTCCGTCGTATAGAAATGACCGGTACCGGCACTGGATTCAAGTTTGATTTTTTCACGCATTTTCTATACTCCTTAGATTTTATCGCCGCGTGCGCGCATGTCAGCCAGCACGGATTCGATACCATTCTTGTCGATGGTACGCAGACCCGCATTGGTCAGGCGCAGGCTGACCCAGCGATTTTCAGCTTCGACCCAGAAGCGACGACGTTGCAGATTAGGCAAGAAGCGACGCTTGGTTCTGTTATTCGCATGTGAAACATTGTTACCGCTCATCGGGCCCTTGCCCGTCACTTGACATACTCGCGCCATGCTTATACTCCAACCGATTTTCAAAAGAGCGCGGATTTTACAGGCGGAATCAAAAACATTCAACCTTAATTTTACATTCCTTGATCCTTGCCGCAATTTTTCGGTGTCGGCAGAAAATCCTGCCGCCAAAAATGCGCTTGCCGCTCATTCGCTGTAAAATCACCAACCCATAATTATTTTTTCCGACATCATGCGCGTTTCACAATTTTTCATCTCCACCCTCAAGGAAGCCCCGTCCGAAGCGGAACTGCCCAGCCACCGCCTGATGATGCGCGCAGGTTACATCAAGAAACTGGCCAGCGGACTGTATACCTGGATGCCGCTGGGATTGCGCGCCCTGCGCCGCGTTGAAGCCATCGTGCGCGAGGAAATGAATGCCTGTGGCGCCATCGAATTGCTGATGCCCGCCGTGCAGCCCGCCGAACTGTGGATCGAGACCGGCCGCTGGGAAGTATTCGGCCCGCAGATGCTGAAAATCCGTGACCGGCACGACAACTCGTTCTGTTTCGGCCCGACCCACGAAGAAGTGATCACCGACATTGCACGGCGCGAAATCCAGAGCTATCGCCAGTTGCCGGTCAACTTCTACCAGATCCAGACCAAGTTCCGCGACGAAGTGCGCCCGCGTTTCGGCGTGATGCGCGCGCGCGAATTCCTGATGAAAGATGCCTATTCGTTCCACGCCGACTTTGCCAGCCTGGAGCAGACCTACAAAATCATGTATGAGACCTACAGCCGCATTTTCACGCGCCTGGGACTGAAATTTCGTGCCGTGGCGGCCGATACCGGCGCCATCGGCGGCAGCGGCTCACACGAATTCCACGTGCTGGCCGATTCGGGAGAAGACGCGCTGGCCTATTGCCCGACTTCCGATTACGCCGCCAACGTGGAACTGGCCGAAGCGGTTTCATCAGAGCATCATCGCGCAGTACCCAATGAAACCATGCGCAACGTCGACACACCCAAACAGACCACCTGCGAGCAGGTCGCAGAACTGCTGGGCATTCCGTTGCAGCGCACGGTCAAACTGCTGGCACTCATCGCGGAAGGCAGGCTGCATATTTTACTGTTGCGCGGCGATCATTCCTTGAACGAAATCAAGGCGGCAAAATTGCCCGGACTTGCCGATTTCCGCTTTGCCAGCACGGAAGAAATCCGCGCCTTTTTCAATTGCCCGCCCGGCTTTCTCGGTCCTGTCGGCATCGACAGAACGACGGTCAGCGTGATTGCCGACCATGCCGTGGCGGTCATGAGCGACTTTGTGGCCGGTTCAAATATTCCGAAGTTTCACACGGCCGGCATCAACTGGGGACGCGACTTGCCCGAACCCGACCTGGTTGCCGACATCCGCAACGTGGTCACGGGTGATTTGTCGCCTGACGGCAAAGGTACGCTGGAAATATGCCGCGGTATCGAAGTCGGCCACATTTTCCAGTTGCGCACCAAGTATGCCGAGAGCATGAAGGCCACGTTTCTGGACGCACAGGGCAAATCGCAGATTCTTGAGATGGGCTGCTACGGCATCGGCGTATCGCGCATCGTGGCCGCAGCGATCGAACAGAATTACGACGAGCGCGGCATTGCGCTGCCGGTCGCGATGGCGCCGTTCCAGGTCGCACTGGTACCTGTCGGCATGAACAAAAGCGAGGCTGTACGCAGTACAATTGAGCAACTCTATGCAGACATGAAAAACGCCGGCATCGACGTGTTGCTGGATGACCGCGATGAGCGACCCGGCGTGATGTTCGCCGACATGGAGCTGATCGGCATCCCGCATCGCATCGTCATCGGCGACCGCGGCCTGAAAGACGGTTTAATTGAATATCAGGGGCGCCGCGACTCAGCCGCGCAGTCCATCCCCTTGCAAAGCGCACTGAAATTTGTACAATCGAAACTATGAAAATCCCAGGATACAGGAATCAGGATTCAGACCGCAAGGGTCTTCCCCGTACAACTAAGGGGCTGCGCCCCAAGTTGTTGCGTGAAGGATTCAGAAAACCCCATCTGCGGGTTACTCTTGCCTGCATCCTGCATCCTGCATCCTGCATCCTGTTAGTGGCGCTGTTCGCCACTAATGCCTGGGCCGGTGCGCAAATGTATACGCCGTTGTCCGCCAGCGTGCGTGCAGTATTGCAGCAAAACGTATCGGATCAGGCGGCTCCCAAACTGGCCTTTACCACGCAAGCCGACGCCGATGCATGGCTGAGCGAGATGTCGTACCGGCTGGAGAAACGCCTGCCTGACAGGAAACACCGCCTGGATTTTCTCAACACCGTGCATTACGAAGCCACCCGTGCCGGACTTGATCCGCAGCTGGTGCTGGGCCTGATCGAAGTGGAGAGCGGTTTCAAGAAGTACGCCGTCTCCTCGGCAGGTGCGCGCGGCTACATGCAGGTCATGCCATTCTGGGTCAATGAGATCGGCACGACCGGACAGGATCTGTTTCACCTGCGCATCAACCTGCGCTACGGCTGCACGATACTCCGTCACTATCTGGATATGGAAAAAGGCGATCTCTATCGCGCACTGGGACGCTACAACGGCAGCCTGGGCCGCCCGGAATATCCCAATATGGTGAGAGCCGCCTGGCAAAACCACTGGACACTGCAACGCCGCACGGCCATCACCGCCTATACGCCCGCCAGTTGAATCATTGGTTTATGTTGTTGGTCTGATTAATGTCTTTGCGAACATCCGCTGTGCGGATTGCCTGTTTACCCCATTTCGTGATGCGCAGCGCGCTGCGTCTGTAACGACGGCGCAAGATCACGTGCCGGCCGGCTTGCAATGGCCCGGTTCACACCCGCCATAAGCGCCAATGGCTCCGGCGATATGCTCAAGTTGCAGTTCCTGATCCACAGCACCAAGCTTCATCGCCTCTTTCGGCATGCCGTAAACGACACACGTCGCCTCGTCCTGCCCGATGGTGTACGCCCCGGCTTCGTGCATCTCCTTCATCCCGCGCGCGCCGTCATCCCCCATACCGGTCATGATAATGCCCAGCGCGTTCCTCCCGGCACAGTGGGCCACCGAACGGAACAGCACGTCCACCGATGGCCGGTGGCGGCTGACCGGCGGGCCGTCCATGATCTCGACGTGATACTGCGCGCCGCTACGCTTGAGCAGCATGTGCCGTCCGCCCGGTGCAATCAGGGCGCGCCCTGGAATGACGCTGTCGCCGTCCCGTGCTTCGCGTACTTCAATCTGGCACAGCCCGTCCAGCCGGTTGGCGAACGCCTCGGTGAATTTCTCCGGCATGTGCTGGACAATCACGATTCCCGGCGTCACGCGCGGCAACCGGGTCAACACCGCTTCCAGCGCCTGCGTCCCGCCCGTCGAAGTCCCGATCGCCACCACCGTATCAGTGGTCTGCGCCATCGCATGGGTGGGCGGCGGCAGGATCGCATCGGCAGTCAGTTTCGGCGCATTCTGCACAGGCACCAACCGCCGCACGTTCGCGCGTGTCGCCGCCTTGACCTCATGCAGCAAATCATCCGAGGCATCCTGCAAGTACTGCTTCAGGCCGATCTTGGGCTTGGTGACGATGCTTACCGCCCCGGCTGCCAGCGCCTGCATTGTCGTTGCCGCGCCATTCTCCGTCAGCGTCGAACAAATCACCACTGGCGTCGGGTGCTCCGCCATCAGCTTCTTCAGGAAGGTGATGCCGTCCATGCGCGGCATCTCCACATCCAGCACGATCACATCCGGCCAGTCACGCTCCATCTTCTCCAGCGCGAACACCGGATCGGAAGCCGTCCCCATTATCTCGATCTCCGCATCATTAGCCAGCACGGCAGACAGCACCTGGCGCACCACGGCGGAATCGTCCACGATCATCACGCGAATACGGCGCACGGCATTCTCCTGTCATAAACCTGATTGCCTGTCCTTTGCAAAGCACCACTCTGGTGCGGGGTAACATCCTGTCGTGCGATGACGGCATGCTTGACCCACACATCCCCGCTCCACACATCGAAGATCACATTGCGATGCCCCTCTCCGCCGAGTTGCTTCGCCACGCAATTGAAACCGTGTTTGGCTACCAGCTTGTGAGCGGTCTCGACATTTTTCAGACCGACGTGGCTAACCGGATTGCTCCGCCAGGGAAACATGTTGCCGCCGCCGAACAGCTTGACCTGATACTCGCGGCATGGAACGCCAACCGCATCGACCTCCTTGACCATCATCGCGATCGCCTCATCGGCATAGCGCCCGTCCAATGCTTGCGCGCTGATGACACGCCGTTCAGTCGAGCGGCTCGACAGCATGTAGTGGCACATCCCGCCGACCAGTAATGCCGGATGCCAGAACGTCAGCGAAACGCACGAACCCAGCACGGTGCGGATGCGTGTGTCGCGGTCGCCGAAATACAGTTCGCCCGGCTGAAGAAAAATTTCGATGACATGCAATGGTTTATGCATATGGACCTCCCTATTAATAACCCGTCATTTCCGCTTTCGCGGGAATGACAAAATTTGAATTTTTAAAGATGTCCATCTCACGGTTTCCGGTAAACGGACGGCACCACTACCTTGAGTTCATCCGTCACGCCGTTCAGGCTTTCCGAATGCCCGATGATCAAATATCCGCCCGGCGCCAGCAGCGGCACCATGCGCCCCACCACCTGGCGCCTGGTTTCCATGTCGAAATAGATCATCACATTGCGCAGGAAGATCACATCGAACTCGCCCATCTTGGGCAATGTCTCGTTCAGGTTCACCTGCCGATACTGCACCCGATTGCGCAACTCACGGGCGATCAGGAACTGGCCGTCCTGACTGCCGGTTCCTTTCAGGCAAAAGCGCGTCAGGTAATGTTTGGGGATACCCTCCGCCCGCTCCATCGGGTACAACCCGGTGCGTGCTTTTTCCAGCACCCGCGTGCTCAGATCGGACGCGACCAGTTCCCACTGTGCTTCGCCCAACACATCGGCCAGCAACATCGCCAGACTGTACGGCTCCTCGCCGGAAGAGCTCGCCGCACTCCACAGCCGAAACGGTCTGCCCGGCTTGCGCTCCGTCAGCACACGATTACGCATAAAATCGAAGTGTTTCGGCTCGCGGAAAAAATACGTCTCGTTAGTGGTCAGCAGATCAATAGCCATCTGCAACTCGTCATTCCCGCCGTTCTTCATGAGCAAGCGAAAATATTCGCCGTAACTACTCAAGCCGTTATGCTTGACGCGCTTCATTAGCCTTCCGCTCACCAGCGGTTTCTTGGCAGGCGACATGCTGATCCCGGCAATGTCATAGATCATCGTCTGGAACTGGCGGAACTCCTGATCGCTGAGCGCAAGTTGATTCATGTCACTTTTCTCCTGTTAACTGATTGTAGTGACAGCGGCGAAATCCTCAAAAATCTGTCTGGGCATGGGCTTGCCGTAAAAATAGCCCTGTGCCAGTTGGCAGCCGTAGGTTTGGAGCAGCGCCGCCTGTTCTGCGGTTTCCACCCCTTCCGCGACGACCTGCTGACCGAGGGATTTGGCAATGGAAATGATCGCCTTCACCAGCTCCAGGTGATACCCGTACTCGGTCAGGCGGGTGATGAACGAACGGTCGATCTTGAGCGTGTCGATCGGGAAGCGCGCGATGTAGCTCAGCGACGAATAGCCCGTGCCAAAATCGTCGATGGCAATGGTAATACCCATCTCGCGAAATGCCGCCAGGATCTCCAATACTTCGCCGTATTCATCCAGCAGCAGGCTCTCGGTAATCTCCAGTTCGATCCACGCAGGATCGCAACCAGTCTCAGCCAGCACGTTGCGCACGGTATTCACCAGATTGCCCGACTGAAACTGCCGCGCCGACAAATTGATCGCCACCTTGTGCAACGGATTGTCGGGACTATTCCACTCGCACGCCACGCGGCAGGCACAACGCAACACCCACTCGCCGATCTCCACGATCAGCCCGCAGTCCTCGGCGATGGGAATAAACTTGTCGGGCGGCACCATCCCGCGCTGCGGGTGGTTCCAGCGCAACAGCGCTTCCGAACCGGCCAGCAGACCGTCAGCAAGATTCACCTTGGGTTGGTAGTACAACTCCAGCTCGCCTTGCTCGAAGCTGCGACGCAGGTCTCCCTCCAGCATCAACCTCTCGTTGGCGCTGTCCGTCAAATCCTTCGAATAGAAACGGAAATTGTTGCGCCCGCAACGCTTGGCGAAATACATCGCCGAATCTGCGTACTTCATCAAATCTTCCGCATCCGAGCCATCCTCCGGATACACGGCGATGCCGATGCTGCTGCTGACAAACACCCCACCTCCTTTCAACATAAATGGTTTATTCAACGACTCAAGTATCTCGCTGGCGACCTTGCCCAGATCCTCACCCGTTCGTATCTCCGGCAATAAAATTGCGAACTCGTCCCCGCCCAGCCGCGCCACCGTGTCGTAGCCGCGCACACATGACCTTATCCGCCCCCCCGCCTCGCGCAACAACTCGTCGCCTGCGGTGTGTCCCAACGCATCGTTCACCATCTTGAAACGATCCAGATCGAGCATCATTACTCCGGCTAATCGACCGTGCCATGAAACATCTGCCAATATCTGCTGCAAACGGTCGTTGAACAACGTCCGATTCGGCAGCGATGTCAGCGAGTCATAAAACGCCATCTGCTGAATCCGTTTGCGTTGCTCATCCAACTCGGTGATGTCACGTCCGATGACCACCAATCCCTTGCGTTGACCCTCGTTGCCGAATATCGGCACCTTGCGCGTCTCTATGATCGCGCATCGGCCATCTTCCCCTGCGAGGCTTTCTTCGCTCACCGACAACTGTCCGGACTGCCAGACCTTTTCATCGTCCTCCAGGCATCCCTCGTACGCTGCGCGAAATGCCGGTTGCATATCCGCCAATTCCATCTCGGTTTTGCCCTGCCAGGGAAGGCCTTGCAACTGGAACATCTGTTTGGCCAGTTCATTGATGATCAGCCAGCGCCCCTCGCCATCCTTGAGGAAGACCGCATCGGGGATGGCATCTATTAACGCCGTCAATTGCTCATTGCGGCGCAACTCGGCGAGTTGCCGTTCGAGTTCGGCTTGCTGGTAACACATCGGCCTGAAGAACAGAATATAAAAGGCGGGGTAAATGAAAATGGCGAGCATGATGGGATCGACGATATCCCATATGTCCAGAGACTTTTCATCGTTGAAGACTGAGAACTGCAGCCTGATCAAAAACTCGGCCGCCAGCACAACCACCACCCCCGAAATTATCAACCTCGCGGGGGTATTCAAAAACGTCATCAGTTTTTTCATGATTTCATCATTAGCCTCTTATCTGATTCCATTGAATTTCGCGGCTTCGCGCCTTTGAGTGAACCAATCCGACTGATAAAACCACTGGTGAAACAGCTAGCCATCTGACTGAGGTTGGCAAACAACACCAACCAAGTCATTGGTTATAGCCAATCCACTAAGCCAACAAGCTGGCAAGTGGCTGGTTATCACGCGAAAACGCGAATTGCAAACAGCGCCTTACGCCGCGATGGTCGTTCCCGTCCCCATCCCGGCTAATGTGGACATTTCATCCAGCGACAGGACGTGATCGACATTGAGGATGATGACGAACTTTCCTTCCACCTTGCCCATGCCACGGATGAAGTCGGCGCGAATCCTGGCACCGAACGACGGCGGCGGTTCGATCTCGCCAGCCTCAATGTCCAGCACTTCGTTCACTGCATCTACCATCACGCCCACCACCTGCTGCTCGCCTTCATGTTCGACTTCGATGATGACGATGCAGGTGCGGCGCGACACGGCGGACATCGGCTTGCCGAAGCGCGCACCGAGGTCGATCACCGGCACCACCGCACCGCGCAGGTTGATGACGCCGCGAATGAATTCCGGCATGCGCGGCACTTCGGTGAGGTTGGCGTATTCGATGATCTCCTTGATGCTCAGGATGCCGATGGCAAATACTTCGCCGCCCAGCATGAAGGTCAGGTACTGGCGCTGCTGTTCATCCTCTGTCACGCCGCTGGCGACAGCAGGGAGCGTTTTGTTGATTTGCGCGATTTCGTTCATTGACGCCCCCTTAAAACTTTACGAATTCGGCTTCATTATGCGATGCCGCCGCACTGGCGAATTTCACCGTTCCCTTGTTAGCCGGTTTGACTGGCTTGACAATCGTCGTATGAACAACACTGTGTCTCGCTGCGGCAGCCACCCCATTCACCCTGAAGAAACTCATCAACTGCTGCAATTGTTCGGCCTGGCTGCTCATCTCTTCCGCCGTCGAGGCTAGTTCTTCCGTGGCACTCGCGTTCTGCTGGGTGATCTGGTTGAGCTGGTTCATCGCGGTGTTGATCTGTGCGGCACCGGAAGATTGCTCCTCAGAGGCAGCTGTGATCTCTTGCACGAGGTCGCTGGTCTTGTTGATGGCCGGGACAATCTCGTCCAGCAGTTTGCCTGCCTGTTCTGCCTTCTCCACGCTGCCGCCGGCAAGTTCGCCGATTTCCTGCGCGGCCACTTGTGCGCGTTCCGCCAGTTTGCGCACTTCGGCGGCCACCACGGCAAAACCTTTGCCGTGCTCGCCTGCCCGGGCCGCTTCAATCGCTGCGTTCAGCGCCAGCAGGTTGGTCTGGTAGGCGATGTCGTCGATGATGCCAATTTTGCCGGCAATCTGTTTCATCGCGCTGACGGTTTCTTTCACTGCCACACCGCCGTCAGTGGCTTGTTTGGCTGCCTGGGTCGCCATGCCATCGGTGACTTTGGCGTTCTCGCTGTTCTGGTTGATGGATGCGCCCATCTGCTCGACAGAGGCAGAGGTTTCTTCAACGGATGCCGCTTGTTCGTTGGTGGCTTGCGACAGGCTCTGCGAGGTGGCGCTGACTTCTTCAGAGGCGCTGGAGAGGCTCTCCGCCGAGCTGCGCACTTCGCCGATAATCTGCGAAAGTTTTTCCACCATATTTTTCATGGCTTGCAACAACAGGCCGGTTTCATCGGTGCTGGTCACGTCTATCCTGGTAGTCATGTCGCCTTCGGCCAAAGCGTTGGCGACATTGACCGCTTCGCCGAGTGGACGAGTGATGGAGCGTGTGATCCACCATGCGAAAATGACTGTCATGATAACGGCAATAATGGACAGCATGGTAACCAGCGTCTTCGCTGAGCTGCCTACCTCAGCGGCATCCTTGCCGGATTTATCAGAAAGTTCTCTCTCAAAATCAATAAATGCCCCAACATCCCCGACATAGTCATTGGCAAGCTTGGTGTAATCGCCAAACAGGTACTGTGTCGCCTTCACGGTGTCATGCTGTGGGGATGATTCGTCGACAAGAGAAATGATAAATTCCAATCCTGTTATATACTTGGTGCGTGACTCCACAACTTTCTCGAACAGCGCCTTGCCCTTTTCTGTAGTAAGCATAGGTTTGATCTTTTCCAAGGTTTCACCGTTGCTTTTGCTGGTTTTATCGAGGAATTCAAGTTGCGTTTTCTGAAATGACTTGTCATTCGTCAATAATGCGTTGCGGAGCGCACGCGCAATGAGCAGTATGTTTTGCTCGACATCGCTGGACATCTTAACCAAGGGTATTCTGACATCGACAATATCTGAGGTAGCCGAATTTATATTGGCAATGCGTATCACCGCAGTTACGGAAACGGCAATCAGCAGAGCCAGCACGACAGCAAAACCAACCCCAAGCTTCATACCTATTTTCAAATTTTTAAACATTTTTACAACCCTCCTCTGCAGAATAAAGAAACAACTGTCTCAATACCAACCAACTTAATTTCACTGTTCAACCACGTAACTACTGCCTTGCCATCTGAACGATAAAGGTCGTGGTCACGACCGCCTGCAAGATCGGAATCACCGGTATCAGCTCGAAAACCACCTTGATAAACTTGCTCATTGCCCCGCCACAGATACTTCACGACTGGTGACTTGCTGCATCAGGCGCGGCACATCCAGGATGAGTGCGACTTCGCCGCTGCCCATGATGGTGAAACCGCCCAGGCCGCACGCGCCGCCGAACACCTTGCCCAACGGCTTAATCACGGTCTGAAATTCACCCGTCAGGCTGTCCACCACGAGGCCGGCTTTATGTCCGCCGTATTGCACGACGACGACGTTCTCGCGCCGCCCGACTTGGCCCTCGATTTCAAACAGTTCACGCAACCGCAGGTAGGGCAGCACTTCACCGCGCAGGTTGAGGTAGTTGTTGTCACCTTGTTCCTTGCTGCGCGGGGGTAGTTCTATACATTCGATCACCATGTCCAGCGGCACGACGTAGGCCGAGCCGCCGACACCGACCAGGAAACCGTCGATGATCGCCAAGGTGAGTGGCAGGCGGATACGCATGGTGACGCCTTTGCCAGGCTCGGATTCGATTTCCACCGTGCCGCGCAGCACCTGAATATTTCGGCGTACCACGTCCATGCCGACGCCGCGTCCTGAAAGGTTGCTCACCTCATCGACAGTGGAGAACCCGACCTCGAAGATGAGGTTGTAGATTTCTTTGTCGGTGATCGGCTGGTCTGGTTTGACCAGCCCACGCTTAATGGCTTTGGCGAGTATTTTTTCCTTATTTAGACCACCGCCGTCGTCGGAAACTTCGATGACGATGCTACCGGAATCGTGATAGGCGTCGAGTTTGAGCGTGCCGTGCGCGGGCTTGCCTCGCGCGACGCGCACATCGGCAAACTCGATGCCGTGATCCATGGAGTTGCGTATCAGGTGTGTGAGCGGGTCGCCGATCTTTTCTACAACAGTTTTGTCGAGTTCGGTTTCCGCACCGCTGATCTCCAGACGAATGTCCTTGCCGAGTTCGCGGCTGACATCGCGCACCACGCGCTGGAAGCGATTGAAGGTAGCGCCGATCTGCACCATGCGCAGCGACAATGCTGCATCGCGCACTTCTTCGACCATGCGCGACATGGTGGCTGCGGCCTCGCCCAGGTCCGGCATGCCGGCGCGCTGGGCGATAAGGCTGATGCTCGCCCCCGAGATGATGAGTTCACCGACCAGATTGATAAGCTGGTCGAGCTTCTCGGAATCGACGCGGATCAAATTGATTTCGCTGCCTTTATTTTCCTTGATCTGCTTTTGCTTTTCCAGCGCGGCTTCGACCACCGGGGCTTCGACCATGCCTTGTTCGACCAGCACTTCGCCGATGGGGTGTAATGCGTTGCCGCTCCCTGTCTGAATGCGCAGTGCGTTTGCCAGCTCGGTTTCGGTCAACGTGCCGCAGCTGACGAGAATGTCGCCCAGGCGCAGGTTCTCATCCTTCAGATCGTTAATCAGTTCGAGGTATTCGAATATCTTGCTGCGCGGCGGCAGGATGCGGATCAGGCTGTCTTCGCGCACGAACTCGAACACGCCTTCGATAGTAGCTTTGTCCACATCAGACTCGAAGGCGATCTCGAAACCAAGGTGGCAACTTTCCGGGTCGATCGCGCTCAGCGGGGGCACGGCGTCAGTCAGAGTGACGATGTTGACGATGCGCCCGAGCGTGGCGAGATAGCGGATGAAGGCCAGCGGATCCATGCCGTTGCGCATGACGTCGCGCCCGAAGCGCAGCGAGATGTGCCAGTTGTCGGTCTCAACTTCGCCGCCGCCTTCAACTTCCAGACGGGCATCATGATCGACCGTCATGGAGGTCTTGCTTTTCGTTTCCTTGGCTTTGTCTTCTCGCTTGCCGCCCAGGTAAACCGACAGCCTTTCGCCCAGTTCGCGGCTCATCTGGCTGGTCGCTTCGCTCATGCCTTCCGCCTTGGCTACATGTTCGATCAAGCAGCCTAGATGGTCGCAAACGCTCAGCATCAGCGCGACCATGTCGCCGTCCATCGCCAGTTCTTTGGCGCGCACTTTGTCGAGGACGCTTTCGGCGATGTGCGTGAATTCGACTACAAAGTCGAGCCCGAACAAGCCTGCCGACCCCTTGATGGTGTGGGCGGCGCGGAAAATGGCGTTGATGGCGTCGTCATCAGTCTCGCCGCGCTCGATGCCGAGCAGCGACTCTTCCATATTTTGCAGCAACTCTCGGCCTTCGATCACAAATGTTTGCAGTGCGTCGTCCAGATTCATGTGTGCTCCAGTATTTATGCGACCCGTGTTCAGGCCGCCGGTATTTATGCAGATTGTGAGGAAATGACGATGGGGTCGCCGAAGAAAGTCGACAAGTCGCAGAAATCGACCGCCTCGGTGATCTGCCCACTATGGCCGACGAAACGCAGCATTTTCTCGTATTGCCGTGCTTCCAGCTTGGTCGAGATCATCAGCAGTACACCGGCACCATCGATCTCGGTGACATGCGATAGGTCGATCTCAATATCTTTGTTGTTGGCGATCACCGGCAGGATGATTTCTTTCAGCTCAGCAACTCTGGAGATGGTTAACTCGCCCTCGATAGACAGCTCAAAAATTCTCGCATCGGTTTTAGTTTCGTGTGTCATGACGACTCTCTTTGCGCTATCGGTGTTACGGTTATGGAAGAACCAGTTTCGATACTGCGGCCAGCATCTGTGCGGGCTGGAATGGCTTGACTACCCATGCCTTGGCACCGGCTGCCTGGCCTGCCTGCTTCTTGGCTTCGCCCGCTTCGGTGGTGAGCATGATCACCGGAGTGAACTTGTAGTTCGGCAGTTTCTTCGCTTCTGCCACAAAGGTGATGCCATCCATATTGGGCATGTTCACATCGCTGATGATGAGGTGGATCTTCTGACCGTTGAGCTTAGTCAGCGCGTCGCGGCCGTCGCACGCCTCGATCACGTCGTAGCCCGCGCTTTTCAGCGCGATGCTTACGACTTGCCGTAGTGAGGCGGAGTCATCCACCACCAGAATTGTCTTTGCCATATTGTGCTCCTAGAAAAAAGTGATTTCGCTCGATTGGTTCGTTGCTGCTTGTTGGGGATTGCCGCCGTGAACGGCATGCTGTTCCGGCATAACGTAGGTCTGTGAGAGCTCTTTCAGCCAGACGTGCGCATCGATTGTGTCGGGCAGCCTGCCGCTTGCCATATCATGCTCATGCATCGCAAGATGCTTTTCCAGTTTTTCGAGGTCATTGCGTACGTGCATCAGCAACTGGCTGACGCGATCCTGGAATTGCAGCGATACCAGCACATCGCTGATCCCGGCGCCGACAACCTGGTTTTCCCGACGCATCACTTCGGCGGCATGATCGAGATCGGTCGCCGCATACTCAAATTTCTGCAACACCTGGGCGATGACGCTTTCGGAATTGGCAACCATAATGACATCCTGACGCGAATATTCCTGCGAAGCTTCCAGCGTGGCAGTAATCGCCTGGTTCACTGTCGCGACAGTTTCGGCGATCTTTTTGCCGCTTTCGGCGGATAGAGTGGAGAGCTTGCGCACTTCGTCGGCGACCACGGCAAAACCGCGTCCGACTTCGCCTGCACGCGCGGCTTCGATAGCGGCATTCAACGCGAGTAGGTTGGTTTGCGCAGCGATCTTGCCGACGTCACCAGCCATGCCTTTGAGTGAATCGGTGTAACCAGACAGTGCCTGTACTTCGCGCAACAGAGCCTGCTTGCCGTCCAATGCAGACTTCATGGAGCTGATGACGGTATCGAGATCGGCGTGGCAAGCGCGCAGCAGTTCGACCAGACCCTGCCCTTCTTTGTTACCGTGGGAAAGACTGGTGGCTTTCTCCAGCCCCTGCGAAAGGCTGACAAAGCGGTTCGTCAAGGCGATAGCGGCCTCTTCGGTATGGATGCGCGCCCTGTCGACCTGTCTGTACCAGACCGGCAGCACCTCGACACACAGCTTATCCAGCCCGTCGATATACGATGATTTCTCATCACATAGTCTGACTGATAGCCTGTCGTGCTCGTCCTGAACGGCGGACTTGAGTTGCGCCCGATGATTTTTTGCGACCCAGGACGCTGCGATCTGAGCCGCCGCCACCAGCGAGGCAGACAGGAGCATGGCAACAGTCCCGAGTCCGCCTGCTGCAATCACGGCAACCGCACCTGCAATGCCGCACAGATAAACCGGAAGCGATACCCAGCCGGATGCATACATAATAGCCACCTGCTACTTTATTTAAGACGCGAAGTCTCGCAAAATAAAACCAGGCCAACTATCAGGAAATCCTGATTATTTTGTAGGGCGGGGTTGGGTGGTAAGGCGATCCCTACTAAAGAAGCAGTGCTATCCCTACATGGGAAGTGGGAGATTGCGGAAAGTAATGCAAGGGAGGATGCTCTCTGGGCAATTAAAGAACTTCCCCCACAAACAACAATGATAGTGTTGAAAAACACTGTCCATTTAAAACGTTGCTAGTGATTATTACTTCTGCTCAGAGGAAGTCTGTTCCAATCGATAAATAAGCCATTCCGCCATCAATTGATCCTCCAGCGCGTAAGCCCCTCTGGCCGAACGCCACCCAGAACGTTGCTACTTTGACAGGAATGCGTTTATCGCCCTATAAGAAAATCTTGATTTTCAGCTAGTAAAAAAGAGGATGTATGAATACTCTGACGTAGCCTGACAGGCTACTCGATCAAACCTTGATCGACCGCGTAACGTATCAGTTCGGCGTTGCTCTGTAAATTCATCTTCTGCATCAGCCGCGCTTTGTGTGTGCTGACGGTTTTATTGCTGATAAAAAGCTCTTCGGCGATCTCGTTGATACCCCGACCTTTGGTAAACAGTTTCATGATGTGCAGTTCGCGTTCGGAAAGTCGCTCGTGCGGCGTAATTTCTCTCGATACTTGCTTCTCGAACATCATCTGCTCGGCGATTACAGGATCGACGAAACGCCCGCCTGCCGCCACCTTGCGCACGGCCTCATTCAAAATGGCCTGCATGCTGCCTTTGGTGACGAAGCCGGAAGCACCTGCCTGAAGCACGCGCTTGGCGATCTGAAATTCGTTATGCATGCTGAACACAAGAATCGGCAGCTTTGCGTTGAGTTCGCGGATGCGCCCGATAAGACTGACGCCGCTGATGCCGGGCATGTTCAGATCCAGCAGTACCAGGTCGAACTGCCCATGACGCAATGCCTCCAGCGCTTCAGTCCCGTTGGTCGCCTCGCCCGCCACGACGATGCCGCCCATCAGCGCAAACAGTTGCTTCAACCCTCCTCTTACGATGACATGGTCATCGGCAATCAATACTCTAATCATGACTTCCTCGAATTGTTATTGATAGGCAGGCGCACCACGATCTCCGTTCCTGCGCCCGGACGGCTGTTGATGAAAACCGTTCCAGCCAGCATGATGACTCGCTCCCGAATACCGACCAGCCCGAAGGAGTTTTTCTTTTTGATGCTCGAATCGAAACCTTGTCCATCGTCACGTACTTTCAAAACATAATCATCACCCTCCGTGCCCAGCATAATTTCTACTGTATCTGCTCCGGCATGCCGGGCGACATTAGTGAGCGACTCCTGAAGGATGCGGAACAGGGCAATGGCAAGATTCTCTTCAAACTGGATTTCAGTTTCCTCGATATGCACTTCGCATTGAATGCCAGTGTTCGAACCGAAGCGTCCGGCCAGCCATTTCAATGCGGAGACGATGCCCATGTCCAGCGCGACAGGGCGTAGCACCAAGGCGACATTGCGCGTCACGCCAAGCGCCTTGTCCGTCAACATCAGGATTTCCTTTACATGTTCGCGCGATGTTGAGCAATGCACTGTGCACTTTTGGTCAAGTATCGAGACGTTTAGCTGCAATCCGGTCAGAATTTGCCCCAGTTCGTCATGCACCTCGCGGGCGATGTACTTGCGTTCCTCTTCGCGAATCTCCTCTCTGCGTACCATCAAACAGCGCAACTGGGAGAGTAATTCTTCCAGATCGTGCTGCTGGTTGTGCATCGGCCTGAAGATCAAAATATAAAAGGCGGGGCTAATGAGCACGGCGAGCAGGACGGGATTGGCGATGTCCCATACGCCCAGAGACAATCTCTCATTGAAGACTGAGATCAGCAGCATGATCAAAAACTCGGCCAGCAGCACGATCAAAACCATCGCAATCACCAACCTCTCGGAGGTATTCAAAAACGTTGGTAGTCTTTTCATGATTTCATATTGCCACCTGACCTGATTCTGTTTTTTAAAAAAACGGCCTTTTCGATACCCCAGGGCGAAGAATCAGCCCGAACGGTAGGTTTGTCGCTCATTTTGGAATGCTCAATAGTTGTCGCTTAATCACAGATACCCCGACCTTCGAACATGCGCGATTTCGAATTCATCCCGGCCAGGTGGTTTTTGTCATAGCAATTTTTATTCCGCGAATATTCATCATTCCTTCGGCACCATCCCGCAATTAACAGCACGGAACTGTAGTACTACCCCTAGAGCACAACCGTGGCACCAAAAACGAACACTATAGATTGTAGCTCTATCGTGTTCGTTTTGTCCCAATGGTAGCGCAATTTAACCAACCACAAGGGCAACAAAATGGCAACAAAAATGGAAATTCGGCATGCATTGGCAAAGGCTTTACGAAAGACTCGAAAATCGCGCGGCTTGACGCAGGAGGATTTCTCGGGGGTTTCAAGCCGGACATACTTAAGTACATTGGAACGCGGACAAAAAAGTCCCACACTGGATAAAATCGACGCCATTTCCCAGACCCTAGGCATCCACTTCCTCAGCCTGCTTACCCTGACATATCTGTATTCCGAAAAAACCGGAGATATCGATGCCATATTCGCCAGAATCAGGCTCGAAATCGACAGCATTCGTCAGGACGAAGTGACGCAAAGCTAAAAACCCGTGCTTTCCCCAAAAATAAAGTCTTACAAGGGTTACGTAATATCAACTGACAAATGGGTCCACAGATTGTTCATGGCAATCTACAAATCGAATCGGTCGCGGTAGGAATGCCGGTTGCCCAACACCGCCCGCAACATATCTCTGCGGGTGGAATTACGCACAAGGTTCCTGCCTCGGGTGAATACCGTGATAACACATCGCCTGCCCACGTCTGACGACTCCACGTGCGCTGTTGAATTCTATCTACACTTGTTTTCCGGTTCTGTGTCCGGCAAATGGGAAACTCAACAACACTCCCCTTGGCTACTCCCCTTTTCTCCACCTCCTCCGCAGGACGTGCTGATTAAGTCCGTAAACTGCTGTAAAGGTGGGCCGTGATTTATTGCCAGGGTTGTTGAGTGGTCAGAACGGGCCGACAAACACCTTGTTGCGCGCCATGCAACAAGATGTGTTTTGCTGGTTACTCACAGATGAGCAATTGCGATGTTTCATTTGCTGAGGTACGCTACACGCCAAGCTATCCCGGGGGCACTGTATGCGCATGAATTCCGAACAAGTCGAACTATCCGTCAAGGTAATCCGCAAGTACTTTGCGGACGCTGCCGTGTGGCTGTTTGGTTCACGTGTGGATGACGCCAGGAAGGGAGGAGATTTCGATTTTTATATTGAAACAGCGCTTCCTGACATTGCTCTGCCGATGGCCAGGACGCGCGGAGACTTGACGGACAGCTTGGGCATGAAAGTGGATTTGGCAGTGAACAATCATACTGGCGACAAACCGATTTTCCACATCGCCCGTGCCAACGGGATAAGGCTGACATGAACCTGCACCGCGAATTGATTGCCGGCAAACTGCGACACTTGCGCCGTATGCGCGAATATCTGGCGCACTCGCACGGCAATTTGCTTGTGCACGGCATCGTCGGCAAACCGGTCAATTCATTGACACTTCAGGAGTCCGAAACTCTCGCCGCATTCCGCATGAGGTTCTCCGAATTTCAGGAACATCTGGGCAAGCTGCTGCGTGCCATTGCACAGGAGGAGGAAGTCGAGATCACCGGCTTTTCCGATGTATTGGCGTTTGCCGAGAAGGCAGAAATCCTGGCAAGCGCGGACGACTGGAAAAAAGCGCGCGATATACGCAACCAGATCAACCATGAATACGAAGAAAACGAGCAGGTACTCACACCTCTCATCGCAGAAATGGCGAACTGCGTCCCTACCCTGTTTCTGATCCATGACCGGGCAGCGGCATATTGCACGGACAGGCTGGGCGTATAAACAGGACTAAAGAAAAATATCTTACGCTTTGTCCGCCGTCATCATGCGTTCCACATAGCGGGCGATCAGATCGATCTCCAGATTCACTTTTGACCCTGTTTTCAATTCGTTCAGGGTCGTCACCTCCAGCGTATGCGGAATCAGGTTTACATCGAACTCCGAGCCTGCCACATGGTTCACGGTCAGGCTTACGCCATTGATGGTGACGGAACCTTTTGTCGCGATAAATTTGGCCAAAGGCTGGGGCGCACGCACCACCAGACGCCAGCTCTCGCCGATGTCGTTGAACGCGACCACCTCACCCACGCCATCCACATGGCCGCTGACCAGATGTCCGCCCAACCTGTCGGACAGACGCAATGCCTTTTCAAGATTGACGTGGCCGCCCTGGTGCTCAAGGCCTGCCGTGCAATTTAACGTCTCGCGCGAGACGTCGGCAGTAAACGAACGACCCTCAATTTTCACCGCAGTCAGACACACGCCATTCACCGCGATGCTGTCTCCAATTTGCACATCGCCAAAATCCAGCACCTCGGCTGCGACAGTCAAACGCAAACCGCCTTCGCGGTCTTCCGCACTTGTGATGATGCCGACATCGGCAATGATTCCGCTAAACATTTTCAACTCCCTTCATGTCGTTATTTTTGACTCGCGCCATTATGCGCAAATCACGACCGATTTGGCGAACATCCTGCCATGACAGATCGACGCGCTGATCAAGACCGGTCAACTCACCCAGACTTACCATACCGCGCGCCATGTCACCCAGCAGTGTCGGCGCGATGTACAGCAGCAGTTCATCCACCAGCCCGGCCTTGAGCAATGCACCGTTAAGCACAGCGCCCGCTTCCACCAGCACCTCATTGCAAGCGCGCTGCGCCAGATCGCACAACATGGCCTGCAAGTCCACCCGTCCGGTTTCATCGGGCAACATCACGATGGTCGCACCGGCATCGCGCAATGCGGCTGTTTTCTCTTCATCCGGCTGCGCCGTGTAAATCAGCACGCCGCCATTCAGAATGCGTGCGGTCAGCGGCATGCGCAGCCGGCTGTCAACCACCACCCGCAGCGGCTGCCTTGTGCATTCGATCTCGCGCACATTCAACTGCGCATCGTCGGCAAGCACGGTATTGATGCCGGTCAGCACCGCACAGGAGCGCGCCCGCCAGCGCTGCACATCCAGTCTGGCATCGGCTCCCGTGATCCACTGACTCACGCCGTTCGCCAGCGCCGTGCGCCCGTCCAGACTCATGCCTATCTTGCTGATAACTCGCGGCATGCCGCGCGTCATGCGGGAAACGAATCCCTCATTCAGTTCGCGTGCCGCATCTTCCATCAGCCCGCATTCAACTTGTATACCGGCCGCACGCAACCGGGCAAGGCCCTGCCCTGCCACCAGCGGGTTCGGGTCCTGCATCGCCACCACCACCCGCGCGATGCCAGCCGCGATCAGCGCGTCGGCACAGGGCGGCGTACGTCCAAAATGACTGCACGGCTCCAGCGTGACATAAGCGGTAGCGCCCCGTGCGGCGCTCCCCGCTTCTTTCAGTGCATACACCTCGGCATGGGGCTCTCCTGCGCGCCGGTGCCAGCCGCTGCCGACCTGCATTTCATCCCGCACCAGCACGCAACCCACACGCGGATTCGGGCTGGCGGTGTGAATCCCCAGCTCCGCCAGTCGCAGCGCCTGCGCCATCCATTTATTGTCCGCTGCGCTAATCGACATGGCGCAAGCTCCACCCCTGAGCATGCAATGATTTTCGCAGGGATATTGCACTTGGGCAATAACTCGCAAAGTGCTTGCGCCGGTCTCCTCCCTCATCCCATCCTTCCCCCGTAGGGGGAAGGTGAGAACGAATCGCTATGCGAATTTTACCCATCAGTTGTCGCCGGCGGGCGTCCTGCGCACGGCCTTGACCGCCTCGGCGAAATCGCCGACATCCTGAAAGCTCTTGTAAACGGAGGCAAAACGGATGTAGGCGACCTTGTCCAGCTTCAGCAGTTCCTGCATCACCATTTCGCCCACCTGCCGCGAACCCACTTCACGCTCGCCCAGCGCATATAACTGGTGGGTTACGCGATCGATTGCCGCATCCACTGCTTCAGTCGAAACGGGACGTTTATGCAGGGCGCGCTTGAAACTGGTGCGCAGCTTTTCAGCATCGAATTCGCTGCGCATGCCGTTCTGTTTGACCACCTGCGGCATGCGCAACTCCACCGTCTCGAAGGTAGTGAAACGCTTGTCGCAGGACACGCAGCGACGACGGCGACGGATGCTGTCGCCCTCCTCGCTTTCGCGGGTATCCACCACCTGGGTTTCGTGACCTTTACAGAAGGGACATTTCATAAAATCGAGGAGCGAGGAGCGAGGAGCGAGGGCCGATGCTTTTCCTCGATCCACCATCCTCAATCCTCAATCCTGTCTTAGCCATACACCGGGAACTTGGCAGTCAGTTTTTTCACTTCACCGACCACGCGGGCGATCACGGCATCGTCGTTCGGCGCATCCAGCACGTCGGCGATCAGGTGCGCCAGCTGTTCCGCTTCCAGTTCCTGAAAACCGCGCGTGGTCATCGCCGGGCTGCCGATACGGATACCGCTTGTTACAAACGGTTTTTGCGGATCGTTCGGAATGGCGTTCTTGTTGACGGTGATGTGCGCACGGCCGAGTGCCGCTTCCGCATCCTTGCCGGTCAAATTCTTGGCTTGCAGGTCGACCAGAAACACGTGGCTGTCGGTGCGACCGGAGACGATGCGCAGACCGCGCTCCTGCAATACTTTGGTCATCACGCGCGCATTCTCGACTACCTGACGCTGATAAATCTTGAATTCATGGCTGCCTGCCTCCTTGAAGGCCACCGCCTTGGCCGCAATCACATGCATCAGCGGGCCGCCTTGCAGGGCCGGGAAAATCGCGGAATTGAGCGCCTTCTCATGCTCCGCCTTTGCCAGGATCAGGCCGCCGCGCGGGCCGCGCAAGGTCTTGTGGGTGGTGGTGGTGACAAAATCGGCGATGCCGACCGGGCTGGGATAGACCCCCGCCGCAATCAGTCCCGCGTAATGCGCCATATCCACGAACAGATACGCACCGACGCTGTCGGCAATCGCACGGAAACGCTTCCAGTCGATCACCAGCGCATAGGCCGAGGCGCCCGCCACGATCATCTTCGGCTTGTGCTCGGTGGCCAGCGCCTGCACCTGATCGTAGTCGATTTCTTCCTTGTCGTTCAGGCCGTACTGGATGGCGTTGTACAGCTTGCCACTGATGTTCACCGATGCGCCATGCGTCAGATGACCGCCATGCGCCAGCGACATGCCCAGTATGGTATCGCCCGGTTTCAGTACGGAAACATACACCGCCTGGTTGGCCTGGGAACCGGAATGCGGCTGCACGTTGGCATATTCCGCACCGAACAATGCCTTCGCGCGATCGATCGCCAGTTGTTCTGCCACATCCACATATTCGCAACCGCCGTAATAACGCTTGCCCGGATAACCCTCGGCGTACTTGTTGGTAAGCCGGCTGCCCTGCGCTTCCATGACGGCCGTGCTGGTGTAGTTTTCCGATGCGATCAGTTCGATGTGATCTTCCTGACGCTGATTTTCATTCTGAATCGCAGCCCACAATTCGGGATCGGTTGCGGCAATCGTGTCTTTGCTGGAGAACATGGCAGATATTCCTGAGTAAAAATAAAATAATTGCGGATTCTACCATGTAGCGCACACAAAATAACGCCTCGCTTAGGCACGACTCGCACTCACTCCGGCCTGCGCCGGGATGATATCGTTTTCGTCAATGGATTATGCCGGACAGATGTCGCCGCACCGCTCGCACAGCTATTCGACGAACGATGCGGTGTCGCAGCTGCATACGTTGCAACCAGGTATTGGTCTACAGAATCGTTGTGGTGCATTTATGCGCGATTGGCACCATACATGTGCGATGCCTGCTTGCCGGAATCCATGCTTAACTAGCCTTGCCGGCAGCCTACTCCCTGCACTCGCGACACAATAACTACATGAATAAATTAAAGTATGTCATTTTCAAAACAGCACGAAACATGCCCCCCGCTTTGGCTGAATGACTTAACGCTGCAATCCATGGCACAAAATTTGCTCTGTTTATTCATGGGTACTCCGTTTAAATTTCAATCAGGAGAAAATCATGGAAAACATGTTGTCTATAAAGTTTGCCACTTACGCAACCGTGACCACCTTACTGTTTTTTTCGTGTCCGGATATGCGAAGCAGCGAAGCTATCGCCGATGGTATAAGTACCGAAGAGTTTTCACTGCATCATGAATACGATCCAGACTCAATGAACTGTTACTACGACTCTTCAATGTGACAGGCAGGGTCACTGATATGGACAGCAATCCAGCACGCGCGGGATGCGGCAAGGCAATGCCGGGATGCGGTTTCTGCGTCACCGCATCCTACATACTGCCGGGTTACTCCCGGCAACTCAGCTCCCTGCCACCGTCATGCCCTCAACCAGAATCGAGCCGCACTGGCGCGAGCCTTGCACCAGCACATCATTACCCACCGCTGCGATATTGCGATACATATCCTTGAGGTTGCCCGCGATGGTGACTTCGTGCACCGGATACTGAATCTCGCCGTTCTCAACCCAGAAACCCGCCGCTCCGCGCGAATAATCGCCGGTGATGGAATTGACCCCCTGCCCCAGCAACTCGGTGACCAGAAGCCCCTTATTCATGGTTTTCAGCAGACCTGCCAGACTGAGATCAGTACCGCCGGACGGCTGCAAAATCAGATTATGGTTACCGCCCGAATTGCCGGTTGAATGCAACCCGAGCTTGCGAGCTGAGTAACTGCCCAGAAAGTAGCCGCGCAGCACGCCATTCTCCACGATATTGCGGCGCTGCGTCTTCACCCCCTCGTCATCGAAGGCGCCGGAGGCCAGACCTCTCGGAATATCAGGCACATCGGATATATTAATGTGCGAAGAAAAAACCTGCCTGTCCAGTTGATCGAGCAAAAAGGACGACTTTCGATACAGACTGCCGCCGCTCACCGCGCCCACGAAATGCCCCAGCAGGCTGGAGGCCACCGACGAGTCGAACAGCACCTGCGTCTGCATCGTCGCAATCTGCCGCGCACCCAGCCGGCGCACCGTGCGCTCTGCGGCAATACGGCCTACCTGTTCTGCCGTCAATAAATCACCTGCGCGTCTTGCCACGCTGTACCAGTAGTCGCGTTCCATCGCGTCCTCCTGTTCGGCGATGACAGAACAGCTGATGCTGTGGCGAGAGGTTGGATAACCGCCGACAAAACCCAGGCTGTTGGCAAGCACAAATTGCGCTTCGTGCACATTTACCGTCGCACCTTCCGAATTCTGGATGCGCGCATCGAACGCCAACGCGGTTTGTTCACACTCCTGCGCCAGCGCAATGGCCTCTTCAACCTGCAAATTCCAGGGATGATACAAATCCAGTTCGGGAAAATCCGTCGCCAGACTGCCCTCTTCCGGCAGACCCGAACAATCATCGATTGCGGTATAGCGCGCGATGGACAGCGCGGCATTCACCGCGTCCCGCACCGCCTGAGGAGAAAAATCCGAGGTGCTGGCATTGCCGCGTTTCTGCCCGATATAAACCGTGATCCCCAGTCCCTTATCGCGGTTGTATTCTATGGTCTCCACTTCGCCCTGACGCACCGTGACGGCTTGCCCGAAACCTTCGGAAACCTCGGCGGATGCGGCACTCGCACCTTGCCGCTTTGCATAGTCCAGCAGATCCTGCGCGATGCTGCGCAGATTGTCAGCCGAGTTGGAAAAATGTTCCTGAGCTAGTGGGTTTGGCGCGGACGACATGGGTTTGTTCATAACATCAAGCTGTAAAATGGCGAAAGGCGCTATCATAGCAGCATCTTACAAACATATTACATACCATGAAGCCGCACGAAGATTACGAAGACCCGGAAAACCATCATGACAACAACGAGTTCGCCGCCGGCGACGAACAGGATGAGCACGACGAGAATGAGGGCGAGTTCCTTGACGAGGACGAGCAGGACGATTTTGACGAAGACGAACGAGAAGATGAACAGGACGACGATGCGCCCAGCCTCCCGAAGCCGCGTGGCCTGCGCAGCCTGCCCGTAGCAGAAGAGGAAGAGCTCCCGCCCAGCAAGACCAAGATCAAGAAACAGATGCACGATTTGCGGGATCTGGGCGAAGAGCTGACAGAACTGGGAAAAGACCAGATCGCACAACTGGACATTCCCGAGAACTTGCGCGATGCGATACGCGAGATGCACCGCACTAAAACATTCGGCGCAAAACGCCGCCAGTTGCAATACATCGGCAAGCTGATGCGCGATGTGGATACCGCGCCCATCATCGCCAAGCTGAACACCTGGAAGGGCGTATCACAACAGCACATCGGCTACATGCATCAGCTGGAACGCTGGCGCGAACGTCTGCTGGAGAGCGATACTGCACTCACCGAGCTGCTGGCAAAATATCCCGAAACCGATGCGCAACGCCTGCGCACGCTGATACGCAATACGCTCAAGGAACGGGAAGCCGGGAAACCTGCCAGGAATTACCGGGAAATATTTCAGGTACTGCGCGAGGCCATCCCGGAACCAACATAACAAGGGAGAAGGGAGATGAGGTTTTTACTCTTCCCTCTTCCTTCTTCCCTCTTCCCTCTTAATGGCTCTTGGACATACCCGGGTGCTTCTCAGCCACCATACGATTGAGCACCTGCATCACATCGGCACTGGCGGCCTCAACCGTCCCCATCGCAGCGATAATTTTTTCCTGCACTTTTTCATCGCGCTCCCAGCCGCTATCGAGCAGGATTACAGCCTGATGCACGCCGTTGTGCACCTTGCCGTGCGGCTCAACCAGCGTGCGATAAGAGGGCAGGGAACCGAATGCAGACTTGCCATCCCCGTCATACCACTTGCCCAAACGGCAATTCTGATGATCGACGCCTGCGGCTTTGCGCAACTCCTCGTCGTCGGGACTGTTGATCAGCGCGTAGGCGCGCTGTTTATAAATCACATGATCCACCTTGACCAGTGACGCATAGCTCAAATCCTGCGCATAGTTCGCGCTGCTCAGGGTGATTTTCGCGGACTCATGGAAGCGGCTGAATTTTTTCTCCAGACTCGCGATCACACCCTGCGATGCATTGGCGATTTCATGCATCTCCTCCGAATCCGCCAGCATGGTCACCGCCTCGCCCTGCAACATCTGCATCACGCGACCGATGGATTCCGAGGCGTTTTTGGTATTCTCGGCAAGCTTGCGCACCTCATCCGCCACCACCGCAAAACCCCGACCCGCTTCCCCTGCGCGCGCGGCCTCAATCGCCGCATTCAGCGCCAGCAGGTTGGTCTGGTCGGCAATCGACGTGATCAAACCCACCGCCTTATTGATTTCCGCACTGCGCTCGTTAAGGCGAGCAATGGAGGCATTGGCCTGCTTGACTCGTTCGGTGATGCCGGAGAGGCGTTCCACCACGTCCTTTACCGAGGCCTGGCTGGCCTCCGCATCCTCGCTGTTGCGCTGTGCAATACGGGCTAATTCCTGCATGTTATCGGTAATGATCTTCAGATCTTCCTGATTAAAAGCCAGGTTGCTCAGCAGGTTCAGCGTATTCAAATGGTGCGCCTTGGACAGCAGGTTGTCGCGCATCGCGCCTTTTTTCTGGACTGCCATTCCCTCCAGCAAAATATTCTGGTTGGCCAGCCCCTTCCTGAATCCGCCGTGCATCCCGCCGTTCATCGCGACACGATTGAAATGGCCAGCCAGATTGGCGCGAAAACTGGTTTCCTGTTCGCGGAAAAACGCGCCCAGCTGATCCAGCATGTCGTTCACATTCCAGCACAGCATACCGATTTCGTCTTTATCCGAGATTCCGGTAATGCGGTCATTGAAACGACCCTGCGCAACCCCGGTGATCACCGAATTCAGTTGAACAAGCGGCGCCAGCCAGCGCTTGACCAGCCATTGCCCCAGTGCAGAAAATGCGACGCCGCCCACCAGGAACACCAGCATAAGAACATCCATGCCATGCAATACAAAACTGGTCAGAATAGCGCCCAGCATACCGACGCTATACAGCCAGAGCAAAGCAGAAAACCTAGATTGCAAGGACAAGTTCATCATAGCTCAACCCCTTTCCGTTCAATACATCGACCAGCAATTTTGTAGAGGCAGCGATGGCGTTTGCCGCACCGGCTTTTTTTTCTTCTTCCAGCATCGCCGCATACAGCCCCGTTACGGCCTGAATCCCGCTCATTTTTGGCTTTCGGCGCACCGAAAGATATCCTGTGACATTGCCGTTCGGGTCGAAAGCGGGCGTCACATTGGCAAACACCCAATAAAATCCGCCATCTTTGGACATATTTTTGACATAGGCGAAGCACTCATCCCCGGCCTGTATCTTGTCCCAGAGCAATTTGAACACAGCGCGCGGCATGTCAGGATGACGGATGATGTTGTGTTGCGTGCCAAGCAACTCAGCCTCGCTGTAGCCGGAAAATTCGATGAATATCCTGTTTCCATAGGTAATACGCCCTTTCAGATCCGTCGTGGAAACAATAAAATCGTCCTCGCGCATCACCCTTTCATTCGTAGTCGGTGTGATTAACCTTTTCATTTCGTTCCCTGCCCTGTATTTTGTATCATCTGATGTTTGGCTCGCCGGCTCAAGAATTATCGGCAAAAACGCAAAAAACTTTATAGTCTGTATTTGGTATCGGCACAATCTTAATCGGTAATATTAAATGAACTCAATTCTTACGCACATCGCCCTCGAATCGGGAAAAAATCCGCAATACAGCATCATCTGGCTGCACGGCCTGGGCGCGGACGGACAGGACTTTGTACCCATGGCAGACGAACTGAAGCTGCCCGTTTCCGTACGCTACATTTTTCCTCATGCGCCCCGCAGGCCGGTCACCCTCAACGGCGGTTTTGTGATGCGCGCCTGGTATGACATTGCCAGTGACAATATCGCTGCGCAACAGGATGCGGCAGGCATACGCGCCTCGCAAGCGGATATCG
This sequence comes from Pseudomonadota bacterium, assembly GCA_021800795.1. Lineage (GTDB taxonomy): Bacteria > Pseudomonadota > Gammaproteobacteria > Burkholderiales > Gallionellaceae > Gallionella. Next base: position 57,660 of record JAJYYO010000003.1, read on the forward strand.
AAGCGCTGATCGCACAGGAAACGGCACGCGGCATCGCTGCAAACCATATTTTTCTGGCCGGATTTTCGCAGGGAGGAGCCATTGCGCTCCACACCGCCCTGCGCCAGAACATGCCGCTGGCCGGGGTGCTGGCGCTCTCGGCTTATTTGCCGCTGGCCGACACCGCCCGTACCGAGGCCACGGCGAACTCGCGGCGGACGCCCATTTTCATGGCGCACGGCAGCCGCGATCCCGTTGTTCCCCTAGCGCTGGGTGCGGCCTCACGGGAGAGTTTGCAGGCGCTGGGTTATACCGTAGACTGGCACGAATACGCCATGCAGCACTCGGTGATTGAGAGAGAGCTGCGCGACATTGAGGGATGGCTCGCAAAAAGAATGCAGGAATCCGTAGTCCGGATTCAGTAATTGTCCACAGAACGGAAGCGGCAGTGAGTATCGCGGGGCAAACGGCAGCTGTGCGCCATAAGCCGCATGTCACGTTGATAATTTTTATGTCGCGGCACAATGCGCAGATGAATGTACTTTTCCTACGGATTCGTTAGGCACCAATACCCGCTTAAAGTGGAGTTTAAATGAAACGCACTCATATGCGCCGGTTCAGCGCGATCGTCTCTGCTCTTGCTTTCGCAATTGTCTCCGGTCTTGCGCACGCAAACAAGACGTGGCAATGGAGCTATTCCGGCAACGGCATCAATGCAGGCGGATCACTCATAACCTCCGACACACAGAACACCAACGGCTTCTATCAAATTTTGTCTATCACGGGCAGCAGAAACGGCGATATCATCGTCGGCCTGTATCCCACCGGGCTGTCCATCCCAGGCAATGCGCCTTACGCGATTGACAATCTTATTCGCATTGGTAGTGCAGGCCAAATCACCGTTAAAGGATTTGCTTATGCACTCGCGTCAGGGGCATACGCAAACCCATACTTTGCCGATTCCAATTCTCCGCCAGGCTATAGCGAAGTCTTTACCCAGGGTAAGACATTTGTCGAGCAGACCATTAAATTCATCGCCGCACCTGTGCCGTAACATTGCTATTGCTTTTTACGTAGAACGACTGCTTTGTGACGTGCCATAATGCCAGGCAAAGAGCAGTGGCGTGCCAATTGCGGACGACCGAAGTGTAGAATATTTCGCAAGAAAGTCGACGCTCGTCACCTGTAACAATTTGCCAGAAATGGACAGTCACTACGGGCTGCATGGCAGTCAAGTAACAAGAATAAACACTGCGTTACGCCTACGCGAATCACGTTTTCAAAACAAATCCTGAGCAGTTATTGTTCAGAGGAATTTAATCTTGTATTAGAACAAACTTTACCATACTGCTAAACTTTTCAATCATGATCTGCATTTCACAATATCTCTCCTCTTCTATTGGCTCTATGGGGCACCCACAGGATGGGACGATCTCAGTAAAGAATACCCCTATCGTGGCTTGGATGGCAATCCCTACGTCGGTTGCATGCAGAAATATGATCGTCATGTGGCGGTCATCTATATGCCCACCTTGAGTAGTAGCTTGAACCAGAGGCAGAGTGCCCGTGCTCAGTTCTTGCAGTTCATCCCTGAGCGTCAAATCAAACTTATCAGTGTTCCAGGCAAGTAGCGCCTTTGGGAGCTTGGTCATTGCCAATTAATTGTAAAAGAATGAGTCGGTGAGTGGCGCCATCACCATCTTCGGTATCCGGGCTTTACAGTTTGGGTAGGCTTGTTCCACCCCAACCTTGATGTAGCGCGTAGCGGAAGGCCAGATTTTCGAAAAGGCATTCTTGTCTTCGATGATCTCGGCAGTTCCATTCACACGAACCCTTGATCGGTTCTGAAAGTCTACGAAAAGCATGCCGATGTTGGTGTTAACTATGATGTTGCCCAAGGAATTGTATAGATTGTTACCGCTGAAATCTGGAAATATTATGGTCTTGGTGTCAAGTACCTTTAGTAGGGGATAAAACTCGCCAGATACATTGAACTCACACCCACGAAAACTGCAATCACATTGACCAAGGTGATTAGACGTGGCAATGAAGAAAAATGGCTGACTTTCGAGAAAATTTGCTAAAGGTAGAGAGATTTCATTACGAATCATTCCGCTAAGACTGATGGGAACCAAAGGTTTGTCGGCGCAGTAGCGGCGATGAGCCACCAATTCACCCTCGTGGAAGATGTTGCCAATGTTTGTATCCTGCATTACGGCTCCTTTACTTGAGTTCGTTCGGTTACATTTCAAAATCATTCAACCCAGGATGCTCATCTGGACGGCGGCCAAGGGGCCAGAGGAATTTGCGCTCTGATTCCTTGATTGAAAGATCATTGATGCTGGCAAAACGGCGCATCATGAAACCTTGATCATTGAATTCCCAGTTTTCGTTGCCATAGGAACGGAACCATTGGCCTGAATTATCGTGCCACTCGTAGGCAAATCGTACGGCAATCCGATTTCCAGAAAATGCCCACAATTCCTTGATCAATCTGTATTCCAGTTCCTTTGCCCATTTGCGTTCAAGAAACTGACGCACCTGCTCTCGACCGACAGGAAACTCGGCACGATTACGCCAGCGGGTATCCTCTGTGTAGACCAGCACAACACGATCAGGGTCGCGTGTATTCCATGCATCTTCCGCCATACGAACTTTTTGTGACGCAGTTTCATGGTTAAAAGGTGGCACAGGTAGTTTAATTTCCATATTTATCCCCCATTGATTTCAATGTGGACAGACCTGTCCACTTGCACAAGTCTATCCAAAGTGGACAGACTTGTCTACAATGAAAACATGAAAGCCACCAATACAAACATTTCGCAGAAGCCATCCGCACGAGAGCGGATTTTATTGACTGCTTATGATCTGTTTTATCGGGAAGGAATTCGTGCCACCGGAATCGATCGAATAATTGCAGAGTCAGGTGTTACTAAAGTGACCTTCTACCGACACTTCCCCAGCAAAAATGACCTTATTCGTGAATTCCTGGAGTATAGACATCAGCGCTGGATGGTATGGTTTATTGACGCTTTGCAACGACACGGCGGAGGCATTAAGGCACTTGTTCCTTCCTTGGGAGAATGGTTCAATGACGAAAACTTTCGTGGCTGTGCCTTCATAAATAGCGTGGGGGAGGTAGGTGGCGTTTTGCCGGAAGTTGTTGAGATAACGCGGCGTCACAAGCTTGAAATGACATCTGTCATAGAAAACTTGCTGCCTTCATCAAGACGGCGAAAGCAAAATGCGCAGGCCATTTCTTTGGCAGTGGATGGTGCTATTATTCGAGCGCAGTTCGAGCAAACCCCTGAAGCTGCTTTATCATCGCTGGGCAGGATTTTAAAGGCTATGTCAGATCACTCTTGTCCAAAACAGATCATGACGTTGGGTCATCCGAAGGTGTAGGGTACGTGTCACGAACAACCGCTATCGGCCAACAAATTTAAATGATCGTATTTCTCTTTTGGGTCGATATGGTGAATTTTTCCCACTGAATTGATAGCCATATAGCGGCCGCTCACCAAGGACAGCAACGTCTCGATGGACTAAACCGCTTCGCGGTATGGGCGCTCCGATCCTGCGTCTGGGGTAGCTTCTAAGCGGGTAAGTGGTTGACATTATTGATCTGTTGCTTAAGTTGGGAAGTGAGGCAATCCGCCTCGTTTTTCGACAAGGAGCAGGATCATGAACTCAACGCTTGAAACACTCTCTCCGTTGCGCCAACGCTTTCTCGATGAAATGCGGATGCGCAAACTTGCCCCCAAGACCCAGAGCGGTTATATCCGCACCGTGAGCCGGTTCTATGGCTGGCTGGGCCGCTCGCCCGACACCGCAACCATCGAAGACTTGCGGCGCTACCAACTGCATCTGGTCGACCACGGTATCTCGCCGATCTCGCTCAACGTCACGATTACCGGACTGAAGTTCTTTTTCGACAGCACCCTCGATCGCCCGGAATTGATGCGGCATATGCATCCGGTGCATACCCCGCGCAAGATTCCGGTGGTCTTGAGTCCGGATGAAGTCGCTCGCCTGATCGGCGCGGCCGGAAGTCTGAGAAACCAGACCGCGTTGTCCGTGGCCTACGGTGCCGGTCTGCGCGTCAGCGAGGTCGTCGCGCTAAAGGTCAGCGACATCGATAGCCAGCGTATGGCCCTGCGCATCGAGCAGGGAAAAGGCAGCAAGGATCGCTACGCGATGCTGTCACCGGTGCTGCTGGAGACCCTGCGCACCTGGTGGCGCACCGCCCGTGCCAATGGCTGGATGCTCAACGGGGGTTGGCTGTTTCCGGGCCAGTATCCCGCCGATCCGATCACCACACGACAGTTGAGTCGAGCCATCCATGAGGCAGCAAAGGTCGCGCAGATCGACAAGCGCGTCTCGATGCATACGCTTCGTCACTCCTTTGCCACCCATTTGCTTGAGCAGAAGGTGGATATCCGGGTGATCCAGGTGCTGCTCGGGCACAAGAAACTGGAGTCCACCGCGCTGTATACGCAGGTGGCGACCAAGATTCTGCGCGAGGTGGTCAGCCCGCTGGATGGCCTGCCGCCGGTATAGATCGAATGTAGATCACGATCATGGTGCGTCCCGCACTGGAGGTCGCGGATATTTTTCGCGCCCACGGTCCGGCGTGGCGGCAGGCTCAACAATCCCACCTGAGTCTGGGACAACTCAAGGTCATGTCGGCCATCGAACAGTGCCGCAGCGCGGCGCTGGGAGGACATGTGCTGCATTGCCCGGCGTGCGATCATCACGAAATCTCCTATAACTCCTGCCGTAACCGGCATTGCCCCAAGTGTCAGGCCAGTGCGGCGAAGCGCTGGCTGGAAGCCCGTCAGACCGAGTTGCTGCCGGTGGACTATTATCATGTGGTGTTCACCTTGCCCGCACCGATCAGCGAAATCGCCTACACCAACAAGGCGGTGATTTACCGTCTGCTGTTCGAGGTCGCCGCAGAAACGCTGCGCACCATTGCCGCCGATCCCAAACACCTGGGCGCGCGGATCGGTGCGACGCTGGTACTGCACACATGGGGGTCGGCGCTGACGCATCATCCACATGTGCATGGCATCGTTCCCGGCGGCGGACTGTCCTTTGACGGGGAGCGCTGGATTGCTTGTCGCCCGGGGTTCTTTCTGCCGGTGCGGGTGTTGTCGCGGCTCTTCCGGCGGCGCTTTCTGGAAGAAATTGGACAGGCACATCGCACCGGTCAGCTACAGTTCTTCGGTGAACGCGCGCAGCTTGCCGACGCAAATACATTTGCCGACTGGCTGGCACCGCTGCGCAACTGCGAATGGGTGGTGTATGCCAAACGCCCGTTCGCAGGCCCTGCAGCGGTATTGGCGTATCTGTCGCGTTACACCCATCGGGTGGCGATTGCCAATTCGCGACTGGTCTCGCTGGACCAACGCGGCGTGACCTTCAACTGGAAAGACTATCGCGCCAAGGGCGCGACACGCTACAAGACCATGACGCTCAGTACCGACGAATTCATGCGGCGCTTCCTGTTACATGTTCTGCCCGGTGGGTTTCACCGTATCCGCCACTACGGATTGATTGCCAATGCCGGACGCAGCGAGAACCTGGCGAAGGCGCGCGAATTGCTGCATGTTGTTCCCATGCCAGCCAAGATTGATGAGGCGTCGGCTGAACCCGTTCAGCCGACTTTCATCTGCCCTGACTGCTGTGCAGCGATGGTCGTGATTGAAACGCTGGCACGCGAATATCGAATCCGCGCGCCACCACAGCTCAGGGGTGTGCCATGATCCTCGTCATTACTCGATGCAGAAACCGTCATCGGCCAGCACCGGTACGGGAAGCTGTTGTCATGCGCTGTAATAACGCTGATTATTGCGCTCTACCGCAACTGAGAATCATGGCTGTCCACGTCGACACGGGGCATCTGAACCATGACATCATCAGTCAAATCGACGTGATCACCCCGTCAAGCGGCAGAGCAATCATTCAAATCCCCATAGTCCATCGTCTAATCTGACGGACATCGGCAACATCACGCGGTTTCGTCCCTCGAGGCTTGTCCGACACCTGCCAGCAGCGTTCTGTTGTATCCTGACAGCCTTGTGTTTGAAGGCAGGTATCCGACAACCCTTAACATCAGGAGATAGTCGCGAGTATCCGCTTTCAGGAAGCGTAATTTAAAATGCATGAAAGCAAGGCAGGCGTCTGACAACTGGTGTCCGATCAAGTTTGAACTGCTGCACCCGGCTACGGTTTCGATCCAATCGGTCAACTCCATCGCAGATCTGAACGCATCGTTTCTGGGTAAACCATTCAAAACCGCTTGCGCAGATTTGACGCCCGCCATAGGATGGTCGGGCTTTTTGCCAAACAATTTTGTCAGCATTACGCAGCCTCTGTTGGTTTACACGACCCGGCCTGTGGCAATATAACAATAAATCGTTTAATCGTGTACACGTTTACTTATGATTCCCTGGTTAACCGGAAACATGCCCTTCCCGCCTGTCACGCAGGCATTACAGGAACCAAACGGCCTGTTGGCGGCAGGCGGCGAGCTGACCTCCGCCCGCCTGCTGGAAGCCTACCGCTGCGGAATTTTTCCGTGGTTCAGTCCTGGTGAGCCTGTGCTTTGGTGGAGCCCTGATCCGCGCATGGTGCTGTTCCCGGCAGAATTCAAACTCTCCGGTTCACTGGCAAAGGTATTGCGTAAACGCAACTATCAAGTGCGCACCGACACCGCATTCGAGCAGGTGATGCGCGCCTGCGCCGCACCCAGAGACGAGCAGCGAGGCAGCTGGATAGACGAGCGGATGATTACGGCATATTGCGCATTGCACGAGCTGGGCTATGCGCATTCGGTGGAAACCTGGATGGATGACAAACTGGTCGGCGGCTTGTACGGCGTGGCGATCGGCCAGATGTTCTATGGTGAATCGATGTTCAGCCTCGCGAACAACGCGTCGAAAATAGCGTTGGCGCACCTGACCCGCCAACTGCAACGCCGGCAATCCGCCCGCGCGATCTCGATGATCGACTGCCAGATGTATACGTCCCACCTCGCTTCACTGGGTGCGAGGCTCATCCCGCGCGATATATTTATGACAAGGCTCGAAGAATTGGTAAACTGCGCTCCTGTCGCAAACTGGCAATTCGATGGCGACCTGTTTTCAGGTAAATCCTGAATCCTTAACGCAGCAACTTGGGACACAGTCCCTTAGTTGTGCGGGGATAAATGTAAACTTGGCTCATGTCTTGTTAAACCTGGTTGAATTTAGTGTTTCATCAAGACCCTTGCGCTCTCAATCCACGATCCTGAATCTTAATGAGCTCACTCAACGACATTCCCATCTCCGCGCTGCACTTCTATCTGACCGCACCCTACCCGTGCAGTTATTTGCCGGATTTGCAGGCGCGCTCACAGGTTGCCACGCCTGCCTTTCTGATCAATACACCGCTGTATTCTGAACTGGTGCGGCACGGCTTCAGGCGCAGCAGCACCTACATTTACCGCCCGCGCTGCGACAACTGCAGCGCATGCGTGCAACTGCGCGTGCTGGCAAAACCATTCACTGCAAACCGCTCGCAGCGCCGCGCCTGGAAACAGCATGCCTCACTCGTCGCCACGCTGCATCCGCTGCAAGACAAAGCCGAGTATTACGAGCTGTATCAGCGCTATCAGCGTGCGCGCCATCCTGGCGGCGGCATGGACAACGACGATCGCGATTCCTATCAGACCTTTCTGCTGCAAAGCCATGTCGATACGCTGCTGGTAGAGTTCAGGGATGAGGGCTTGCTGCGCATGGTCAGCGTGATTGATCTGCTGGGTGACGGCCTGTCTTCGGTGTACACTTTTTACGATCCCGATTTACCTCAGGCGAGGTTCGGGGTATACAACGTGCTGTGGCAAATCGAACTTTGCCGCAAACTCGATCTGCACTATGTCTACCTGGGTTACTGGATAAAAAACAGCCGAAAAATGTCGTACAAAACTCAATATCAGCCCGCAGAAGGTCTGCTAAATGGCATCTGGCAGACGCTCGAAGGGCCTGTCCTGAGCGAAGTCGAAGGAAAAAATACATGAAAACGCGTCTGGCAATATTTGCAATCGCTGTGCTGCTTTTACCGCCGGCAGGTCTTTTTCTGAGCGGCACGGGCTTGAGTCCTCTTTCAATCAGTCCGCCCGCTGGCGATGACAGCATACCCGCCACACTGCGCACCACCATCATGCTGCTGCTCTACGTGCTGCTCATCAATCACACCATCAAACGCCTTACCGGCAGCGGCCCGCTGGAAAGCGGGCGCGCATATTTCATAAGGGTGAGCATCGCCAGTGCATTGACAGGCTGGCTGCTCAGTTATCTGAATCTGTTTGCAGCAAGCTGGACAGTGCCGCAAAACCATACCTTTATCCTGCAAATTTTGCTCTACACCCCGTTATTCGCCCTGCTCGTCCCCGCCGTTCTGGTCACCCGCGACCTGTTTGGCAGCTTCCCGGGCCTGCGCAATTCCCTCATTTTCCGCCGCGCCCTCCCGGACATCGGCCTGACGGCACGGGTGCGCACCCTGGCAGCCGTGGCGATACTCGGCCTGACAGGCGGCGCTGTATGGCCTGCACACTTGTTCTGGTTATTCTGGATGTCACCGCTCGCGCTGCTGCTTGCATTGCAATTATCATGGCAGGAGAAAACGATATTTTCCGGAGCACAATCGGGCAGCCGCCTGGTTTTTTCCGCATTGTCGGGCATCTTCATAGGCAACCTCGCCGTCATCACCTACCAGTCGAACGCTTACCTGCAAATCAATCTGCCCAATATGATGGCGGCACAGGCAGGCCTTGCCCTGTTCGGTCTGCTGTGTTTACAACTCGGCGACTTGCTCGCCCAAGAGAGCAATCCACTCTCATCCCAGCCCGAGTCCGTTGCCGTCATCAGGAAAAGCTAACCATGTATACGCTGCTCCGTCCCGCACTGTTCCGGCTATCCCCGGAAACTGCCCACCATCTCACCTTAGCCAGCCTGCAAGCTGCCTGTTCATTGGGCTTGAGCGGTCTGATCGCCCCGCGGATTGCCGATGACCCGCGCACCGTGATGGGACTGTCTTTCCCCAATCCGGTCGGTCTTGCCGCAGGACTGGACAAGAACGGCGAGTGCATCAACGGCCTTGCAGCGCTGGGATTCGGTTTCCTCGAAGTCGGCACCATCACCCCGTTGCCGCAGCCGGGCAACCCCAAACCGCGCCTGTTTCGCCTGCCGGAGGCTTCCGCCATCATCAATCGCATGGGTTTTAACAACCATGGCGTGGATGCGCTGATCGCCAACGTAAAGCTTGCAAACTACCACGGTATCTTGGGCATCAACATCGGCAAGAATGCCGCCACACCGATCGAGCATGCCGCAAGCGATTACCTGATCTGCCTGCGTAAAGTTTACCCGCATACCGACTACATCGCCGTCAACATCTCGTCCCCCAACACCAAAAATCTGCGCGAATTGCAGAACGATGCAGCGCTGAACGACCTGCTCGCGCAACTTAAACATGAACAACAGATACTCTCCGACAAACACGGCAAATATGTGCCCATTGCCCTGAAAATCGCGCCCGACCTGACGGATGAACAGATCGCACAAATCGCCCGCCTGCTGATGCAGCATTCGCTGGACGGCGTGATCGCCACCAATACCACGCTGTCGCGCGAGGGCGTGGAACGCTTGCCGCATGCCGGCGAGACAGGCGGCCTGTCAGGTTTGCCGGTGCGTGACAAATCCAACCGTGTCATCCGCAAACTCGCCGCACAATTACAAGGCGCACTGCCCATCATCGGCGTGGGCGGCATATTGAGCGGCGCGGACGCAGTTGAAAAAATTCAGGCAGGGGCATCGCTGGTACAGATTTACAGCGGCCTGATCTATCGGGGACCTGCGCTGGTGCAAGAATGCAGAGCGGCAATGCGAACAACACCAACATGAAAAAAGGTTTAATTACTGGTAAAGTAGGCCGACATTAAAATAAACATGGTTTTTCCGCCATGAAAATCGTCCGTTACACACTGTTTTAACAGGGGATAAATCAGGCAAGCACGAACCAGACCATGCACAATGATCCGGCAACCACAGGAAACCACATGCGCATCAGCAAATTATTTAATCAGGTTCAACCCTATCTTGCAGCCATGGCAACCGTTATCGTCGTGGGTTTGCTGGTTGCTGCAATCTATTTCTCGGAAGTCAATAAACAGTGGATCGTCTTCCTGAGCGGCGTTCTGGTCGCGGCGACGCTCGGACTGACCAGCCGGGCATCCCGCGCGGAGTTGCTGAGCTCCAGCCGTACCGCTGAAGTCGCTTTGCTCAAGGACAAACTGGAACATGAAATATTTCAGAGCAAACAGGTCAGCGAACAATACCGGGAATTACGCGCGCGTATGGAACAAACCAAAAGTGCATTCAGACGCCTGATCCCGCACCAACTGCTCGAACTGATGGGGAGAAACAGCATTCTGGACGTACAACTCGGCGACCAGTTTGAACGCAAGATGACCGTCATGTGTACGGATATCCGCGACTTCACCATGCTCTCGGAGAACATGACACCACAGGAGAACATCGACTTCCTCAATGCCTATCTTGCACAGATGGAACCCGTCATCTGTGAGCACGGCGGCATTATCGACAAATATATAGGCGATTCCATACTTGCTCTGTTCACCCAGGGCGCCGACGATGCGCTGGTAGGCGCCATCCACATGCTCGACAAACTCGACAAGTACAATTCCAGTCGTGCGCGGGCTGGCCACGCACCGCTGCAAATCGGCGTCGGATTGAACACCGGACTGGCCATGATAGGCACGGTCGGCGGGCCGACCCGCATGGAAACCACCGTGATCGGCGATGCAGTCAATCTGACATCGCGCATCGAGGGCGCCACCAAGATTTACTACACGCCGTTGCTGATCAGTCAAAACACCCTTTATGATCTTGCCGTCCCGGGCAAATACGACATCCGTTTTCTCGATCGCATACGCGTCAAGGGTAAAACTCAACCTCTGTCCATCTATGAAGTGTTCGACAACGACCCGATCAAGTTGAGGGACAGCAAACGCACGGACAAGGTAAAATTCGAATCGGCAATCGCTTCATATCATTTGAAGGACATCGCAACTGCGATGAAGCTGCTCAACGAATGCATAGAAAAATCACCGAAAGACATTCCTGCGCATATCTATCTGGCGCGCTGTGAACAGTATCAAAATACCGGGCAGCATTTCACCACGGGCGAATTGAATACCCAGATGGAATGGCGCAAGGAATATCAGGTTCATGTGATCACCATGGATCGTTCACACCGCCACTTATTCAACAAAATCAACGAGCTTATTGCCGCTTCCATTTCAGGAAACAGCACCGAGATGCGCCTGGTATTCTGCTACCTTGCCAGCCACTTCATTGAAAGCCGTGACGAGGAAGAGGAATTGATGTCCCGCTACGACTACCCTTTTGCCGAAGAACATCTGCGGGAACACAAGCGCCTGATTGAAGATTTCACGGCACTCAAGGAAGAGGTCGATTCGGGAGAGTACAACACCCCCTATCTTGCCTTCCGCGCCCAGCTTCTGCTGTTCGACTGGTTTAGCGGACATATAGCCCAGAGCGATCGTCACCTCGGGCGCCACATCATCAGGGCGAGTCCGACGGATTCCATGGGAGCAACCACCCTGCGATTGCGGGCCTTCCTTGATTCCGCCACCCAGAAACCCCGCAGCATCGCGTTGCCCGCCGACCAATCCGGCGCCGTGGCGCCTGCGCGCGTCTCATGACAGTCATTTAATAACCTGCAACCATATAGTTATACCGATAAAGCGGTTGAAGCCGCCCATGAATCAACGGATAATCCGTCCCTGCTTTAGGAATCATCATAATGACTGAATACTTATTGATTTTGCTGGGCGCGGTGTTTGTGAACAACGTCGTGATGGTCAGAATACTCGGGCTCTGTCCGTTCATGGGAGTTTCCAGGAAGCTGGAGGCGGCCGTCGGCATGGGAGCGGCAACTGCCTTCGTGCTGACGCTGGCTTCAGGCTCCAGCTATCTGATCAACCATTACCTGCTGGGTCCTGATCTTGCCTATCTCACCACCTTGTCGTTCATCGTGGTGATCGCCGGCATCGTGCAGTTCACCGAAATGCTGATACAGAAGACCAGCCCGGAACTGTACCAGACGCTGGGCATCTACCTGCCGCTGATTACCACCAACTGTGCCGTGCTGGGCGTGCCATTGCTCAACGTGCAGGCCAAACACAATTTCATGGAATCCCTGGTCTTCGGCATGGGCAACGCGTTGGGCTTCACGCTGGTCATGATTTTATTCGCCGGACTGCGTGAACGCATGGAAGGCGCTGACGTGCCCGGCATATTCAAAGGTTCGGCAATTGCCATGGTCACTGCGGGGCTGATGAGCCTGTCCTTCATGGGATTTTCCGGGCTGATCAAATAATGCTCAGTGCATTGCTGGCAATGTCCGTGATCGCCATCGCGCTGGGCGCGGTGCTGGGTTTTGCCGCGATCAGATTTCGCGTCGAAGGAAACCCGCTGGTGGACAAGATCGACGCCGTTCTGCCGCAGACGCAATGCGGTCAGTGCGGTTATCCCGGTTGCCGACCCTATGCGACTGCCATAGCCGAAGGCTTGGCCGACATCAATCAATGCCCGCCCGGCGGCGAAGAAGGCATACACAAGCTGGCAGACCTGCTCGGCATGGAGTTCAAACCGTTCGGCGGTGAGACCGTTACCAAACCAAAAGCGGTGGCGTTCATCGACGAATCCACCTGCATCGGCTGCACGCTGTGCATCCAGGCCTGCCCGGTGGATGCCATCGCCGGAGCCGCCAAACAGTTGCACACCGTGATCGCCTCAGAATGCACGGGTTGCGAGCTATGCATACCGCCGTGCCCGGTTGACTGCATCAGCATGGTGGCAATCATCGATACAACCACCAGCTGGAAGTGGAAATACCCCGTGTACGCGCTGACTCCTGCACCAATAGACACGCCATGAGAACGCTCTACCAGTTTCATGGCGGAATACATCCGCCTACCGACAAGACGCAATCGAATCAAAAACCGATCGCGCAGTCGGCGCTCCCCGCAAAACTGGTGATTCCGCTGCACCAGCATGTCGGCAACAGCGCCAAAGCCGTGGTCGAAACAGGTGAGCGCGCGCTCAAGGGACAGATCATCGGCAGGCCCGAAGGTCACTTGTCCAGCGCGGTGCATGCGCCGACCTCCGGCACGGTCGCCGCCATCGACTTGCAGCCGGTTGCCCACCCCTCCGGCATCCCCGACCTGTGCATCACGCTGATCCCTGACGGCCTTGACGAATGGGCGCTACGGGATGCGTGCGAGGACTGGCGGGCCCTGTCCCATACCGATCTGCGTCATCGCCTGCGCAACGCCGGCGTGGTAGGTCTGGGAGGCGCGGTATTCCCCAGCGACATGAAGCTGTATGCGCACAAACACAAGATCACCACGCTGGTGCTCAACGGCGCCGAATGCGAACCCTATATCACCTGCGACGACCTGCTGATGCGCGAACGTGCGGCTGAAATACTGCAAGGCGCCGAGATCATGCGCGCCCTGCTGTACGCCGACGAGGTGCTGATCGGCATCGAGGACAACAAGCCGGAAGCCATCAATGCCATGAAAGCTGCCGTGGCAGCGGGCGGACACGCGCGCATGGAGGTGATCGCGGTGCCGACGATTTATCCCGGCGGCGGCGCGAAACAGCTGATCCGCGTGCTGACCGGCATCGAGGTTGCGGCAGGCGTGCGTTCAACCGACCTGGGCGTGCAATGCTTCAACGTGGGCACCGCCTACAGCGCCTGGCGCGCCATCCGTCACGGCGAACCGCTGATCTCGCGCATCGTGACCGTGACCGGCAATGTCGATCATCCGCAGAATTTCGAGACGCTGATCGGCACCCCCGTCGCTGAACTGGTCGCCCAGGCAGGCGCTCTGCCCGGTACCACCGGCTACATCATGGGCGGCCCGATGATGGGTGTGCTGCTGCCATCCGACCAGGCGGGCGTCATCAAATCGACCAACTGCATCATCGCCGCATCCGACAAACTCTTTCCGCCGCCCAAACCTGTGCTGCCCTGCATACGCTGCACACGCTGCGCAGACGTCTGCCCGGCGGAATTGCAGCCTCAGGAACTGTACTGGTTTGCCCGCGCCAAAAATCTGACCAAGGCCGAGGATTACCATCTGTTCGATTGCATCGAATGCGGCGCATGCAGCTACGTTTGCCCCAGCAATATTCCGCTGGTGCAATATTACCGTTTTGCCAAAAGCGAGATATGGGCTCAACAGGCCGGCAAAAAGGCCGCCGATGCCGCGCGTGAGCGGCACGAATTTCGCGAGAGCCGCATGGAACGGGAAAAGCGGGAAAAAGCCGAGAAGCTGGCCGCCAAGGAAAAAGCCGCGCTGGCCGCCGCCAAAGAAAAAGCCGCAGTTGCCCACTCCCCTCTCCCAAACCCTGATAAAACAACTAGCCATTCGACTAAGCTGCCAAACGACGGCAGCCAAGTCGCTGGTTATCTCCCAAAGGGAGAGGGGACGAACGAATCGCTGCGCGAACTTCAGGTTGACGATACCATCCAACTCAAGATTCAGGCGGCCATCGATCATGCCAAAGCGCAGGCGGCCGCCATCAAACCGAAAAACACCGGGCAGTTGACGCCGCAGCAACAGGCGGAAATCGCCGAGATTGAGGCGCGACGCGCAAGAATACGCGAAATTGCCAAAGACGCCACCGAAGAACAACCATCAAAATGAAGCGAATACTGCCCTTCTTCACCCCTAGTTACTTTGGCGAAACAACTAGGAGCCTGTCGGACTTCTTTCGCGAGATGCGTTGTCGGCAAAAAATGGATGGATGCAAGGCACAAATTGCAGACAATGGTTATTCCATTGTCAAGATTTGTAACACCGCAGACGCCATTTTTGCTGACAACCCTCCGGGACGGGGTGATTTTTACGTATTGCTGCGTTGCGGCTTGCTTGTTTGGAATAACCAAACGGCGCTTTACCGTTCCTTGCACTACAAAAAAATCATCCCCGTCGCACTCGCGAAAGAAGTCCGACAGGCTCCTAGTCAATCGACCAAGCCCGCAAGCAGGCAAGTCGCTGCTTATCTCCCTTGTGCGGGCGCAAGCAGTGTAGTTTCGCAGACTCTCATCGAAGGCTAATATGTCCGGATTTTTCTCTCCCTTTATCACCAAGCCTGCCAGCGTATCGCAGATCATGCTGAACGTGCTGCTGGCGCTTGTTCCCGGCATCATTCTTTATGTGTGGTTTTTCGGCCCGGCAATACTGGTTACCCTCACCCTGGCCAGCATCACCGCACTCGCTACCGAGTCGCTGATGCTAAAGCTGCGCAACCGCCCGATCGCCCCCTTCCTCAAGGACAACAGCGCACTGCTCACCGCCTGGCTGCTCGCCCTGTCCATTCCGCCGCTGGCCCCCTGGTGGCTGGTGGTGGTCGGCACTGGCTTTGCCATCAGCATCTCCAAACACCTGTACGGCGGCCTGGGCAGCAATCCGTTCAATCCGGCGATGGTAGGCTACGCCGTGCTGATCATTTCATTCCCGGCACATATGACGCACTGGCTCACGCCGGCCGGGCTTGCCGAAATACCGCTGAGCTTCTCCGACCAACTGAACTATATTTTTCACAGCCTGTTACCCGGCGACATCAAGATCGATGCCGTCACCATGGCCACGCCGCTGGATACCCTTAAAACACAACTGCACATGAACGGACAGATCAATGCCATTCTGAACATGCCGATTTATGGATATCTGGCAGGACGGGGCAGCGAATGGGTAGCGGCAGGATTCCTGCTGGGCGGCATTTACCTGTTCGCCAAAAACATCATCAGCTGGCACATACCGGCAGCCTTCCTTGCCACCCTGTTCATCACGGCAGGCCTATTTCATCTGCTGGACCCGGCCCGCTATGCAGCGCCGCTGTTTCACTGGTTCTCAGGGGCCGCAATGCTGGGCGCATTTTTCATCCTCACCGACCCTGTGACCTCGCCGACCACACCCAAGGGCCGTCTGATCTTCGCCTTCGGTGCCGGACTGCTGACCTATCTGATCCGCGTCTATGGCGGCTTTCCGGATGGCGTGGCATTCGCCACCTTGCTGATGAATATCTGCGTGCCGCTGATCGACGCATGGACACAGCCTGCCGTATTCGGCAAGAAGGAAAAATCATGAGACGCACCATGACAAAGGCTGCATTTCACACCGCGCTCAATCTGTCTGTTTTCGCGCTGATCGGCACGGCCATACTGGCATTCACCTACGATCAGACACGTGAGCGAATTGCGCAAAGCGTTGAAAGCGAAAAGCTCAAACTCATCTCGCAGATCGTGTCGCAGCCCTTGTACGACAACGACATCATCAACGACACGCTGAAGATCCAACCCGATGTCTTGCTGGGCAATGAGGATGCCACGACAGCCTACCGCGCACGCCTGCACAGCAAACCGTCCGCACTGGTACTCGAAGCCGCAGCGCCCGATGGTTACAGCGGCAGGATCGGCTTGCTGGTCGCCATACGCGAGAATGGCGAAATAGCGGGGGTGCGCGTGGTCAGCCACAAGGAAACGCCGGGCCTGGGCGATTATATCGACATCAGCCGGAGCGACTGGATCAGGGGGTTTGATGGCGCATCGCTTGCGAAGTATACTGACGCCGACTGGAAAGTCAAAAAGGACGGCGGGCGGTTCGATTACATGGCGGGCGCCACCATCACGCCACGCGCAGTCGTCAAGGCCGTGCACAAGGCCTTGCAGTATTTTGCATTACACCATGACGCGCTGTTCGCCCAAACGGGCGCGGCAAAATGATGAAACCGGCCAAGGAGTAGCCATGACCTATCAGGAATTCAAGGACATCTTTTACAACGGAATGTGGAAGCAAAATACCGGCGTGGTACAGTTGCTCGGCATGTGTCCCATACTGGCCGTCAGCACTTCGGTGGTGAACGGCGTGAGCCTGGGGCTGGCCACCTCGGCGGTAATGTCGCTATCGGGCGCGGTCATCGCGCCTATCCGTCAGGTCGTCCCCAATGAGGCGCGCATACCGGTCTTCATCCTGATCATCGCCGTACTGGTTACCGTCATCCAGTATCTGATGAACGCCTATATGTACCCGCTTTACGTGGTGCTGGGCATATTCATCCCGCTGATCGTCACCAACTGCATCGTATTGGCGCGCATCGAAGCCTTTGCCGCCAAGAATCCAGCCATGCAATCCGCACTCGATGGTCTGGCGATGGGGCTGGGCCTGACCGCCGTACTGGCCGTGCTGGGCGGCATACGCGAGATCGCAGGCCACGGCACCCTGTTGTCGGGCATAGATCTGGCATTCGGCGCATCCGCCAAGTCGCTGGTAATCACGGTTGTGCCGGATTATCACGGCTTTCTGTTGGCCATCCTGCCGCCCGGCGCCTTCATCACACTGGGACTGCTGATCGCCGGCAAGAACTGGCTCAATCTGCGGGCTGAGCAGAAACTCAAGGGCAGCAATGCCAGCATCACCCCGGTTGACGGCGGTTGCAGTCCCGCAGCCCACGCATAAATACTACAAAACCATGCGCCTGAACGATCAACAGCGTTCCATCATACGCACCGCCGTTACCGAAAACTTTGGTGCGGGGGCGAACGTCTGGCTGTTTGGATCGAGGGTGGATGATGCCGCGCGGGGCGGCGATATTGATTTGTATATCGAACCTGCCACCGACGATGTTAACGATGCGCCTCCTTCGTCGGCACATCCTACGCTTGAAACAAACCGGCGTGAAACTCTCATGAGTTTTACCTACACTGCGTCATTGGACGTATGTAAACGCCACGCGGAGCACAAAGCACAAACCCGCCACGAATCATCCCTGAAGAAAAAAGTCCGTCGGCAAGTCCGCCCACGACGGGCAACCAGCGACATCGTAGCAAAATGAAAACAGGAAAAGCGGACATTTCTATTTAGCGTTGACAAAGCTATAGCGGCGGGGTTGAAAAATGATGCAAATATTAAACTCAGACAGTTCATTAGCACTAAACTGTCATTCCCGCGAAAGCGGGAATCCAGACTATCAGATAATGCCCCACGAAGCGGGGCAACATCGCGGTTTGGTCGTTTTGTCGGCTTCGCCGGACATTTTAAGGCTGGATTCCCGCTTTCGCGGGAATGACGAGGTTTAAGGATTATTTTGGATGAAGTCAGCTCCTCCTTGGTCTCAAGAAAGGGAACATTATGGCTGTGCCAGGATTTCAAGATTTAATGCTCCCGTTTCTGCAAATATGCAAAGATGGAAAAGAAAGAACCGTTTCAGAAGTAGGTGAAGTTATTGCAAATCAACTTCAACTGTCTGAAGGAGACCTTCAAGAGACAATGACGTCAGGCCAAACCAAATTTTACAATAGGGTAGCTTGGGTTAAGTCCTACTTTGGAAAAGCATGCTTACTTGATTTTCCATCAAGGGGAAAGTTTAAGATTACTCAACGTGGATTGGATTTATTAAAATCCAATCCAAAAGCAATACATATTAAGACACTGAATCAATATCCTGAATTTGTTAAGTTCCACAAAAAGAATAACAACATCCAATCGGAAGGAAATGAACAAAATATCAATACCATTATTCAAGAAGAAATTGAACCAACCACACCCGAAGAACAACTCGAAAATGCATACCAGGATTTAAGAAGCCAACTTGCCTCCAGCCTACTAGAAACAATCCTAAAGAATCCTCCTGCTTTTTTCGAACAACTCGTAGTCGATTTGCTCGTCGCGATGGGATATGGCGGTTCAAGAAAAGATGCTGGTCAAGCATTGGGAAAAACTGGTGATGGCGGTATAGATGGAATCATAAAAGAAGACAAGTTAGGGCTGGATATTATTTATCTACAGGCAAAAAGATACGGTGTTGATAAGGTTGTTCCATCTCGTGAAGTAAGAGATTTCACGGGAAGTCTTGAAGGGTATGGCGCTCAAAAAGGAGTTTTAATTACGACTTCAAGTTTCACACGAGATGGCATTGAGTTTGTAAGACGTCTTCAACAAAAGAAGATTGTGTTGATTGATGGAGAAAAACTAACACAACTAATGATTGATAATGATATTGGTGTTTCAACAACCAGTACATACACAATAAAGAAAATAGACATCGATTACTTCGATATTGACTAGAGCAATATCTATGAACGCCACCAAACGCCGCGAAATCTTCCTGCGCCTGGCTGCCGCCAATCCGCACCCGACCACCGAACTGGAATACACGACGCCGTTTGAACTGCTGGTCGCCGTGATGCTTTCGGCGCAGGCGACCGATATCAGCGTGAATGCCGCTACCCGACAACTCTACCCGGTCGCCAACACGCCTGAAGCCATACTCGAACTGGGCGAAGAAAAACTGCGCGAGTACATCCAGCGCATCGGCCTGTACAAGACCAAAGCCAAACATGTGATGCAAACCTGCCGCATCCTGCTAGAACAACATAACGGTCAGGTGCCGAAAATGCGCGAGGCGCTCGAAGCCTTGCCGGGCGTGGGTCGCAAGACCGCCAATGTAATCCTCAACACGGCGTTCGGCGAACCCACCATCGCCGTTGATACGCACATCTTCCGCCTTGCCAACCGCATCGGCCTGGCACCCGGGAAAACCGTGCTGGAAGTGGAAAAGAAACTGCTCAAGGTCATCCCGAAGGAATTCCTGCATGATGCGCACCACTGGCTGATCCTGCACGGCCGCTACATCTGCCGTGCGCGTCAGCCAAAATGCGCCGAATGCATCATTTACGATCTGTGCGAATACAAGAATAAGGTTAACTGAATGTTCTTCAATCCCTCACGCAATGAGGCCAGAAATTTCCTTGTTGAATCATGGCGCAAACGAAGAGCGAATGAAATACTGACGCCGCTGGAAGATCTGGCCGCTCAACTGATCGAAAAGCATCCCGAGTATTTTGCGGTGCTTGAAGATCCGGAACGCTTCCTTGATCGCGACTACTCGCCCGAACAGGGCGAGCCCAATCCCTTCCTGCATCTGATGATGCACCTGACTATCGAAGAGCAGATCTCCATCGATCAGCCACCGGGCATCCGCGCGCATTTCGTGCGCCTGACCCATCAGTTCGAATCCGAACACGACGCACAGCACCGCATGATGGAATGTTTGAGCGAAATGATCTGGCAGGCGCAGCGGAATCGCACACAGCCGGACGCCTCGGTTTATCTGGACTGTTTGTCCGTCAGTTGATCTTCCCGGATACGCCGGGAAGCGCCCCGGGTGAATCAGGTTTGCCGGTTTAACTGTCTGATCATCGCCTGCAACTCCACCGCCGATCTGGACAACTCCTGAGAGGCCGTCCTTGCGTCTTCCGCGATGCGCGCATTGCTGTTGACCAACTCGGATACATGCTCAAGGTTGTTCGAGACATCCGCGCTTGCGACTGACTGATTTTTGGACACTTCGGCGATATGCTGCGCATTCTCGGCAACCTGCCTGCCCGTGGCCATGATTTTCCTCAAGGTTTCCCCGTTTTCCTTGACAATCGCAGCCTCATCCTCAACCTCCCGGATGGCCTGCTGCATCGATAGAACCGCGCTCTGGCTCACCGCATGAATGTTGCCAACCATGTTGGTTATATCGGTTGTGCTCGAACCCGTCCGTTCCGCCAGTTTTCTGACCTCATCGGCCACGACGGCAAACCCTCTGCCCTGCTCGCCTGCACGTGCCGCCTCGATCGCCGCATTCAGCGCGAGTAAATTGGTTTGTTCGGCGATTTCCTTGATGACTTTGCTGATGTCGCCTATCTTCTGTATGGCCTCTTTAAGATCATTTATGGTATTGCTTGAGGATCGCACAGCCTGAACCACTCTGGCGGTTGACTCGATGGTTTTCTCCATCCGCTGATTGCTCTCCTCTATCATGACCTGGGAACTGATTGCCGCCCCCGCAGAGTTTCCGGCATCCTGAGCCACCTGAGAAACGGATTTACTGAAATCCTCCATGGCGCTGCTGATCTGCTGAATATTGTTGCGTTGATTGGTCGAGTGTTCGGCAACCTGCACCACTTTTTCATCCAGCTCCGTGCTGCGTTCCATGATGATGGATGCAGCCAGCGCCATCTCGTCAAGCATGACCTGAATCTGCGATTGCATGACTTGCAACTTGCAGTACAGACGACCGGTTTCATCCCGTCCGGAAATATCGATATCGCTCGTCAGATTGCCTTCAATAACGCCCTCGAACTGTTTCTCCATACCGATCAGCGGACGCTCGACAAATCTCTTGAAGCTCATTCTCAGCACAAGAAAAATGAATAACTGTATCGCGATCTGGGATGAAATCAAAATAATCAACAAATCATGAAGGTGCTTGAAGTCCCCGGTCAAATCCAGTGTGATGTCGGAAGCGCCGTTGGAACTGCCTGCTTCGACCGCGTGGCAGGTTAAACAGTCGGTGCCGTGAAACGAATGGGATTCGATGTATGGCGTAATTGCCCTGAACATCAGCTTCCCGTTTACGGTTGACTGTGCGAAATAAGGAACGGGCTTGCCTTGCCTTACCGATTCCTCGATCACCTGTTTCACCAGCGGATCGTCCAGATGCTCTTCAGGCAACCCCGGGCCGAATTGCTTAACCACCTGATCGGTGCGCATCAGTCGCAATGATGCGAGTTGCTGGCCCTCGATAATTTTTCTGATCATCAATTCCCGGTTGGCGGGATCGGAAATCATCCCAGTGACCATCAGCATGTTGGCGCTGTCTATCACCTGCATGGCAGTCGCCTCGGAACGCTGTTTGGCCGTATTCAGCAAGGAAGTTTTCATCTGCCCGTATAACATAAACGTCGCACTGGCCAGCACGACAAACAACATAGGCTGAATAAGCAATTGAATCTTCAGGTTAAGGGAAAGATTTTTGAATTTGTAACGGTCAAATTTCGATCCGATCTGTGCGCCGGGCTCATTGAGTTTCTTGTAGAGTGTTTCGGCTTGCGCAATTTCGTTTCTGGATGGGACAGTCCTCACCGAGAGATAACCGACCACCTTGTCTTCCGATTTGATGGGCGATATCAATGCCTTGACCCAATAATGGTCGCCATTCTTGCAGCGATTTTTAACAATACCGCGCCAGGGCAGTCCCTCTGACAAGGTATTCCAAAGCCATTTGAAAGCCTGCGGCGGCATATCGGGATGGCGCACGATATTGTGGCTTTTCCCGATCAACTCTTCCCTGGAAAAACCGCTTATTTCGACAAAAGCGTCGTTCGCATAGGTAATCACGCCCTTGAGATCAGTTTTTGAAACGAGAAGCGCACCCCGTATCAAAGGATGCTCATGTTGCGTGACCGGCAAATTATTTTTCAATCCCTACTCCCTTTTCTTATAGACTATCCAGGCATGACGCCCGCTCAGTATAGAATAACTTTGATCTTTGTAAAAACCGTTATCGGCAGATCTTGCAGATGCATGAGGTCCGCTGGATTTATTCCTGACGTGCAAAAAAAATCCCCGCGCACGGGGATTCTTTCCTTCCTTAAAACGCGATATTTTACTTGCCCAACACATCCTTCCTTGTGCTTTCGGCAATGGCTGCACATTGAGCGATCAAGTCACCCGGCACATTGAGTTCTTTCAAGGTACTGCCCAGATGTTCCATCACCGCATCAAAATGAGCGTCATTCAGCCCTTGTGCCACAAGATGAGCGTGACCTTTTCTCATATCCGCGCCAGTGTAATTGCTCGGTCCGCCAAACGCCATGGTCAGAAATGCCTTTTGTTTGGCGGCCTGACGGGTCATGTCGGTATTGGCGAAAAAATGCTTGATGCGGTCATCCTTCAACACCTTGCGGTAAAAAATATCCACCGCCGCATTGACGGCAGCTTCTCCGCCCAGTTTTTCGTAAAGCGATTCCGGCGCCGCCATCGGGGCAGCTTTGCCGCTGAAAATGATCATCAGTGCCAGACCTAAAAATGGCGACATAACTAAAAAAAGTGGCAGTGCATTTTCCATTTGTAAACTCTCCGTGATTAAATGACCCCGCCTTCAGTCGAGCAGGTTGCAACATGATAAAACAAATCGAAAAATAAACATATATTTTAAATAAATTATATAAAAATTATCGGCCAGAAAACCGGATGGCGACACGGCTGTCGGCTCATCTCATGAGCGCCGGCCAGTATTGTGGAAAAAAACGGAGGGAAGTGCAGTTCAAACCTGCAAGACAACGCGACAGAAGAGATTAAAAGCCGAATTGAGGGCAGCATCGCCCCCAATCTTTCATAAAACCATTTCGCAGCCAGGGTGATAACCTAGGCAGCTTTTCCACTGAAAATGATCATGAGCGCCAAACCAAAAAAAGGTGACATGACAAAAATAATTGGTATTGCATTTTCCATTTTGTAAATCCCCCATAGTTAAATAATCCGACCCGGATCAGCCCCAGCCGTGGCCCAGAATATATTCAGATGTACTTAACGATATTGATCTATATCAATATGAGTGCTGATATTGCGGGGGGTACTGATTGTTTTTTACGTGACAACAGGCTTTGCACAGGCAACCGCTGACATCAAAACCGTTCAAGAAAAGGTATTCCTAGGAGCCGATAACCTGATTCATCAAGTGCGCTTGCTGACGGGCAGGCCAGCGGCTGATTTGGTTCGTTCCACCAGCAGGGTATACAGCCTGCGGCTGTCCGCGCGCAGCACGGTAAAAGTCAGTTCGCCCAAATAAAGCCTGTCGCCGCACTTGGGCAGTTGTCCGGCGGCTTTGAGCACCAGACCGCCTATGGTGTCGCACTCTTCGTCGCTGAAGTCAGAACCCAGGGCTGCATTAAAATCGGCGATCTCGGTATCCGCCTTGACCCGGTAGTGTCCAGATCCGTCGGCGATGATGTTGTCCTCATCGGCATCGAAGTCATATTCATCCTCGATGTCGCCGACAATCTGTTCCAGCACATCTTCTATCGTCACCATGCCCGACACGCCGCCGTATTCATTCACCACCAGCGCAATATGATTGCGGTTGCTGCGAAAATCGCGCAGCAGCACGTTCAGCCGCTTGGCTTCCGGCACGAACACCGCCGGGCGCAGCATATCGCGCACATCGAACTCTTCTCCTGCATGGTAACGCAGCAAATCCTTCGCCAGCAGAATGCCGATGATATTGTCCCGATCACCCTCGATCACGGGAAAACGCGAGTGCGCCGTTTCAATGACAAAGGGGATGAATTCTTCAGGAGAGAGGCCGATGTCGATGACATCCATTTGCGCGCGGGGGATCATGATTTCGCGCACCTGCCGTTCGGAGACTTGCAGCACGCCTTCCATCATGGACAGCGCATCCGCATCCAGCAGATTATTTTCATACGCACCGTGCAGCAATTTGACCAGCTGCTCACGATCTTCCGGTTCGCGCAGCAGCAGCGCGGACAGGCGTTCCAACAAGGTCGGTTTATGACTCTCAGGCTCAGGCATTTTTCGGTTTCAGACTTCCATATAGGGATCAGGATAACGCAATCTTACCATCAAGGCGCTTTCCAATGCTTCCATCTTGACTGCATCGGCATCTTCTTCATGATCGTAACCCTGCAAATGCAGCGCGGCGTGGATGGCCATGTGCGCGTAATGCGCCTCCAGATCCCGCCCCTCTGCCTCGCTTTCCACAACCGGCGCACAGATCACCACATCGCCTGACAACGGCTCCGTGTCGTCATACACGAAAGTCAGCACATTGGTCGCATAATCACGGCCGCGATAGGCCTTGTTAAGCTCCCGGCCTTCCGCCTCATCCACGATGCGCAGCGTCATAGACACATCGCGCTGCAAGGCGGCTTTGATCCAGCGCCGCCACTGTGGCCGCGTCGGCAGAGTCTCAGCCGCGCTTGCGTACTGCACGGTCAAGGAAAGTACGGGTTTGGCATCGCTCATGCGATCGTCCCTGCCAGCTCACCGCGCAGGGTATGCCTGACCACCTGAGTCACCTTCACATCCACAAAGCGCCCTATCATGCCGGGCGAACCCCTGAAATTGATCACGCGGTTGTTGTCGGTGCGCCCTGCCAGCTCCAGCACATCCTTTTTCGATACGCCTTCAACCAGCACGCGCTGCACGCTGCCCAGCATGGACTGCCCTACTGCATCCTCCTGCGAAGACAGTCTGTCCTGCAAACGTTTCAAACGCGCCGCCTTCACTTCATGGGTGGTATCGTCATGCATTTCCGCAGCCGGCGTACCCGGGCGCGGGCTGTACAGATAACTGAAACTGTTATCGAAACCGATTTCATCGATTAATTTAAGCGTCGCCTCGAAATCCTGCTCGGTCTCGCCGGGGAAGCCTACGATAAAATCCGACGTGATGCAGATGTCAGGGCGCAAGGCGCGCACGCGGCGAATGATGGATTTGTATTCCAGCACAGTATGGCCGCGTTTCATCGCCGCCAGCACCCTGTCAGAGCCTGACTGCACCGGCAGATGCAGATGGCTGACCAGCTTGGGCGTATTCGCATACACATCGATCAGGCGCTGACTCATATCCTTCGGATGCGAGGTCGTATAGCGGATGCGTGCGATCCCCGGCAGAGCGGCAATGGCCTGCAACAGATAGGCAAAGTCCACCGTGTCGTCATCCTCTGTCGCACCGGCATAGGCGTTCACGTTCTGACCGATCAGCGTCACCTCTTTAACACCCTGCGCAACCAGTTCTTCCACGTCATGCATCACGTCCTTCAGGGGGCGCGACACTTCCTCGCCGCGCGTATAGGGCACCACGCAGAAGGTGCAGTATTTGCTGCACCCTTCCATGATGGCCACAAAAGCGGAGGATGACGTGGTCTCCGGGGTCGGCAGATGATCGAATTTTTCGTTCTCGGGAAAACTGATATCCACCTGCGAGCGACCCGACTCACGGCGCGCCTTGATCAGCTCCGGCAAACGGTGCAGCGTCTGCGGCCCGAACACCACATCCACGTAGGGCGCGCGCTTGATGATCACGTCGCCCTCCTGGCTGGCGACACAGCCGCCGACGCCGATCAGCAGGTTGGGATTGGCGAGTTTTAGCGTGCGCACCCGCCCCAGGTCGGAAAACACCTTTTCTTCGGCCTTCTCGCGTATCGAACAGGTATTGAACAGGATGACATCGGCCTCTTCGATCTTGTCGGTCTGCACCATCCCGTCGCAGGCGCGCAACACATCCGCCATCTTGTCCGAGTCGTACTCGTTCATCTGGCAGCCATAGGTTTTTATATAGAGTTTATTCATTGCGGCGTGATGATACCCGTATATTCAGGAAACTTTTATTAATACCAACTTGCGCCCGATCAGGACACGCAGCATCGGCCGTGATATACAAACGAAAAAACCAGCCTGAGCTGGTTCTTTCGTGCAACAATTTGGTGGTGATAGGTGGATTTGAACCACCGACCTCAGCGTTATGAGTGCTGCGCTCTAACCACCTGAGCTATATCACCGAAGAGGTCGGCATTGTCCGGATTTCACCCCACCCTGTCAATGGCAAGCAACACGCTTTAGCTCGCTTGTTGCAAAATTTTTCTGCAATACGGTCAATTTATCGCTCGTTTGTGCATCCAGACCGTTCATGACAAACACCACCGTATGGCTTTTGCTGGATTTCTCACCCAGTTGCGCTGTACGAATATCTTTGCTGCGCAATCCGTCGAGGAAATTTTGCGCCGATTCCCGCGTCTTGAATACCCCGAGCGAAATGGCATTCAGCCACTCGCCCGCATCCTGCACCACAAAATAATCCATCACGCCGCGCGCCTTGAGCTGTGCCAATTTTTCGTTCACCGCCGCTTTATCCTTTAACGGCGCAATGTATACCCAGTAACCCGTCGCATGACTGGTTTCACGCTGGCTCAGTTTATCGCCCAGTTGCAATTCCTTCAAACTCTTCGCGACACGGTCGATATCCGCGCCTGAAAACTCGCCCCATTCAAAACAGCCGGGTTTAACCGCCACCGCAGGGGCGGAAGCCGGCAGCGCCGGCGCCGCAGAGATGGCCGCCGCAGACGCTACCGATGCAACAGCCGAAGCCGCCTGCTTTTTCTCATTGATCAGACTGATTTTCTCTTCATGCAGGGGCGTCGGCGCCGATGCGGTCTGCGCGTCATCCAGTATGCCCGACTTCATCACTGCAAATAAAATCACGTTCACTGCGACCAGCAGCCAGAAAAATATTTTCATGCTCTATCCGCTTCCTTGGCGATTAACAACAAACCCTGCAATACCAGATTATCCACGATCTGCACCTTCAGGTGCGGCGACAACAAATGCGCAGCCCCCCCGCTCAGCAACACGGGCGCTGCGGCATCCAGCAGCGCATGCTGCCGCTGTATGGCGCCACAGCTGGCCTGTATCGCACCGCTGTAGATGGCATCATTCGTGTTGCGCGGAAAATCGGCATAGCCGCCTCCCGCCACCCCCAACTGCGCTGTTCCTGCGGTCAAACTACGCTGCATCAATTCGACCCCGGGCAATATCAGTCCACCCATGAACTCGCCTGCGCCGGAGAGCGCATCTATCGTGGTTGCCGTACCGCTGGAGACCACCAGACAGGCCGCGCCGACAAGATGCCACGCCGCGATCAGCGCCGCCCAGCGATCACTGCCCAGTTGATCGGGACGGTCATAACGGTTGCGCACCCCGCATTGCGCCGCCTGCGCCACTATGAATTCCAGAGGCCAATGCGCGCAGGCATCGCTGATCTGCCGCGCAACGTCATCGCCTGCCACATTGCTTGCCCAGACTTGTTGCACAGGACCGTATTCTGCAAGGTTCAATTCGCCTGCCCGACTGACAGGCAAGGTCCGCACAGCCGACCAGTCACCGCCCTCTACACTGGCCAACTTGATATTGGTATTTCCCGCATCGATCAGCAATCTTTTCAAGATGCCACTCCCACTTCGCCGGAATTGAATTGCCGGATTCCCTGTGCCGTTTCCAGACGCAACTCTCCGGCATCCGTCACGCCGCGTGCGATCCCCTGAACGCACGAGCCATCCGGCATTTTCAGCTGGATGGGCATATCCTGCTGCGCGTGATAACGCTCCCATTCACGGCAAAAAGGTGCAAAACCCGCAATGGCGAATTCATCCAACACCCGCGCCAGCTCCTGCAATAAAGCCGCCAGCAACGGATTGCGCGTGGGCGGCGCAGCACATACCTGATTAAGTGCTGCGGCAGGCTGATCGATTGCCCGAGCGATCATCAAAGGCAGGCTGCAATTGATGCCGATGCCGATCACCACGGTGCTCGGGCCATACATATCGCCCTGCGCCTCGATCAGCACGCCGCCCAGCTTGCCACCAGGCGCCAGAATATCGTTCGGCCACTTTAGTCCCACACCCGCTGCGTTAAATTTTTCAAGTGCGCGGAAAATAGCCACGCCCACCGCCAGGCTCAATCCGGACAAGGCATTCAGACCGCAATCGAAGCGCCACAACAGCGAAAAGGTCAACGCATTGCCCAGACCGGAATGCCAGACACGACCGATACGGCCGCGTCCGCCCGTCTGCAATTCCACCGCCAGTACCGTACCGCAAGGTGCGCCAGCACGCCGCATCAACTCGGTGTTACTGGAGGCTGCCTGTTGCAATATTTCAATCTGAAAACGCGCCGCATCCGCACCCAGACAGCGCCCGATCTCATCACCATCCAGAAAATGCCAGGGCTCGGCCAGACGGTAACCGCGTCCGCGTATGCGCTGCAACTGCACGCCCGCTACACCGGCCAGCGCGTTGTGCACCGAGGCGCGCGAAATGCCCAGCTGACGCCCCAGCGCCTCCCCCGAATGAAATTCGCCGTCAGCGAGCTGCCGCAACAATTGCCAGGTGCGCGGAGTCATTTAACGTTCCGAGTCATCATTTCAAGGTCAGATGCACAACCAGTTCCGAGTACAAACGCAGCACGCCATCCGTAGTCAGCAAATGGGCAGGCAGGGACTGCGCCTGAGCGATGAGCAAACGGTCAAACGGATCGCGATGGTGCCAGGGTAAACTCGCCAGCAGGTAGCAATCCTCACCCTTCACAGGCAACTCTGAAAAACCGGTATCAAGGGCGAGCCTGTGTATATCTTCCGGATTAAAATCAAAATTATTGCGATTCAACGAACGCTTGACCGCCACTTCCCAGATACTGGCAGAACTGAAATAAACCGTATTGGACTGATCGGACAAGTCGGCGGCAACCTGCTGCGGCAGGCGCTCCGGCGCGAGCAAAGCCGCCAGCAATATATTGGTATCCAGCAAATAAACGCGCATTACCTGCCCTGCTCGAACATCCCGGCAATTTCACCAGCGTTCAGGTTGTCGAAGTCTTCGGGAAAAGTAAATTGCGGCTTACCCAGACCCAGCATGCGCGGCGTTTTGACTGAAGTTGCCAAAGCCACCAGACGCGCCACGGGTTTACCGGCACGTGCAATGACGATCTCATCTCCCGCCTCCGCCTGCTCGACAAACCGCGAAAACTGCGTCTTGGCCTCATGGATATTAACGATTTGCATGGCATACCTCTGTCTATCAAGTGGACTAATGTTAGTCCAAATTTGGATTTCCAACAAGCACCGACATGATAATCGCGGCAACGGGTGTTGCCGCACCATCCTCCGGCTACACGTTAAACCGCGATTGACAATCACAAGCGCCGAATGCACAAAACC
This sequence comes from Pseudomonadota bacterium, assembly GCA_021800795.1. Classification (GTDB taxonomy): domain Bacteria; phylum Pseudomonadota; class Gammaproteobacteria; order Burkholderiales; family Gallionellaceae; genus Gallionella. The sequence continues at coordinate 87,364 of JAJYYO010000003.1, forward strand.
CCTGCCATCAGCCACGATGAACAGGGGTTTGCAAGTAAATCCGATCCGATTCAGACGTTGAACAGGAAATTCATCACGTCGCCATCCTGCACCACGTAGTCCTTGCCTTCGACGCGCATCTTGCCTTTCTCCTTGGCGCCTGCTTCACCGCCACAGGCGATGAAGTCGCTGTAGGAAATCGTCTGCGCGCGGATGAAGCCGCGCTCAAAATCGGTGTGAATCACGCCCGCTGCCTGCGGTGCGGTATCGCCCTTGTGGATGGTCCAGGCGCGCACTTCCTTCACCCCGGCGGTGAAGTAGGTTTGCAGACCCAGCAGGTCGTAACCGGTGCGTATCAACTTATTCAGACCGGGTTCATCCAGCCCCAGATCGGCCAGAAATTCCAGTTTGTCCGCATCGTCCAGATCGGCCAGTTCGGCTTCGATCTTCGCGCACAGCGCCACCACCGGCGCGCCTTCCCTGGCCGCATGTTCGCGCAGACGGTCCAGGTGGGGATTGTTCTCGAAGCCGTCTTCCAGCACGTTGCCGACATACATCGCAGGCTTGATGGTCAACAGGCACAGGGGTTTCAGGATTTCCTTGTCGTCATCCGAGAGTGCGAAAGTGCGTGCGGGTTTGCCTTCATTCAGATGCGGCAACAGCTTTTCCAGCACCGCCACCAGCTTGATTGCGTCCTTGTCGCCCGACTTGGCTTTCTTGCCATCGCGGTGCATCGTGCGCTCGACCACCGACATATCGGCCAGCGCAAGCTCCGTGATGATAGTTTCGATGTCGGAAATCGGATCGACGCGCCCCGTGACATGAATCACGTTCGGATCGTCAAAACAGCGCACCACATTGACGATGGCATCGGTCTCGCGGATATTGGCGAGAAACTGGTTGCCCAGACCTTCGCCTTTTGATGCGCCCGCCACAAGACCCGCGATATCGACGAATTCGACAATGGCAGGCTGCATGCGCTGCGGCTTGACGATTTTGGCCAGCTCGGCCATGCGCGGGTCCGGCACTTCGACGATGCCGACGTTGGGCTCGATAGTGCAGAAGGGATAGTTCTCCGCTGCAATGCCTGCCTTGGTCAGCGCGTTAAAAAGTGTGCTCTTCCCTACGTTTGGCAATCCTACGATACCGCATTTCAAACTCATGACTTATGCTTTCTATAAAAATTCAGGATTGAGGATTGTGGATTGAGTTAAAAACGGAGCAGGGGTTTTCTTCAATCCTCACTCCTCGATCCTCAATCCTTACTTACTTGCTGTGCAGTTTCAGCATCGCCGCTTCGGCTTTTCCTTCGACAATCAGCGACGCAATGTTCAGCGATTGCTGCATGGCCTCATTGATCAATTCGCGCTCTTCCTTGCGCGGATCGTTCAACACGTAATTGACCACTTCATTTCGCTCGCCAGGATGACCGATACCCAGCCGCAACCGCCAGAAATCGCGCGTCCCGAGCTGTGCGATGATGTCCTTCAGACCATTGTGTCCGCCGTGCCCGCCGCCCATTTTCAGACGCGCAATGCCGGGCTGCAAATCCAGCTCATCGTGCACCACCAGAATTTCTGAGGGCAGAATCTTGTAGAACTGCGCCACGGCGGCAACCGAACGCCCGGACAGATTCATGAAACTCTGCGGCTTGAGCAGAAACACCTCGTTGCCGCCCACCATACCGCGCGCCAGCAGTCCGTAAAATTTGCTTTCAGAGCTGAAATTCATTCGCCCGGTGCGGGCGAGTTCATCCGCCCACCAGAATCCGGCATTGTGTCGGGTGGTTTCGTAGTCGCGACCCGGATTTCCCAGGCCTGCAATTAAACGTATTTGGCTCATATTTAAAAACAAAAACCCGCCATGCCGTAATCAGCAATGGCGGGTTTCAAAGGATATATCCTGTTACTTCTTGGCAGCAGGTGCAGCCGCTTCAGTTTCCACCGCAGCTGCCGCTTCCACCGCGCCGCGCGGCACATGCACTGTCGCGACCACGCCTTCGCCGGTGTGCTCACCATGCGCGGCAAGCTCAACGCCTTTAGGCAGCGCCAGATCGGCCAGATGCACTGAATGGCCCAGTTCCAGACCACCCAGATCCACTTCGATAAAGGCAGGCAGATCGGCCGGCAGACAAGTGACGTCCACATCGATCATCACGTGGCTGATCTTGCCGCCGCCGGTTTTGACGCCGGGTGCGATTTCTTCGTTAACAAAATGCAAAGGCACCTTGATATGAATCTTCTTGCTCAAATCAACGCGCTGAAAATCCAGATGCTGAACCTGCTGACGGAACGGGTGATTGACAAAGGCGCGCAATTGCACGGCTTCTTCCTTGCCATCCAGGTTCATGGTCAAGACGGATGCGTGAAACGATTCTGCGCGCAACTTGTAATACATCTCGTTGTGGTTCATTTCGATCATCACGGCATCGCCTGAACCGTAAACCACGCCGGGTACGGAACCGGCTTTACGCAGACGGCGGCTCGCACCCGTACCTTGCGTTTTGCGTGTTGTTGCGTTGAATGTTGTTGTCATTTTACTTCTCCAAAAAAAGAATCGACCGCGACCAGTCGACTCAAACAACGGCAACCAACATGGCTGCCGCAAAACCTTTAACTCTAAACTTGCGCAAGCATCATTTGCCTCCTCTCCCTCCGGGATAACCAGCGACTTGGGCATCGTTTTCTGATGCCCTAGTCGAATGGCTAGCTTTCTCACCAGAGGATTGAGGTGAGGGAGAGCGCAGCGAGGGTGCCCGGGCAAAGCAGCGCGTAGGGTGGATAAAGCGCAAGCGCGTATCCACCATTCATCGGTGGAAACGCTACGCTTTTTCCACCCTACATCTTCATACGAAACGGTTCAGGCACGCAATCCGTCAAGCGGATGTTCGAACACGCTGAATTTCATAAAATTATTCGGTAAACAGCGAACTGACCGACTCTTCGTTATTGATGCGGCGTATCGTCTCAGCCATCAGTTCCGCCGTGCTCAGCTGACGAATGCGTTTGCAGTTCTTCGCCTCTTCCGACAAGGGTATGGTATCGGTCACGACCAGTTCGTCGAGTGCCGAATTTTCGATGCGACCCACTGCGGGTCCGGACAATACAGGATGCGTACAGTACGCCAGCACGCGCGTGGCGCCTTTTTCCTTCAATGCCTTGGCCGCTTCGCACAGGGTGTTCGCGGTATCGACCATGTCATCCATGATCAGACAGGTGCGCCCGGCGACTTCGCCGATGATATTCATCACCTTGGAGACATTCGGCTTGGGACGGCGCTTGTCGATGATCGCCAGATCCGCATCCAGCTGTTTGGCCAGGGCCCGTGCGCGCACCACACCGCCCACGTCAGGCGACACCACGATCAGATTGGGGTAGTTCTGGCGCCATACGTCGGCCAGCAGAATCGGACTGGCGTATATATTGTCGACCGGAATATCGAAGAACCCCTGAATCTGGTCGGAGTGCAGATCCATGGTCAGCAGCCTGTCTACGCCTGCGCTGGTGAGCATGTCCGCGACCAGTCTTGCACTGATGGCAACACGCGCCGAACGCGGTCGCCTGTCCTGCCGTGCATAACCGAAATACGGCATCGCAGCGGTGATGCGCCCGGCGGAAGCGCGTTTTAACGCATCGGCCATCACCATGATTTCCATCAGATTGTCATTGGTCGGCGCGCAGGACGATTGCAGAATGAAGACGTCTTTGCCGCGCACATTCTCAAGGAGTTCGACCATCACTTCGCCGTCGGAAAAACGGGCGACCGTCGCGCGGCCCAGCGTGATGTCCAGTTGCTGCGCTACGGCTTCAGCAAGCTTCGGGTTGGCATTACCCGTGAACACCATCAAGCTATCGTAGGACACGTGAACCCCTTAATGAATAAAAACCAAAAGGGCTGCGCCCTGAATATGGCTGAGGAGGTAGGGATCGAACCTACGAATGACGGGATCAAAACCCGTTGCCTTACCACTTGGCGACTCCCCAATAACTCAAACCGGCACCCAATCCTGCAACGGATGCCTTAATAAACCTTGTACCACCACGCCCGGATGCGACAGTTTCTGCAAAACCGTTTCAGCATGCTCGCGACTCTCGAATTCGGCAAATACACAGGCGCCGGAACCGGTCATCATCGCACGCCCGAACTTACCCAGCTCGGCAAGACTCGCTGCCACCTCCGGATAGAGTTTGCACACCACAGCCTGCAGATCATTTCTCCATGGCTGCGTTGAGAGGGCGCGCATTATTATCGAAACCGAGTTTCTTGTCAATTCGGGATGTGCAAATATTTTTGCCGTCGGCACCTGCACCGGCGGAAACAACACCACATACCAGGCGGGAGGCAGTGCATATGCCTGCAATTTTTCGCCCACGCCTTCGGCAAACGCATTCTCGCCGAACACGAATACCGGCACATCCGCACCCAGTTGCAGGCCCAGTTCCATCAGACGGGCGCGCGTCAAACCCAGCGACCACAGGCGGTTGAGCGCGATCAGCGTGGTCGCCGCATCCGAACTGCCGCCGCCCAAGCCGCCGCCCATCGGGATGCGCTTTTCAACTGCGATATCCACTCCCAGCGAACAGCCCGTTTCTTTTTGCAGCAGGCGCGCGGCGCGCACGCATAAATCCTGATCTTCCGGCACACCCTTGATATCACTGGTACGATGCACCACACCGTCTTCGCGCAAACTGAAATGCAAGGTGTCGGCAAGATCGATGAAACGGAACAGCGTCTGCAACTCGTGATAACCATCCGCCCGACGGCCGGTGACATGCAGAAACAGATTCAGTTTGGCGGGCGCGGGACACGATAATTGTCGGGATTCATCCCGTCCGGCACTCTCCTCCTTCTCCATTCTCCCTTCTCCCTTATCAATTTTCATTTTGGATTCCATTCCCATTCGTCTATCAATAAGGTCAACTGCAAACCCTCCCTGCTCAGTTCCATGCGCGCAGGCAGGCTGTCCGCCTTATCGTCCGCATAACGCAGATAGCGCACTTCCCAGCCATCCTGATACAGCACGGTGATGCGCCCCAACTCATCCCGCTCGACCATCGCGCCGCCTTCAGACACCAGTCCCAGCACCCAATGATGCAGACCGTCCAATTGCAAGCGCCAGCCCAGCACCTGCTGCATCAGCGCCTCGACATCGCTGTCCTGATAGTGCTTGCCGCCCTCGTCCAGCGTTGCCTTATGGTCATCGCTGTAGATGCGCGCCGCCGCCTGCCCTAACGGGTTGAGCAGCAATATTTCATCATTGTGCAACTGATGCGTCCAGCGCAGCCCGGCCGAATCCCGCTTGCCCGCATGCTTGACCAGAATCCGCCCATTCATCGCAAAAGGAACTTCTTCGACATGCGACGGATGAGGTACGACGGGCTGCGATGCGCACCCTGCAAGCAACAAAAATATCAGCAACCAGCGTATCAATGTGTACCTCTGAAAATTCAAAATGCCAATGGCAATTCACTCGCGCATTCAAGTTCGAAGTGCAGCAGCTTTCCGGCCGGCCCAGCGCTGCGCCATAACCGCGCCCACGGCAAGTTGCAGCGGATGATAGATCATGATCGGCATGAGGATCAAACCCAAGGCAGGATTGGCGCCGAATATCAGGTTAGCCATGGGCACCCCGGAAGCCAGGGTCTTCTTGGAGCCGCAGAACATGGCGGCGATGCGATCCTCGGTGGATAAACCGAGCAGATTCGACAAGACGCGGGTCAGCAGCAACACCAGGAAGAACAGCACGCCGGCACCGGCGATGGTTTCCACCAGCACCATGGGGCCATAGTGGGACCATATACCCTGCTGCACCGAATCGCTGAAGGATGTATAGACCAGCGTCAGAATGGTCAGCCGGTCCACCACCTGAATCCAGCTTCTGTTGCGGATGGCCCAGACACTCAGCAACGGACGGGCGAGCTGACCCAGCGCGAGGGGCAGCACCAGCCATAGCAGCAGATCCACAATCACCGGCCCAACGGCGAAACCGGTGCCGCTGTGGCCCAGTATCCATGCCATCCACAGCGGGGTTAACAGCACACCGATGAGGCTGGAGAGAGTGGCATTGAACACCGCCACCGGCACGTTGCCGCGGGCCGCCAGGGTGAGCGCCACGGAAGAGGAAACGGTGGACGGCAGCGCGCAGAGGTAGAAAAATCCGGTCTGCAAATCTGCCGACAGCCAGCCGCCGGTAAGCTTGATCAACCCCCATCCGAGCAGCGGAAAAATCAGGAAGGTGCTGCTCTGGATCAACAGATGCACACGCCAGCGCATTGCTCCGTCCCGCAGCGACACGAGGCTCAAGCCCAGGCCGTTGAGAAAGAATATCAGGGCGATACCTGTCTTGTTGAGCAACTCCGGATGAAGGAAGCCGCCATGAGCGCCGGGGGCCGGCCACAGAAAGGCCAGTGCCACAGCCACCAACATGCCCTTGAGAAACCAGTCGAACTTGAATTTCATATCGCGCAACCTTTACAGGGGTCGTTTTTATTTACCAGGCCGCCACGCTGCCGTCGCTGCGCGGGTCTTCGCCACCCTCGATCCAGCCCCCCGGATGGAGCACCAGCGCGCCTGCATGACCCATACGCTCGTCGAAATCCGCCACCACCTCCACAGGATGCCCCAGCTTGCGCAGGCCCTGAATGATAGTCGGCGAGTAACGTGACTCCAGTTTCAACGTCGTGCTCTGCTCCGCCCAGGTGCGGCCAAGCAGCCAGCGGGGGGCTGCCACGGCAGAACGCACGTTGTGTCCGCCCCAGACATAGCGGGAGAACACTGCGGCCTGGGTCTGGGGCTGACCTTCTCCGCCCATGGTGCCGTAGACCAGCAATCGCCCGTCGTCCAGAGCAGCCATGGCCGGATTAAGGGTATGGAAAGGCTTGCGCCCCGGTTCCAGACTGCGCAAGCGGCCCGGTTTAAGGTCGAAGCAACAGCCGCGGTTCTGCCACCAGATGCCGCTGTCCGGCAGCACCACACCGCTGCCGAATTCAAAGTAGATGCTCTGTATCATGCTCACTGCGCGTCCCGCATCATCCACCACCCCTATCCAGGTGGTATCGCCATCGGAGACGGGGGCGGGCCATGGGCTGGCATGCTGCAGCGGTACAGCGGCTGCCAGAGCGTCCAGCGTTTTCCAGTTCAACAGGTCTGCCGGATCAATGTTCATCAGGGCAGGGTCGGTTACATGCTTGTCGCGCAGCAAAAAGGACTGCTTGGTGGCTTCCACCAGGGCGTGGATCCCCGCCACATTATCCGGGTTCCAGCCGGTTTGGCGAATCCGGTCGTAGATACCCAGAATCAGCAACGAGGCCAGCCCCTGAGTTGGCGGCGCCATGTTGTATAGCGTGGCACCGGACAGGCGCAGTTGCAGCGGGGGTTTGATCCGGGCATGGTGCCGGGCCAGATCGGCGGCTGTGACGGGGCTGCCGATGGCGGCCAGATCGGCGCCGATCTGCCGGGCCAGCTCACCTCGATAGAAGTCGTCGGCACCCGCCCGCGCCAGTTGCTCCAGGGTGGTCGCCAGTACCGGGAAACGGTGGCGCTCCCCATAGACCGGCACCTGTCCCTGATTCAGAAAAGTCCGTGCAAAACCCGGCTGGTCGATGAGATCGCTCAGTTTGGCGCGGGTGTTTTCCTCCTGACTGTGAGTAACGGGAAAACCCTCGTTGGCGTAGCGAATCGCGCTTTCCAGCAGACGTGCGAACGGCAGACGACCGCCCCATCGGCTACGACTGTAGTCATAGGCGGCCCCCCAGCCCGAAACCGTACCGGCAACCGTGTTGGCAGCCAGAGGGCCGCGCCAGGGAATGCTCTCCAGTTCGCCGTACAGCGCACGCGTGACGCCTGCGCCTGTTGCGCCGCAAGCGTCGATAGAGCTCACGTCCTGCCCCGGCGCGTGCAGCAGCCAGAAGCCGTCGCCGCCGATGCCGGTCATGTGCGGATAGACAACCGCCAAGGTCGCCGCCACTGCAATGGCAGCCTCGATGGCGTTGCCGCCTTCGCGCAGAATATCAAGACCGGCCTGGGATGCCAGCGTATGCGGGGCGACAACGGCGCCCCGGCTGCCAAGAATAGGATTCACATGCCTCTCCGTTTCATTTATTCGTATTGCTGTCGGCAGCCGTACTGTTCCAGACCGGGGCTGCCCGGCTGGTGGCGCTGCGGGCCGACAGCAAGTGGGTTCGCATTGCCCGGTAAGTGGTAATTACGTCGTGTGACAGGATCGCCTCCACGATGACCGAATGCTCCGCAAAAGATTCGCCCATGCGCTCCAGGTTGCGAAACTGGGTGCGGCGAAAAGGGGATATGCGGTGCCGCAGGCTCATGACCATGTCGATCAGCAATCGACGCATTTTTTGGGCTATTCGGCTTTATGGCTGCCAAAAACCATAAATCACCTGACAAGTCAGACAGAACGGCCACGCGACATTCGCCGGAAGCGTTTCCGGCAGACCGCGCAGCCCATGCCCGCCGGACTTTCAGGGGATGAACCGCTTCATCACCGCCTTGAGCGGCCTGTTATCAGGATTCGCCTTGAGGCTATCCTGCCACAACCTCGTTGCTTCTTCCTTGTCGCCTCGCGCCCACAGCGCCTCTCCCAGATGCGCTGCAATCTCAGGGTCCGGATTGCCCGCATACGCCCGCTGCAACATCGCCACCGCGTCGTCCAGGCGGCCGCCGCGATAATACGCCCAGCCCACGCTGTCCATGATGGCATGATCGTTTGGCGCCAGTTTCAGGGCTTTTTCGACCAGCGCGAGTGCTTCGACAGTACGCACATTGCGCTCCAGAAAACCATAGCCCAGCGCATTGTAGGCCTGTGCGTTATCCGGCTGAAGTTTAATCATCCGGCGCAACAATTGTTCCGACTCATCGTAGCGACCAAGCTGGTCGGCCTGCATCGCGGTCTCGTACAGCAGCGCCGGATCGTTGGGCAGCCTGAGCAGCCCTTGCTGCAACACTTTGTAGGCCGCCTCGGACTGTTTCGCCTCGCGCAGCAATTGCGACTCGATAATCACCAGCTCCGGGCGACGATCAGGCATATCGACCTGCGCCTGTTGCAAAATTTGCCGCGCCTCGTCCAGACGGCCCTGGCGGCTCAACAAATAGACCACGCGCAATTGCGCCGCATACTGATACTCACCTGCATGCACTTCGCGATAATGCGCAAGCGCCTCCGCATCCTTTTCCTTCGCCTCGTACAGTTGCCCCAGAAAATACTCCACGGCATCCTGATTCTTGCCGTTCTTGACCAGCGCACCTCTCAATTCGGCTTCGGCGCCGGGCAAATCGTTCAACTGCAAGGAGATCAGCGCAACGGCGAACGCCAGCTCCACGCTGTCCGGAGTCTTGTTGGCCAGATACTGAAATTCCTCACGCGCGGGCTTGTACTGTTTTTGCGCCAACAGCTCGCGTGCATATTGCAGGCGAATTTCATCCGCTTGCGGAAATTCCGACAGATAGTCGGCAAGCAGCGCCAGACTCTGATCGGGTTTCGTCTTGCTCAACAACTGCGCCTCCAGCGACACCGGCGCATCCCATTTCGGTCGCAGTTTGCGCGCTTTTCCCGCTTCTGCCAGCGCCAGCGTCTCATCGCCGGCTGCTTCGGCCAGTTGCGCCACCACCCAATGGGCCTCGGCCACCTCGGGATAGGGCGCTGCCAAATCGCGCATCAGCTTCAATGCGGCCTGTTTGTCGGGGCTATGTGCCACCAGCGGGAAGAGCTGCAAGAAGGTAATACCGACTTGCGGCCCGTCTGTCTTGAGCACCTTGACCAGATACGGGCGCGCTTCTTCCAGTTGTCCGCCGCGCAGCAACAAGGAAGACAGCATGCGTGTCGCCATATCCGAGTCGGGCTCAACTTCCTGCCAGAGCCTGAATGCCGCAACCGATCTGTTCATGTCGCCCGATTCCAGCGCCAATTGTGCGGCGCGTTTGGCCAGACGCGGATCGCGGGTTTTCTGCGCAATATCCTCGCTGCTGTCCACGGCCAGCGCCTTGTGGCCGCGCTGATTGGCGAATTCGCTCAGCAGCATTTCATACAACAGGTCGCTGCTCAACTCGATGTCGGGCAATGGCGTTACTGCCGGCGGGGCAGGCGGGGCCGCAGCCGCGACCGGCTCAGAAACTTTGGGCACCGGCTGTTCGAGTTGAACAACAGGTTTGGGCACTTGCGCGCATCCGCTGACAAGCAAACCGGCGAGAATTAAATGTCTGAATTTGTTCATGGCGATACAGCTTTTGTACGGACGCACATATTAGGTTATATTCAGGGCTATCCACAACCATAGTTAACACTTACTTTGTCAAACGCAACAACCACCCTTTCCGCTCGCAATCTGACACGCCGCTTTGGCAATCGGCTGATCATCCATGACCTGACGCTGGAATTAAAGCGCGGCGAAGTGCTGGGTTTGCTGGGACACAACGGCGCGGGCAAGAGCACCACGCTGCAAATGCTGACCGGCTGCCTGTTGCCCGGCAGCGGCGAAATCGATATATGCGGCATCAGTTTACAAAAAAAACCCGCACTCGCCAAGGCGCATATCGGTTATCTGCCGGAAACCCCGCCGCTTTACCGAGAACTTGGCGTAGACGAATATCTGACGTTTGCGGCGCGTCTGCGCGGCATGAAACCATCCGATGTCAACGATGCGCTGACGCAGACTATCATGCGCTGCGGACTGGAATCGGTCAGAAAAAAAATAATATCGACATTATCCAAAGGTTATCAACAGCGCGTCGGCATCGCCCAGGCCATCATACATCGCCCCGCCGTGATCATACTGGACGAGCCTACGGTCGGGCTCGATCCCGCGCAAATCAGGGACATCCGCCGTCTGATCCGCGAATTGGGCGATACCGGCAGCGTGATACTCTCCACCCACCTGCTGGGTGAAGTGGAAAGCGTGTGCGACCGCGTGGAAATCATGCATAAGGGGCGCCTGATCTATGGCGACTCCAGCCAGCGGATGAAGCAATACGGCCAGGTGACAGGCTACACCGTCACCCTGCGTCACCCGCCCGCACTGAGCGAACTGCAAGCCATCCCCGGCGTCACGAGCGTCGAACAACTGTCCGGAACACAGTTTCGCCTCCTGCATGAGTCAGGCAACAATCCCGGCGGCCTTCTGTTAAGTCTGGCTGCCGAGCGGGACTGGCAACTGGAACAGCTCACCCCGCTGTCTGCCACGCTGGAAGACGTTTTCGTCAATATTACCGGCGATGAAACCACAGCACCCGCAAGGGGCACTCCCGGGGGTGCCCCGCTGCTTTGCAGCGACCCTTCCGCAGAGGAGAAACCATGATCCGCCTGATCGCGATGCGCGAGTTGCGCAGCCTGCTCTCGATGCCCTCGACCTGGTTCGTACTGGCCGCATTGCAATTTATCTTCGCCTGGTTTTTCCTGGCAAGACTGGAAGCCTTTCTGGAGGTTCAGCCGCAGCTGGCGCAACTGGCCAATCCGCCCGGCGTGACGATCACCGTTGCAGCCCCCCTGTTCAATACCGCCGCCCTGCTGCTGATGATGCTGGTGCCGATGTTCACCATGCGCCTGATCGCGGAAGAGCGGCGCAACCAGACCCTGACGCTGCTGCTGTCCGCGCCGCTGTCAGAAGTTCACATCGTGCTGGGCAAATTTGCCGGCTTGCTGATGTTTCTGCTGCTGCTGATAACAACGCTGCCGCTGATGATCGGCACGCTGGCGCTCGGCACACATCTGGATCTCGGCCTGCTGGCGGCCAATTGCATCGGCCTCGCTCTGCTCACCGCAAGCTTCATCGCGCTGGGCCTGTATATTTCCGCGCTCACCAGCCAGCCCGTCATCGCCGCCATCGGCGCGCTGGCGGTGCTGGCAGGGCTGTGGCTGGCCGACATCGGCGCATCTGACGCCCACTCCCTCTGGCATCAATTCTCGCCCCTGTATCATTTTCAGAATTTTAACGCCGGCCTGCTCGACAGCCGGGATGCTGTCTTCTTCCTGCTGTTCACGACCGTTTTCCTGTTGCTGACCATCAAGCGGCTGCACAACAACCGCATATACGGATAAGCCATGCTGCGTAATTTCCTCGAATCGACTTTTCTGCGCAATCTGATCTTCGTGCTGCTGCTGACGGGCATCGCGACTGGCCTGGGCTATCTGTCTTACCGCCACCCATTGCAACGCGACATCACTTTCAACGCCAGCAACAGCCTGGAACCTGCCAGCGTATCCGTCCTCAAACAGCTTGCCGGGCCGGTCAACATCACCGTTTATGCCACCCTGCAGGACGCGCGTCTGGGCGACATACGCAAAATCATCAGCGAGTTTATTGGCTTGTATCAACGCTACAAACCCGATGTGAAACTGATATATATCGACCCGGAAAAGGAACCTGAAAAAACCCGTGCCGCGCGCATCCAGCTCAACGGCGAAATGGTCGTCGAATACGCCGGACGCAGCGAACACCTTACCCTGATCAACGAACAGACCCTCACCAGCACCCTGCTGCGCCTGGCGCATACCGCGAACCAGACTGTGACTTATCTGGACGGCGACGGCGAGCGCAAACTCGACGGGCACGCGAACCACGACATGGGGCTGTATTTCGGTGCGAAACTCAAGGAAAACGGCTTCAAAATAAACAGCCTGAATCTGGCCATCGCGCAGGACGTCCCGATAAACACGCATGTACTGGTGGTCACCCAGCCGCAGATTGATCTGATGCCGGGTGAGGTTGACAAACTGCTGCGCTATGTCGAGCGCGGCGGCAACCTACTCTGGCTGATTGATGCCGAACCCTTGCACGGGCTGGAGCGCCTGGCTGAAAAGCTCGATCTGCAACTGCCGCCCGGCATCGTCATCGATCCTGCCGCCGCCGATATGAACGTGCCCGCCAGCTGGTCGCTGGGCACAACCTATCCGCCGCACGCCATCACCAACGGCTTCAACCTGCTTACGGCCTACCCGGCAGCCCGTCCGCTGGTCTGGCATGAAAATCCGGGCTGGCGTCATCATATACTGGTCGATGTCACCGGCTGGATAAGCCCGGGCGGTCAGCCTGCCCCGGGCAAACAGCACGACACATCCGCCCCCAACGTCATCGCGCTTGCGATGCAACGCAACATCAACGATGTGGAGCAGCGCATCGTGGTGGTCGGCAACGGCGCCTTCCTCGCCAACAGCTTCGCCGGCAACGGCGGGAACGTGGATCTGGGGGTCAACATGGTGAACTGGCTGGCCCGCGATGAAAAACTCATCACCTTGCAACCGCGCGCGGCAAAGGACAGCAACATCGCGCTTTCCAGAACACAACTCACCATCATCAGCGCCACCTTTCTGTTCGGCGCGCCGCTGTTGCTGGGCGGATTCGGCACATACCTCTGGTGGGTGCGTCGCCGTACCTGAACGGCCGCGACGATAGGCTGGGGAACCAGCTCTTTTGGCGTAGTATAGTGCCTGACCGTAACACTCAGCCTCATCGGATCGATCTTCAACCGGGATTTTCTCATGACAACTGACTTGCAGACCGTCCTATCACGCTTGCGAGACGAACTCACCGCACAGATGCCTGAGGGCATTGCCGCGCTGCATGTCTTGCTGGATGCCGCCTCGCGAGGCGAGCCGGGCTCGCTCGAATCGCTGCGCCGCGCGACGCTCAATCTGGCCGACACCGCCCGCACCCACGGGCTGATGAAGCTTGCCGAACTGGCGCGTGAACTGGAAAAAATCACCGCCTCTTCGACAGGCGACACACTGCATGCGCTTTGTGCCGTGCTTTCAGCAGAGGCCGCCCATCCTGCTTACCTGCCTATTCCGCCTACGATGAACAGCACCCTGTCTCGCATCCTGGTGTTGGGCAGCGATGCGCAGCATACGGACTGGCTGCGTTGTGTGCTGGAGGATGAAGGTTATCAGGTCGTAGTGTCCAATGAACTCGCCGCCTTGCAAAGCGACAACTTGCCTGCCGCCATCATTATCGACATGGTTTTTCCCGAAGACAGCGAAGCGTGCGCACCTGCCATCGCCTCCATGAAGCTGCCGGAATGCGCCTCCCTGCCCGTCATCTTTCTCTCGGCACGCCATGACATGGCGGCCAGACTTGCCGCGCATCGCGCGGGGGCGACCCGCTACCTGACCAAGCCGGTCGACCCGGCAGCGTTGTTGCAGATGATTTCCGCCTCTGCCTCACCGGCCCCAAAGCAGGCCTACCGTATATTGATTGTGGATGATTCAGCTTCGGAACTTGCCGCTCACGCGCATATGCTGCGCACGGTCGGCATGGAAGTGCGCGAAGCGCTCAACCCGCTGGAGGTGCTCGACATGCTTGATGATTTTGCAGCCGAGGCACTGCTGCTGGATATGCGCATGCCGGAATGCACGGGTCCCGAGCTTGCAGCCATCCTGCACGATGACCAGCGGCACGCCGCCATCCCGATAGTCTACCTGTCGGCGGACACCGATGTATCGAGGCAACTTTTGGCGCTGGACCGCGGCGGCGACCATTTTCTGGTCAAACCGGTCAATCCGGCGCATCTGATTTCTGTCATCACCCTGCATGCGCGACGCTACCGGCACAGCCTGGAACAGACAGCAGCCATGCAGTCGATACGCTATACGCAAGACCGCCAGCGGCAGGCTCTGGACGCTCACGCCATCATCAGCACCACCGATTTTGCCGGCAACATTCTCGAAGTCAACGATAAATTCTGCCGGCTCAGCGGTTATACCCGAGAGGAACTGCTGGGCAGCAATCATCGCATCGTCAACTCGGGTCGTCACCCCGCCGCCTTCTTCAATGAATTGTGGAGCACCATTTCCAGCGGAAAAATATGGCAGGGGGAGATTTGCAACCGGGCAAAGGACGGGCACCTGTACTGGGTATCTTCCAGCATCGTACCCTTCCTCGATGAAAACGGCGTGCCTTACCGGTATATTTCCATACGCACCGATATTTCCAGGCTCAAGCAGCACGAAGAATCCTTGCGCAAAAACGAGATGCAGTTGCGCATGGTGCTGGACAACGCCGCAGATGCCGTGTACGTGGCAGGAATAAACGAGCGCTGGATCTACGTCAACGACCGGGCCGTTGCATTGCTGGGTTACAGCCGTGAAGAACTGCTGGGCATGAGCATTTACGAACTGGTGCCTGCGGATTGGCGGGAAATTTACCGGAAACACTTCCAGGAAGTGCTGCTCGTCGATGGCATGATACATCAGGAAATCAGACTCATCAGGAAGGACGGTCGCAAGCTGGTGATCGAAATGAATGCAGCCATGCTGCCGGACGGCACGGTATATGGATCCTGCCGCGATATCGGCGCGCGCAAGGAAGCCGAGGCGATGATCAATGACGCCACATTGAAGATATACGACAGCGAACAACGCCTGAATCAGGCGCAGAAAGTCGCGCATATCGGCAGTTTTGCATGGCATCCGCAGTCAGGGAAGCTGCAATGGTCGGACGAACACTTTCGCCTGTGGGGTTTGCAACCGCAATCGGCCACGCCGGATTACCAGCTCTTCCGCCAGGGGATACATCCCGAGGATGTCGCCAGGGTTGAACGTTTAACCGAGTTGGCGCTGGCGGGCGGCAGCGCATACGATTGCCTGCATCGGGTTCTCTGGCCGGACGGCAGCGAACACTATATCCATGGCATGGGTGAAGTGACATTCGATGCGGCCGGACAGCCCGCCCGGATGATAGGCACCGTACAGGATGTCAGCGAACTGAAACGGACGGAACAGGCACTGATCCAGGCCCGCGATGCCGCCGAATCCGCCAGCCGCGCCAAGAGCGAATTTCTGGCCAGCATGAGCCACGAGTTGCGCACACCGCTGAATGCGATACTGGGGTTTTCGCAGCTGTTCAGCATGGATGCGAAGTTGCCGCAGGAGACACGCGACAATGCCCGCGAGATCGAACGTGCCGGTGAACACCTGCTATCCCTGATCAACGACATGATAGATCTGGCTCGCATCGAATCGGGAAAGCTGGGACTCTCGCTGGAACCGGTACGGATAGGTAACGTACTGCAAAGCAGCCTGTCTATGGTGGAATCGCAGGCTCGCAACAGAGGCATACAACTGACCGAAGCTGTCACTTCCGGCAAGGAAGCCACGGTGATGGCAGATCATGTCCGGCTGCGCCAGGTGCTGATCAATCTGCTCAGCAACGCGATCAAGTACAACAGACCGCAAGGCACAGTTAAAGTAAACTGCATCCTCCATGAGGATCGGGTGCGCATCAGCGTAGTTGATAACGGCCCCGGCATTGCCGCCGATAAACAGGGGCGCATTTTCAATGCCTTCGACCGTCTTGGTGAAGAGCGCGGCGATGTGGAAGGAACCGGCATCGGTCTGGTGATCACCCAGCGCATCGTCGAAGCCATGAAGGGCGTCATCGGTTTCGAGAGCGCCGAAAAACAAGGCAGCACCTTCTGGGTCGAGTTCCCGCTTATCGACGAAACGCCCCACTGTCCGGCCGAACCGGCATCCGACGGTAGCACAGACAACCTCGCCCGCTTGCGGAAAACCCGCCCTATGGTGCTCTACATCGAGGACAACCCGATGAATTATCGTCTGATGCTGCAAATCTTCGACAAGCGGAAGCACCTGGAGCTGCGTCATGCCGGCACGGCTGAAGACGGTATAGCACAAGCGCAGACTCAGATGCCCGCGCTGATCATGATGGACATTAATCTGCCTGGCATGGATGGCTATGCCGCATTGAAGCGGCTCAAATCCGACGCTCGTACCGCGCACATCCCGGTCATTGCAGTCACCGCCAATGCCATGAAAGGCGACGAAAATAAAGGCATCGAATCGGGCTTTCTGCATTACCTGACCAAACCGCTTAATCTGCCGAATTTTCTGACCATTCTCGATGAAATATTCAAGGCTGATGATGAACCGCACCCATAGGATCACCACCCGTTTGCTGATAGGTTTTTTACTGCTCTCGCCCCTGCCCCTGGGCGGTTTGTCCTGGTTTTATATGCAACAATTCGAGCAAACCCTGCATCAGGACGAACTGGAGAAATTTTCCGCCATTGCCGACAAAAAATACAATCAGATCAATACTTATCTCAATGAACGACTCTCCGACAGCCGGATGTGGGCAGCGTCGCCGGTGCTGATTGAAGCGCTGCAAACATTTTCAACGCTGCACGAAAATGTCGATTCACTCCTGCACCTTAGCCGCAAAAAATCCTATCAGGATTACATAGACACGCTG
This sequence comes from Pseudomonadota bacterium, assembly GCA_021800795.1. GTDB lineage: Bacteria > Pseudomonadota > Gammaproteobacteria > Burkholderiales > Gallionellaceae > Gallionella. The sequence goes on from JAJYYO010000003.1 coordinate 104,556, forward strand.
CGCCTGAAAGAATCGGGTTACCGCGATCTGATGCTCACCGACACCGCCGGCAGGGTGGTTTTCTCAACGCGACGCGAAGCCAATCCTGACAGCAATCTGAACAGCGAAACCGGACGCAACGAGCCGCTGACCATGGCACATCGTGCCGCCCTGAGCACAGGCGCGACGCAAATCACCCCGGCTTCTCTTTATCCGCCATCGGGCAACCGGTACGCAATTTTCATCGTTAGCCCTATCCTGAAAGCCGGGCAGACGATCGGTACGCTGGACCTGCAGCTGGATATCGGCCAGTTCGCTGCCGTCACCAGCGACGCCACGGGAATGGGCAAGACCGGCGCCACGATGATAGCGCAACCGCAAGGCAAGAAAATCCTGTTCATCGGGCAGTCAGAACGTTTCCCGGACGGGAAATATTTTCATACTGTCTCACCCGACAAGTTGGGAAAACCCATGCAAGCCGCCCTGTCCGGCGTGTCCGGGCAGGGTCCAGGTGTTGACTATTCCGGGACGGAAGTCGTCGGAGCATGGCGCTATCTGCCCGCCCTGCACTGGGGTATGGTGGTCAAGGCAAATACGGCTGAGGCCTTCGCACCGCTTTACCGCCTGCAAAAATCCTTGGCGATCGCGCTGGCTTCCTCCTTGCTGCTGGCGGGCCTGGTAGCCGTGCTGTTCGGACGCACGCTGGTAGCGCCGATACGAAAACTGATCGCTGCGACCGGACAAATCGCTGAAGGCGACCTGAGCCATCGCGCACCGGTGATCGGCTGGATGGAATTGCAGCAACTTGCGATTTCCTTCAACCGCATGGCCGAGCACTTGCAGACTTCCTATACAAAACTTGAAACTCAGGTAGCGCGACGCACCGCCGACCTGGAAAAAGCGGAAGCCGCCAACCACAGCAAGAATCTGTTCCTGAGCAGCATGAGCCATGAGCTGCGCACGCCGCTCAACGCCATCCTGGGCTATGCCCAGTTGATGCAACTGGATACGGATTTGCCGGCTCAGGCAATCGAGAATGCAGGCGAGATCCATCGCGCAGGCGATCATTTGCTGTCACTGCTCAATGACGTGCTCGATCTTGCACGCATCGAATCCGGAAACATGGAAATGCAGATCAGCACGATTGCGCTGTCCGATGTCGTGCGACTATGCTGCACTCAAAACAGTCGGCTCGCCGCAAGCCGCAACATCACCCTGGTACGCGATGACAGCTGCAATCGCTTCAAAATCGATGCAGACAGCCATCATCTGTTGCAGGTGTTGAACAATCTGCTCTCCAATGCCATCAAGTACAACCGCCAGGGCGGGCGTGTCACCCTGTCCGCTGAAGCAAGCGGTCATTGCATACGGATTTTTGTGTCGGACACCGGCATCGGTATGACGCCCGAAGAGCAGAAGCAACTCTTTCAGCCGTTCAACCGTCTGGGTGCGGAAATGGGCGCTATCGAAGGGGTGGGCATAGGACTTGCCGTCGCCCGACGATTAGTGGAGGCGATGCACGGGAGCATCGGCGTTGACAGCGAACCCGGCACAGGCAGCACCTTCCGGGTGGAATTGCCCGGCACGGCAATCCAAACCGCCAAACTGCCGCACATACTGGTGGTTGAAGATTATCTCCCGAACCGGAATGTGCTGCGCATGCAATTGCAAACACTGGGCTGCAAGGTGGATATGGCCTCCAATGGCGCCGAAGCGCTGACCAAGTACCGCGCCACATCCTACGATCTCATCTTGTCCGATCTCAATATGCCGGTGATGGACGGGCTTGCGCTTGCGTTGGCGGTGCGCGAAGACGAGAAGTCCAGCGGCAGACACATACCCATAATCGCCATCACCGCAGCCGCCGTCGATGCCGAACTGAAAAACTGCCGCACTGCGGGCATGGATGACACGCTGACCAAGCCGATTGCACTGGAAGGGTTGCGCAGCATGCTGGCGCGCTGGCTTGGAATGACATCCGTAACGTTCGGGCAAACGACCATAGCGGACGACAACGCGATACTGAATCTCGACCACCTCTACCACAATCTCGGAAAAATTGACCCGGCACAAGCGCAAAACCTGATTGCAACCTTTATCAGCGCGACCGGCGAAGGCCTTGCGCGCGCCGAATCGGGTGACAGTGCGGCCGTTTCGCGCGAAATGCACAAACAAAAATCCTCGGCCAGAACCGTAGGTGCGTTGCGTTACGCGCAACTGGCCGAGGCATTGGAACAACAAACCCGGGAAGAACAAACGATTTATATCGAAGCATCCCTGACTGCCCTGCGGGCGGCTCTGCAAGAAGTGGCAGCCGCCGCCTGCAACCTGCACGAAACCCCCTTCGCCGGGCCTGTTGCGACGACGAGCTTCACGACGCTGAAGTGCGTGCTGGTGATAGACGACGATCCGGTCGTCGTGCAACAGATGAGCAGCCTGCTCGCAACGCTGGGTGTACCCCTCGTGCTGAATGCCCGAAACGGACTGGAAGCCATGAAGGTACTGCTGGCAAACAAGGGCGGCATTGAATTGCTGCTGTGCGATCTCAACATGCCGGAAATGGATGGCGTTGAGCTGATACGAAATATCGGCAAAACCGGATTTGACGGAGGCGTCATCCTGATCAGCGGCGCTGACGAAAAAGTACTGGCTACCGTAAGCCGACTGGCAGGATTGCAGGGGTTATGCGTACTGGGACAATTACGAAAACCCGTGGTAGCCGCACAAATCGCACCTCTGCTTTCTCTGTCTTGCAAAGTGCCTGACAGTGACCGGCCCGCCTTTGTCGCACCCGTTATCACGCAGGACGACATCATCGCCGGCATGGAGGGGGGCGAGTTCCTCGTCTGGCTACAACCCAAGGTGGTTTCATCCAGCCTGCGCACGGTAGGCGTGGAAGCGCTGGCGCGCTGGATTCGTCAGGACGGCAATTTTGTGCCGCCCGATATTTTCATTACCGTGGCCGAACAGACTGGACTGATAGGAAAGTTATCGCAGATGTTGCTCGCCGCTGCATTAAACGAGGGAGCGAAGTTGCGCGTTGCGGGGTTTCCGTTGAAAATTGCCATCAATCTTTCCGGTCGCTGGCTCAATGATCTGAGCCTGCCCGATTTTATCCTTGCCCGAACGCTGTCGGCGGGTCTTCAGGCTGAAGATGTCATCCTGGAAGTGACCGAAACCGGCGTACTGGAAGATCTGACCACCGCGCTGGACGTGTTGACCCGTTTACGCATCAAGGGATTCGGTTTGTCCATCGACGACTTTGGCATCGGCTATTCGTCCTTTGAACAACTGGGCCGCATACCGTTTACCGAAATGAAGCTGGATCGCAGCTTTGTCTCAAAAGGCAGCCAGGATGCAGCGGCTCGCGCAATACTGGAAAGCAGCATGGACATGGCACACAAGCTGGGTTTATCCACCGTCGCTGAAGGCGTCGAAACCGAGGCCGATCTCGAACTGATGCGCACCCTGGGATGCGACCTGTTGCAGGGTTATTTGATCGCCAAGCCCATGCCGACAGCCGATCTGATAAACTGGCTGCATAAAAACTGCGCTGAAAATGGCGCAATGTGATCCAGCCAATTTTCGACACCGTTGATTATGCCTGAACTACCCGAAGTGGAAACCACGCGGCGCGGCCTGTCGCCTCATCTTGAGGGCGCAACCATCAGCGGCATGGCGATCCGCTGCGCCCGCCTGCGCTGGCCCATCCCCGAAGATATGCCTTTGCCGGGCCAGACCGTTCTTGCCCTCACGCGCCGCGCCAAATATCTGCTGCTAAGTTGCGGCAACGGCCATGGCGAAATAAATGAAACTCGCCATGTCCGTTTCCCTCACCCGAACCCTCTCCCGGAAGGAGAGGGAACAAACGAATTGCTACGCGACTTTCACATTTCTGGCACGCTGATCCTGCATCTGGGCATGTCAGGCAGCCTGCGCATTCTGCCCGCTGACACACCAGCGGAGAAACACGAGCATTTCGATCTGGTTCTGGATAACGGTCTCCTGATGCGCTTGCGCGATCCGCGCCGCTTCGGAGCCGTGCTCTGGCATGCAGGCGATATAAACACGCACCCGCTGCTGGCCCGTCTGGGCCCGGAACCCCTGGAAGACGGTTTTGATGCCCGCTATCTCTACCGGGTCACGCGAGGCCGCAACGTTGCCGTCAAGCAATTCATCATGGACAGCCAGGTGGTGGTCGGCGTGGGCAACATCTACGCCAGCGAAGCGCTGTTCAGCGCCGGGATCAGTCCGCAACAGATAGCCGGAAAACTCAGTCTGGCACGCTGCATCAAGCTGGTTGCAGCCATCCGTGCAACCCTGAATGCCGCCATTATCGCAGGCGGCAGCACATTGCGCGATTTCGTCAACAGTTCGGGAAATCCAGGCTACTTCCAGCAACAGCATTGGGTCTATGGCCGGGCGGGTGCACCCTGTCGCCGCTGTGATGCGCCGATCAGACAAATCAAGCAGGGGCAGCGGTCAAGTTTTTATTGCATACATTGCCAGAAATAGGGCACACTCCAGCCTCAGTCAGGAAAAAATCCTATAAAATACTTACCACCTTGAAGTCAGACGACACGCTTTACTCCGAGGGATACAATGGACAAAAAAGATGGGATGCCGGCTTACCTGCCTGCGCGACTGGCTGATAAACCATATTCAAGTCGAAGACATGCAGCTGATCGAATTGGCGCGACATTAAGGAGTCTTCACACCCTGACATAATCCCAACCCAGCAGCAGGCGTTTGTTGATTTCCTCCAGCGCCGATGATGCTATCACGGTGTTGGGAAACAGCTTGACTATGACGCCTGCCTTACGCAATTTACTGATCGACTGGTTGCACGCAAGAAAGGTCAGGTTCGGGTATTTAGCCTTCATCGACCTTAATCGCGCGGCATAGGGCGATACATCGGTACGCAATAAATTTACCCCGCTGTCATTGGCGATGATCGCCACCTGCAACGGACGGTGCGTACGCCTGTAAGTTTCCAGCAGGTTCTCGGTCTCATCCAGCGCCGTCTTGAGCCTGACCGGATTGGAATTACTGACCTGAACGATGATCTTGTCCGGTTCCGAGACAACCACACTGCCCTGTATAGTCTGTAGCAGACGCACCATTTTCGTGCCGCTTTTTGAATCCGCTCCGCCGGCAATCACCCAACCGGATGCGCCGCCCGCCAGCAACAGAAGCAGGCAGGCCGCCAGCGATTGCATGCGCCGGAAATAGGAAGGCTGTTTTTTGGCGAACGACCCGGAACGGACCGGCAACTGATGATACGCATGCCGCACCTTTTCCTTCAGGTCGCGCAACTCGCACACCTGCTCCTTAAGCGCCCCGTCATGTCCCAGCCTCTCGAACAATTCACTTTTTTCGTCCGAATCCAGCTCGTTATCGACGAAGGAATTCAGATATTCAATCGAGATATTTTGATCGTTCATCACACAACCCTCCTGATCGGACTGACGTTGGCAGGCTGCGTTGGCGCAAGTTCCTTCAACAAGGTTTTCAACGCCTGACGTGCCCTGCACAAGCGACTCATGACCGTTCCGATAGGAATAGCCAGCACGCTCGCCACTTCCGTATATGAAAATTCTTCGAGATCCACCAGCATCAGCACCTGGCGTTGACCGACAGGCAGCCTGGCAACCGCATCCCGCACGCAGGAAACAATTTGCGACTGTTCATGCTCATGTTCCGGTGTAATGACATTCACACAGCCGCATTCTCCGAGTTTTTCGATATCGTCGAATTCGTCTATATCCTCCATCTCCCTGTGCCTGCGAAAATGGTCGCGCCAGCAGTTAGCCAGAATACTGAACAGCCAGCCATTAAACAGCGCCGGGTCTCGCAACTGGTTGGCATTTTTAAACGCCTTGGCCAGCGTATCCTGTACCAGATCATCGGCAAGCGCCGCGTTGTGACTCCAGGAAAAAGCCATCCTGTACAACCTGGGCCGGATTTGCTCCAGTTGTTCCTGGAAACTGTCTGTGCGGCAGAAAAGCGAGAGAATTTTCATTATTAGGTTTCACCAAAAGATCGGAACAAATTGCCGCTCACTGTAAGACGCCGCAACAGGTAGAAATATTCCATGCACCCGCACATCTTACAGAGAAACTCAAGGGAATAAAATTCATTCTGCACGCGTCTTCCTCAGTAGCACCCTGCAACGATGTAAATTCTACAATTCGAGGAGAAATCAAGCAATGAAACACAGTCTTCAACTCAGCATTCTTGCTGCCGTGCTTGCCCTGCCTGCTGCATCATTTTGCGCAACACCCGCCACGCAAACGGCGGCGGCACATGAACATGTGGTTTTTCAGGTGAGCGATGCGGCTCCCGGCAAGTGGAATCTGGCGCTCAACAATGCAAAAAATGTGCAGGATGCCCTTGGCAAAGACAATGTAGACGTGGAAATCGTCGCTTACGGCCCCGGCATCGACATGCTCAAACTCGAATCCGAAGTCGGCGACCGGGTAGACAAGGCAATAGCTGAAGGCGTAAATATTGTCGCATGCCAAACCACCATGAAAAGCCAGAAACTGACCAAGGACGACATGCTGTCATCCGCCGGTTACGTTCCGGGCGGCGTGGTCGAACTGATGAAACGACAAAAAGAAGGCTGGGCCTATATCCGCCCCTGAGAAAACAGCTTCCGGACAAATCAGCCCTGTAACAATAAAGGGCGCCTGAGCGCCCTTTAATTGTTCAGCTTGAGATGATCACCAACGGTATGTCATCTGTGCACTTAACACGTTGCCCGTCGCATCCAGCACATTCATGGCATTGTTGAGTGCAATCGATGCGGGACCCGCAGCCGCAGTGCCGGGATTGACCACAGAAGCCGTGCGATAGGCGTAATTCACCGAGAAACGCAATCCCGGAGCGTAGAAATATTGCCCGCCTATCGTCCAGGTATTGAGCCTGCGTTCATCAGGCAACGAGTTCGTCATCTTGTCGTAGGAATCGAAGCGCAGATCGACCTCTAATTTCTCGGTGAATTTCCATCCCGCATCAAGATAATAGCCGCTTGCCTTGTTGGTGGATTCCACGGCCATCAGCTGTACCGGCACAAAGCCTCCGATTACCGAGTTGAATGCCGGATTCGGCCCCATATAAATCATGCCGCTACCCTGTATGTACTCGGTGCCCAGGCGCAGCGGCCCATGCAAGTATTTGAGTCCCACACCCTGCCGCAGACGGTCGTAATTGACGCCATTAAAATAGCGCTTGCCGTCCTGATGCCAGATATAAGCCGTGACATCTTCACGCTTGGGCCCTGTACCCTCACCAAACAAATAGGAAGTCTGCAACCTAACGGTCACATCGTGATTGCCGGGATTATTTGCCGTATTGAAATTGAGACCATCGCCCTGGCTGACCATCACCGCGTAATTGTATTCCATCCTGTCTTTTCTGAACCAGTCGTAGACTTCGACGCCGGTGTCGCGGAAAGCGCCCACCGAGCCGGCCAGTGTCCCCGCCTGATTTTTAGCGCCGTTCATGTTGATGCCTGCTGCAGGCGCCAATGCAGAAGCGGGCACGGCATAAGGGGTGACAAAACGCTCATTGAGCAGGCCGTCGGTGACGTTGGTGAAGTTGATGTAATCCATCGCATATTCGCCCAGCATGGCTTCTTCACCGATCGGCAGACGACCCAAACCCAGACGTATGCGCGCGCCGGAGATATAGTTCAAGGACACCGTGGCATCGGTCATCACACCCATTCTTTTGTTGTAGACACCGTTCACCGAGCCATTCTCGGTAATGGCATTATTGCCGAGCTCAGCCAACAGAAAGTAGTTGATTTTTTCGTCAGTTCCCGGCATGACCCCGCGCAAACCCGGACGAAATCGGAATATCTGCCCCTGATCTTTACTGGTCAGATCGGGCCCTACCAGATTGAGAACCGGTATTTGTCCGTTATAAGCTCGCGCGCCGGGAGCGCCGGTAAGTCCGCTGGCTGCACCGCCCAGATTGTGCTGGTATTGCGGCTGTATAAACCCCCAGAATTTATATTCCGGCGCGCCGGGTACTTCATAGTTCTGCATTTGAAACCAGTTGGCGGCTAAAGAAGCAGGTGCATGTCCGAAAGCGGCAAACATGGCAACCGCTAGTGCTGTTTTTTTCATGTAACTCCCCTAGATTTTAAGTATATTTGAATTATTAACTTCGGTGAAACAGCCCGGCATCCTCATGGCTTGCCGCCCTGAAAATGCCGGTATTACTCATGAAAACAGTTACATGCATAGATTTTTTACAGAAAAACCCTATACTCCCGCGCAACAATTTCTTACAATTTGCCGCGCAATTGTAAGGTAGACGAGCGGACAGCCTGAGTTATTCCATCATTCCGGGATTTTTATTGAAATGCGTTTTGTGAATTTCCGGCTCATCTGAATTAAGTCTGGCAATGTTACAATTCGCAGAGACACTACAGACGACACCATGCGCCATACACTGACTCTACTACTGGCTGTATTCATCGCGCCTGCGACACTCGCAAGCCCGCTGCCGCGCCCCGATCATGTCGTGGTGGTCATCGAGGAAAATCGCGGCTATGCAGAGATCATGGCCCCGCTTAACCGCAACTCCTACATCCACGCACTGGCCAGGCGCGGCGCGCTGTTCACGGAGTCATACGGCGTCACGCATCCCAGCCAGCCGAATTATCTGGCGCTGTTTTCCGGCTCGACTCAAGGCGTTGTCAACGATGACTGCCCACAGAATCTGAGCGGCGACAACCTTGCCGCCGCCTTGCTGAGCGAAAATCTGGGCTTTGCCAGCTATTCGGAAGCACTGCCCGTCACAGAGGACAAACAATGCATATCGGGCGCGTACCGGCGCAAACACAATCCGGCAGCCAACTGGCAGAGCCTGCCCGCCTCGGTCAACCGGAATTTTGACGAGTTTGCGCGGGATTTTGCCAAACTGCCTGCCGTATCCTTCGTCATTCCCGATCAGAATCACGACATGCACGACGGCAGCTTTCCTGTTGCAGACGCTTGGCTCAAGACCCATATCGAACCTTACCTGGCGTGGGCGTATAAACACAACAGCCTGTTGATACTGACCTGGGATGAGGACGACTACAAGGGGGACAACCGTATCGTCACGATACTGGCTGGACCTATGGTCAAGGCGGGAACGAGCGGGCAGCGCATCAGCCATTACAACGTGTTGCGCACGCTGCTCGACTTCTACGGCTTACCCGCGCCTGGCGCCAGTCGGGACGCGGAGCCGATCAAGGGCGTCTGGAAGTAATGCCGCTGTTTTGACAAAAAACTGCGCCGGCACGGCTTGTTTTCGTGCAAGGCAGCTCGCCGGGAATTAGGGGTCGAGAAATAATAAGTTGAACATTCGTTGCTGCGCATCCGCGATGGATGCAAGGCGCGAAGAGCAGCGAATGGTTATTCCATTCGCAAGCTTCGCAACGCCGCAAACGCGCGGATGCGCAGCAACCCTGTGGGCCGGGGCTTATTTGCGCGCATCCCTTTGTCGCAAGCCGCTTGTTGTGAATAACACAACGGCGCGTCGTGCTTCGCGGGCTGTATCGCAAATAAACCCCGGCGATTGTTCAACTTATTGTTTCTCGACCCCTTAGCCTTTGGACGCCATCAGTTTTTCATATTTGGCCTGCAACTGCGCACGGGTTTCCACGTGAGCCGGGTCTTTCGGGATGCAGTCCACCGGGCACACTTCCACACATTGCGGAGTATCGTAGTGACCGACGCATTCGGTGCATTTTTTCGGATCAATCACATAGATGGTATCGCCTTGCGAAATCGCGTCGTTCGGACATTCCGGCTCACACACATCGCAGTTGATACATTCATCGGTAATCAGCAGTGCCATAGTTTTACTCCCATCAATTCAAATTAGCATTCTTTTGTTGCAGGCGGAGGGCGACCGCAGGCGAGACAAATTTGCCGACATCTCCGCCGAAACGCGCTACTTCGCGCACCATGGTCGCAGAAATAAAGGTGTACTGTTCGGCAGGCGTCAGGAACAGGGTTTCCATTTCCGGATACAGGTTGCGGTTCATGCCCGCCAGCTGAAATTCATATTCAAAATCCGATGCGGCACGCAAGCCGCGCAACACCACGCGAGACTGCTGCGACTGCACGAAGCTCATCAGCAAACCGTCAAAACCTTCCACGCGCACATTAGCATATTCGGAAAACACCTCACGTGCCATGTCCACCCGCTCATCCAGCGTGAACAGCGTATTCGCGCGGCTTTTCGCCACCGCCACAATCACCTCGCTAAACAGCCCCGCAGCGCGACGCACCACGTCTTCATGGCCGCTGGTGATGGGATCGAAGGTTCCCGGATAGACTACTTTAATCATACTGCCAACCCTATCAATTGATAATGCACCTGCCCGGCCCTGCCCGACTTTATTACCCGCCAGGGTGCCGGCGCTTCAATTTCAGCGCCGGACTCCAGATAGACAACCCCACCATCATTCAAATGCGCAGGCAATATGTCCAGCAATTTCGGCAAATAATCGCCCTGAAAAGGCGGGTCCAGAAAGATCACATCGAAGCGCTGCGCATTGCGGCGGATGAATTCCAGCCCGTCCTGATGGCGCAACAGGACCTGGCTGCATGCCAATTTGCCGGCATTATCCTGCAAGGCGCGAAATACCGACAGGCTTTTCTCCACCATCAACACACGCTCCGCCCCGCGGGACGCCGCTTCAAAACCCAGCGCGCCGCTGCCGGCGAACAGATCCAGACAGCTGCGTCCATACAGTGTTTGCCCCAGCCAGTTGAACAGCGTCTCGCGCACCCTGTCCGGCGTCGGACGCAATCCTTCCGCATCGGGGAAAGCGATGATGCGGCTGCGCAGTTCGCCGCCGCCTATCCTGACTTTATTTATTTTCAGCCCCGGCAGATTTTGACTCAGGCACAGGTGCGCCGACGATCACCGTGGCCATTTGCTCAGGATGAATGTGACGGGCAAAGGCGTCCTTGATCTGTGCTGCGGTAACCCGTTCCACACGCCCGGTGAAGTCGTCCAGATAAGTCAGCGGCAAATCGTAGAAGCCGATCAAGCTCAGGTATTCCAGTATCTTGCGGTTGCTGTCGATGCGCAACGGAAACCCGCCGATGATATTCTGCTTGGCGGCCTGCAACTCCTTTTCTGTCGGGCCATCTGCAACAAATTTCGCAACCGTTTTACGCACCAACGCCAACGCCTCATCGGCCTGCTCCTTCTTGGTTTGCAGACCGATCTGGAAGACGCCCGGCAGCTTGAGCGGCATGAAATAGCTGTACACACTGTACGCGAGGCCGCGTTTTTCGCGCACCTCATTCATCAGTCGCGACACGAATCCGCCGCCACCCAGTATGTAATTGCCCACATACAGCGTGAAATAGTCAGGATCGGTGCGCGACATGCCGGGCTGACCTATCAGAATATGGCTCTGCGTGGCCGGATGAACGATGCGTTGTTCGGATGCCTGGATACGCATCGTCACGGCGGGTATCTCGTCCTGCACGGTCGATACCGGCAGTTCGCCGGTCAGCTGTTGTGCAATCGCTTCGGCCTCCTTGCGCGTCACATCGCCCATGATCGCCACCACCGCACGGTTAGCAACGTAGCGGGCGCGATAAAAATCCTGCAAATCCTGATCATTGATCGCCGTCACACCGGCAACATCACCGGACACGGGCAATGCATAGGGATGCTGTCCGTATACCGCTTTCTGAAAGGCGCGACCCGCGATGAATTCCGGCTTGGTCTCATTTTCTTTCAAGGCGGCAATCACGCGCGTTTTTTCCCGAGCGAGAATCGCATCCGGAAACAGCGGGTGTTGCAGCACTTTCGCCATGATGTTCAACGCCCGGTCGCGTTCCGCCGCATGGCTCAGGGTACGCAAGGTTACGCTCGCCATATCCTGATCGATGCCGCCGCCGAGCTGCGCGCCGATATCCGCCAGACTGCTGGAAATGACATCCTCGTTCATTCCTTCCACGCCCAGATCAAGCAGCTCATGCGTCATGCTGGCCAGGCCTGATTTTTTGTCGTAACTGCTGCCCGCAGGCAACGTCACCGCCACGTCCAGCATCGGGATATCGTGATCTTCCACAAACAGCACTTTCGCGCCGCTGGCGCTCTGCCAGTGCTGAATATTGGGAGTTGCAAACGCGATACCGGCGGCGCAACACAATGCAGTGGCTACAATTATTTTAATCGACCCAACAAACAACGCACGCGTCTTTCCCGCCCCCGACAAACCCATTCGAGGGCAGGCTACGGCGGGAAAACGAGGCCAAAGGCCGAAGTTTCGAGGAACGACCATCCAGTTGATTATAAAGCCCCCGCGTAGCGGGACAACGATAGGGTTGTGTCCGCTACGCGGAATATTATTCTTGCTGGATTCCCGCTTGCGCGGGAATGACGGTATTAGTGAATGATTTGTTTTAACGGACATGAGTGGAATCTCCTGATTGATGCCTGGGCTTACCTGACAAGGGTTGCGGATCGAGCACGGCAACGGTCAGGTTATCGTCCTGCAATAACATCTGCGCAACCTCCTGCACCTGCGCTGCGGTCACCGCCTGCAATTTGTCCAGCATCAACGGAATGGCCTTTTGGCCCAGCCCTATGCTCTCCATCTGGCCTATCTGCATCGCCTGATAGAACACCGAGTCGAGCTTGTACACTTCGCCTGCCATCACCTGCGCCTTGACGCGCGTAAGCTCCTGCTCGCTCACGCCGTTCTTTACAATCAGCGCAATTTCTTCACGCAGCGCCGCCTCAGTATCACTCACCGTCTTGCCCTCGCTGGGCGTCGCTTCCAGCGTAAACAGGGCAGGGCCGCGGGATGCCGAGTCATATCCTGCGCCCACATCGCTGGCAATCTGCTGCTCGCGCACCAGGTGTTTGTTTAAGCGTGCCGAGTCATTGCCGCTCAGCACGCCGGCGAGCATTTCCAGCGCATAAGGTTGCCAGTCACGCAAAGGATCAACGAGGTTGGGTGCGTGATAACTCATCACCAGCAGCGGCAGTTCGGCGGGGGCTTTCACCACCATGCGCTTGATGCCGCTCTGCGCGGGTTCGGTGTAATGTCTGCGTGCCGGCTCCACGTGTTTGGGGATGCCGCCATAGTAGCGTTGTGCCAGCGCGAACACATCGGCAGCTTTGACATCGCCCGCAATGACCAGCGTCGCGTTATTGGGGGCGTACCATTTTTTATACCACGCTCTGGCATCGTTCACGGTGAGCTGTTCAAGATCGCTCATCCAGCCGATCACCGGATGCCGATAGGGATGTTCCTCGTAAACCACCGCGTTCATTTTTTCCTGCAACAGTGCGTGCGCATCGTCGTCGGTACGCATGCGACGCTCTTCCATCACCACTTTAATCTCTTTGGAAAATTCAGTCTCCGAGAGATTGAGGTTGTGCATCCGGTCGGACTCCAGCTGCATCGCCAGCCCCAGCTTCGATGCGTGCAACTGCTGAAAATACGCGGTGTAATCGTTGCTGGTGAACGCATTCTCGCGCCCGCCTGCGGCGGCAATCAGCCTTGAGAATTCACCTGCCGGAACGCTTTTGGTGCCCTTGAACATCATGTGCTCCAGCACATGCGCGACGCCCGTCTTGCCGGTGCGTTCATCCATGCTGCCGGCCTTGTACCAGATCTGCTGCACCACCACAGGCGCGCGGTGGTCTTCCTTGACGACGACTTTCAGACCGTTCGCCAGCGTGCGTTCAAATACTTCGGCGCTGGCCGCTTGTTGCACCCCGAACACCAGCAGTGCCATACAAAACACAAAATTGCGCATAATCCCTAACCCCAGAACGCCTAATCGGCATAAAATAACGGGCCACTCAAAGTGACCGTATATATTATGCCCCAACTCTTGCCAGCGGAACGCATCTCAAATGTTTAGTTTTCTAAAAAAGAATACGCCCGACAAAATTACCGACGTTGCCGTCGAAAAACGCAGCTGGGTCGAGCGGCTAAAATCCGGCCTTGCGCGCACCGGCAGCCAGCTGGCCGATCTGTTCAGCCGTGGCGGCAGGATCGACGACGAGTTCTACGAAGAGCTGGAAACCATCCTGATCACGGCGGACGTCGGCATGGATGCAACAAACGCACTGTTAGCCGACCTGCGCCGCCACGTCAGGGAACACAAATTATCCGAAGCCGCTGAACTCAAGGCGGGTCTGGCACACTGTCTGCTCAAATTGCTCATGCCGTTATCCGTGCCGCTGCAAGCGCACACCCACAAGCCCTTCGTCATCATGATGGTCGGCGTGAATGGCGCAGGCAAGACCACCTCCATCGGCAAGTTGGCTAAATATCTGCAATCACAGGGTTTGTCCGTACTGCTCGCAGCCGGTGACACCTTCCGCGCGGCGGCACGCGAACAGCTGACGACCTGGGGGGAGCGCAACAACGTGACGGTGATCGCACAGCAAAGCGGCGATGCCGCCGCCGTGATTTACGATGCGGTACAGGCTGCTCAGGCCAGAAAAATCGACGTAGTGCTGGCCGATACGGCCGGCAGGCTCACCACGCAGGCGCATCTGATGGAAGAAATCAAGAAAGTAAAACGCGTCATAGCCAAGGTATTGCCGGATGCGCCGCATGAAGTGCTGCTGGTGCTGGATGCCAACACCGGGCAGAATGCATTAAGTCAGGTGAAAGCCTTCGATGAGGCGCTCGGCGTGACCGGGCTGATCCTGACCAAACTGGACGGCACGGCCAAGGGCGGTGTGATCGCCGCCATAGCCCGCGCCCACCCGATACCGGTGCGCTTCATCGGGGTGGGCGAAGGACTGGATGATTTGCGTCCGTTCAATGCCGAAGAATTTATCGAAGCCTTGCTGGGTCAGTCGGCATGATTTCATTCAATCAGGTCAGCAAGCGCTATCCCGGCGGTTTTGAGGCTTTGAAAAATGTCTCTTTTGAACTTGCCAAGGGTGAAATGGCCTATCTGTCCGGTCATTCTGGCGCCGGCAAGAGCACCCTGCTCCGCCTCATCGCTGCAATCGAACGCCCCAATACGGGCGCCGTGCTGGTCAACAACCAGAACGTCAGCGCACTCAAGAGCGGCGCCCTGCCCTATCTGCGCCGCAATATCGGCATGATCTTTCAGGATCACAAGCTGCTGTTCGACCGCAGCGTGTTCGACAATGTACAGCTTCCGCTGCAAATATGCGGCTCCGACCACAAGGAAACCGGCAAGCGCGTGCGCGCCGCACTGGACAAGGTGGGGCTGCTGGGCCGCGAAAAGTCCAACCCCATCGCCCTGTCCGGCGGAGAACAACAACGTTTGTGCATTGCACGCGCGATTGTCAACCGTCCATCCATACTGCTCGCCGACGAACCTACCGGCAATCTGGACGCGGAATATGCGCAGGAAATAATGAACATTTTCAATTCGTTTCATCAGGTAGGCGTCACACTGCTGATTTCCACCCACGACACCGGCATGCTGCAAAGCAACCGTGTCCGCGTGATCACCCTGAAACACGGTGAAATTCAAACCGCGCCGCCCGTTACACAAGAAGGCTCGGGGCAGGCCGCTTCGTCCAAGCCTTCAGTCCTGAGCGCAGCCGAAGGGTCAGGACTATGAGCGCACTCAGCCAGCATGCAGGTGTTGCACGTGTCGCCCTGCGACGTGTATTCGCCTCGCCCGTAGCTGGGTTTCTCAACATCCTGGTTATCGGAATAGCGCTCAGCCTGCCGGCCGGAATGTATGTATTGCTGCAAAACGCGCAGGGTCTGGTTGCGCAACTGTCAGGCCCGCCGCAAATCAGCCTGTTCCTGACGCTGGACGCCAATGCGGATAATATTGCCCAGCTGCGCCGGCAGTTGGCCCGGAACAACGCCATCGGCAAAATCGAGTTTGTCTCCCGTGCAGACGCACTTGAAAAACTCGGACAAAGCAACGGTCTGGCCGATGTCATAGCCGGACTTGAGAGCAACCCGTTACCGGATGCATTTGTCATCACGCCAAAAATCACCGCTGCCAGATCGCTGGAGACGCTGCGCGACGAGCTTCAAAAACTGCCCTATATCGAGCTTGCGCAACTTGATTCGGCATGGGCCTACAAGCTTGAGGCCATCCTTGAATTCGCCCGCATCATGGTGCTGATACTGACCGTTTTGCTCAGTCTCGCCCTGATCGCCATCACCTTCAATACCATACGCCTGCAAATCATGACTCAGCGCGACGAAATCATGGTCGCCAAACTGATAGGCGCCACGAATACATTTATACGCCGGCCTTTTCTGTACTTCGGTGCGATACAAGGATTGCTGGGCGGCATTACCGCATGGCTGATCATCGCGCTGAGTCTTTATCTGTTGAAACAGCCTCTGGCTACGCTGTCGCAACTCTATGCCAGCAATTTCGCACTGCAACCGCTTACCTTCAGCGACAGTTTTTCGCTGATGCTGTTCTCGATGTACCTGGGATGGCTGGGCGCCTGGCTGTCAGTTGCCCGCCACTTATCGCGAATAGAACCGCAGTGAACTTCGCCTGCGCGGGCGCCGCACTGAAACCGCTTGACACGCTGATATTTTTTCAGAATCATGGCATAATTCGCGTCACCAGCAGAACGCTTGACCACTTACAAGGGAGAAATTGATGAACAAGACGGAAACGGCGGAAAAACCAGGTTGCAAAGCTCTCGTACTACCTATCCTTTTTTCTATAGCACTGTGGATAGTGTCGGGATTTTTACTGAGCAAGGAACTTGGCATCATCGGTGTCATTATCAGCATCTGGATTGCCGGCATGGCGGCAGGCAAGGTGATGAACTCGGAATGCCCGCTGCCGCACGAATAATCGACCTGTTTGCAGGCAAAGCGTGCGGAGCGGCGTCCGGCTTGATGCTTGCCCAAGTGCAACGCTGTCAAATGGGCCGTCGTCAGCCAGTCGAGTCCGGTTTTCCCAGTCATGATGAACCTAATTCAACTTTAGAACTCTTAGATCGTCAGTATTAAATTCCTGGGAGACAATAACTATGAATTACAGCCTAACCCTACCCTCTGCCGTTGGCAGTCTGGACAGCTATATCAGTCTGGTCAAGCGATATGCGCTGCTGACGCAAGAGGAAGAACTTGCGCTGGCAACCCGTTTTCGCGATGAGAACGACCTGGATGCTGCGCGTCAGTTGGTGTTATCTCACCTGCGTGTGGTCGTCAGCGTGGCGCGCGGCTATGCAGGATACGGCCTGCCTCAGGCCGATCTGATTCAGGAAGGCAATATCGGCCTGATGAAGGCCGTCAAACATTACGACCCTGATTTCGGCGTTCGTCTGGTGTCTTTTGCCTTGCACTGGATACGTGCGGAAATCAACGAGTTTGTGGTGCGCAACTGGCGCATGGTCAAGATTGCCACCACCAAGGCTCAACGCAAACTGTTCTTCAATCTTCGCAGCCTGAAACAGGGACTGGGATCGCTTAAACCCCAACAGGTCAGCGAAATTGCCACTCAACTCAACGTCAGCGAACACGATGTAGTGGAAATGGAGGCGCGTTTTTCAGGGCACGAACTCGGCCTGGATCCTGCAGGTTCGGATGAAGATGAAAGCTACGCGCCGATACAGTATCTGGCAGACAGCCCGGATCACGAACCTTCGAACATACTTGAAAGCTCACAGAGCGATCATCTGCGCACTGCTGGTTTAGCCGAGGCCTTATCCTGCCTCGATGAACGCAGCCGCCGCATCGTGGAAGCACGCTGGCTGAACGAAGAGGGCAGCGCGACGCTGCACGAACTGGCTGCCGAATTTAACGTGTCGGCTGAACGCATCCGCCAGATCGAACAAAAGGCCATGAGCAAAATGCATGCGGCTTTATCCGCCGCATAGACCCCCCAACGTTCCGAACGACACCTGCATGGCTGGCAGCCATGCAGTGTCGGCACAACGTGAGCAGACGGATTTGCTCAACCGGCTGCACCGACCGCATCCTCGCAGCCTGTCAACAGTCACCACCCCTTCCGGGGATGAAACGCTAAAAATCCCGCGTCACTGGCGTAATTTGCATTTGCATGCCTGCCGAACTAGACTTGTTCCGGAATGCCGTTGCAGCATTGCTTCGATGTATTTGAAAACAGCATCCATAAGCCGTATTTTTCTGTCAAGCGGGGAGTCATTGAGTGATAGCATTCTTTTCAACGTTAAAGGGCCGACTGCTGTTGCTGGTCTGCACTGCGCTCATCCCGGCCATCCTGCTGATCCTCTACACAGTCTGGCAGTCTTATGAAAATGAACTCGGCAATGTCCGCAGCGAAGTGCTGGATCTTGCCATCTCAACCCAGCTTGAAAGGAACATCAAAACCGAAGGCACACATCAATTGTTGACGGCCCTGGCAGAGGTTCCGGATCTCGCAAATCTTCGTGTCGAGACCTGCAATCGTATTTTAGAGGCAGTCCTGAAAAACAACCTCAACTACGAGAATCTCGGCGTGATCGACAACACCGGCAATATCCTGTGCAGCGCAGTTCCTCAGAAAACGCATCTCAACATTTCAAACGTGTCCTGGTATCGTCATGTTCTTGCAACGCATGCCTTTACCGTCAGTGAGATCAGAATCGGCCAACTCACCGGAAAACCGGTGCAGATATCGGCCTATCCGGTATTCGACGCCACGGGTCGTCTGAAGGCAGTCTTATTTTCCGCCTTGAGCATGGATCACCTTAGTCGAATCCAGCAAGGGGGTTTTTTGCCAAAAAACTCGGAAATCCTGGTATTCGACCGTCGCGGCACCATCCTGCAAAGCGCCAGTGATCCCCTGAAATGGACCGGCAAGACCTTGCCGGAACTGCCACTCATCAAGTCTGTTATACAGCAGAAGCGTGAAAACAGCACTATTGAAGCGACCGGTCTGGATGGGCAGGAGCGTCTTTATGGCGTGGTGAGACTGGGCCAGGAGGGTCAGCACAGCTTTTTGGCCGTGGGCATCCCGAAAAATTACGCCTATGCGGGAATCAACAAGATATTGCTTTTCTCCTTCGCAGGCCTTTTGCTGACGACCATCATTGTGCTGGCGATAGTCTGGCTGGGCAGCACCATGCTCGCAGGCAGAATCAACACGCTGGTCGATGTCGCGCGTCGCTTCGGTGCAGGCAACCTTGCAGAGCGAACCCGTCTTCCTCATGACAACAGCGAAATCGGGCGCCTCGCACGCAGCTTCGACGAAATGGCCGATACCTTGCAGCAACGCCAGATGGAACTGCAGAGCCAGAAATTTGCGCTGGACCAGCATGCCATCGTCAGCATTGCCGATATTTCCGGTTTCATTACCTACGCCAATGACAAGCTTTGCGAAATCAGCGGATATGCACGCAATGAACTGATTGGACGAAATCACAACATTCTGAGTTCAGGACTGCACGACAAAGACTTCTTCAGACATCTCTGGGAGACCATCTGTTCCGGCAAGGTCTGGCAAGGCGAGATCAGAAACAGGAACAGGAACGGTGATGATTATTGGGTGAGTTCGACCATCGTGCCCTTCCTCGACAATGCCGGAGTTCCCTACCAGTATGTCTCGATCAGAACCGACATCACCCGCTTCAAGGAGCTGGAAGCGGCATTACAGGAAGCCAATGCTACGCTGCTGTGGCGCGTCGAAGAAAGAACGGCAGCGCTTAGCGCTGCCAAAAAACAGCTCGAACTGGATATCATCGCGAAAACACATGCCGAAGAAGAACAACACGTCGTTATCGCCAAGCTTCAGGAAATAAATCAAAAACTCGAAGAAACCCAAAATCAGCTCCTGCAATCCGAAAAGATGGCATCGATCGGTCAGCTTGCAGCCGGGGTTGCGCATGAAATCAACAATCCCATTGGTTACGTCTACTCCAACCTGGGCAGTCTGGGCAACTACCTGAACGATCTTTTCGAGGTGCTCGATGCCTATGGAAAACTGGAAGCCGAGATCACGGATGATGCGATGCTGAAAACGCTACGGAATATCACGGAAAAGGCCGACCTCGATTTTTTGAGGCAGGATCTGGCTGCCTTGATGAAAGAATCGAAGGAGGGCATAGTACGGGTGAAAGAAATCGTGCAGAACCTGAAGAATTTTTCCCATGTCGACACCAGCGATACATGGCATATGGCAGATTTGCAAAAAGGTTTGGAGAGTACGCTCAATATCGTATGGAATGAGCTCAAATACAAGTGCGAGATCAGGAAGGAATACGGCGACATTCCTGACGTGGAATGTCTCTCCTCCCAGCTCAACCAGGTATTCCTGAACCTGCTGGTGAATGCCGGACATGCGATCGAAGAGCGCGGCACCATTACGCTCCGGACAGGGCAAGTCGGCGACATGGTCTGGGTGGAGGTGGCCGATTCCGGCAAAGGTATCCCGCCGGAAAATTTGCAACGTATCTTCGATCCATTTTTCACGACCAAGCCGATAGGCAAGGGTACCGGGCTCGGTCTTTCCCTGTCTTACAGCATCGTTCAGAAGCATCACGGCAGAATCGAGGTGAAGAGCGAACCGGGCATGGGCGCTTCGTTTAAAATCTGGCTGCCCTGCACGCAGTCTGAATGGACTTGATCTCATCCACCTATTAATGAACTGCGAACCATAAACTCTGCAACAGATTACAATTGAGACCATGAAAAGATTGACAACGTTTTTGAATACTCCGGCCGGAACGGTGATCGCGATGGGCTTGATCGTACTGCTGGGCGAATTTTCGATCATGCTGCTGATAGATGGTGTCGAGTCTATCCTTAAAGACCGCATTTCCGACATCTTCTGGGAGTTATTCGATCCCATCGCGCTCGCCTTGATCGTATCCCCCGCCCTGTATTTCCTGATTTTCAGGCCGATGCGCAATCAGCAAGCCGAACTCGAACGAAAAAACGTCGAGTTGCGCGGCAAAGATCAATTGCGTGCGTTAATCGAAGCCATCCCCGATACGGTCTTGTTCAAGGACGGGGAGTCCCGCTGGCAGATCGTCAACGAACCTGCCAGACAAATGTTCAAATTGCACCATCTTCCCTGGCGGGGTAAAACCGAAATGGAATTGGCAGCTCTGCAACCGGAATTCCGCGCAGCCTATGAGGGATGTCGCTCGACCGACGAAAATGCCTGGCAGGCAGGGCGCTTGCTGGTGGCCGAAGAAAGCTTTGCAGGTGAGGATGGTCGATGCGTGATCCTGGAGACCCGCAAGGTGCCGATGTTCGACGAGGCGGGGCGACGCAAGGGATTGGTGGTCATCGGACGCGACATCACCGAGCGCAAGGCTTCCGATGCGCGCATCGAACGCCTGACGAAACTCTACAGGGCGCTCAGCGAAGTCAATCAGGCCATCGTGCGGATGGATGAAGAGCCCGCGCTGTTTCCACTGTTGTGCAGGACGGCGGTGGAGTTCGGCGGCTTGGAGATGGCCTGGATCGGCCAGTTGAACGAGGCCAATGGCCTGATCGAGCCGGTGGTGATCCACGGTAAGGGCGCGGAATATCTGGACGGCATCGTGATTTCATCGAAACAGGACGTGCCGGAAGGGCGAGGTCCGGCTGGAATCGCATTCCGCGAAAACCGCACCGTGATCGTCAACGACTTCCAGGCGAACGATATCACGGCGCCATGGCATGAGCTTGCGCAGCGCTACGATTTCAGATCGAGCGGCTACTTCCCGATTCCCCGTGCGAGCGCCCAGTTTGCCGTGTTCGCCGTTTACCATGCGCATGTCGGCGCATTCGACGCCGAAATGATCGGCTTACTGAATGAAATGTCGTCCGACATCTCGTTTGCGCTGGACAGCTTCGACCGGGAAAGGAAACGCAATCAGGCGCAGGAAGCGCTCCTTTCCAGCGAGCGCCATTTCCGCGCCTACTTCGAGCGTTCCATGGTGGGGATGGCAGCGACCAGTCCTGAAAAAGGCTGGCTGGAAGTTAACGACACCTTGTGCGACATGCTGGGTTATTCGCGCGAAGAACTGATGCGCATGACCTGGGCCGCACTGACTCATCCAAACGATCTTGCCGCTAACGAAATTGTGTTCGGTCAGGCACTGCGCGGCGAGATTGACGAGATTACAATGTACAAGCGTTTCATCCGCAAGGACGGCATCACCGTTTATGTCTACCTCGCCGCGCGCGTCTTGCGCAAAGCCGATGGCAGCCTCGACTACATCGTCGCGCTGATCGAGGACATTACGGGACGCAAGCTGGCCGAGCAGGAACTGCGCATCGCCGCCACAGCTTTCGAGACAGAAGAAGGCATCATGATTACCGATCTCGATCAGCGCATTCTCCGGGTCAACCGGGCCTTCACCCGTTTGACCGGCTACAGCGCCACGGATGCGATAGGCCGGACTCCCGCCCTGCTCCATTCCGGACGACAGGATGCAGAATTCTACCGCAGCCTGTGGGATAGCGTCACACGCGACAAATACTGGCAGGGAGAGATCTGGAACCGGCGCAAGAACGGCGAGGTTTACCCGGAATGGCTGACCATCACCGCCGTGCTTGACGCGAATGG
This sequence comes from Pseudomonadota bacterium, assembly GCA_021800795.1. Lineage (GTDB taxonomy): Bacteria > Pseudomonadota > Gammaproteobacteria > Burkholderiales > Gallionellaceae > Gallionella. The sequence continues at coordinate 127,019 of JAJYYO010000003.1, forward strand.
ACAGGTTGCGCATTATGTCGGGGTTTTTTCCGATATCTCGCTGCGCAAAGCCTCGGATGAAAAAATACACCAGCTTGCCTTCTATGATACGGTGACCGGCCTGCCCAACCGGAGCCTGCTTCAGGATCGTCTTTTTCAGACGATCAATCAGGCACGCCGCCATTCGGGAAAGGCTGCCGTACTGTTTCTCGATCTGGACAACTTCAAGGTGCTCAACGACAGTCTCGGCCACCAGTATGGCGACATGCTGCTGAAGGGAGTCGCATCCCGTCTGGTCGAAAACCTGCGCGAAGAAGATACCGTGGCAAGACAGGGAGGCGACGAATTCGTCGTCATCCTGCCGGAAATGGGCAGGGAAGAGGATGTCACGCTGATTGTCGACAAACTGCTCGAAATGCTGTCTGCTTCCTTCGAGTGCAACGGGCATCAAATTTTCATCTCTGCAAGCATCGGGATCGCCGTTTATCCCAGAGACGGCGAAGATGAAGCCGCTCTGTTCAGAAATGCCGAGTCGGCGATGTATCGCGCCAAGGAGCGGGGAAAGAACTGCTTCCAGTTCTTCACCCCGGAAATGAATGAATTCGCGATGGAACGCCATGCGATCGAAAACGGTTTCAGACGCGCGCTGGAACAGGGTGAGTTTGTACTGCATTATCAGCCCCAGGTCGATTTGCAGAGCGGTCAGATATTCAGCGTAGAGGCGCTGGTGCGCTGGCAACATCCCGAAATGGGACTGATCGCACCGTCGCGTTTCATTCCCGTCGCCGAAGAGACGGGCCTCATCGTTCCGCTGGGTAAATGGGTGATGCAGACGGCCTGTTTGCAGATCAAGGCATGGCATGATATGGGGTTCGATATCGGCGTTGCGGTGAATTTGTCGATCCGCCAGTTCAGGGATAATGAACTGGTTGAAACGGTGAAGGAAGCGCTGAAGATTTCCGGGATCGAGGCCAGGCATCTGGAGCTTGAGCTAACGGAAAGCATTTTGATCCAGGATACGGAGCAGGTGTTATCCCTGTTGCGGGAATTGAAAACGCTGGGCGTACAGTTGTCCATCGATGATTTCGGCACAGGCTATTCGTCCCTCGGTTATCTCAAACGTCTACCCCTCGACCGGATCAAGATCGATCAATCTTTCGTGAGGGATATCACCACCGATCCCGAAGATATGGTCATCGTCGAGGCCATCATTTCCATGGCGCACAGTCTGAGGCTCAGGGTGATTGCGGAAGGTGTGGAAACGCTCGAACAGCAAATGTTCCTGCATGCCCGCAAATGCGACGAAATCCAGGGTTATTATTTTTCCAGGCCGCTGCCGGGCAGCGACATCACGGCACTGCTTCAATCAGGGCGTAAGCTGGAATGCCTCGGAGGAGACGAAGGTAAGCAGACGCTTTTGCTGCTGGACGATGAGGAGAATATCCTGAATGCGCTCGTCAGGCTGCTGCGCCGGGACGGTTACCGGATACTGAAGACGACAAGCGCACATGAGGCGCTCGCCATGCTGGCCACCCACAGCGTCGGCGTTATCATTTCAGACCAACGCATGCCGGAAATGAGCGGGGTGGATTTCCTGATGCGTGCCAAACAGTTGCATCCGGACAGCATTCGCATCGTTCTTTCCGGGTATACCGACCTGAATTCAGTGACCGAAGCGATCAACGAAGGTGCGGTATACAAATTCCTCACCAAGCCATGGGAAGACGATCTGCTGCGCGCCAATATTTCAGAGGCTTTCCAGCGTTATGAAATGCGCCGTGATCTTGATCGGACTGTGGCCGAACTTGCGTCGGCCAACCAGGAACTGTCTCGCGCCAAGCAGATGCTCGAAAAGAGGGTGGACGAAAAGACGCTCGAAGCGTTGCGCAACATGGATATTCTGAAAGTTTCGCAGGAGGTGCTGGAATGTCTTCCTGTCGGGGTGCTCGGCGTGGACGAGGATGGCATTGTCGTCCTGGCGAACAGGACTGCGCAGCAGGTTTTCGGCTCAGGATTGTTGGGAAGCTGGGTGAGCGAAAGATTACCGGCAGTTCTTTACGATTGCATCCGTCAAGCCTTCGAGAAAGGACAGTGCAATATTCCGGGATTTCAAATGCCCGAAGGGGAAATTGCGGACTGCTGGTGCCATTCACTCGGCGCATCGTCCCAGGCCAAAGGCGTCGTGCTGGTGTTTGCTCCCGAAGTTGCGAGATCATGATCCGGGTCGAAACGGTTGTTCTTGAAGATGTCAAGGCAGGAATGCGGTTGGCGGCTTCGGTATACGATCCGGCAGGAAAAATCCTGCTGGCTAAAAATGCGCAATTGAATGAAAACATGATCGCTTCGTTGTCAAGACGGGGGGTTGCCCATGTACAGGTCGAAGTGGAAGCGTTTTTTTCCGGGAACGATATCGCCTTGCAAAAAGAGCAAATTCTAGGCCGGATTGATCATCTGTTCCGCAAAAGCGGCGATGCCCCGCTGATGGTCAAGTTGCGCGAGAAAGTGCTCGAATACCGGCTGGAGGCGTTTATCCCAAATAATCCATTAGCCTTGTCATTCCCGCCTGCGCGGGAATGACGAGTTTTTGTTCTAATGGACAATCCAGGTTTATTTGACTATTTTGAGCTGTGGTTTGCGTGGCGGAGATTTTGCCTCAGACACCGGCGGCGGTGTGCCGGCATCAGCAGGTTGAAAAACCAGCCCCTGCCCGGTTTCCTTGGCGAAAATCCCGATCACTGCATTGACCGGCACCATCATGTCAAATGAAGCACCGCCGAAGCGACCGCTGCAGGTGATGATCTCATTGCCTAAATCGAGGTTGCGCACCGCACCGGAACTCAGGTTCAACACGATTTCCCCGTTCTTGACATAGGCCACCGGCACCTCGGTCTGCTCGTTGACGCGCACCGCAAGATAGGGTGTCAAACCACTGTCTATACACCACTCATGAATCGCCCGAATCAGATAGGGCCGTGTGGTCAAATCGTTCACTTTCGCATCGCTCTTTCTGCGGCTGTCAATGAGTCGATGAAACCCTGACGAGAAAATATGCGTTCAGAATATTTCAGCAGCGGAGCCGCATCCTTACCCAACTGAATGCCGTAATGATCCAGCCGCCACAGCAATGGCGCCACCGCCACGTCCAGCATGGAAAATTCACTGCCCAACAGAAATTTTTGCTTGACGAGAATTTGCGACAACTGCGACAAATTGTCCCGAATGATCGCGCGCGCCTTCTCAGCCGGTTTGCCGCCCTGCTGAATGACATTTACATGACTGTACAATTCCTGCTCAAAACGATGCAGGAACAGACGAGCACGCCCCCGCATCACCGGGTCGGCCGGCATCAGCTGCGGATGCGGGAAGCGTTCATCGATGTATTCGTTGATGATATTGGCTTCCGTCAGAACCAAATCACGCTCTACCAGCACAGGCACCTTATGATACGGATTAATCGCTGCAAGATCTTCGGACTTATCCATCTGATCCACGTCGATCACTTCAAAATCCATGCCTTTTTCGTATAACACTATACGACAACGATGGCTGTAGGGGCAGACCGTCCCCGAATACAATCTCATCATTACACAATTACCCCTTAATTAAACTTCTGCTCTGCATAAAGCCCCGCACCAGGAAAAATCCTGCGAGCGCTACAATACCCCAAACCACGATAGCTGCGCCGACCGGATAACTTCCCGAACCGTAGATACCCGCAATCCAGATGAAACGTTCCAGAATCGTGCCCACAATGATAGACGTCGCAACCGCAGTGATCGCTGTGACACTGTGTCTTGTCGCCGGAAAACATAGGGAGGCGAATGGTATCACAAATTTAAGCGCCAGAACCGCCCACCAGACAAATGCATATTCTCCGAACATCATGCCGAACACACGATCCGTCTCATCGGGCAGATTGCCGTACCAGATAGTCAGATACTGCGCATAGTAGGTGTAAATATACAACAGGGTAAATGCCAGCAGCATTTGCGCCAGATAGTTGTAGACCTTCTCCGGCACCGGCGTGACCAGCTTGTTGCCTCTGTTCAGCACGTAGATCCAGATCACTAAAAAGGCCAGGAACATGCCGAAGTTACTGACGAACTGTTGCATGCCGTAAATCGCACTGTGCCAGTGCGGAACCAGCGTCATCTCGAAATCCCATGCAACCATCGTGCTGTAGAGCACGAAGAAAAACGGAATCCAGGTGGCAACCTTATGAAAACGTGCAAAATCTTCAGGACTGTTGTCGCTGACCGCCTGACGCTGGATGAACACCCAGCACAGTGCCGCCATAAAGACCATGCCGACCACTTCACGCGACATCAGCCAGTAAGGCTGGTACCAGCCGGGCATACTGTAATCCGCAGTGACCGGACCATTCCACCAGGGGAAGGTATGCGATCCACCCGCCAGCAGTATCACCAGCAACACGGCTGCCAGCGGAAACAGCGCGTAAAGTGAAGTCGCCAGATTACGCACATTGTAACGCCACTTCGCACCGACCAGATGCAACACCGAACAAAATACCACACCGCTTAAAGCCAGTGACAGCACGACGACGAAACTGACCGTCAATACAGACCAATTACTGTATGTCAACATTCTATAGCCTCCTATTTCGACTGAGCCGCAGTTACATCTGCCGGCACCTTTTGCAATACCTGACGCACATAGTTGACCACGTGCCAGCGTTCGGTTGGAGAAAGATCGTTGGCATAGCTGGGCATCACCGCGCCTCCCAACGTCATGTATCCAAAAATATATCCGTCAGGATAGTCCGGCGACTGCCAGCTGTGCATGGTGTTGGATGATGTCAGATTAAACGGCTGCATGATCAATTTCTGTCCGACCAGACCATCACCGGTACCCGAGAAACCGTGACAGGGCGTGCAGTAAATCTGGAACAAATGCTTACCCGTTTGCACCGATCTCGCATCAGCCTTGACCGGATTCACCATTTTCTTGGCCGCATCAATATCCTCAACCAGCACCGTAGTGCCCGCAACCGGCACCGAACGTTTCGGAAAAGGCGTCATGCCCGGATTGGCGGGATCAGGGCTTTCCTGAGGCTTGACACTGATCTGATTAGCCATATCTCTGGACCATGGCCAGGCCTGCGCCAGACATGGCGCCAACATTAACGACACTGCTAAGGATAACTTTTTCATTTCCCTGCCTCTTCCTGAATTTCCAATGCCTTGTGCTTGGTGAAAATTGCCTTCAATGTGCTGATTACGGATTCGTCTCCCTTCACCAGAATACCGATATTGTCCACCGACACCTTGGCGTTATAGAGTGGCGAGCGTTTTGCCGGCAATCCTGCGCAGATCAGAAAGCCAAGAACAGTAATATAAACACCTCCCAGAATGAACAACTCGTAGGTCAAAACGAAGTTGGGTGGTAATGGCACGATAGGCTTGCCGCCCTTCATCTGCATGAAGAAATTGGCCTGCGCACTGGAAATCCCGAGGAAACCCAATGAACCGCCCAACAGCGCGCCGATCAGCGTGAACCATTGAACATAGACCGGTTTGTCGCCCAGGAATTTTTCGACTTCAGGATGTTCGATCGGCGACTTGACGATCATGTCTTCATTGACATCGAATCCCTTGATCGAGGTATTTCTCAGCTCCTGGACGACGGCTTCAGCCTCATCGAAGTTGCCATACAACGCAAGTAAATGACGTTTGCTCATGATTAGTGCGCTCCCTGTTCAGCGGTTTCACCGATTTCATTCTTCTTCAGATGCAGTGTGCGGTGATAAACCATTTCCTTCACCTCATACATCGACACGGACGGGAATACCTTGCAGAACACCATGAACAGCAGGGTGAACCAGCCAAAGCTGCCGAATACGATGCCCCATTGGATCATCGAAGGCCATTGATCGTGATCCCAGGTCCAAGGGTAGTAACCATGCGAGAAAGTAGGCGCCACAATCATCCAGCGCTCCAGCCACATACCCAGATTCAACAGCAACGAGGTTGCAAACAGCACCGGAATATGGGTCTGAAAACGCTTGATGGCAAACACAAAAGGCACGACCGATCCGCAGAATATCATCGCCCACCAGAACGGCGCGTAAGGCCCTGTCATCTTCTGAATCAACAAATCCTTCGATACCCCATCGTGACTGTACCAGACCGAAGCAAACTCGACACAGTTCAGATAAGTCCACACCATGGCAATCGCAAACGTCAGACGCACGATCTTTTTCAGGATAGGCAGCGTCATGTATTCTTCGAACTTGAATACGTAGCGCAGGATGATGAACAGCGTGATGATCGCCGCACAGCCTGAATAAAGCGCGCCTGCCACAAAGTAAGGCGGGAAGGAAGTCACATGCCATCCGGGTTGCTGCGACATACCGAAATCGGACGCCACAATCGAGTGCACAGACACCGCCAATGGAATCAGAAAACAGGCGATGGTGAGGTAAGTCACGCGGAAATTGCGCCACTGCCTGTCGGTACCTTCCCAGCCCAACGCCAGCAAGGTGTACAACTTCTTGCGCCATCCGGATTGCAGATTATCGCGCGCAATCGCCAGATCCGGAATCATCCCGACAAACAGGAACAACACGGAAGAGCTGAGATAGGTAAAAATGGCCATCGCATCCCACAGTAACGGAGACTGGAAGTTCGGCCATACCCAGCGTTCATTCGGGTAAGGCACCGCATAATAGAACTGCCACAAGCGGCCCAGATGCACCATCACGAACAGACCGGCCGTCATCAGGGAAAACGTGGTCATCGCCTCGGCGAAACGGTAGATCGGTTTGCGCCAGTCGGCATGCATCAGATGCAGGATGGCCGACAGCAGCGTACCGGAGTGGCTCATGCCGATCCAGAAGATGAAGGTGGCGATATACAGCCCCCACACATGCGGATTGTCCAGATTGGCCACACCCATTCCGACCTGATACTGATACACCTCACAACCTATGCCAACAGCAAACATTAAAACTGCAAAAAACAGGATCACCCAGTAAATTTTCCTCGGGTTTTCCAGACTCTTCATCACGTCCTGGTTAATCTTGGCCCAGGCGATGTCTTCGCGGATATCTTTCATTGTTGTTCCTTAAAGTAGTTCCGTTGGGCTAAACAGCGCTTTCGCGCACGCGTTCCAGATACATCACCGAAGGATAGGGACGCAATTCTTCAAGAATGCGGTAGCCGCGCAGATCCGACCCACCCTCTTTTTGATCCTTGTCCTGCTTATCCTTGTCCAGATCAACCTGCTGCGTCAGCCATTGCTTGTGTACGCGAGATTCCGGATCTACCAGATTACCGAAGGAAATCGCACTGGCGGGACATGCCTGCTGACAGGCTGTCTGCACTTCTCCTTCGCGAACGATGCGGCCTTCTCCCTTGGCAGTCACTTCGGCAGCGCGTAAACGCTGCACGCAGAAGGTGCATTTCTCCATCACGCCCTTGCCGCGCACCGTTACGTCCGGATTCAACTGACGGTTCATCTCGGCAGGCCAGACGTTCTCGGTGGTCGGATAGTCGTACCAGTTAAAGTAACGAACCTTGAACGGGCAGTTGGCCGAACAATAACGCGAACCGATACAGCGATTGTAAATCTGCGAGTTCAACCCGTCCTGCGTATGGTTGGTCGCCCCAACCGGACATACGGTTTCGCAGGGAGCCGCCTCGCACTGCTGGCACATCATCGGCAGGAACTGGAATCCCTGATCGGGAAACTCGCGACCGTCTTCCTCCCAGTAGCGTTCGATGCGCATCCAGTGCATGCTCTGCCCGTGCAGGAATTTTTCGCGACCCACCACCGGCAGATTGTTTTCCGCATAACACGCCACTGCACACGCATTGCAACCGGTACAGGCATCCAGATCGATCGCCATCGCCCATTTGTATGGATCGTGCGGCTTGTCATCGATAGGGTGAAAATGGCGAACCGAAGCCCAGTTCTCTAATAAATTGGTAGCTGTCATAACTCAAACCTCCTTCGACAAATCGACTTGATCGGTGGACACGCGGGCAGCGATCTTTCTGCCCATCTGCATCCCGCCCGCAGGGCCTTCATCCTTGACCACGATGACGCGCTGACCCGTTTTAGTGATATTCACACGCGTCTCGTGCATGGCCAGCTCACCGGTGGCACTCTCGAACACCGAATCCATAATCTGGAACGGGTTCACACCGTAACCCTTGGCATAACGCCCCATCGCATCGTGACCGCGGCCGATGGGAATGGAAACCGCATCCGGATAAATGCCGGGGAACAGATAGACCTGCGCCTTGACCGAACCCGTTTTGGATGTCACTTCCACGATATCGCCCTCGACGATACCCATTTCCGTCGCCTTCTTCGGATGCATCTCGACCCAGGAATCCCACACGATGGTAGTCAATGGATCGGGTGACTCCTGAAGCCACGGCTGATTGGTATGACGACCGTCGCGCAGACTGGAGGTCACACTCGGAATCAACTGAAACGGATAGTGTTCATCGATCTCTACGGGAGCCGGCAATTTCAAACCAGCCGTCGCCATGCTTGCGTTTAAGCTAGCGGAGGGGCCTGCCAGCTTGACGATGCCACGGCTTAACGTGTCGTTCCAGAAGTTGTCATCATCCGAACCCCCTCCGCCCAGCGCGCCCTTGTTTTGCAGCATTGCGCCGCGCAAATAGCCGTAGTAGTCGTCAAATCCCTTGTACTCATCTGCACGGCGCTGTTTGATCAAAGCTAGCACGATATCGCCCAAGCCGCGCGTATTGGGATGCAAGCGCTCCATCAATGGCTGCTGAATGTTGATTTGCGCGCCTTCGGTCAGGTATTCAGGGACTGAAGTGCCCCAGTCTTCCATCGCGGAATCCAGCGGCAACACCAGATCGGCCTGCAAGGCGGTCTCATCAAGATAGTGTGCAAAAGCCACCTTGAAACCTGCACGGGCCATGTTGTCGCGGAACTTGTACGAAGCGGGCGCAGTGAAGACCGGATTGGTGGCCACATTGAACAGCACCTTGTATTTGCCGGCAGCCAGATCATCGTTGAGCGTTTTCAGTGCAGCGGTATTGCCCTTGGCAGGCGACATTTGCGGGAAAGGCACGGAGACGGGCGCCTCTATGGTCTTTCCTACGTTGCCCAGCACCTGATTGAGCAGATTGATGGCAGCGGCATTTTGCGAACCGTGCGCATAGCCTTCCGCCGCGCTGCCTGCCAGCACCAGACTCGGGCTACGCAATTTCAGGAGCGCTGCGATTTTGTCTATGTTGCTGGGTTCAACTCCGGTATCGCGACTGACGCGCGCCTTATCGTAACCCTTCACCAGTTCCGCCACATCGCCCGTTGCCGTGCCCAGCGCGTTGATGATACCCAGCGCCAGGATGCCTTCCGTGCCGGGCCTGACTGCCAGCCAGCGATCGGCATTGGCGCCGGTCAGGGTCATTTTGGATTCTGCCTGAATCAGCACACCGCGCTGACCATCCACGCCCCGGCGGAATTGCGCATACTGCTGAGAAAAATGCACCGGGGACACCCAGGCGCCCAAAAAGTCCGCCCCGAACGACAGCACGACTTTCGCTTTATCGATGCGATAACGCGGCATTTCCACGCCGTAAGCCTTCAGGTTGGCGGCCCTCACCACACCCGGCGATACCGCTTCGTAGACAAAGTGGTTTTTAGTCCCGAGACTGTCCAGATAATTGCCCAGCAACACCTTCTGGTGTCCGCTCACTCCGCCGGTAAGGAAAGCGATTTCCTCCCCTTTTACGGCTGCGAGTTTTTCGGCGATCAATGCGTAAGCCTTTTCCCAGGTGATCGTCTCACCCTTGTCGCCGTTGCGCAGCAAAGGTTCGCGCACACGATCCGGATTGTAGTGATGCTGCACACCCGCCTGCCCCACCCCGCACATCTTGCCTTTGTTGATTGCCGAATCCGGGTTGCCTTCCAGCTTCAGAACGCGACCTTCGCGCACTTTCCCTGAAATACTGCAACCCGCATCGCACTGCGCGCAAGTCGAGTTGAAGTACACCGCAACACCGGGAATCACATAATCCTTGGCCTCTACATAGGAGACCACCGTTTCCTTGCCATCTTCGATGGAAGTATTACCGCAACCGGAGAGCGCTACCGCCGTACCGCTCCATCCCAATACTTTCAGAAAATCACGCCGATCAAACGGGTGCCCGGCCAAATGTTTTTCGGAACCACTGTCTATCATCACAGCCTCTCTGGTAAATTTTTTCATGGCATTACTTGTGGCACAGCCAGCAATCGTTCGGACCCTTGGCAGTCAGCTCACCGGCTGCATTTTTGGTCTCCGCAGGTTTCTGGAAGGTGTACCAGTAAGCCTGTTTGCCTATCGGCGTGCCGCCTTCGGGGATATCGGCTTTCGCTGCCACAACATGCTCCTTCATGTGACAGCTTACGCACCAACCCATGGTGATGGGCTTCTGGCGACGGGCAGTCACCATTTCCTTCACCTGACCGTGGCAATATCCGCAAACCTCCTGAACCGGACGGCCCTGCTGTTCGATAAAGCGCTTGATATGACGCTCGTGAGTAAATCGTACAAAATCCGGCAGATCATGGACTTTTTTCCATGGAACCGCCTTCTTGGCATCCCAGTACTTGAACAACTCGACAATGCGAGGCTTGTCGCGAACGCTCGGGATATTCTGGTGACAGCCTATGCATTTTTGCAGCGGAGGAATCCCCGCTGTCAGACTTCGTCTGGCGTAGGTATGGCAATACTGGCAGTTGATTTCCATGCCGCCCTTGGTCGGGTCGCTATTGGTCGGATCGACCGTATTGCGATTACCTGCATGGCGATAGTGCGGAAACTCAATGGGCTGCGCAACTTGCGGACCTAAATCGTCCTCCGTCGTCAGCGTAGGTTGTGAATCATTGACTGCATAACAACTGACAGCCATAAACAAACCCACCAGCAAGATAGGTAAACGTAAGAAACGATACATCGTGAGAACTCCCCCCAGCAAACAAATGATCGCACGCCGGCTTTTGCCGGCATGAACGAGCCGTTTAATCGGATTATTTTTGGTGCGACGCGCCGCAAAACATATTACGATCTGCTTTTGTTTTTTATTTCCGCAAATCAAGTCACTGCGAGCGCCGGCGAATCATGTCTGGTTTATTTTTTTATGTCAACTACGTTTCTTGACGTTGTTTGTTGTTTCTAAAAAACTTATTTATATATCGCGGTTTTACATTATTTGCTTATATTACTAAAATGCTCAACTTAATGGATTGCTTATATTAAGTAACTGGTTAAATTACTCGGATTTGCCCCTATGAACGAAAAAAATGCAGTGCTTGATTTTTTTGCCCAACCGGAAAACCTGCCACTCGGGCTATCGGTAGCCGAACAAATGGACGAAATACGCGAGCGCATGAACTCGCAATTTTGGAAAAATTTTAATCGGCAGGTCGACTCACTGCTTAGCCGGCATGCGCCCGAATGGCAGGCTCACGCCATTGAAGACCGCAACGCAGCCGAGATGCTGGTGGGCTTGCAATGCAAATTAGGCAAGCCTCAAACACTGTGCCTGTTTCCCATGCTGGAGCAGCAATATCTGGGCGGCAACTGGCGCATTTTTTACGGGCTGATGTGGCAGGGCGCACCTACCGTCGGGCAGCTTGCACTGCCTGCTGTCAGCCAGCTCAAGCAGGTTCTGAGCGGCGCAGGATACAAAAGCAACGAAAACTTCCTTGCCTGGCAATGGACGAATTTCTATCCGCGACGCAGCGATTTTTTACAACGTTACGCATTACAGCCGGAAAAGCTGCTGGATGAGGTTGAATCCGTGTTCAGGAAACTACCGCTTGATTTGATCGGCCAGGCCAATGCGGCATTGAAGGACGCTCCGCCCAGCCAGGCAATTTCACTGGATCAGTTACGAAAAAAACGCGGGGATTAGTGCGTTGGCGCGACCGCCAGTTGATATTTTCTTTAATCATGCTAAATTAGCGGTGGTACAGTTCGCGCAGACTATTTACGATACGCAACTCAAGTTCAAGGTGTGTTTCCCGTATTTGCTAACAAGGTGTGCTAAAAAATTCTGATGATTGATAATAAACATATTTTATATTTTAAAAACCACAGCACCTGTCCTGCTAAAAGAATATATCTTTTATTGGGCTCTACATTACGTTGGACGTCCCGATAGCTGTGCCGTACGGAGTGTGCTTCCTTATCTCATAAATTTGGGTTGCATCTATCGGTGATTGCTGTCATTATGATGACTATGATACCCATTTTACAGACCTCCCTTGGGAGCCTATACCAAGCTGACTGTCTCAAGCTCCTGCCAACGCTTGATACTGAATCCGTAGACTTGGCCTTTGCTGATCCACCTTTTAATTTGGGCAAAAAGTACTCGTCCAACATCGACGATGCAAGGGCAAGCCAAGATTACCTGGCATGGTGTCAGCAATGGCTGGATGAGATGGTGCGAGTTCTCAAGCCGGGCGGCTCGCTGTTCCTTTGGAACCTGCCCAAGTGGAACCTTCCCCTCGGGGCTTACCTAGGCGGGAAACTCACTTTCCGTCACTGGATCGCCGTAGACATCAAATATTCGCTACCAATTCAGAAGCGGCTTTATCCGTCGCACTATTCCCTGCTGTACTTCGTCAAGGGCGACAAACCTGCTATCTTCCACCCCGACAGAACCCCAGTTCCCTGCTGCCGCCATTGTGGGGGCGAACTGCCCGACTATGGCGGATATAAAGATAAGATGAACCCCAAGGGGGTGAACTTGTCCGATGTGTGGACCGATATCCCACCTGTCCGTCACGCCAAGTACAAGAAGCGCGACGCTAACGCTCTAGCACTCAAGCTCATGGACCGCATTGTTTCTATGGCAAGCGATCCAGGGTCGCTTGTCTTGGATACGTTCGGCGGATCCGGTACGACATACGTAGCTGCCGAGTTGACCGGTCGTCGCTGGATTGGCTGTGAGCTGGACTGTTCGACCATCCTTAATCGCTTCGACTTAATCAATGATGACCGGGAGCATTTAGAGCAGATTCAGGTAAACAAGAACACCTTGTTTACCTTCGCCGACCTAGCGCGCAGGAAGAAGGCAGGAATACCACTGTCTCCAAAGTACCGCTTGGAGCAAAATAAATGCGAATGTCCGCCCGCTGCTGTTTCGGGAGATTTATTCGCTACAGTTTAGATTGACCCTCACGCGCACGACCATCACCGCTAACTGCGAGATATTCAATTTCTTCGCTATCAGTCAGGTGATCATGTTCGACCACAGTAATAGCGAGTAGACCACGCTCGACTACATTTTTTAGACCTTCCCACATGGCGAGGTATCCCGATAGCTCGCCAATGTTCCCGATGCGATCCGTCAGATGTTCATAAAGGGCACGGCTCGGAACAATCAGAACCCCGATTTCCATAAGTCCGCTGCTTAAAGCAATCGCAAGCTTATTCATGCTTCGGTGAGATGAAGATATATTGCCAGTTTCCCATTCGATAGCGACCCGCGTACCATTCGCAGCCGTCGCCATGAAGTCGAAGCCGCCGAAGTCCGATGTAATCGGTTCTCTGTATTCTTCCATAGAAGGGTAGAGCAGCAGCGGGGGTTGTTCTCTGTCTCTGGACAGCGCGACATCGCTTTCCGCCTCCCATCCTTCGTGGTCGCGCATGAAGGCTAGAAATTCCTTCCGGAGATAACCGACACCGTTGCGTTTCCATTGTTTGTTCGGCAGTCGCACTTTACGGCGCAATGTAAGTGAACCATAGCCGCGCGGGTGTTCGATGCTGGCAATCGCTCGAACGTAACTCTCGTGAAGGTTCTTCCAATCGGGCGAGGTAATCACATTACCTTGGTCAAACAGAACCATCGTTCGAAGCCATTTCATCGCGGCAGCTCCGGAATGCCCTTCGTCAGGGTGGCCACGTCACAGAGCAGAGCCTCGCAAATCTGGCACAAAACTTTGAAAGTCAGATTGCGTTCGCCCCGCTCGACACCACCGATATACGACCGGTCGATACTGGCATTATCGGCCAGCTCTTCTTGTGTCCAGCCACGCGCCTTCCGATTTTCGCGTATTCGGTTTCCCAACTCTTGGAGTACAGTATTATTCATGCCCGAAGGATGCCTTATTTGCGGACTATGCGTCCACGGACTATAATACCCATTAGCCGTCCAACCCAACATTGAATCGGATCGCGCAACAGCGGGCTTCTTCGAGCATCGGCCATTTTCGCGCCCGCTTAATTTTACGTTGAGCGCCAAAACAATGACGTTTCAGTCCTGTGTAATGTCCACCCTCATCCCCTTATCCGCCACCGAGTAGCGTAGGCTGATCTGGAGATTTCGGCGAGCACTGCCTGAGTTCCACAGCGGGGCGTGGGGTGTGCGCACCGCCAGGGCGAGTTGCGCAGCCCCGTTTGTTTGCGGACTATCGATGCCGCAAGGGCATTCCCACGTAACTACGGAGCTAAAGCTCCTGTTGCTGAATGAATGGTCTTGATGAAACAACTAAGGAAGCGCTGAATCAATCAACCGTTCGCCCTGATAACCAGCGACTTAGCTGTCGTATTTTGACAGCTTAGTCGAATGGCTAGTTGTTTCATCAGCTTGTCGAAGGGTGAACACAACAAATTGAATTATAGGAATTTAATCTGCTGCTCCCTAAGATTCTGTTTATCCCCGACATCACACGGCCCACCTAATTACAAATATATTCAAACCGGATTATCCTGATCGAAAAACCGATGCTCAAGGTCGAATTTCCCGGCCAGATGTGCGCCTAGCGCCTGCACCCCCAACCGCTCGGTGGCATGATGTCCGGCTGCAATGAAAGCCACCCCCGTTTCGTTCGACAGGTGATAATTCTGTTCGGAAATTTCACCGGTCAGATAGACATCCACCCCTTGCGCGACGGCCGCTTCGAAATATCCTTGCGCGCCCCCGCTGCACCATGCGACGCTTCTTATGAGCCGATCGGACGAACCTATGACCTGCGGCGTGCGCTGCAAACGCTTCCCCACCTGCTGCGCGAACTGCGACAGGGTCAGGGGGGCGCTCAATTCGCCCGAACATGCGACATTCTGCTCGCCGAAACGTCCCTGCTCCACTATTCCCAGCAACTTACCGAGTTGTGCATTGTTGCCCAGTTCGACATGCGCATCGAGCGGCAGATGATAGGCCAGCAGACTCACGTCATGCCTTAGCAGCTGAGCGATGCGCCGCTTCTTGATGCCGATGATGCAGGCTTCCTCATTGCGCCAGAAATAGCCGTGGTGCACGACAATCGCATCCGCACCCCAGCCGATCGCCTCATCCAGCACCTGCTGCGATGCGGTAACCGCCGTGGCGATGCGCCGCACCTCCGCCCGCCCCTCCACCTGCACGCCGTTCGGTGCGTAATCCTTGAATAGCGTTGTTTGCAACAGGCTTGCGTTATAATCGCGCAGTGCTATAAGCTTCATTATTTTTCCCGGAAAATTATTAACAACAACGATTCATTTCACCATGCGTAAACACTGGCTATTATTCACTCAAACCGTCACCATTGCACTGGCTTTGCTGTTCATCGTTCATACGCTCAAGCCCGAACTGCTGCCCAATGCAGCGCGCAACGGGGTAGTCACCCTGTACGAAAGCGCAGCGCCGGCCGGCAACTTGCCTCTCACGGGTTTAAGCATTGCCGCCAAAAAGGCCATGCCATCCGTGGTGAACATTTACACCAGCACCACCATCAAAACGCCCGTCAACCCGTTCATGGACGATCCGCGTTTCCGTTTTTTCTTTGGCGATCAGGACAATACGCCGCAGAAAAGCTCCAGTCTGGGCTCCGGGGTCATCGTCAGCTCCGACGGCTATATCCTGACCAACCATCACGTAGTGGAAGCCGCAGACCAGATTGAAGTAGCCCTTGCCGACGGACGCAAAGCCCGCGCACACGTGATCGGTTCCGACCCCGAAACCGATCTTGCCGTGATCAAGATCGACCTCCCCGGCAGCATGCCCGCGATCACCTTCGGCCATCCGGAAACTGCGCGTGTGGGAGACATCGTGCTGGCCATCGGCAACCCGTTCGGCGTGGGCCAGACGGTCACCATGGGCATCATCAGCGCGCTCAAACGCGACCATCTCGGCCTCAACACCTTCGAGAATTTCATTCAAACCGATGCCGCCATCAATCCCGGCAACTCCGGCGGCGCGCTGGTGGACACCAACGGCAATCTGGTCGGCATCAACAGCGCGATCTATTCCCCCAATGGCGGTTCGCTGGGCATCGGCTTTGCGATACCTGCGACCACCGCCAAGAAAACCATGGAACAGATCATGCAGTATGGCTCGGTGACGCGCGGCTGGATCGGGGCCGGCATACAGGAACTTACGCCTGACATGGCGGAGTCAGCCAAACCGGACAATCCCAAAGGTGTATTGATTACAGAAATAGTGCGCAACAGCCCAGCAGAACAGGCCGGCATGAAGACCGGCGACGTGCTGACCGCTATCGACGATAAAACCATCAACGACTGGAACGCCATGCTGGACACGGTAGCGAACCTGCCTCCGGGCAAGGTTGTCACTGTCAGCCTGATGCGCAACGGCAACGGAATTTCCCTGCATGTGAAGATAGGCAAACGCCCGAAGCCCAGAGAACAATAACGGCTTAGCCTGGCAGCGCCCCATTCACGATGCGAACATCGCGCTGCGGAAATGGAATCTCGATTCCGGCGCGTTGAAACTCGCGCCAGATTGCCAGATTGATTTCCGTGCGCAATGACGCCTGGGATAATTCCGGGTCATTTATCCATACCGACAGTTCGAGTCCGATACCGTTGTCGGCAAATTCGAGCAGATTGACCGCAGGCGCCGGATCGCTGATAACGCGTTTATGCGCAATGGCTGCATCCAGCATGATCTTCATCGCCGTATCCAGCGGGCTGCTGTAGGCAATCTGCAGTCCGAGCTTGATACTGACGTTGCGATCGGTAAAAGAGTGATTCACCAGGGTCGAGGTAATTGCCGTCTCGTTCGGAATCAGCGCCTCCGCCCCGTCCTGTCCTTTTAAGACCATGTAACGCCCGGTCAGGCGAGTGACCGTACCGTAGCGGTTGTCCAGGGTAATAATATCGCCCAGCCGTATGGACTTGTCCAGCAACAGGATGAATCCGCAAATATAATTGCTGGCGATGCGCTGCAAGCCGAAGCCCACGCCCACGCCCAGCGCGCCACCGAATACGGACAGTACCCGGATATCTATACCGACCAGTGACAAGGCCACCAATACCGAGATGACCACCAGCGCGCCACGGACAACCTTGGTCAGCAACACGCGCGAACTGGTATCCATCTCCTCCATCCGCATGATGCGAACTTCCAGGAAGCGCCCCAGCCAAAGTGCTGCCAGCACAGTTACGGCAATCGAAATCAGGCCTTGCAGGATGACCAGAAGCGAAACGGGCTGATGCCCAAAATTGAAGCTCAGCTCAGCCATGCTCGCCAGCACCGGATTAAGCAGGCCCGTGACATGAAGGGCGACCACTATCCAGGCCAGTCCGGCAATACTCAGCTCCCAGGATTTCAGCTTGGAAGAATTCGGAAATACCTTGTGCAACACGTAAACCAGCAGGCGTATCAACGCCAGCGACAATAGCAGCGGTATCGCCAGTTTGAGCAGACTGACAGGTATGCCAAAATGTTCGAGTACGATGCGCGCCAGCAACACGCCCAGCAATGAAAAAACAGGGAAGGTGATGCGTTTTAAGCTTTTGACCGCCACGTTTTGAAGCGTATGCGTGCTGATCAGTTTCTTCTGGATGCGGGTATCAAGCCACCATGCCGACAGCATGACCAGCGCGATCACACCGGCCTGCCAGAAAAAGCTGATAGCCTCGGCGTGCACGATGAAATCCTTCAGCAGATTGGGCGCTTCTGAGATGCCGGACATTGCTAGTTGCTGTTCTCTATCAGAGATTTTTCGACTGGCTTAGTCCAGCTTGCCACCAGGATTCCCGCCTCATACAGCAGCCACAGCGGCACCGCCAGCATCAGTTGCGACACCACATCCGGCGGGGTGAAAATCGCACCGACTACGAAGGAGGCAACCACGATGTATGGGCGAATTTCGCGCAATTTCGCGACACTGACCACACCCATGCGCACCAGCAGCACGACGGCGACCGGCACCTGGAAGGTGACGCCAAACGCCATGAACATGGTCAGCACGAAGCTCAGATATTTATCGATGTCGGTCATCACCGCGACACCGACAGGGGCTGAGGCGGTAATAAACCCGAACACCACCGGAAACACCACGAAGTAGGCGAAAGCCATGCCGCAAAAAAACAGCAGGGTGCTGGCAAAGATCAGCGGCACGACCAGCCGCTTCTCATGAGTGTACAGACCGGGCGCAACAAAACGCCATATCTGGTACAGAATGAAAGGCAGCGCGATCAGGAAAGCCGCCATCAACGCCACCTTGAGGGGCACAAAGAACGGCGTGGTGACATCGGTCGCGATCATCTGTCCGCCTTTGGGCAACTTGGCCAGCAGCGGTTGCGCCAGCAGTGCGTAAAGTCTGGATGAAAAGGGAAACAGGCAGATGAAGGCCAGCAGCAGGACGATGATCGCGCGCACCAGGCGTTTGCGCAACTCGATCAGATGGGCGATAAAGCTTTCGCTGGTGCTCATCTACGTCATTCCCGCGCAGGCGGGAATCCAGATAATTATATGGTCGCCCGCGTAGCGGGACAACGTTTTTTCCGCTATGCGGAATGTTTTTTTACTGGATTCCCGCCTGCGCGGGAATGACAGACTTTTAATTGTGCTCATCAGGATTTAACCATTGATGCTTGGTGTGCGCCTGTTTGGCTCGCTGATGGCTCAACAGCGGGCGCAGGCTGCGCGAACAAATCCGCCTGCACCGCAGCCTGCTCAACAATCGCGCGGTTGATCTGTTGCATCTGTTGGCTCGCCGAATTCGCAGCGATGCTGCGGACAGCAGCGGGACGAATCTCTTGCGACAGATGTTCTGCAACCTGTTTTTCCACAGACTCCAGCGTATGGCTCTCTGCATCGCCCAAACCGGGCGTATTGGAAACCGGCTCGACGGATTGTTGCATATCCTGCACCTGCTCAATTATCGCACGGTTGATCTGTTGCATCTGTTGGCTCGCCGTTTGCGCGGTTTGCTGTACAGACTCCTGCAAGCTGGACGCCTCAGCCTGAATCTTTTGCTGCAACTGGCGATACTCCTCGATGGCCATGTCGCGCGCAATGTCGGATTTCACACCGTTCACATAACGCTGGGCGCGACCATAAAGATGCCCCAGGGTGCGAGCCACTTTGGGCAGACGCTCAGGCCCGATGACGACCAGCGCCACCACCATCACCACCATCAACTCGCCCATGCTGAAGTCAAACATGATTACCCTTCAGCATTGAGCGCTTCAACCTGCGTGACAGAGCCGAGCTGGACAAAGTTTCGCTGCGCGAGTGTCATATCAAATATTGCTGTGCGTTTTGCTTTTGACTTCACCTTCGATGGTGTGCCCGTCTTCTTTGACCTGCTTGGCAGGTTCATCGGCGGCAGGCGTTCCCATGCCCTCCTTGAAGCCCTTGACTGCGCCGCCCAGATCGCTGCCGATATTGCGCAGTTTCTTGGTGCCAAACACCAGCATGACCACGACCAACACGATCAACCAATGCCAAATGCTCAATGAACCCATGATTTTCTCCTTGAATTAATTTCGGCGCACCATAGGCGGAATATTTCCGCCACCTATGACATGTATGTGCAAATGAAAAATTTCCTGACCGCCGCCGCGCCCCGTATTGATCACCGTGCGGAACCCCTGATCCAGTCCCTGCTCCATCGCCAATTTAGGCAGCAGCAGCAGCATCCTGCCCAGCAACGCGCCATGCCCTTCATCCGCTTCTGCGAGTGAATCCAGATGCAGTTTCGGGATCAGCATGAAGTGCACGGGCGCTGCCGGATTGATGTCGTGAAACGCCAGCACTTCATCATCTTCGTACACCTTGGCGCAGGGTATCTCACCGCGGATAATTTTACAAAACAAACAGTCGTTCATTTTTCGTTCCGGCTATTTTTTTCAACTATACCCGACAAACCTTCGCGGCGCGCCAACTCGGCCAGCACATCGTCTGAACTCAATCCGTGATGTGAGAGCATCACCATGCAATGAAACCACAAATCCGCCGTCTCGTACACGATGTGCGACTTGTCACCCTCCTTGCCGGCCAATATGACTTCCGTCGCCTCCTCGCCGATTTTCTTCAGAATGGCATCTTCGCCCTTGCTGAACAACTTTGCGACGTAAGAGCTTTCCGGCGATGCCAGTTTGCGCGCTTCTATCGTCCCGGTCAGTTTTTGTAAAATATCCTGATTCATTTCAGATTATCCATTGTTCTCAAGTCGGGTTTCAACCCGACCTACCATTATTTATTGTAGATTTCGTCGGGTGACTTCAGCACTTCGTCCACCACCTGCCACTGCCCGTCTTCCAGTCGCGTGTAAAAACAGCTTTCACGCCCGGTATGACAGGCTATCCCGCCCTGTTGTTCAATTTGCAGCAGAATCACATCCGCATCGCAATCCAGACGTATTTCCACAACCTTCTGAATATGCCCGGATTCTTCGCCCTTGTGCCAGAGTTTTTTGCGCGAACGCGACCAGTATACCGCTTCGCTTTTTTGCCGTGTCAGCTTCAATGCCTCACGGTTCATCCACGCCACCATCAACACACGACCGCTCACCGCATCCTGCGCAATCGCCGGCACCAGACCGTCGTCAGACCAGTTCACCTTGTTGAGCCACGCTTCATTCATGATAAGAACAGGCCAAAAAAACAAGATGCCAAGGAAGAGGGAAGAGGGAAGAGTAAATTCCCTTCTCCCTTCTCCCTTCTCCCTTCTCCCTTCTCCCTTGTCACTGAATCCTCAATCCTCAATCCTGCTTTCATAAGCGCACCTCGATGCCTTGAGAAGCCATGAACTGCTTGGCCTGCTGTACGGTGTATTCGCCAAAGTGAAAAATGCTCGCCGCCAGCACCGCATCCGCGCCGCCCTGCGTCACGCCGTCCGCCAGATGCTGCAAGTTACCCACTCCGCCGCTGGCGATCACCGGGATTTCCAGCGCATCGGTCACCCGGCGGGTAAGCAAAAGATCGAAACCGCTTTTTTGCCCGTCGCGATCCATGCTGGTCAGCAGTATTTCACCCGCACCCAGACTCTGCATTTTTTTCGCCCACTCCACCGCATCAAGGCCCGTCGCACGGCGCCCGCCATGGGTAAACACCTCCCAGCGATCCGCTGCGACCTGCTTGGCATCGATGGCCACCACGATGCACTGCGAGCCGTAACGGCTTGCCGCATCCGCCACCAGCTGCGGATTCAACACGGCTTGTGTGTTGATGCTGACCTTGTCGGCACCCGCATTGAGCAGATTGCGCACATCACCCACTTCGCGTACCCCGCCGCCGACCGTCAACGGAATGAACACCTGGGAGGCGACCTGCTCGATGATGCGAAAGATGATGCCCCTGTCGTCGGAGCTGGCGGTAATATCGAGAAAGGTCAGCTCATCCGCGCCCTGTTCATCGTAGCGGCGCGCAATTTCAACGGGATCGCCTGCATCGCGCAGTTCGACGAAGCTCACGCCCTTGACCACGCGGCCGTGCGTCACGTCAAGACAGGGAATAATGCGTTTTGCCAGCATGATTAAAGTAAGCCTCGCGTAGCGAAACCTCGTCCCTCTCGCCCTCCGGGATAACCAGCCACTTGCCAGCTTGCTGGCTTAGTGGATTGGCTAGTTGTTTCACCAGAGAGCAAGGAGAGAGGGACAACGGTCATGACGAACGCCATCATCTGTAATTGCGGCATCGTCACGACAGTTGAGGCGACAGTTCATCCGCCAGGGCCTGCGCCGCTGCAAAATCCAGCGTGCCTTCGTAAATGGCGCGACCGGTAATCGCTCCGGTGATGCCCTCGCCCTGTACCGCGCACAGACGACGCACATCGTCCAGGTCGGTAATACCGCCGCTGGCAATGACCGGCACATGCAGAGGACGCGCAAGTTCAACCGTCGCTTCGATGTTCACGCCGTTCAGCATGCCGTCGCGACCGATGTCGGTATAAATGATCGCTTCCACGCCATATCCTTCAAAGCGCAGCGCAAGATCAGCCACATCGTGCCCGGTGAGCTTGGACCAGCCATTGACCGCCACCTTGCCGCCCTTGGCATCCAGACCCACCATGATATGTCCGGGAAACGCATCGCAGGCTTCGTGCAGAAAGCCCGGCACTTTCACCGCTGCCGTGCCGACGATGATATAGGTTACGCCCAAATCGAGATAGCGCTCTATGGTTTCCAGATCGCGGATACCGCCACCCAGTTGCACCGGCACGTCGCTGCCGACAGCCTCGATGATGCTGCGCACGGCGGCCTCATTCCTGGGCTTGCCGGCAAACGCACCGTTCAGATCGACAAGATGCAGGCGTTTGGCGCCCTGAGCCAGCCAATGCAAGGCAGTGGCGGCAGGGTCTTCCGAAAACACGGTTGAATCTTCCATCACGCCCTGTTTGAGGCGCACACAATGACCGTCTTTTAAATCAATTGCAGGAATTATTAGCATGGCGAAAGTTTAAGTTAAGGATTCCAATGGACAAAATTTTGCAGCAGTTTAAGCCCCGCCGCCTGGCTTTTTTCCGGGTGAAATTGCACCGCGAACAAGTTCTCCTGCGCCACCGCGCAGACAAAGGGATCAGGGTAGTCGCTGGTCGCCTGTATCAGGGCAGCATCCTGTGGTTTGACGTAATAGCTGTGCACATAATAAAAACGCGCATTATCCTCAATTCCAGCCCAGAGCGGATGTTCCGGGGCATTCCCCCACCCCAACCCTCCCCCGGAAGGAGAGGGAGCAATCGCCCCATCCCCTCGCGGGGATGCGAACCTGCTGACTCTTCGCACCTGATTCCAGCCCATGTGCGGCACTTTGAGTTTTCCGCCCCGCGCATCCAGCATGTTGGGCGCAAAACGCACGACCTCGCCCTTTAACACGCCAAGGCCCGCCACGTCACCCTCGGCGCTATGTTCGAACAGCATTTGCAGGCCGATGCAGATACCCAGAAAAGGTTTTGCTTTGGCAGCCTGCATCACCGCGCCGCGCAGGCCTCGCGCATCCAGCTCGCGCATGCAGTCCGGCATCGCGCCTTGCCCGGGGAACACCACGCGCGATGCATGCTCGATCACTCTGGCATTATCTGTGACGACAATTTCCAGATCGGGCGCGACATGGCGCAAAGCCTGCTCGACCGAGCGCAAATTGCCCATGCCGTAATCGACGATCGCGACATCAGTCATTTAAGCAGCCCTTGCATTTACAAACAGCCTTTGGTGGAAGGCATCATGCCTGCCATGCGCGGATCGACCTCAAGCGCCATGCGCAGCGCGCGACCGAACGCCTTGAAGATCGTTTCGGCCTGATGATGCGCGTTGCTGCCTGCCAGATTATCGATATGCAGCGTGACCAGCGCATGATTGACGAAACCCTGAAAGAACTCATGGAACAGATCCACATCGAAATCGCCTATGCTGGCGCGCACGAATTCACAGTTAAACACGAGACCCGGGCGACCGGACAAATCCAGCACCACGCGCGACAACGCCTCGTCCAGCGGCACATAGGCGTGACCGTAACGGGTCAGACCCTTTTTGTCGCCGACAGCCTGATTGAATGCCTGGCCGAACGTAATACCCAGATCCTCCACGGTGTGATGCGCATCGATGTGCAGATCGCCCCGGGCAGCAACGCTGATATCCAGCAGGCCATGGCGCGCGATCTGATCGAGCATGTGATCGAGGAACGGCAGGCCGGTTTCAAAACTTACACGGCCCGTGCCATCCAGGTTCAGTTCGATGCTGATCTGCGTTTCCAGGGTGTTGCGTGTGACTTTCGCGCTACGCATATTTTCATTCCATCTTAAATTCGTCGGGTTTTAACCCGACCTACGAAATACTTTCCTGCAACGCCTCGATAAATTTCCCGCATTCGGCGGGCGTACCCACCGTCACGCGCAGGCAATCGGTGAGCATCGGATGTCCGCCGTTCAGATTTTTGATCAGCATGCCGCGCCGCTTCAAATCTTCAAACACCCTGGTCGCATCGGACACCTTGAACATCAGAAAATTGGCCTCGGACGGATAGACCTGAACCATGGCATTCAGCTGCCGGTACAGCGTTTCGCGATCAACCTTGATCTGATCTGCCTGCTGCAACAACACGGAGTGATTATCAAGCAACTTTTCCGCGACCAATTGCGGCAATACGCCTACATTATACGGCAAACGCAGCTTTTCCAGCTGTTCCAGCCATGCCTCGCTTCCCGCCAGAAATCCCAGCCGCAAGCCCGCCATGCCAAGCTTGGAAAAGGTGCGCATCACCAGCAGGTTGGGATAATTCGTCAGGTGAGGCATAAAGCTGTCGCTGGCAAAGGCATAGTAGGCTTCATCCAGCACCACCAGCCCCGGCGAGGCCTCGATGATCCGGCGTATGTCGTCCTTTGAAAAAAGATTGCCGGTGGGATTATTTGGATAAGATAAAAACACCAGTGCAGGCTGTTCCTTGTGTATGGCGGCCAGGGTGGCCTTCAAATCCAGCGAAAAATCGGCGGCCAGCGGCACACCCACGTAGCGCATGCCGACAAAAATCGCGATCATTCTGTACATGACAAACGACGGCTCCACGGAGAGCAGCGCCGCACCCGGCTTGTTTACCGCAAGCGCCAGCAACTGGATCAGCTCATCCGAACCGTTGCCCAGCAACACATCCATTCCCCCCGGCAACCCCAGCAGCAGGCGGATTTTTTCCTTCAGGGCGTACGGATCAGGATCGGGGTAGCGGTTGATAGGCGCCGCAGCTACGGCAGATGCGACTTCATCGCGCAGGAATTGCGGCAAATGATAGGGATTTTCCATCGCGTCCAATTTGATCATGTCTGCACTATCGGGCACATGATAGGCGCGCAGAGCGAGCAGTTCAGGACGAATCAGACTCTTGACCGACTGGGAAACAGATGACATGGGAGGCGGTAAAAACGGTATATAAAAACTTGGCGGTAGCTTACCACAGCTCGTCAGAAACAGGGCAAAATGACGGCGTAAAAAATATCCGCCCGTACTAAGCTTTACGCGGGCTTACTATCCAATTTCCTTTTGGTGACGAACCGACAAAATCGTAACGACATCATCCGCATAATGATAAAGCGTGATGTAACCGCTATCGCCAAACCCGATCAGTAACTCGCGAAATTCTGGTTTTTGGTTTTCAGCAACCCGGCCTATCTGCGGTTGAACGGCAAGATTTTTAACCTCAGCGCGAATTGATTGAATCGCGCTCCTGGCTGCATCAATATTTTTACGAACAAGGAATCGATGCAAACGCGCCAAATCAAGCGTCGCCGCAGATGACCATATCAAACGTGGCATTTTGGCAGTTCTGCATCGTCACCCGCCTCAAGTTTTTCCATCCAGCCATCCATTTCTTCCATGGTCAGATGCAAACCGGTTTCCTGATAATGCTCCCAGGCTGCATGACCCGCTTGCCACAAATTATCACGTATCTGTTCTCGCGCGGCGAACTGGTGCACGGCTTCCGCCATAATGAATTGCGCTGTGCAATGTCGCGATGCAGCCAACTTTTGTACCACCTTTTCAATATCGCTATCCAAAACGATCGCCATGATCTTTCCTTCATTATCAATAAGTATGCCGCATTTTTACTCATGAATGCAGTATACGCAAGCGGTTGACAGACAAATTAGGGAGCAGCTGATTTATTCGGTTTTGTCGTTCCCGCGTAGGCGGGAACCCAGTTAAATAAAGGCGCTGGTTCCCCGCTTTTGCGGGGAAGACGAATAAATCAGCGGTTCCTTAGAACATCACAGTTCAACACAATCATCTTGCTTAGTGCACCACCTTGAGCAAGGTAACCAGCAATGCAACCTGACCTGCGGCTATACCCAGCATCCACTTCACCAATTCGGTTTTCAACTCTGCAATCCGCAAATCCAGATCGGCCTTGGTCACCATCAAAAAAACGCTTTCAAGATCAATGCAGCCACACCGCCAAGCAACAAACCTATCATCCACTTGATCAATTTGAACTCACCGTCATGTTCGGTCAGCTTTAATTCCAAACGCGCAACATCCTGCTTTGTAGCCAAGATATTGGAAGTTGTTTCCGAAAACACCTCAACTTGCGCTTCGGCCATTGCTCTTGCCTGCACATCACTTACCCCGCCTGCCTTGAGTCGCTCGACGTACTTCAACGTATCGAAGGTCACTGTACTCATATTTCCTCCTGCACGATTTAAGGTGGAGTGTAGCAAAATTACTGTTTAAAAAAGCAAAAAACAGCGGAGAACATTATTCCATTCCTTTTTCTCGCTCCCACGCGCTGCGTGGGAGCGCAGCCGGCGCGCATGGATTACGTTCCTTTGCCGCGCGTGGGAACGAGGCAAAGAACCGAACTAGTGCTTGAAGATTTTTTCGAGAAAGGACACTGGTGACGAGCTCGGCGGCATCTTCCGGGCATCTTCCCGCGCCTGTCTGATTTCCTGCGCAGCATCGCGAATTGCATAAACCAACGCTTCTGCTTGCCTTTCGCTCATCCCTGAATCAACAAATGCATGATAGTGCTTGAGTGTGTCGTACATGGCTATGGGCTAGAAATATTGCTTGGCAAAATTGGCTATTGCTAACGCCAGTACAGCAGCCAGCATCCACTGCACAAGCGCTAACTTCCCATTCAACTCGGTTTTAATTTCGCGAAGTTCGTAGCGCAACTCGGAAATATCTTGTTTGCTAGCAAGTTCTGACTCCGAAAGCGCATCTTGCAATGCCTGCGCCTCCGCCTCTGCCTGATGAACCGGCATACCTGCTGTTTCCAGCTTTTTGGCGAATTTCAACGTATCGAATGTGATAGTGCTCATATTTCCTCCTGCACGATTCAAGGTACAGTGTAGCAAATTTTCTGTTCCGGAAGCAAAAAACAGGGGGGACCCAAGTCACCCCTGTTTTTCTCGCTTCCACGCAACGGGTGGAGACAAGCGTAAAAAACGAGGGAGACTTTCGTCTCCCCCGCTTAATTCAACAATCAACCGGCGTCATCCGCTGCGCAACACGCAGCGGATAACGGTTGATTAGAACAACACGTACATGTTCAACATGGTTGTCTTGCTGCCGGTAACTGTGGCATTTGTACCCCCAACACCATTCGCCGCATTCCAGTAACCGCCGCTTTGCGCAACGTACGACAGGCGAGCCAGCATGTTCTGCTGCAACTTGTATGTCGCAGTCAGGAAATAAGCATTGTCGGTCAGGTTATTTCCCGCAGCATCAGCAACACCGCTCTTGCCTTGACGAACCGCAGCACCAATAGTTGCAACACCAGGCAACACACCTACTTCAGCATCGATATTGAATGAACTGCGAGTCAGCGAACCAGCGTTATAGCTGTTTGTAATAACGCTTCCTAAAGCCTGACCTGGAGCGCGTGCATAACTTGCATAGAAGCCAACCGGCAAGCCGCCGATATCACCCTGCATTTGGCCGTCGATCGCAGTAGCCTTCGAAGTGTTCATTGTACCGACCGTAGTAGCGCTTTGAGCAGTATTTGCTGCTAACGTAGCTAAAACCATATTCTGCCCTAATCCAGCGGTAGACAGAGACGAACCGCTCCAGCTCTGGATACCTACAGCGCTATCCCAGCCAGCCACATCAAACGTGCCTGCCAGACGAGCGTAGGTAGAACCAAGCGATCCATAACCGCCGGCCCCTGGACCTGTCTGGTTAAACTTGGTCACGTTGACAAAGCCCATGTCGTTGGTTCCCACAAAAGCCACGCCAGTTGCATTGGTATTGGTACCAATGTATTGCTGCGCGGACATCGCTCCAGCAAATTCGCCATTAGGACCTACGGTATTGCTCATCATGTGAATTGCGTTCGCGCCGGTATTCAGTGTTTCCATACCGTAGGACGCGCCCTGACCGTTGGTTGCAAACGGAACAAAACCGATGCGCGAATCGCCCACAGGGAACAGAATAGGCAACTTGGCCGAACCTATTGCAGCATTTGCACCGCCAAAACCCAACTCGGACAGGAAGCCTGCGAAGTCGCTCACATGACCGCCGAAGAACAATGAAGCTTCGCCTGAGCCACCAGCACCTTGTCCAGGTACGCCCCATACGCCGTTGCCGTAATTTTTTGCCATGCCTGTTGCATCAGCAGTCTGATTGCTCTTGATAT
Source organism: Pseudomonadota bacterium (assembly GCA_021800795.1). Classification (GTDB taxonomy): domain Bacteria; phylum Pseudomonadota; class Gammaproteobacteria; order Burkholderiales; family Gallionellaceae; genus Gallionella. Next base: position 155,286 of record JAJYYO010000003.1, read on the forward strand.
AGCCCATGCTGGTCAACACTGCCATGTTCAATTCAGCAGGGATGGACAGATTGTCGCCTTCAACCTTGGCTTGTGCGCCCATCATGGTGAAGCCGCCGGCCTTGAACGAACGACCGAAGCCATTCAACAGCGGGAAATGCTGGAAGTGGCAGGCTGAACAAGCCATGCCGGTTTGACGCGCGAATACTGGCAGTGCCGACGCTTCAGGAGCGAATGCAGCAATGGCCATCACGCCGGCGATAGATAGAACGATTTTCTTCATGATTTATCCTCAGGTTTTATATTGGACGTGACGTCAAGCCCTCCCTGCCGCCACTGGTGCGAACTCTATAGAAACAGCACAAATACTGTCAAAGAAATATTTTCATATTGTTGTTTTTTTGCAACAGGGCGAGGATTGAGGATTGAGGATTGAGGATTGAGGATTGAGGATTGAGGAGTGAGAACTCCTCAGTTAATCAAGTTTGTCGGCGAGAGATTGTTTTAGTCCGGAGAGCATTTTGCCGATCTCATCCGTTTGCACCAACAGGGTAATTACTTTACCCTCATCAAGATAGCCCAGCCTCGCTGCAATTTGAATCTGAGTTTCAAGCTCCATCAGCGATCCGAAGGCAATGGATAGGTAACTCATGTAAGCTGCAGTCGATTTTCGACCATGCCCTTCTGCAATATTTGAAGGAATTGAGACTGCTGCACGTCTGGCTTGAGATGAGAGTCCAAAACGCTCTTCACCGGGAAACATAGCGGTAACTTTATAAATATCCGTCACCAAATCCATAGCCTTTTGCCAGACAATTAGTTCACTATATTTCATCTTGCCTCCTCAATCCTTCACGCAGCAACTTGGGGCGTTGCCCCTTAGTTGCGCGGTGAAGACCCTTGCGGTCTCAATCCTCCACTCCTCGCTTCGCTCTCCTCAATCCTAAGCCGGACAAGCCGGAACCAAAAATGTCATTGCGAGGAGTGTAACGACGTGGCAATCCAGTCTTTCCGATTTTTCTGGATTGCCACAGCCCTTCGGGCTTCGCAATGACGGGATTGCTTCCCGCCACACTGCGTTCGCGGTCGCAAAGACGCATATCGCTACACAATTCTTGTCATTATTTGAGATCATTTGACTGGTAAGTGACTAAATATGGTACGCCGCGCCGGTCATGACTTTACCGTTCAGTTTCATTGCCATTCGCGCAGCTTTGGGCAGCACCGCTCCGCCTAACGCCGTCGCCATGTCGGCATGCGCCGCCTCGTCGCTATACATTTGCGCTACGATCGCCCGACTCTTTGCGTCCTGTGGAGGCAGTTTAGTCAGATGGCTTTGCAGATGAGCGCCTACCTGATGCTCAGTTTCGGCCAGAAAACCCAGATTCCATTTATCCCCCAGCAAGCCTGCAAACGCGCCCATGACCAGTGAACCCGTATACCAGAGCGGGTTCAATACGCTCAAATGCCCGCCCAACTCCTGCACACGATGCGCCGTCCAGGCCAGATGCTCGGTCTCTTCCTGCGCCGCCTGTTGCAATTTTTGCTGCACGGCAGGATCGCGCGCGGTCAGCGCCTGCCCCTGATACAGGGCTTGCGCACAGATCTCGCCGCTGTGGTTGACGCGCATCAGGGCGGCGGCCTGTTTTTTCTCACTGTCGCTCAACGGAACTTCTGCCACCTGGGCATCAGGATGGGGTCGCACACTGTGCGCCTGACTTAACAGGGTGCGCAGGCCCTTGTCGAATTCGACGATAAAACGATCCGGATTAAACATGACATGCTCCCAATAAGGCTGTCATTTCCGCACAGACGGGAATGACGGTACAACATGCAATGTAGTCAATTCGCAGACTACCGTCAATAAAAAACGGGCTGATGCCCGTTGAATTCGTTTCGTAAAACAGCCCCCTATCGGGTTCAGTGCGGGAGGGCGAAGAACAGTTTGGCAAGCAACGCCAGAATACCGGAGGACAGCGCAAGAGACAGACCAACCATCCAGCGGATCAGTTTCATTTCACCATTGATTTCAGTACGCATTTCGCGCATTTCAGAACGAACTTCGCTGATATCACGCTTGGTCGATAGTTCCTGAGTGCCTGTGGAGAGTACGTCAGCCAGCGCCTCGGCTTCCGCCTTGGCATGGTCGCGCGTTATCCCAGCTTTTTCCAGCCGCTCTACATATTTCAGCGTATCAAAAGAGATTGTATTCATGGCGCACCGATTCTCCCCAAATAACATAGTTTTGTCAATAAAAAACGGGCACCCGAAGGCACCCGTCAACTCCCGCTTTAAATGGCTGCCGTTGCGGGCAACCAGGCTAAATTACACGTATCGTTCCCTTTGAACACCTCGTATGTGTCAGACAACCCGTCATTACTGTTTTGCAATGCGAGTCGCATCCCATCCGCCGCCCAGCGCCCGTATGAGATTGACGCTCGCCTGCAGCCGTCTTCTGCGCAAGTTCAGTTCATCCAGCTGCACCTGCTGGGCCTGAGCCTGCGCTATCACGACCTCAAGATAACTCGCGATTCCTTCGCGGTAACGGTTCATGGCGATAGCCAGCGTGCGATTTGTATCGACTATCGCCTGGTTCAAGGTAACCGATTCTTCGGACAAGTCGTTCAGCAAGGAAAGATTGTCTTCGACATCCTGAAATGCATGCAGCACGGTGGAGCGATACTGCGCGCCTACCACCTTGAACGTAGCTTCAGCCTGATCCACCACCGCCTGACGGCGCCCCGCATCGAAGATGGTCATCAGCGCACTCGGCCCGATCATCCAGAAAAGATTGGGTGCAGTCAGCAATGCCGCCTGGTAGCGGCTTTCGTATCCGGCAGCCGCCGACAGGTCCACAGTCGGGAAAAAGGCGGCTTTTGCCACGCCGATGCGCGCATTGGCCTCGGCCAGACGTCGCTCCGCCGCTGAAATATCCGGCCTTCTTTGCAATAAATCGGCAGGAACGCCGACTGGAATTGCCGGTAATTGAATATCCACGACGGCAGGCATGATCGAGAAACCGGAAGCCGACTCACCCACCAGGGTGGCGATGGCATGTTCATAAAGGGCACGGCTTGCGGCTATATCCGATATTTTGGCTTTTGTCGTGCCAAGCTGCACGCGGGCCCGTGAAACATCCAGATCCGAATCGATGCCACCCCGGAAGCGATCCTCGGTCAGCTTCAACGCCTTGGCATAGTAGCCAATCTCATCCGACAGCAGTTTTGACTGCGCATCCAGCATGCGCAATGCAAGATAGTCGTTGACAAGCTCCGCCCGCAAACTCAGATGAATCGACTGAAGATCCGCTGCCGCAGCCTGCGCGCCCGCCTCTCCCGCCTTGACATTGTTGCGCACGCGCCCCCAAAGGTCGACTTCATAATTGGCCATCAAGCCGAGCGCCTGATCGCCATACACATTGTACGGTACGCTCGGCGAGCGCAGCGCACGGGTTTGCGACTGCCGATTGCGGGTCGAAAAACCGCCTGCCGAGACGGTCGGAAGATAATCGGCGCGCGCCTGCGCGGCAAAGGCGGTGGCGCGATCGAAATTCGCCAGCGCAACGGCCAGATCGGCATTCGCCGCATCCAGTTTCACAACCATGCCATCCAGCGTGGCATCCTTGTATCCCTGCCACCAGTCGCCGCGCGGTTGATTATCCGCAGGCTGTGCAGGTTGCCAGATGGAGGTTGCCCCCTTGAAGTTCGCAGGCTCTGCAATGACCGGCGTCTTGTAGACCGGCGCCTCGGAACAGCCCGCAAGTATCGACACGCACAAGATCACCGCAAGGCGAATGAAATTCATAGCGAACCCTCAGCTTCATGAGTTTTCTTTTCCGGCAGATCGTCCGGCTTGCTATCCTGGCGCTTGACGACCACGATGTCGCCCTGCACGATAGAATCGGACGGACTGTCAATCACACGGTCGGCAGCGTCAATCCCGCTCGACACTTCCACCACACGCCCCAGGTCTCGCGCAATGGTGATGTGCTTGAGCACAACGCGATTATCCGTATTCACGGTTGCAACCTGCAAACCCTCCTTGCGGAACAGCAACGTGCTCACCGGCAGACGGAATACAGTCGAATTGGCCGGCAGTTCGAAGTGCACTTCGGCGTAACTTCCAGTGAACAGCGCGCCATTTTTGTTATCCATCAGCAACTCAACCTGAGATGTGCGCGAAGCTTCCCGGATCGCGTTGGAAATCCCCAGCACTGTTGCATCAAAAGTCTGCGATGGCATTTCCGGAAAAATGATATGCACCGTCATTTTCGGCTTGATCAGAGAAGCATAGTTTTGCGGTATCTCGGTATACATGCGCAGTTTTGTGTTATCGACAACCCTGAACAACGCCTGCCCGCTGGTGCTGCCTATCGTGATCAACTGACCGATATCGGTATTTCTTTCGGTCACTATCCCGTCGAAAGGCGCGACAACGCGCTGGAACGATTGCTCTGCCATCAATGCTTTCAGATTGGCCTCCGCAGCATTCAGCAGGTCATGGCGCGACTTCGCATCGGCCGTCTTCACATCCGATTCCTGATGCGAAACCGAGTCAGTGGCCAGCAGGTTCTGCCAGCGCTTCGCGGTCACATCGGCAATCTCCCAATTCGAATGGGCGGTCGCCACATCGGCCTTCGCGCGAAATATCTGCTGATCCAGTTCAGGCGTTTCGATCTCGCCCAACAACTGACCCTTCTTGACATGCGCGCCTATATCCGTATACCAGACCTTCAAATAACCGTTCACCCTGGCATAAATCGGCGCATCGACTACGGCACGCACATTGACGGGCAGAATCAGACTCTGCGCGCTCAAGCCCGTCTCCGGCGCCACGATTTTGACAGTCGTGTGCTGTAACTCAACCTGTTTCTGTAAATCGTGTTCATGATTGATACGCGACAAGATGCCGATCACAGCCATGACAATCAGAAATACCGCAATAAGCCCTCCGACCAGTCGAAGACGTGCCGATACTTGGGGGGAAGGAATTTTTTCAGGCTTCATACATGCTCCATATTTAAAGTACCCTCTTCTGAAGGATCGGTTTTACCTTTTTTCCCATGCACCAGACTAAAGACAACTGGAACGAAGAATAGTGTGGCGAATGTAGCGAATGCAAGTCCGCCGACCACCGCACGGCCCAGCGGCGCATTTTGTTCGCCGCCATCGCCAAATCCCAGCGACATGGGGATCATGCCGATAATCATGGCGAGCGCCGTCATCAGCACGGGACGGAAGCGGATGAAACCGGCCTCGACTGCCGCCGTGATGCCGCTATCGCCCATTTGCAATCTTTCCCGTGCAAAGCTGATCACCAGAATACTGTTGGCAGTCGCCACACCCATACACATGATGGCGCCCGTGAGAGCCGGCACCGACAACGGGGTGTGTGTCATAAACAACATCCAGACGATTCCGGCCAGGGCTGCGGGCAGTCCGGTGATAATAACAAAGGGATCCAGCCAGGACTGAAAATTCACCACAATCAAAAAGTAAATCAATACGACCGAACCCAGCAAACCAAACAACAACTCGCGATAGGAGTCGCTCATCGCCTTTACCTGTCCGCGCACCACGACAAACGAACCCTTGGGAACATCCTGGGCGGTATCCTTCACTATCTGATCGATGTCGCTGGCTACACTTCCCAGATCGCGATCCTGCGCAGCGCCGAAAATATCGATGGTCGGCTGCACGTCGTAATGCGACACGACCGCCTCGCCTTGCCCTCTGCTGATTTCCGCCACGCTGCCCAGCAACTGCGAAGATATGATATCGTCCTGCCCCGCCGCAACCGGAATGTTGCGCAGATCGTTCAGCGTGTCAAGGCGGTACTGGGGAGTCTGCACCACCAGCGGATACGACACACTGTTGCTCGGGTTCACCCAGAAAGTGGGTGCGGTCTGCAAACTGCCCGCCAGGGAAACCAGCATATTGGTCGCTATATCGTGCTGAGTCATGCCCAATTCCCTGGCCCGGGTACGGTTCACATTCACATGCAACTCGGGCTGGTTGAATGCCTGCTGTATGCGCAGATCGGCCAGACCACGGACTTTCCTCAATCGATTCATAATCTTGGAGGCATACACCTGATTATCCTTGCGGTTAAAACCGATGACCTGAATATCGATAGGCGACGGCATGCCGAAGTTCAATATCTGACTCACAATGTCGGCCGGCAGGAACGCGAACGACACGCCCGGAAAATCGTCCTTCAGCTTCTCGCGCAGCGTACGCACATAGTCCGCAGTGGGTCTATGCCCTTCATTTAACGAAACCAGTATATCCGCATCTCCCGGGCCGATGGGTGAAGAGTTGCTGTAGGTCAGGTTGATTCCGCTCACCGGCAAGCCGATATTGTCCACGACATTCTTGACCTGATCGGCTGGAATCCGCGCCCTGATGTCGCGCTCAATCTCATCGACCAGGCGCGCCGTTTCCTCAATCCGCGTGCCCGTTTGCGCCCGGATATGCATCTTGATCTGTCCTGCATCCACTTCTGGGAAGAAATTCCGCCCTAAAAACGGTACAAGCGCGAAGGAAATCGCCACAAATCCAAGAAAACCGATGATAAAGGGAGTGCGCCGGGACAGTGCGAGCAACAGAAGTTCCTTGTATTTATCCCGCATCAGACTGAAAATATTTTCAAATCCACGCTGAAACCTGACCAGCGGATTCTTCGATACGGGCGGATGACTACCTTCATGATGCTGAATATGCGCGCGCAGCAGATACTTGGCAAGCGTGGGCACCAGGGTACGCGACAGGATAAACGAAGCGATCATCGCAAATATGACCGCTTCCGCCAGCGGAACGAAGAGATATTTTTGCACCCCGGTAAGGAAGAACATCGGGATGAAAACAATACAGATTGAAATCAGCGATACGAATGCAGGCACCACAATCTGATTCGCACCATCCAGCACGGAAGCTTCGACATGCTTGCCCTGCTCCAGGTGCCAGTTGATACTCTCGATGGTCACGGTCGCCTCATCCACCAGCACACCGACAGCCAGCGCAAGTCCGCCCAGCGTCATGATATTCAGCGTCTGACCGGTCGCCGCCAGTGCGATGATGGCGGACAGAATGGACAGAGGAATCGATATCGTAACGATCAAGGTAGACCGCCAGCTGCCGAGGAACAGCAAAATCATCATGCCCGTCAAGCCTGCGGCGATCACTCCCTCGCGGATTACACCGTCCACCGATGACTTCACAAACACAGACTGATCGCCCACCATTTTGACGATCAGACCGGGCGGCGCACCCGCCTCGATGCGGGGCAGCAGCTCCTTCACCTGAGCGATGATGTCCAGCGTGGAAGCGCTGCCATTCTTCTGAATGGTGGTCAGCACCGAATGCTGACCGTTGACTCGCACCATATTCTGCTGCGGCGAAAAACCATCGCGCACATGCGCTACGTCGCGCAACAATATCGTCGCACCCTTGACCGATTTGACAGGCAGATCGTTCAGCTCATCGAGCGCTGTCGGGCTCGCATTCAGCAGCACGTTATATTCAAAACTGCCCATTTTTTCCGTTCCCGACGGAATGATCAAACTCTGGCGCAAAAGCGCGTCAGTCACATTCTGCGGCGTCAACCCTTTGGAACGCAGCGCATGCATATCCAGATCGACCTGAATCTGCCTGTTTTTACCGCCATAAGGCGAAGGCACGGCCGCACCCTCTACCTGCGCCAACTGAGGGCGAATGAAGTTATTTGAAATATCGAACAACTGATTATCGAGCAGCGTGTCGCTGGACAGCGCCAATTGCAGTACCGGCACGCTCGATGCGTTATAACTCAGAATCAGCGGGGGTGTAATGCCGGGCGGCAGGCGCTTCAACACCGTCTGGGAAAGGGCGGTTACCTGACTGACCGCGGCATTGATATTGACAGCCGGTTGAAAGAAAATCTTGACAACGGCAACCCCTGACAGCGACTGGGATTCGATATGCTCGATATCGTTGACCGTTGTAGACAACTGCCTTTCATAAAATGTGATAATCCGGTTGGACATGTCTGCCGGCGGCATACCGTTGTATGTCCACACTGCACTCACCACCGGCACTTTGATGTCAGGGAAAATATCCGTGCGCATGTTCACATAGACCAGCGGACCCAGAATCAAAATCAGCAGCGCCAGCACTATAAAAGTATATGGGCGACTTAAGGCGACCCGGACAATCCATAACATATAAGGCTACTCCAGTTTAAAAATATTTTTCCATGGATCCGTTCACCACGAATGGTCGCAGCTTCCCAAAGGTGCGGCATTGTATCGAAGTACGCCAAGCCTAACCGAATATAACAAAAGTTTAATGTAGTAAACCATTTCTGAAAATAACCCACTAGGGTGGCCCGAAATATCCCACAGCTTGCTGCGGTATCCCCTGTCATTCCGGGCATGGCTAGCAGTCTTATCAGGAATCTTAATATCCCTCGCCTCCCCTTCGACAAGCTCAGGACAGGGTTCGGGATGACAACAAACGCCGCAAGCAGCGGGGAATTTGACCCGGAGAAATTAAAGGCTGTGCGGACGGCAGAAAATAGTCACCCGAGTGCCGGGATCGGCATTTCCCAATTCAAGTCCAAAACCGTGCAATTTGATGATAGCCGTGACGATGGCAAGACCCAATCCATAACCCGGTGCGTTCAGATCGTTTTCGCTGCGGTAAAAACGATTCAATACCAGCACTCTCTCGCTCTCCCGGATACCACAGCCGCTATCGATAATATCGATTTGCACCCCTTTCTCGCCGTACCCCAGCCGCACCTCAACCCGCCCGCCCGCCGAGGTGAATTTGATCGCATTGTCCAGCAGATTGACCATTGCCTCGAACAACAGCTCGCCATCGCCATGTATGGGGTCGATGGACTCCGCCGTCATGGTCAGTTGAATCGACTTATCTTCCGCAAGCGGTGCGATAAGATTGACTGCCTGCTCCAGAATTCCCTGCAGGTGCATCATCTTGAAACCGGCTCGTCTCTGCTTGTTTTCGATCTCCGAGATGCGCAACAATGCCCGGAATCGCACCAGCAGCGAATCCACCTCGACGATGGCCTGATCCACCATCGGGCGTTTTTCGGGCGCATCGCCCATTTGCTGCTGCACCCGGTAAAGCGATGCGCGCAAGCGGGTCAGCGGCGTGCGCAGATCATGCGCGATATTGTCGCCGACACTCTTGATTTCCGACATCAGTCTCTCGATTTCATCGAGCATCCTGTTCACGATAGCGGCCAGCATATCCAGTTCATCGCTTCGATTGCCGACCGGCAGCCTCTGCCTGATATCTCCTTGCATGATGAGTTCGCACACCTGCTGAATCTGCTCAATCCGGCGCAACGGGCGAGAACTCAAGGCTACGCCAAACATCATGCCGAGCAGGATGGTCAACGATCCGCCCCAGAAAAATGCCCTTTTCATGAGTTCACCGAATTCGATGAGTTGCATCACGTCATGCCCTATCAGCAGGAACTCCCCCGAGTCCAGATGTATGATCAGCACACGCGACGGAAGCCGCTGGGCTTGGATATTGTTCACCAGCAGACTGGCCTGGTAAATTTTCCCGTCCTCCGGAATGCCCTGCGGCAACTGCTCCAGATTTCCGACGATCAGTCGCCTGTCCTGTGAATACAGACCATATAAGTAAACATGGCGCTGGTCGCGCTGGATCGACTTCTCTATTTCCTCGGGCAGACGCCCGGAGCGCAACGAAGTAAAATGCCTAGTCTCCAGCGCCAGAATTTGATCCACCCGTCGTGTCATCTCCCTTGCCGTCTGCCAGTAGACAAAACCCAGCAGCATAATCACGCACAGGGAGAAAAACAGGCTGTAGAACAGGGTCAGCCGGAAGACAACTGTCCGGGATACTTTAGAAATGCTCACTGAGTGTATAACCTGAGCCGCGCACCGTGTGGATGATCTGCGGCAAATCCTGAGTGTCCACCTTGCGGCGCAGACGACCGATATGCACATCGATAATGTTAGTGCCCGGATCGAAGTGATAGCCCCAGACCGATTCGAACAGCATGGTGCGAGTCAAAACCTGTCCGCAATTTCGCATCATGTATTCCAGCAGGCGAAATTCGGTCGGCAACAGATCCAGCACCCTGCCGGCACGACTGGCCTGCCTCGCCACCAGATCGAGCTCAAGATCCGCCACGCGAAACACGATCTGACGCCCGGCCAGATTTCGTCGTCGCAACAAAACCTCCACCCTCGCCGCCATCTCCTCGGAGGCAAAAGGTTTGACCAGATAGTCGTCCCCCCCCGCGCGCAGACCATCAACCCGCTCATCCACATCGCTTAACGCGCTGATCATCAGCACCGGCGTATCGATATGTCTCTCCCTGAGCGCAGTCACAATAGCCAGCCCGTCCATAAAGGGCAGCATGCGATCCAGCGTGATGAGGTCATGCTGTCCGCTCAATGCACGCTCAAGACCTTCATGCCCATTGCCGGCCCACTCAACCTCAAAACCATGCTGACCCAGCTCGGTCACTATTTCCTGCGCCGTGATTTTATCGTCCTCAATTACCAGAATCTTTGCCATACTTGCCTCTCGTCCTTCAGTGTTCGTGATTTTAGCACAGCGTAAAATGGCCGCCGATTTAAGCCGGATAATCGAATACATCTCCAGCCCTGTTGGAAGGGTGTAAAACCCCCTCCCTCCGTTGGGTGAATGAAAAAACCCACTGCGTTGCCGCAGTGGGTTTTTGACCATCCTGATTTATTCTGTTTTGTCGTTCCCGCCTGCCTGTCGGCAGACAGACGAAAGCGGGGATGACAATCAGACTTTAGAACTTGACGCGCAGACCAGCACCGTAGGTGTTGAAGGTGTTAGGCGTATAAGAGCCGGGAGCACCTACATAAGCCATCGCGCCAGACTTCTTGTCCTGCATGAACGCAGCATACACGTTGGTCTTCTTGCTCAGGTTATATTCAACCATCGCGGAGAAGTACTTGTCGCTGCCGCTGGTAGCAAAAACACCGCCATTACCATTACCCGTACCGGAAGGCAGTTCTACATCGTAGTAACCCACAGAAAACTTGGTAGCGGGTGAGAGCTGATAGTTGCCGCCCAGCCAGTACACGTTAAGATTTTTCTGCGCTCCCGTGAATGCACTTGCAGTCGCAATGGTATAGCTGTAGATGGTATTCATGGCCCTATCTGAAACGAAATCGCTAGGCGCTGTGAACTCCATGCGCTCGTAACCCGCCTTCAGCGTCAATGGCTCGGTCACCTGATAGCGTCCGGTCAGCATGTAGGAAGTCAGATTCAAGAACTGGGCATTGATGGTCTGGGGGCCTGCCGCCAATGCGCCTACTGTACCAGGGTTAAGGGCAGTCGTGTCATGGGCCTGTTGTGCCGCGGCCTGAATACCGAATGTGTCCACTTCATAACCCACGTTCAACTGCGCCTCACCGCGTGCGGTGGAAGATGCTGCGATGCCGCCAAAAGCGTACATCGCGTTCACATTGACATTGCCGAACTTCTTGGCGTACTTGATGGCATTATCCACGCGCGCATTGTCCGTTACGCCGCCGCCGCCGTAAGAGCCGGAGAAGTTGATAGGCGAGAACATCTGTGCATTGACCGGATCATAGCCGCCGCCCGTCGCGGTGATGATGTCCAGTTGCACGCTGTTCTGGCGACCGAAAGACACAGCACCCAGATCGGTGTTGGAAAGACCGATAAATGCATTGCGGTTGAACAACTGACCGTTCAGCGATGTATCTGCAATCATGTTATGGGTAGGTGTGCTTGCACCACCAGCGATACCGTTGCTGCCTGACAGACCGGAGGTACCCAGCTGGCCGCTACCCACGTCGATTGCAGACTCCAACTGGAAGAAGGCCTTGTTGCCGTCGCCCAGATCCTCAGAACCCTTGATACCCCAGCGCGACTGAGATTCGCCGCCGTTCATCATGCCGCGCACTGTACCAACATGGGCGCCAGCAGAACCAGTAGGAACAGCACCGGTCACGAAGTTGGGGCTGATATTGCCGGCGCCGGTCATCTGCACCAAGCCTGCATCCAGAATGCCGTACAGGCTCAATTCGGATTGATCGGAATTAATCAGGTTTACCTGGGCCTGAGCCACGCCTGCAACAGAGCTCATCGCAAGGATGGCCAGCAGAGTTTTGTTCATCTTCATTTATTTTCCTTAATTTAATAATTATGCTCACGATACCGGGTTGAAATCCGGCACCTGCCATTAAACTGAACAATCGAGTAAAAACCCCCGTACAGGAATTTTCGGAGCGGATTATGCCGGTATAAAAATCCCATGCAACTGCAATCGCGGATTTGTAACAAAACATTAACAAAGTGTTGCTTTTTTACAACAAGCTTACAACTATCCAAAAACATTCGCCAATTCAGCCCCCGGATCGACGGCGCGCATGAAGGCTTCGCCGACCAGAAAGCAGCCGATTCCGTGACTGCGCATCAACGCAACGTCTGCCGCGCTCAGAATACCGCTCTCGGTGACCACAATGCGATCAGCGGGGATGCGCGGCAGCAAGTCCAGCGTGGTTTGCAGGCTGACTTCAAAAGTGCGCAGATTGCGATTGTTCACGCCTATCAACGGTGTATCCAGTTGCAGCGCAGCGTCTAGTTCGAGCGCATTGTGCACCTCCACCAGCACCGCCATACCCAGACTGGCGGCCAGCGACTCGAACGCCTGCATCCTCTTCACATCCAGCGCAGCGGCAATCAGCAGGATCGCATCCGCTCCCATCGCACGCGCCTGGTAGATCTGATATTCATCCACCATAAAATCCTTGCGCAGCACCGGCAACCCGCAGGCTGCGCGCGCCTGTTGCAGAAAGGCTGCACTTCCCTGAAAGAATTGCTCGTCGGTCAGTACCGACAGACAGGCGGCATCATGCTTTTCATAGCTGGCAGCAATTTGTGCGGGATCAAAATCGCTGCGCAACACGCCCTTGCTGGGGCTGGCCTTTTTGATTTCAGCGATAACGGCGGGTTTACCGGAAGCGATTTTCGCGCGTATCGCACCGGTAAAATCACGGGCAGTTTCTGCCTGCTCGGCATCGCTGCGCATGACGGCGAGCGGCTTCATCTCCTGCGCGGCCGCCACTTCGCCGACTTTGACCGCGAGAATTTTGTTTAATATGTCCGACATTTTGTTTCCGCAATTTAATAATTGGCGTGCATTTTAACGTAGGGGCGTGTTTTATCGCGCCCCTAATTTATCCTCGTGTCAAAAATTAGTGCATGATAGCTTTGCATAAGCATCGACTAAATGGCAAACCATAAGTCGTAACTAAAATCACGCCCCTGCCACATCGTGGTGATAAAATGCGCCACCATTCCGGCGAGAAAGACATTATGGAAAACATCAATGAATACATGAAGGGGGTCGGGCAGGCTGCCCGCGCAGCCTCCCGCATCATGGCGCAGGCCGACACGGCATCGAAGAATCGCGCGCTGAGCGAAATTGCCACCGCATTGCAG
>JAJYYO010000046.1:0-5817 GCA_021800795.1 Pseudomonadota bacterium
CTCTATTTGAAAAACTGTATGGCTTCCGTGCCTGTAATCCATGCCCGCCTCCGTTCAGAAAGCGTATTATCGCAGCTAAAGCTAACCGGCTAAAGCCGGTGGTTTTAACCTTGTGGTGGAAAATAAAGGCGCTGGTTCCCCGCTTTTGCGGGGAAGACGAATAAATCAGCGGTTCCCTAAGAATGTCTGGCATAGGTGGGAAAGGCCGTCTGAAGAAACTACCCGGTACCGACCAGGCGGGGCGGTATGAAACTGTGCGTTGCTATGTGTACTAGCGCACAGAGGAAACCCCGGCAAAAGATAATGATAGTCACTGTTGAGCGGCGCATCCGGTTCGCGAAGAACGAGCAAACCGGATGCCGGGTAGGAATAACCCTGACGCCGAATGACTGACATAACACGGAGGTAATCAAAATGAACACGATACAAATGTTAACCATGAACGCGGCAACATTAACCGCGCTGTGCATCTTAAGCGGCTGTGCCGGCATGTCGCAGCGGGATAAAAACACCGCAATCGGCGCCGGCGTCGGTGCGGTGGGCGGTTCCATCCTGACCGGCGGCAGCGCAGCCGGCACGGTGGGCGGGGCGGCAGTCGGCGGCGTCATCGGCAACACAATCAAAAAATAACGTTTCAGGCAGCGGTCACATCCGGGTCGATGGTGCAACCGCATGCCAATATCTTAATAACAAGGAGCTATATCATGCTTTATACCATTGCCGTCGTCATGATCATCCTGTGGCTGCTAGGACTGGTCACCTCCAACACCATGGGCGGTTTCATACACATTCTGCTGATAATCGCGATTGTGATGGTCTTGCTCAGGATTATCGGCTGATGGTTCTACCATCCGTCAGATATTGCAAATTGAATTCCGGCATCCCGTTTTTCGCAAACATTACCGGCAAGCTTCAACAAGTCAGAGACAACAGGAGGATTTATGAAAAACAATCATTTGATTTTAGCCATTTCATTAGTCGCAGCAAGCCTGATGAGCGGTTGCGCGAATACCGGCTCCCGCCCCGTCTCTTCTTACGATGCGCCTTCCAGAGTGACTTACGGCGTGATTGACAACATTGAAATCATACGCGCCAACAACGACGAAATCGGTGCCGGAACTGTCATCGGCGGCCTCGTAGGCGGGGTGCTGGGCAATCAGGTCGGAGGCGGAAGCGGCAAAGATGTTGCAACTGTCGCCGGCGTGGTTGGAGGCGCGGTGGTCGGTCATCAGGTAGAAAAGCAAAACCGGCAGCAAGATGCTTATCGGATACAAATACGGCTTGAGCGTGGCGGGTATCAGACCGTGACACAGGGCATTTCCGACTTGCGCGTCGGTGACCGTGTGCGTATTGAAAACAACCATGTAACACGCTACTAAATTACAACACCGGCGGCCCGTTTTGAGCCGGTCTATTACTTCTAACGACTAAAGGAAAATATCATGAAAACATCACCCATCATGCTGTTTAATGCGTTTGCCCTGACCGCTCTGGCCATGACCAACATTGCCAGCGCAGATGAGACAAACAAGGATGGCTATCTGACCGATGGCCGCGGCAATATCGTCAGGAGCAGCAGCGGCCTATGCTGGCACACCGGATTCTGGACACCGGCAATGGCAATTGAGGAATGCGACCCTGTCGCCAAAAAACCTGCGCCTATCATAGCGGACGCCACTCCGCCTGCGCCGCCACCTGTTGTCCAGACAAAAACCGTTTTTGCCCCTTACACCCTGCAGACCGAAACCCTGTTTGCCTATAACAAATCGGAACTGAGCGAACACGGCAAGCAGAAAATGAACGATGAGGTCGTTGACAAAATGAAGGAATATACCAAGGATGACGTGGTCGTGATAACCGGCTACGCCGACCGGATCGGCAGCGATGAATACAACATGAAACTCTCGCAACGCCGTGCAGATGCAGTAAAGGCCTATCTGGTCGAACAAGGAGTCGATGGCAACCGCATTGAAACCGCTGCAAAAGGCAAAACCGATCCTGTCGTTAGCTGCGACAACATCAAGGGAAAAGCCAACCGCAAGAACAAGGCGCTGATTGCATGCCTGCAACCCAATCGTCGCATCGTGCTGGATCTCAAGGGAAAGATGCCCGTTCAGCAGTAAGCTTTGAATCGAGGCAAGCTGGCAGATTTTCGCAGCAGCTGGTTCCATCCTCAGTCAATATCCCCCGGTTGTTCCGGGGGATTTCACACGCCCCTCTTTATCCGCAGGCTGCTTCCCCGCGTCCATCAGAGAGCATAGAAACATATCCGATGCTATGTACGACACCGCACAGACCTCTCTTCCTGCGCACTCCATTATCGGCACCTCAGAAGCATGAACGGCATCCATTCAAAGCAGGCGTAAGGTGCGCTCCTCGCACCCCACATGGTGACTGCCGTTCGGCGCAATGGAAATCAAGGCAATCGAAAAAATACATTATTCGACGTATAACTCAAGGGATGGAAAATGAAAAAAACTGACTGCTTCAAATCATATCAACTGATCGGAATAACCGTGGCAGCCGCGATCTTTATGGCCGGTTGCGCAAGCGCGCCGACGATTCCGGCGCCCACCGAACAGATGGCGCTGTCCCGTTCTGCCATCAGCAGCGCCAGCAGCGCCGGCGGCAGTGAATATGCACCCGTGCAACTCAAGTCCGCGATGGACAAAATGGATAGCGCCGAGCATGCAATGGGCACAAAAAATTACGGTCTGGCCCGCCAAATGGCGGAAGAAGCACTGGTCGATGCACAGTTGGCTGCCGCAGCAGCACGCGCAGGCAAGGCACAGAAAGCGGCGGATGCATTACAGCAAAGCGATCAGGTTCTGAAAAAAGAACTCGACCGTAACGCCAATAGTCCGCAATAAAACCGAAGGGAGAGGGAATACCCTCACCTCAATCCTCTCCCGAAGGGAGAGGAAGCAAACGAAAAAAACAATCGGCATTCCCTGAATCGCTGCGAGTTTCACGTTAAAGAATTTCCCGACGAGCAAATAATTCACAATGGAGTTCATCATGCAAAAAAATAGATATTTCCCTCTGGCACTGATCGCTGTCGCCGTACTCTCCGGTTGCGCCACCACGCCGCCGCAAAACACACAGCTCACAGCGGCGCATAGCAATTACAACGATGCACGCAGCAATCCCCAGGTGGCAAATCTGGCCGCGCTTGAACTGAAAGAGGCGGGCGACTCACTGAGCGCCGCAGACACGGCTTTGAGCAAGGGCCAAAGCCTGGCCACCGTCGATCATCTGGCTTATATCGCCAACCAGAAAGTGAGCATCGCTCAGGAAACCGCCCGGCAAAAAACAGCCGAACTGGCAGTGACCAATGCGGCCGCAAAACGCAACGAAGTTCGCCTTCAGGCGAGAACGGCTGAGGCCGATCAGGCGAAACAGCAGGTGGCGATGGTCAACGAAGTTGCCGACCAGCAGGCAACCGATCTGGCGGCCGCCGATGCCAATGCGCAGCGCGATCAGGCGCTCATCGCCAAACAGGAACAGCAACTCCAGGAGCTCAACGCCAAAAAAACGGAGCGCGGCATGGTCATCACACTCGGTGACGTATTGTTCCGTACCGATAAGGCACAGCTGGAATCGGGCGGGATGCACAACGTGCAGAAGCTGGCCGACTTCCTCAAGCAATACCCGAAAAACAAGGTATTGATCGAGGGATATACCGACAGCACCGGCAGCGCCGACCACAATCAGACACTGTCCGAACAACGTGCAAATGCAGTGCGCAGAGCCTTGAACGATATGGGAATCAGCAATGATCGCATCAGCACACGCGGTTATGGCGAGGAGTATCCTGTTGCCGGCAACGATACTGCGGCAAATCGTCAATTGAATCGCCGTGTGGAAATCATCCTGTCCGACAGCAACGGCAAAATCGCACCGCGCTAACCGCGCGTTGAAATTCTGCATCATCCGCAACATAACTTGGCATCGCTTAGGGTGATGCCACAAGGAGAACGAAATGTCTTTGGGAACGATTCTACTCATCATTCTGGTGTTAATGCTGATCGGCGCAATACCGAGCTGGCCGCACAGCAGGTCGTGGGGTTATGGGCCGAGCGGCGGTCTCGGCCTGGTATTGCTTATCGTGATCATACTGTTGCTGATGGGACGATTGTAAGGTGCGCGTTTAGGCGACAGACAAGCTGCCGACACGCGGTATTGGGTAATTTTGAAGTTTTATTTAACTTAAGGAGATTGACATGAAACAACTTAAATTTTTTGCCGCCGTTTTTATGGCTTTTGCCCTGCTGAGTGCGGCAGGTTGTGCATCCACCCCCAAGCAGGAAGGCACCGGCGAATATGTTGACGACACCGTCATAACAACCAAGGTGAAAGCCGCCATCCTCAACGAACCCACCTTGAAGTCAGCTGAAATCAATGTCGAAACCTTCAAGGGTTCCGTCCAGTTGAGCGGCTTTGTGAGTTCGCGTGCTGACATCGACAAGGCGATTGAAGTCACCCGTAGCGTCAAGGGTGTCCAGTCGGTCAAGAATGACATGCGTCTGAAATAAGGCGGTCGCGGGCACATCATTTGATGCTGCCCGCCATTCAAAAAGTTTCACGATCAACTTTAAACACTTGTAACTTACTGAAAAATATATAGGAAAAATCATGAGCAAAAAAATAATGGACACCCTGGCTGACGAATTCGCAGAGCCCAAGGAAAAACTGATCACGGAAATGAAACAGATGGTTAGCGATGCCGAAGAGCTGTTAAACGCGACAGCCAGTCAGACCGGCGAAATCGCGGACATTGCACGCAACCGCATCCAAAACAGCCTGAAAGTCGTCAAGAACCGATTGCGTTCAGCCGAAGCTTCCGTCCTGACGCACACCCGCGAAGGCGCCAAAGCTGCCGACCAGTACGTCCACGCCTATCCATGGCAATCGATAGGCATTTCCGCCTGCGCGGGAGTGATTATCGGAATGCTGATCAGACGGCACTAACATGACTGCCTCGATCAGACTGACAGAGTCGCTCAAACGGATGGCGGGCAGCATGCTCTCCATCGTGCAGACCCGGCTTGAGTTACTGGCCAACGAACTGGAGGGAGAGCGTCTGCACTTCGAGCAAACCTTGCTCTACAGCGGTATTGCCCTGCTCTTCTTCGGGCTGTCCATCATGCTGCTCACCGTCTTTATCGTGGTGGTATTCTGGGACAGCCGGCGTCTGCTGGTCTTGGGCAGCCTTGCCGGATTGTTTTTCATCGCAGGACTCCTGGTATGGCACGCATCGCGCAGCCTGTTACGGAAGAAATCCAAGCTGTTTTCCGCCAGCCTTGCCGAGCTATCCTGCGACCGTGACCATCTGACACCATGAAAAAAAATCTTATCGATCTGGCACGCCGCCGCCTTCTGCTGCTGGAAAAAATCGACGCTCAGCGCAGGGAAATGGTTGAGGTTTCCCTGCCATTGCAAAAACCGCTGGCACTGGTTGATGCGGGGATAAGGGCTGTGCATTTCATTCGCCGCCATCCCGCGCTGGTGACCGGCGGCATGGCTTTGCTGCTGGCATTTCGCCGAAGAAATCTGCTCCTCATGGCACAGGAAGGGTGGCGTTTGTTGCGTATGTATCCTGCCAGGTAAACGCAGCACAGGTTGCTCGCAAAAAAAAGCCGTCTTGCGACGGCCTTTTTCATTACTTCGCAAGCTTTTTCTCGTTCTTTATGGCTTGGTAACGGTATTGCTGTTAAGTGTGACCGCAGTCTGAGCCAGCAATCTGCCGTTCTCCGTAGCACCCGCTCCCAGCACAATATCGGTTTGCGACAAGATCACTCCCTGCATCAACGCAGT
>JAJYYO010000046.1:5917-11556 GCA_021800795.1 Pseudomonadota bacterium
TACATAACATACTGATTATTTGTACTATCCAACGGCATGAGCCGATTCGGCCCATCGTCTGAAAAAAGGCCCGGTACGGGATTGCCGAAACCGGGCCTGAGCACTGCAGATGTTTATTTGAGGGGGTATAATAAACATCTGCTACCAGCATGCCATTCCGCCCGGACGAGCTCTGTTCGACAGCGCACATAGGTTGCCATTCGACATTACGACATCACGCTAACCTGGTTTATTGCATCCCTTGAAACGGTTCTGTGCGTTAACGTACATAGCGCTTTCACAGCTTGTGCTATAAGTATTGGGCAATGATGCTTTTGCACGCGCAAATCGTGCGGATTTGCTTTTACCTTTTTCAACAACACGCTCGCGGGACGAAAAAAATGGTTGCTCTTCTGTCCTCACGGCATGACCCGAAACAGAACCACCTGCTCGACGCACTGCCTGCGGATGTATTCGATCGAATCTCACCCCATCTGGAACTGATCGCGATGCCGCTAGGTGAAGTACTCTACGAATCCGGAGGCCAATTGCAGCATGTCTACTTCCCGACTAGCGCGATCGTATCCTTGCACTACATCATGGAAAATGGCGCGTCGGCCGAAATCGCCGGAGTGGGCAATGAGGGCGTGCTCGGCATTTCACTCTTCATGGGTGGCAATACCACGCCCAGCCGGGCCGCCGTGTATACCGGCGGTCAAGGCTACCGGATGAAGGCGCGGCTGATGATGGAGGAATTCAATCGCGCCGGATCGATGATGCGGCTGATGCTGCGTTACACTCAGGCCCTGATTACCCAGATGTCCCAGACAGCCGTGTGCAACCGGCATCATTCGGTCGAACAACAACTGTGCCGCTGGCTGCTGCTGACACTCGACCGCTTGCCGACCAACGAACTCACCATGACGCAGGAATTGATTGCCAGCATGCTGGGCGTGCGCCGCGAAGGCATTACCGAAACCGCCGGTAATTTGCAACGCGCAGGCATGATAAGCTACCGTCGCGGACACATCACCGTGCTGAACCGGGCCGGCCTGGAAACACATACCTGCGAATGTTACAAGGTAGTCAAGAAAGAATTTCATCGACTGCTCAGCGATGCAGGAAATATCGGCAAACTCGCAAACAATCATGAAGTCGAAATAAGAAATCACCCTGCGAACGGAGGCTGGCGATGAAACCGAACCCGCTTCCATGCCCAGCATGCCCCCGTTGCGACGCAATCCATCATCC
Source organism: Pseudomonadota bacterium (assembly GCA_021800795.1). GTDB lineage: Bacteria > Pseudomonadota > Gammaproteobacteria > Burkholderiales > Gallionellaceae > Gallionella. The sequence continues at coordinate 7,148 of JAJYYO010000046.1, forward strand.
TTTTATGTCTCGCCAGAAAGTTAAGCCATGACCGAAACAGTCCGTAATTTCAGTCTTTCCGACTCTGCAGCCGATACCGTTGCGGGTTTTATCGAGACCCGGCGTCAGGAAGCTTTGCTTAAAACCGGCGCCCTGCAGAACGCGATACTCAACAGCGCCAATTTCTCCAGCATCGCCACCGATGCAAAAGGCGTGATTCAGATCTTCAACGTCGGTGCGGAGCGCATGCTGGGCTATGCGGCTGCCGACGTGATGAACAAGATCACCCCGGCGGATATTTCCGACCCCGAGGAATTAGTTGCGCGGGCAGCGGCCTTGAGCGTCGAGCTCGGCACCCCGATCACGCCCGGCTTCGAGGCGCTGGTGTTCAAGGCCTCGCGCGGCATCGAGGATATTTACGAGCTGACCTATATCCGCCGCGACGGCAGCCGCTTCCCCGCCGTCGTGTCGGTCACCGCGTTGCGCGATGAGCAGAACGCCATCATCGGTTACCTGCTGATCGGCACCGATAACACCGCGCGCAAGCAAATCGAAGCCGAGAAACAGCGTTTGCTCGACATTCAGGAAGCGACCAACAAGGAACTGCAACAGGCCAATATGACCTTGCAGCTCAGCGAGGAAAAGCTCTCTGTCACGCTTAACTCCATCGGCGACGCGGTGATTGCCACCGATGTAACTGGCTGTGTGACGCTGCTCAATCCGCTTGCCGAAAAGCTCACCGGCTGGACGCAGGCTGAAGCCGCCGGACATCCGATAGGAAATATTTTTCACATCATCCACAAGGAAACCCGCCTGCCCGCCTTCGTCCCGGTTATGGATACGCTGGCGAAGGGCACCATACACGGCCTGGCCAATCACACCGTGCTGATCGCGCGGGATGACAGCGAGTGCGATATCGCCGACAGTTGTGCGCCGATACGCGACCGGGATGGCCGCGTCATCGGTGCGGTACTGGTGTTTCGCGATGTCACCGGAGAGTATGCAGTGCAACAGGCTTTGCGCGATCAGCAGTTCTACACCCGCTCTCTGATCGAATCCAATATCGACGCAATCATGACCACCGATCCGTCCGGCATTATTTCCGACGTCAACCAGCAGATGGTGGCGCTCACCGGTCATGCGCGCGATGAGCTGATCGGCACGCCGTTCAAGAATTACTTCACCGATCCTGATCTGGCCGAGGCGGCCATCAAACGGGTGTTGAACGAAAAAAAGGTCACCGACTACGAGCTCACCGCGAGCCACAAGAACGACGGGGAAACGGTGGTGTCCTATAACGCAGCCACCTTCTATAATGCTGACGGCAAATTGCAAGGCGTGTTCGCCGCAGCGCGCGATGTCACCGGACGCAGGCGCCTGGATCAGATGCTGCATGACAAGAACACCGAACTGGAAAATGCCAAGCAGCTGGCGGAAAAAGCCAATCTGGCGAAATCGGTTTTCCTTTCCCGGATGAGCCATGAACTGCGCACCCCGCTCAATGCCATCCTGGGCTTTGCACAGCTGCTGGAGATCGGCTCGCCGCCCCCTACCGAAACCCAGATTTCAAGGCTGCACCAGATCGTCAAGGCAGGATGGTATCTGCTTGAGTTGATCAACGAAATACTCGATCTCGCGGTGATTGAATCCGGCAAGCTGTCGCTGTCGCGGGAACCTGTGTCGCTGACTGAGATCATGCAGGAATGTCAGGCCATGATCGAGTCGCAGGCAAAAAAACACGCCATCCATATGAATTTCATCCCGTTCAACACCAGCTGGTTTGCCAATGCAGACCGCACCCGTGTCAAGCAGGTTCTGATCAATCTGTTGTCCAATGCGATCAAATATAACCGCGAACAGGGCTCCGTCACGGTGGAGTGCACGGTAAGCAGCCCGGATCGCATACAGATCAGCATCAAGGACTGCGGAGAGGGCTTACCTCCCGAAAAGTTGCTGCAACTGTTTCAGCCCTTCAATCGTCTGGGGCAGGAGAACGGCGCCGAGGAAGGAACAGGCATCGGTCTGGTGGTCGCAAAGCAACTGATCGAACTGATGGGCGGCACTATCAGCGTAAAAAGCCTCGTCGGGGTGGGCAGTGAATTCTGCATCGAACTGATCCGCGATGTTACGCCGCAACTGGCCGCAGGCGGCATCCTTCCTCATGCTCCACCACTGCAAACGCAACAGCATACCGAGCTTCGCACCCTGCTCTATGTGGAAGACAATCCGGCCAACCTGTTGCTGGTCGAGCAGATCATCGAGGGACATCCGGATATACGCATGCTGAGCGCGCGCGAAGCACGCAAAGGCATCGCGCTGGCGCGCGACCATCTCCCGGATGTGATTCTGATGGACATCAACCTGCCGGGCATCAGCGGGACTGAAGCCCTGAAGATCCTGCTCGGCAACCCTGTCACCCTGCATATTCCGGTGATTGCCTTGAGCGCCAATGCCATGGTTCGCGATATTGAAAAGGGACTGGAAGCGGGATTTTTCCGCTATCTCACCAAGCCGATTAAAATCAACGAGTTCATGAACGCGCTGGAAGAAGCGCTGAAACATTCCCAAATGAAACGATCCAACATAACCGGACAACCATCATGATCAGCAACCAGGAAATTCTCAACGCCGATATTCTGATCGTTGACGATCAGCATGCCAATGTGCTTTTGCTGGGCGAGTTATTGCGCGATGTCGGTTATACCTCTATCGCGTCGACCACAGACCCTTATTCCGTCAGCGAGTTGCATCGCAAAAACCGCTACGATCTGATTCTGCTGGATCTGCAAATGCCCGGCATGGACGGGTTCGAGGTGATGAAAGAACTGAAAAAAATCGAATCCGATGGCTACCTTCCGGTACTGGTGATCACAGCCCAACCCGATCACAAACTGCGGGCGCTGGCCTCCGGCGCGAAAGACTTCGTCGCCAAGCCCTTCGATCTGATCGAAGTGCGGACGCGTATCCGCAACATGCTGGAAGTGCGTTTGCTGCACAGGCGGCTTGAGGAATACAACAGACTGCTGGAACAGACGGTACAGGAAAGAACCGCCGAACTGCGCGAAAGCGAAGCGCGTTTTCGCCGGTTGACCGAGCTGTCGTCAGACTGGTACTGGGAACAGGATGAAAATGGCAATTTCACCCGGATTTTCGGCCCCGCGCTGGAAATGCTCGGCATCCGTATCGATGACACGCTGGGCATCATCATGGACAATCGGGGTGCGGGCTGGAATGAGGCCGAGCGCGACGCGCTGGCAGCGAAACTGGCCGTCAGACAACCCTTCCTGGATTTCGTCTACAGCCGGATAAATGCGGATGGCTCCCGGCAACAATTGATGGTGAGCGGTGAGCCGATGTTCGACCAATCGGGAAGATATACCGGCTACCGGGGGGTCGGCAAGGATGTGACCGACACGCTGCCTGTGCAGCCTGTGTTATCCAGCGCACGGAATGAGGGATGATCGTTGTCATATGATGCATACCTCAAACAATGACCGGTTCATCTGTAGCCTTTAAGAACCGCTCGGAACCCATTTCAGGAATATGCAAGACATGAAGCAAATCAACCCGCATGCCGATCAATTAAGGCATAAAGCCGAAGCGCAAGTTAATCGCAGGGTGCCGTCATTTGTGCAGCCACTGCCAGGTGAAAACCTGCTGCATGAACTGATGCATGAACTCAGCGTTCAGCAGATCGAACTGGAGATGCAGAACGAGGCATTGCGGCAGTCGCAAATTGAACTGGAAATTTCCCGTGACCGTTATATCGATTTTTATGATTTCGCGCCGGCAGGTTACCTGACGCTCAGCAGTGACGCGACGATCGAAGACATTAATCTTCCCGGCGCCGAACTGTTCGGCGTGGAGCGAAACAAACTGATGCAGCGCCGCTTCGCCGCTTTCGTTGCACCGCCAGATCAGGATTCCTGGCATCATTTTTTTCTTTCCGTGCAAAAAAACGACCGCAAACGCAATTGTAAGCTAGCCATCCGGAAAGGCGACGGAACCCTCGTCAGCGTCTTGCTGATCTGCCAGCGTCTGGAAAAACCGGATGAAAAAGCGCTGGTGCGCATCGTGCTGACCGATATCTGCGAACACGAATAATTGTCAACGGCACGCTGGAAATAACGCAACAAATCAGCCTGATCGGCATTGTTCAATCTCTTGCAGCCTGTCCTCCAACAGCAAGACGCCATACCGGCAGATTGTGTGCGTCAGCACACCGTGAATTCCAGTTTTAATTGCTATAATCAAACTTGCTGGCGAAAATCATCCGCAAACTTTGCATGCAGATGAATCGGCTCTTTTAACCGCAACTGACAGGATCCTAAAGCATGAAAATACCCTCTTTTTCAAAAATCCGCGGCTTTACCCTGATTGAAGTGATGGTTGTCATCGTCATCATTGCCGTGCTCGCCGCTTTGATCGTA
>JAJYYO010000029.1 GCA_021800795.1 Pseudomonadota bacterium
GTTGCCGCCGACGGCGGCTGGGTATTGTTGATGCTGATGAGTTCATAAAGTATCCACTAAGAATTGGTGGACACTATGCTCTTAGCTTTCGCTTACACAATCAATGTGAGTCGGCCGGACGCTTACGTACGGCCTGCTGCGCTTTCGTTTCCTTATACGCAACAGCCGGTGGCCTCCCCACCACCGCACCGGGTCTCCAGCACTGGGCAATATATCCTCGAAAACATGCCGACCTTGCTACCCCGAGAGACGATGTGCGCCACTTCCGTTATTTCAGCCCCCATCCAACGGCCTTCCCCTTCGCTACACAGGGTCGGCTCCTCCACTTTGTTAACGAGGCTACCTATAGGTTCACTTGCGTTACGGCCTGCTCTCTTGCTGTTTGGAAACTCACGACACTGAATTGCTTCAGCGCCGCTTCCTCATGCTACCGGGGCGCACGGACAACTCCCCGGACGGGACTTTAACCCGCTGGATATACTGCTGTTACTGCGAACGTAACGGCCCCTTTGTTACCACTGTCCAGTTTGGCGTGGAATCAGTGTCCAGTTTGCTCTGGAATCGCTGTCCAGTTTGCCGTGGAATGCGTGTCCAGTTTGCTCCGGAATTCGCACACATTGTCGGAGGGACTCAACACGACGATATCAATTTCACCATGTTTATCACTCCCCTCATGTATCGTATGCCAGGTGACTTCGTGGAAAATCTCAAAGCCATCAGGCAAGCCAAGGCGCAGGCGCTCCAGCACATCAAGTTCGCGGAACAACCCGCCGTCTTCGCGCAGGCTGGGGAGTTGGGAGGGATTGAGGGTAGCCATTAGATTTATCTTGCCGAATCAGATAAAAGCTGCGACCTTGATTTAGGCTCTCGATGCTGGTGAAAACATGACAGTACGTTCACATTGCCGCCGTCTATCACATAAAATAGCGCGTAAGGAAAACGACTCAGATTCGCCCGTCTTATTTCGAGCTCTACACACGAATAGAGGTAGGGATTACGGGCAATAAAACCGCTGGTTCGTTCGAGTTCTTCAAGGAAAGCGTTGCCCATGCCGATATGCGGTTGCGCGTACCATTGATAAGCTTCGGATGCTTCAATCTGGGCCAGTGGTTTGTAAATGACCCGGAGCAACATGGTCAACTTAAAACTCGCGTAGCGATTCGATTGCCTCCTCGCTCGCAGGAGAGGATTGAAGTGAGGGAACGGGCTTCACAGGTTTATCATGGATGACGTCATTTTTACCATGCCCGTTAATGCAATGAGGCCAGCAGCTTGGACTTGAGCTCCGCAAAGGTAATGCCCGGTTCTGGATGGTCTCGGTGATAAGCGAGACGGGATTTAAGCTCTGCGCGTTGAGCTTCGGTGACAAGCGGTGCTGACGCGTCGCTTTCAGCGCTGATGATCAAGGCTTCTCCGAGCGAGCGCTTTTCCGCGATGCTCAGATGTTCAAGCTCTTCGTACAGGTGGGTATCCATGTCGGGCAGAATAGCACAAAACCTTATCAGTTTGTAAGCGCGGCATTGGAAAATATGGAATGTAAGACTTGAATCCGCTTGCGATAGTTTTGGCTGAAAACTGACTTTGAGCAATGGTTTTAAGTTATGACATCGAGCGATTACCAATACCGCTGGCAATACCTTCGTCAATGCGCACTTGCAATTGTGCAAGTTTGCTATCTTTTTTGGCATCATTCATCATCAGCACAACGCGCAAAGTCCCGGATGCAAACTCACTATAGGCTGGAGGAATTTCGATAATGCCATTTTTTGAAATGGTTTCAAATTCGACTGCATGCATAATCCGTACCCCTGTTTTTTGATTATTGTACCACCGGACAAATTAGCGTCGCATTGCGCAAAAACGGTAGTCTGCCCCCATGAGTTGAGAGCTGCCACCCCATGAACATCCCTCGCCGTGCCGGTCTACCCCCGCGTGAACGCAGTGCCAGTTTACTTCGTGGAAGATTTCATAACCATCCGGCAGACCAAGACGCAGGCGTTCCAGAACATCGAGTTCACGGAACAGCCCGCTGTCTTCGCGCAGGCCGGGGAGCTGGGAGGGGTTGAGGATAGCCACATTATAAATTAGGTAGAGTTAAGCTGAAAGTCTGCTCATAGTTATTTGCATCTCTTGATCTATTCGGGCTGTATCTTGGCTTTGTACAACGGCGGCTTCAGAAACTTTAAGATTGACTCTTGATTTAGTCGCTTTCATTACTCGCCCGACACAATGCATGGTGTCTACATAGCCTTGCTCGATCCATGAAGGGAGTTTCCCCGCATTAAAACCCAATATGTCGGGCACAAGCCCTTCTCTGGAAATGTTTGATTGAGGACGTATCTCTAAAATAGTTGCGTTTGGGAAGTCATGTCTGCTCCAGAGAGAACCATCCGAGAGATGCGTCACAACTACCATATTGCAACCCGCTTCAAGCAATGGAGTGATTGGCGTATTCCCTTGCATCTTTTGCCAGCCACCTTGACCGCCATCTGAATATAGATTGTCGTTAATACGCTTCGGAGCAAATAAAAGCGGTATCGCTGCGGATGCCAGCAAGGCTTCTTTTTGTTCTAAAATTGGTAAGGATTGAATATGAACAAACTCCGACGCTGCTGAATCTACAATACCCAGCTCCGCAACAGCGCACCGCAACAAATCACGGAAAGCATGATCGTGCTTAAAAACCGAGACGAACAACGGCAAACCTTTGTTCAAGGCCTCTTGGTCTAAATATTGATTTATGTGGTTCTGCAATGGAGTATCAGATAAAGCACCTTCATTTAATCCCCCTAAAAAATTCGATATTCCCGCAGGCATTGCACCACCAGCAATGTGCTGTGCTTTCTGAACTATTTCCTTCAGTACACCTGCACTCGCAAGATGAAGTCCACTTGCGGCCAGCAGTTGTATGTAGGCAGGAAAATTAAATTTCAATGGTGAAGTATTCGCCAAATCCATCCACAACGTTTCAAGACGAACCGCCCCTTCATGCAATGACGGTGCAGCTGCCAAAATTGCACCATTGAGCGCGCCAATACTGGCACCTGCGACTGCATCAACCTGTGCACCGACTTCGTGCAATGCCTTTACCACACCCACATGGTATGCGCCTTTTGCACCTCCACCGGAAAGCACTAATCCTACTTTCATATCGCTCATGAGAATTACACCGAAAAAAGTTCTGAAACTAAAGCACGGGCCAATCTATCAGCATTACATATTTTGGGAACGCTTAATGGTGTTTGTTCCGGCAATTGGGTGATTGAAAACACGAATGGTTGCACCTCAGGATTTGATCCGTCGCCAAGATAAGCTAGTGCATCGGTTGCATCAGCGAGCAGTGTTCGACCAGTTGGTCTGGCAAGCCAAGATGACATTTCTGATCTATCTCCTGGTTCCATACTTGCATCATTGGCCAATTGACTAATTGCTCTATTTGCTAAATCGCCTAGAAATCCTTGCCGAATATGATTATTGTGAATCCGGCAATAATCACCAAATACGCCCCAGCGCAATTCTTCCATTGCGGCATAACAACGTCCCGCAAGGGAGAAGGTATTTAAGCGTCCAGCCGCCCATTTATTAAACACCTGCTCCAGCTGCCGCTCTGCACGTTGCTCAAAGTCAATTCGATAAATTTGTTGGTTCAACTGATCGCAACGCTGATTGAAGTGTATTGAGAGTTTTTCCACTTGATGACGGGTATCGGCAGAGTAGTGGGCAAGCGTTGTTACATTTTGAGTTATTACGCTCAAACGCTCATTTACCTGAACAATCGCGTAATTACTAAGGGCGAGAGATTCGGTTAGTTCGCCAAGCCAAATGAGCGAACCTTCAACCCCATCAATCAAACTTGCATTAATTTCTGCCTGCCTCCTTGCTCCTTGACCCGTGAAACCGTCATAAAGCCGAGCTCCCATACCTGTTCTTTGACGCTGCACTCGTAGATGATCTCGTCCCACATCAATACCGTTGGCAAAATCAACGATAAATTTATTAGGCAGTGAGCTTATTAAAACTTGGTAGATTTTAGAATCGCTTGTAATGGGTGCCAAGTCACTCATGCTGCCACTGCTCCATATTGCTCAACGTCTTTCTTCAATTCGCGGCTATCAGTCAGAATGTCCGGAACGTTTTTTTTTAAGGCGCTTAATTTTAAAATTAGCTCATGCTGCTCTACTTTGCTCTTTTCCTGATCGCGTATACCCTGCATTAAATCTCCTCTGATCTGCTCAACCGACTCCTTAAATCCAGCAAAAAAATTATTGATACCAGCGTTAAGCGGCTTTTTGATATAAACCCCCACCGCTTCAGCAAGCCCATCCACCGCTTGATCAACCGAACGATTAGCCGCATCTTGGATTTTACGAATATCTATCTCATAAAATTGTTCCGTAGTTTGGTAGTCTTCCCAACCCCAATCATCAGTACCGATCCAGCCGCAAACCGTACCCCATACACCTGATTTCCTACGACTACGCGTCACCGGTTTCTGCCTCTCATTCACAATATCTTCCATCATATCCGCACCAGAAAATCCCAAAGCAAGTTTAACTGTGCTAGGAATAGGTAGCTCCATCACAAAACCATCTTTTCCTAAGTGCTCCTTCATTTCACGTAGAATTTTGTCAGTTTCAGTAACTACGCCAGTCTTGAAGTCAGCTTGAAATGCTGCAAGAATTTCAGTCATTCCTGTTTTCATGACACTTTCAGCGTTTTCAAATATGCCCGATATGGATTTCTGGATTTTGTTAATCAATTTTTCCGCATCATTTCGTTTCTCAAACTTCATAACAGGATCATTAGGATTAAAGTCAATATCCGCGTTTATGGAAGAGAGCCTCTTGTCTAAAGTGCCTATAAGGGAAGCAAAAATTTCGGCAAACCCAGAGGACTTAGTCTTTTCTTGTTTATTTTCTGCTGCTTTCTTGCTGTCAATCGCCTGTTTCTCTAATTGTTTGCCTTCTTTGAAGTATTTCTTCAACGATTCTGCAATATGAGTTTTAACACCTACGAACACTTGCTCAGTACCTTTAGTGAGTTCTTTGAGTTTCGTATCCGCATTTAGCTTTGCTTCTGCCTCAATACTTTCAACTCGATCAATATCTTGCTTCAAATCCTTGATTTGTCGTTCAAGCTCATGAGCGCTTTTGCCTAAGGCTGTTGCGCGGGTGTTGAGCAGGTTTTGCATTTTCTCAGCCATATCGACTAATTTGGCTGCTGATGACTCAACGGCATATACGGCGGCTCGTGCGTGCGCGGTGCGAATTACTTTTTCCAGAGGAGCATCAAAAAGTGATTCCTTCCAAAGGGCATCTGCCGTTTCCTTTACTGCAATAACGTCACCAATTTTTGATTTCCACAAAGGACCAAAAGCAGCAGTGCCAAAATCTGCAACCCATGGATGTTGAGCTGGATTGGGAAGTTTTTTGTTAATATACAATTCATGACGCGCATAGTTTGCCAAGTATGCCCATTTAGCGGAAACAGGGTATACGTTGCCAACCGGAATTCGTCCCTCCATCAAACTATCTGCGACACAAGTTTTAACTACTTCTTCCGTATCACCATTCCGATCTTTTTGATCGAACCGATTGACCAACACATAAAGCCGCCCTTCGGTCACGCTGGCGACGTTGCTTAGCTCTTTACGCACCTCCTCTTCAGCATCTGACTTAAGCTGACCATAATCGAGAATCGCTAGAACAGCAGACGCTTTACTAAGCTGCTCGCGCAACATTTTTTTCAGGTGTGGTTGCCCAGATTCATTGGAGCCTGGCGTATCCAGAAGCGTCAATCTACCTTTTGCTTGTGCCGTTTCTCGGAGATGAGCAAACTCAACTTCGATAACAGGTAACTCATGAATTTCATCGTAAGCAGTAAAAGGGAAGTCAATCTTTAATTCGCTAGATAAACGTACAAGGTCGTTCAGGTTACGCAAAAATAAGAAAATCTCATCTGCACCTTTATAGCGAGTTTGGAATTTTTCGCCTTTTTCAATCAGGGTGATAATTTCCTTCATATCGGAGTTTCTAGCAAGCTCTTTAATCGCAGAGGAATTTTCTGGCTTCTTCAATGAGTTACGTAGCGTATCCATGAGGATATGAATAGGCTGGTCATTGTCAAACTTCAAAACTGGTTCTATCTGGCCCGGAGTATGGCGAATCAAGGTGGGGAGTGCTGTCATAGGACGGTTGCGATTAGGCAGAACTTCAGTGCCCACGATAGCATTGATAGTAGTAGATTTTCCTGCTTTCATCGTTCCCACAACTGCGAGAACCATTTCCAACTCATTCAGCTTATTCTGCTCACCAGCCAGCACCTCAATATGTTTTACAGCCGATGCGCGATCAAATGTCTGTTTTTCACCTGACTTTTCTTCAGTTAACACCCCTGATTCGCCTATCATTTTTTTTAATACGTTAATTTCCAAGGTGATGAGACGTAATGCTTCATCGCGAAGCGTTTCAATATTTTGTTTGTGCATGACAATCCATTTCTACAGATTAAAATTTACTTGCATAAAATTATGTGGCAATCAACTCTTCCGTCCCGTTGCAACCATCTAAACTAATAATGCAGAGTAAATAGCAACAACCCGCTAATAGTCCAACAATAATTGATTTTCGGGACTTCTCGCCTCATCATTTTCTTAGCCTGTCCAGAATAAAGGCTGCCGGATTTAATCTCTCCAGTACCCCCGCCGCTTCGAGTTTTAACTGTTCGCTGCCGCAGCGTTCACAATGGCTGGGGGCGAAAAGCACATCGCCCTGTTTCGGGATAATCTTACTCCAGCCGCAGGACTGACACGTGACTTTCATTGGCATGACAGGTAAGGGCATAGGTTAACGCTCCATTTAACAACGTTCTTCACAGGCAAGCCGCATCGCTATTCGTTTTTCCGTTCATTTTTAAACGCGCGGATTTGCTATTGTGCCTGTTTTTTATTGCATTCACATTGAGAATTTTCTGCTACGCCTAAAGATTTTCCTAGCTTTGTCCATAGCAGCAGAAAAACCAAAACAAGCACGCTTGATTTGAATGCTTACTTGAAAATAAGCCACAAAATCGTGCAGATGAACATGAAAACCGTGAAAACAAAGGCTGATTGCTTGTCATTGCCGTTGATCGCGTCCTGCTTCTTGGCGATGGTGTAAAACTTGCTGAAGAGCAGGAAAACGATAAACGCGATTACCAGAAATGCAAACATTTCAGCTCTCCTTTGCGGTCTGAATCAAATCATGGCTGCCACGTTCAGCACCGGAAAATATCCACTGCCAGTATCAGGCGATTTTTCGCTGTTGTCATAACTTGCATTTTTCTTGAGCAGCTCCTTGATTTTGTGACGTTTATTTTCAAGTTTATTAATTTCCATTTCAACCTCATTGATGCCCTTTTGTACGCGATTCGCGTCTCTGTCCAATCGCGCTATTTTTTCATCTGAGGAGGTAAAGAAACCCCCATATGAATTGATACATTTTTTCAGCGCATCGTGATGTTCGTTATAAAGCCGAGCAGACTGCTTTTCGGCATATTCCAGATCACTTTCAACTGAAGTTAAGTCTCGCTCAATGAAAGAAGCTGTGACGCGTTTTTTGATCGCCTCATCAAGCGCAGGATTATCCAGCAGTGCCAGCCGGACATCGAGATTGCCGGTATGCGCCAACTGAGCTTGTTGCGCAATTTTAAGCGCCGCATTGCGAGCCAGATTTTCACTGACTTTATAACTGTTGCCTGCAATCAGGCGCGCTTGCAAGGACTCTGGCAAGGCGGGGTTGCAAGCAAGGCCAGCCTTGATTTCATCGCTATCGCTAAAAGCCAGCTTTTTCATGAAGACTTCCGGGATGGCAGGATTTTTAGCCAGGCTTGCCACGATGCGAACATCTTCGTCCTCCGCCAACCTATCCTGCAACCCCTTTGACAGCGCCGGATTAGCGGCCAGGGCCATGATGGTGTAAATAATGTCGGATCGCAATTCATCGTCATCTTCCAACAGCTTTGGCTGACAGGTCTCGTCAAGCGAGGGATTTCCCGCCAGCGCCTCCCGGACGCAGGAGATTTTTTCGTCTGCAAACAGTGTTTGAATTGCTTTGCTGAGTGATGGATTTTTCGCCAGCTGACATTTCACCTCGTCGCTCCCCGTATCCGCCAGATAACTTTGTTGTTTTTCGCTCAGGCAGCGATTGGCAGCCAACGCCTCGCGCACAGGGGGTGAGCCTGTGCTTGCCAGCTTTTCCTGCACTTCTTCGAATAGAGATGGATTACCGGCAAGACCAACCAATACGGACTCTTCATTGTCCTGTAACAAGAAGGTTTGCAGGGAAAGCAATAAATTCTGACGTCTTGCTTTTTCTGCACGCGCAGCGGCATAATCCGATGAAGTTAAATCCGGTGAATTGTCAGGTAAATTGTCTTGAACGTTCATTTTCAGGCCTCCTTAATTTTGCCAAATATTCCGGTGGATACGGCAGAACAGCCTTTATCCACCCTACGACTTCCGCCTTCATCTTTTACGCTTTACTCTGAAGAGGGAAGAGTATTGGTGTCGGCTTGAAAGTATCATTGCATGGCAGGGGCTCAAAAACTGCGCCTTTGAAACTCTCTACAACTATTTTTTCAATGGTGCATCCGGCAACATTTCAATAGCGCGTGTTTGCAATACGCAACTTATATAAGCTCAGAGTTTTCGGAATGTCTGACAGAAGGACTCCGTTTTGCTTCTGCTTTGACGTATCATTGCAAGACAAGGGCTCAAAGAATGCGCTCTGACGGAGATATCAAATGAATCGCACCGAACGTTTTTACCTGATTGACAAGATGCTGGCCGAACGCAAAAGCGTCTCTCGGCAGGAATTGATAGATGAACTTGGCATATCGTGGGCGACACTCAAGCGTGATCTGGCCTACCTCAAGGATAGATTCAACGCGCCCATCATTCATGACCGCGAGGTAAGAGGCTATCGCTTCGATACACCCAATATAGGTCCTGCCTATGAGTTGCCGGGACTCTGGTTTAATGCGGATGAAACCTATGCGCTGCTCGCGTTCCACCAGATATTGTCAGAACTGGAACCCGGTTTGCTGACCCCGCATATTGCGCCGCTGCTATCGAGACTTGAAACTATCGCCGGGAGTGATGGCAATTCATTCGAGCGCATCGCCAAACACATACGGCTGGTGCGAACCGGTACTCGCCGGAAAAATCCTGAGCATTTCGGCGTGGTGACAAGAGCGATTCTTGAGAATAAACGCATCCATATTCATCATTTCAACCGGCAGCATAACGAGCATAGCGAGCGCGAATTATCGCCGCAACGCCTGGTATTTCACCGGAATAACTGGTATCTGGAATGCTGGTGCCATACAAGAAATGCCTTGCGGCGCTTTTCTCTGGATGCGATACAACACGTCAAAATACTGGACATTGCTGCTGATGAGATACCGGAAAAACAGATCGCGGATGAGTTTGACAGCAACTACGGCATTTACAGCGGCAAGCCGAGCCAAAAAGCAATCCTGAAATTTTCTGTACTGGCATCGCGCTGGGTATCCAATGAGGAATGGCATCCGGCTCAGGTCGGTAAATATGATGACGATGGACATTACATACTGGAAGTGCCCTACGCCGATCCAACCGAGTTGATGATGGACATTCTGCGCTTAGGTTCTCAGGTTGACGTCTTATCACCCCCCGCACTGCGTCAGGAAATTCAAAAAGAGGCGGCGCTGATCATGGAAAATTACAAATAATCAAAATGGATAAACTGGTTGTCGCCATCTCATCACGAGCCTTGTTCAATCTGGATGAGAGCCATGCTATCTTTAAGAATGAAGGCGTCGATTCGTATTGTCAACACCAGATCGAGCATGAAGAAATCCCTCTCGAACCCGGCGTCGCATTTGCTTTGGTTAAAAAACTACTGGCTCTGAATAAGCGAGATCCTGCCAACCCGCGCGTCGAAGTGATTATGTTGTCGCGCAACAGCGCAGATACAGGGCTGCGCATTTTCAATTCAATCAAACATCATGGACTGGATATCAGTCGTGCGGCTTTTACCCGAGGTGAGAGTACGCATCCTTATATATCCGCGTTCGGTGCGCAATTATTTCTTTCCGCTGAATCCTCGGATGTACGCCATGCGCTGGAGGCAGGTTTTGCCGCAGCGACGATTCTGCCTTCTGTTTCGCCTGTCGCTGAAGCGCATGCCGGACAACTGCGTATCGCCTTCGATGGCGATGCTGTGCTGTTTTCGGATGAATCTGAGCGCATCTACAAACATGATGGCCTGGATGCTTTTGAGAACAACGAAACACTGGAAGCGAAGCGCCCTTTACCTGGCGGGCCATTCAAAACTTTCCTCAGTTTGCTCCACCTGATTCAGCTCGATTATCCAGAGGACAAGTCACCTATCCGCACTGCGCTCATTACAGCACGTGGCGCACCCGCGCATGAGCGCGTCATCCGCACCTTACGCGCATGGAACATCCGCATCGATGAAGCATTTTTCCTGGGTGGCAAGGATAAAGGCGAGTTTCTGAAAGCATTCGGCGCGGATATTTTCTTTGACGACCAGCAGAAACACTGTGAGTCAGCTCGTCAGCATGTTGCGACAGGTCATGTACCGCATGGGGTGGCGAACGAATAACAGTGACGAAAGTTAGATGCGGGAAATGTTTGGACGTCCGGCTGGCTCGTTGACCGATCATGAACGCCGGCTTTTCGGCTGCCTATTTGACAGTTGGACCATCTCCTTATGGCACACAACCGACCTAGATACTGCATTATTTCCTGCCTCCAGGCTGCCCATCTGGATGTTACAACCTGCCCTATTCAGGTGAAATTTGCTGATTGATCAGTATTCACCGATAACTTTGTCTACTGCCGGTTTTATTTTTGCGCGATAGTCCACGCCAAGCGCCGCGACTGGCGACTTGAGTCTGGTGGTATCAATTGCGAATATTTCGTCAGTGTGTTAAACAGCTAAAAATTCAACAAAACAGATCATGCTCGAATGTTGTAAAATTACAATCAAATCAATATGTAGCAGAACTGATTCATTTACGTATGCCATATGTGCATCGCGCTCCGCTGACGCATTTTATTAAAACGAATACAAACAGTTACGCATGACCCACACAGAAAAACACACCCCGATGATGCAGCAGTATCGAAGCATCAAGGCTGAGCACCCGGACACGCTGCTGTTCTACCGGATGGGCGATTTTTACGAGCTGTTCTTCGACGATGCGGTACGCGCAGCGAAACTGCTCGACATCACGCTGACCCAGCGCGGCACTTCCAACGGCCAGCCCATCAAGATGGCCGGCGTTCCTTACCACGCCGCCGAGCAGTATCTGGCACGACTGGTGAAACTGGGTGAGTCGGTGGCGATCTGCGAACAGATCGGCGATCCGGCTACCAGCAAGGGGCCGGTCGAACGCCGCGTGATGCGTATCGTCACCCCCGGCACGATCACCGATTCCGCCCTGCTGGAAGAAAAACGCGACAGCCTGCTGCTGAGCGTGCATCAACGTCGCGATAAACTGGGTCTGGCCTGGCTGAATCTGGCCTCGGGACAGTTTTATGTATCGGAGACGACAGCCGAGAACCTTCCCGCCGAACTGGAACGCCTGCAAGCTTCCGAAATACTGCATGCGGAAGGCCTGCAAATCCAAACCGGCGTAGCCTGTAAACAGCTCCCGGCCTGGCACTTCGAACTGGACACGGCGCGCCGACTGTTATGCCAGCAGTTTGCAACGCTGGACCTTGCCGGATTCGGCTGCGAGAATTATAGCGTGGGACTGGAGGCGGCCGGCGCCTTGCTGGGGTATGCGAAACTCACCCAGGGTCAGGCGATCAGCCATATCCGCAGCCTGCAGGTATACAGCGCGGATCAGTATGTCAGGATGGATGCCGCAACGCGCCGCAATCTGGAGATTACCCAGACACTGCGCGGCGAGCCCGCTCCCACCCTGCTGTCCCTGCTCGACACCTGTGCGACCAATATGGGCAGCCGGCTCTTGTCCCACTGGCTGCACCACCCGCTGCGCAACCGTGACGTGCTGCGGCTCAGGCTGAATGCCGTAGACACTTTACGGTCACCCCTCTCCTCAACCCTGGTGGAACCACTAGCCATTCGACTAGGCAGTCAAGAAACGGCAGCCAAGTCGCTGGTTATCTCCCCTAAAGGGGCGAGGGAGCGTTATCATGAGATACACGACCACCTCAAACCCTGCGTGGATGTGGAGCGCATTACCGCGCGCATCGCCTTGAGGAGCGCCCGCCCGCGCGATCTGTCCGGCCTGCGCGACACCTTGCTGGCTTTGCCGAAACTGCAAAATACACTCGCCTCCTGCGATGCGCCGCTGCTTAAAAATTTGCTGAGCGCATTGCAAGCGGATGCGAATCTCGCCGCCCTGCTGGTGAAATCACTGCGCGCGGAACCCTCCTCCGTGCTGCGCGAAGGCGGCGTAATCGCCGACGGTTTCGATGCCGATCTGGATGAACTCAGGGGAATTCAGACCAACTGCGGCGATTTCCTGCTGGCGCTCGAATCCCGCGAGCGGGCGCGCACCGGCATTACCACGCTGAAAGTGGAATACAACCGCGTGCACGGTTTCTATATTGAAGTAAGTGCCGCACAAAGCGTCAACGTGCCGGATGACTACCGCCGCCGCCAGACTTTAAAGAACGCCGAGCGCTACATCACGCCTGAACTGAAAACCTTCGAGGACAAGGCGCTGTCCGCCAACGACCGTGCGCTTGCGCGCGAAAAACTGCTCTACGAACAGTTACTGGATCAGCTCTCCCCTTACGTTCCAACCCTGCAAAACATCGCGGCCGCAATCGCCGAACTGGACGTGTTGGCCACCTTTGCCGAGCGCGCCGCCACGCTGAAGTTCAGCGCCCCGCAATTTTCGGGCAATGCAGAAATCAGCATCAGGCAGGGCCGTCATCCGGTGGTGGAAGCACAGGTTGAGCGTTTCACGGCGAATGATACCCAAATTTCCGATGAACGCCGCATGCTGCTGATCACCGGGCCCAACATGGGCGGAAAATCCACCTATATGCGTCAGGTCGCCATCATCGCGCTGCTGGCGCATGCCGGCAGTTTCGTGCCTGCGCAACAGGCAACCCTGGGCGAAATCGACCAGATATTCACGCGCATCGGCGCATCCGACGATCTGGCCAGCGGGCGTTCCACCTTTATGGTCGAGATGACGGAGGCCGCCAACATCCTGCACAACGCCACCGAGAAAAGCCTGGTGCTGGTGGATGAAATCGGCCGAGGCACCTCCACCTTCGACGGTCTGGCGTTGGCCTATGCGATCGCCTGCCATCTGCTGGAAAAGAACCGCAGCTATACGCTGTTCGCCACCCACTATTTCGAACTGACGCGCCTGTCCGAAGAGTTCACCCAGCTCGCCAACGTGCATCTGTCCGCCATCGAGCACCAGCACAGCATCGTGTTCCTGCATTCCGTCAACGAGGGGGCTGCCAGCCAGAGCTACGGCCTGCAAGTCGCAGCCCTGGCGGGCGTGCCCATGCAAGTCATCAGAACCGCCAAAAAACAACTGCGCCTGCTGGAACAGAACAGCGCCGCACAAAGCCCGCAGGGCGATTTGTTCGACCACAGGGCAGTGGAAGAGCCGGAAGAACATCCGCTGATTGCGGCTCTGCGCGAAATCCGGCCGGACGACCTCAGCCCGAAAAGTGCGCTGGAAATGCTGTATGAACTGAAGAAACTAATCTAGGGAACCGCTGATTTATTGTCATTTCGAGCAAAGCGAGAAATATAACTACTTGATTTATAAAGATTTCTCTCTGCGTTCGGAATGACAAAGGAGAATAAATCAACGCTAATCCAGGCATCGTCCGGCAAAGTTCAGTAGCGCTTCCCGGGTTAAGCCGGCAAAAGTAACGGCCTGTCAGTGTTTGCTTTTGATGAAACTCTCGATGCTCGCGCGCGTCACGCCCCCCGCCTGAGAGGCGATCAGTTCGCCTGACGGGTTGTACAGATAGCTGGTAGGGAGCACTTCCAGATCACCGATTTGCGCGAGAACCTTGCGGTTGCCCAGCACGACCGGATAATTGACCCCATGCGTTTTGACAAAATCGGCCACCAGCTTGCCGGATGCGTATTCCATCGCAATGCCGATCACCACCACGTCTTTATGCGCATTATGCAGGCTGATCAGATCGGGAATCTCGGCAAGACAGGGCGGACACCAGGTCGCCCAGAAATTCACCAGCACCCACTTGCCGCGATAATCGGCCAGGTGATGCGTCTTTCCCTGCATGTCTTCCAGCGTAAAATCCGCAGCCTGACTGAGCGGTGACAGACAGAGCAGCGCGAACAGCAAGCCTGTCCTGAGCATAGCCGAAGGATTAATGACCATGATCTTCGGCTTCCTCATCGCTATCCCCCGCCTTGGCCGAACCGTGTTCCGCCGCATGGCTGAAATACAACGCCAGGGCAATCAGCGTGATGCTGCCGCCCATATATATCAGATCGAGGGGGGTACCCAGCTTCATGTTCAGCGCCTCTTCAAACAGCGTGACGATCATGATCATCAGGATCACCTTGGCTAATCGACCTTTCAGATCATCCAGATTGCTGATCACCAGGATCTTGCTGGAAGCGCGGCTGCCGTGCGCCTGATCGATGTCGCTGATGAACAGTTCATACAGACCGAGTGAGAAAATCAGCATCACCGTTGCCAGCAGATAGCCATCCACCACTTCCACGATGTGTGAAACCGTGCTGTCGTGCAATGCCTTGCGCGCATCATCGGTCAGAGTGGCGTAATGCAACGCATGCTGCAACAGAAAATACACGTCCACGGTGGCCATGTAAAAAATCACGAAGCCCGCCACCAGACTGCCGATCACGGCGGCCAGAATGACAAAACGGCTATTCCACAGGGCGCCCTCGAAAAGGGTTTCAATAAATTTCATTTTGAATTTACGGCAATTACGAACGGGGCGTATTAAAACGCAAATAGCCCCATCGGGCAAGCGACTGACAGCTTTATCGTCAGGCGGATTGACAGCAACGAAACAAGGGGCATACGATGGTCATCATGTCATCACTCTATCTGGAACACTTCGGCTTAAGTTCGCCGCCCTTTTCCATCCTCCCCGACCCCGACTTCTTCTTTGCCGGGGAAAATCGGGGGATGTTCATCGCCGCCCTTTTGCATGCCACCCTGCAAGCCGAGGGCATCATCCTGGTCGTCGGCGAAGTGGGCAGCGGCAAGACGCTGATGAGCCGCATGCTGCTCTCGCGCCTGCCCGATACGGTCGATACCGTTTATCTGCCGAACCCGGTTTTTTCACGCGACGAAATCATCGATGTCATCGCCCGCGATCTGGGCGTTATCGCAGCAAGTCAGGGCATGCGCCTTGAGGCGCTCCAGCAGGAGCTGATCCGGCGTCATGCACATGGCCGTCAGGTGGTGGTATTGATAGACGAGGCGCACGCCATGCCGGTTGAGTCCATCGAGGAAGTCAGGCGACTCTCCAACCTGGAAACCGAACACTGCAAGCTGGTTCAACTGGTGCTCTGCGGCCAGCCGGAACTCGACACGCTGCTGGCCGCCCCCTCCTTGCGTCAGGTGCGCGACCGGGTGGTGTACCGACTTGTACTGCACAAGTTCTCCGCTGGCGATGCTGTCAGCTATCTGGATCACAGGCTGCGTGTCGCCGGATGGCGGGGAGGCAGGCTGTTTTCAGCGTTTGCCGAATGGTTGTTGCTGAATGACGCAAACGGTCGTGCCCGCCGCCTCAATCTGATCGCCGACAAGGCTCTGCTCGCCGCCTTCGCTGACGACAAGAAACAGGTCAGCGCAAAACACGTGTGGATGGCAATCGGGGATATCGGTGCAAATTTTTCCTCTGCCGCATTCAAATCGCGCAGCGTCCGGCTTTTCATCCTTGCCCTGACCGCCATCGCGGCAATGGTCATCAAAACCCTGTAAATCTCTGCGCTCCCTCCTCCCTTTCACGCAACAACTTGGGGCGTAGCCCCTTAGTTGCGCGGGGAAAACCCTTGCGCTCTCTCCCTTCTCCCTTTCACGCAACAACTTGGGGCGTAGCCCCTTAGTTGTGCGGGGAAGACCCTTGCGGTCTCTCCCTTCCCAACACTGCCTAGGCCAAACTGCCTATGCATTCCGGCATATTGACCACGCATGTTCAAAGTGAAAGACTGCGCATCAACGGCTAAAAAACTCTATCAAATCGTTGTTGCATGAAAACTGAAAAACCGGGAGGGAATCATGCAGGAATCGCAGCTTTTATACTTGTTGATGACGTTGTCCATTGGACATGACGCTACGCGTCATCCGGCAGCACCTCAAATAACCCGGGACTTACCCGTCAACAGCGCGCCGTCTGCACCCGGCAATGCGCTGCGATGCACGTCTTCAGAAGCGGATTTAAAGCCTGTCCGCAACTTGCAGCTCAAGGCGCCTGCACTACCCGCCGGCATGGAAGTGAGCAAACGCTGAAATTTGAAGTGACGCGGCTATCCCTGCGCCAGCCAGCCACACGATAAAGAGGAACCGGCAATGCCCCCCCCCCCCCGAAAACAACAGAAAACTCCTTTTCAGCATGGCGGCCCTGCTCTGCCTCCCGCTGGGAGCCTGCACAAATCTGCCTGTAGCGATGGCGCCTTCAGCCCAGCACATCACACTGCCTGCTGCGCCCCCCCCCGGCAATATCCCGCCGCTGATCGAAACCGCACCGTTGCCCCCGCCGCCTAAAGCCACCAAAGCGGCCGAGCGCTACAGCGTCGTGGTCAACAATGTGCTGGCGCAGGAAATATTGTTTGCGCTGGCCCGAGATGCCAAGCTGAACATCGAGATCCACCCCGGCATCACCGGAACCGTGACGATGAATCTGCTGGACCGCACGCTTCCCGAAATTCTGGATGCCATTGCCCGGCAGGTGGATATGCGCTACGAACTCAATGGCGGAACTCTGGCTATCATGCCTGACACCCCGTTCCTGAAAAGTTACCAGATCGAATATCCCAACGTGGCACGGGACGCCAAGAACAGCATCAACATGTCCACCAGCATCGCTGCGATCGGTCAAGGTGAGGGCAGCAACGGCAGCAATGGCTCCAACTCCGACATCGACAATATTTCCAACAACAAGTTTTGGGAGACTCTGACCGAAAACATCAAGGACTTGTTGAGGGAAACCGACAAAAAACTGCCTGAGGGTTCGAGCGAGACTGTCACAGAACAAAGCAATCAGCAGCAAATTACACCGCAGACCGGCACGACCGCAACGGATGCAACGGGCAAGAAGAGCGCACTGGCCACCCTGCCCGCCCAGGTGCAAAGCCAGAACACCAGTCGTGCCCGCCGGGTCACCTATCGCGAAGCCGCCTATGTGATCGCCAACCCGGAGACGGGCATCATCAGCGTGCGCGCCACATCGCGCCAGCACGCCTTTGTCCGGGAGTTCATCGACAAGGTGATGAGCAACGCCCGCCGCCAGGTATTCATCGAAGCTACCATCGTCGAAGTCACCTTATCAGACCAGTACCAGCAGGGCATCAACTGGTCGTTGTTGCGCACCTTAGGGCTCAGTCTTACCCAGGTATCACCTGCAACAGCCACCGCTGCGATGGGCACCATCAGTTACACCAATCCCGGCAAGCCCGGCAGTTTCAGTCTGAACGGTTCTATTCAGTTGCTGGAAAACTTTGGCAAGACACACGTACTTTCCAGTCCGAAGTTATCGGTGCTCAACAACCAAACCAGTCTGCTGAAAGTAGTGGATGAATCGGTGTATTTCACCATTCTGGTGACACCAGGAACCATTAACCCGACTACCGGCATACCAACTACGCTTCCGCTCTATACCACCACCGTACACACCGTACCGGTTGGTTTCATGATGTATGTCACTCCGCAAATCGGCAGCGATGCCGAGGTCACGCTCAACCTGAGGCCGACTATCACGCGCATTCTCAGTTATGTAAATGACCCGAATCCCGCGCTGATTGATCCCGTTACACACATAGCAACACTCAACCGCATTCCGCAAATCCAGACGCGCGAGATGGAATCCATCTTAAGGGTGCGCAACGGCGATATCGCCGTGCTGGGCGGCCTGATGCAGGACACACGTACCGGCAACACCGGGCAAATACCGGGTCTGGGCAGCATGCCGGGTCTTGGCGAGTTATTCAAGGCACGCAACGATACCAATGGGAAAACTGAACTGGTCATTTTCCTGCGCCCCGTCATACTCAATCAGGAAAGCCAGTACGATGTGGTGCGCCAGTTCAAAAGCCCCACCGCCAGCGCCGAATGGCAAAAGGCTACCCAACAATCAGAGGTGAAACCATGAGCCTCCTGTTCAATGCGTTAAAACGCGCCCAGGGCGACAAGCCTGAAGTTCCAACGGAATCACAGGCCGCCGGCAGACCGAAGGTCAACCTGCTGCCTTACGCGGCAGCAGTGCTGATTCTGCTGGCAGGCGGCTTTTCCTGGTTTATTTATCAACAAAATCAATATACTCCAATAGCGACTCAGCAGCCTGCAACGCCTGCCATGACACAACAGCTTGCCGCATCCGCCCCGATTACTGCACCGCAAGCTGCATCCGCGCAAACAGCGCTGCCTGCCACGGCAAGCCAAACCCCAGCCAAAAAACCATGGACTCACCCTGCCGCCGCAAAGAAACATCACAAACGCCAACCGCCCGGGAAAAGCACTCTGGTCGCAGGCGATCCACTCAAGGAAGCTTACCTGGCGTTATCACGGGGCCAGCTTGATCTGGCGGAACAAAAATACCTTGCAATACTGGATCTTCGTCCTCATGAAAAAGACGCGCTGCTGGGGCTGGCGGTAATTGCCCAGCGCAAGCTGCAAACGGATCGCGCTACCGACCTTTATCGTCAGGTGTTGCGTGAAGACATGGGCAACGCCGCCGCTGCGGCAGGTCTTGTCAGTCTGTCGGCGCAGGCAGATCCGGTGGCAGCCGAAAGTCAGCTCCGGGAATTGCTCGACATCAAGCCTGCCGCGCCTGAACTCCACTACGCGCTGGGCGACGTGCTGGCACGCCAGCTGCGCTGGGGCGAGGCACAAGAGTCGTTTTATCGCGCCTACAGACTGGAGCCGGGTAACGCACTCTACGCATATAACCTGGCCGTATCCCTCGATCGCCTGCACCAGCCGGCTGCCGCACTCTCCTATTACGAGAAGGCTTCCAGCCTGTCGAAAACAGACAATCCGGCGCTTGATTTGAACGCCATCGCCAGGCGGATAGAGGAACTGAAAGGCAGCCAGTAGCTGGTAGCTGGTAGCTGGTAGCTAAAACAATTGTATCTTTAAGTGGACTCTATGTAGTTAAATTGAGATGAGCACACAAAATCCACAAGTCGTTCACCAGCGTATCGGCGAGGTACTGATTTCACGCGGCCAGATCAATGACGATCAGTTGCATATCGCCTTGCAGCGGCAAAAAAACGACAACAAACCGCTGGGCGAAGAATTGCTCGACCTGCACTTCATCGACGAACAAGCCATGCGCGAGGCCGTGTCCGAAGCGGCCGGCTACAAATCCATAGACCTGACAGGCTTCGTGGCCAATGCCGCAGCCCTGGCGCTGATCCCCAAGCCGGTCGCCATCAAATACACCCTGTTCCCGATCAGCTTTGATCCGGAAGCCGGGAATCTGGTGATCGTCGCAGCGAACCCGGACGACATACTGGCGCGCGATGCGATTGCCCCCTTTCTGGCCCACGCCAACCAGATAGCCGACCTGCACGTCGCATCCGAATGGCGCATCGCACCCAGCGCTGAAGTCCTCGCCGCGATCGACAAGTTTTACGATCACGAGCTTTCCATCGAGGGCATTCTCTTCGAACTGGAGGGAGGCGAACTCGACCTTAACGCGCTGACCCAGACCGGTGTTTCGTACAGCCACCCCATTGTGCGCCTGACCGATGCCCTGCTCTCCGATGCGGTCAGCCGCAGCGCTTCAGACATTCATTTCGAGCCGGAAGAACAATTTTTGCGCATCCGTTACCGCATAGACGGCGTGTTGCGACCGGTACGCTCGCTGGCAAAATCAAACTGGATGGCGATACTGGTGCGCCTGAAAGTGTTGTCGGGCATGAACATCTCCGAAACGCGCGCCCCCCAGGACGGTCGTGTTTCGCTCTCGCTGTTCGGCCGCCAGATCGATTTCCGCGCAGCCTCCCACCCGACCATACACGGCGAAAATTTCGTGCTGCGAATACTCGACCGCAAGGCGGGCATCGTCAGCCTGGATAAGCTCGGCCTGACCGATGCACAGCTTGCCCTGCTCGAACGCATGTTAAAAAGACCCGAGGGCATCCTGCTGGTAACGGGACCTACGGGATCGGGCAAAACCACCACTCTGTATTCGATACTCAGCCACCTGAACAACGACTCCGTGAACATCATGACGCTGGAAGACCCGGTAGAATATCCCCTGCCGCTCACCCGTCAGACCTCCATCGCCGAAACGATCAAGCTCGACTTTTCCAACGGCATACGCTCGCTGATGCGCCAGGATCCCGACATCATCCTGGTAGGTGAAATCCGCGACCACGACACCGCAGAAATGGCGCTGCGCGCCGCGATGACAGGACATCAGGTATTTTCCACCCTGCACACCAATTCCGCGCTGGACTCGATCGCCAGGCTGCACGATCTTGGCATCATAGACGACATGTTTGCCTCCAACCTGATCGGCGTGATCGCCCAGCGACTGGTGCGCAAACTCTGCCCGCTCTGCAAAACCGGCTACGCGCCGGATGCCACTGAACGCAGGATCATGGGTATTAACACAGGAAGCATGCTTTTTCGCCCGACAGGCTGCCCGGACTGTGACCATCAGGGCTACAAGGGCCGCCTTGCCATCATGGAACTGCTGCGCTTCGACCACGGTCTGATCGAACTGGTAACACGCCGGGCCGGCCTGAAGGAGTTGACCGACTATGCGATGTCACACCATTTCATCCCTCTCATCGAAGACGGCATCAGACGCGTCAAGGAAGGGCAAACTTCCCTGACTGAAGTGCGTCGCGTCGTCGATTTCAGCGAAAGGATGGGTGAATAATGCCCCTCTATCGCTACCGCGCCGTTGACGCCGCCGGCAAGATTGCCAAGGGTGAGATTGATGCGCTCAACGAACAGGATCTGGACGCTCAACTCAAAAAAAACGGCTTCGATCTGATACGCGCCTCCCCACTGAAAGACAGGGCACACACTCTCCGCAAACTGGCACGGCGCGAACTGATTCAATTTTTGTTTCAACTGGAAATGCTGCTCCGCGCTGGTGTGCCGATACTGGCTATCCTGGCCGATCTGCGCGATTCGGCAGATACGCCGCAAATCAAGACCCTGTGCGCCACCCTGTACGAAAAGATTGATTCCGGCTCGACCATTTCGGAAGCATTTGCCGCCAACCCCGGCATATTTCCCGATCTGGTAATCAATCTGATACGCGCCGGAGAGGCGACAGGGCAATTGCCGGATGTCTTGAAGGAAATCGTGGAGTCGTTGAAATGGCAGGACGAACTGGCATACAAGACCCGCCAGTTGCTGACCTACCCGGCCTTCGTGACGGTCGTGGTAGGCGGTGTCGTGGTTTTCCTGATGACCTTCCTCGTGCCGCAGATCATCGGCTTTGTCGCCAACATGGGCGGCACGATCCCGCTGCAAACCAGGCTGCTGATCTGGGTGTCGAGCGCGTTCGTCCACTACTGGTGGATCATTATTCCCGCCCCCATCGTTTTGCTGTTGTTGCTGCTACTGCTGGCAAAGACCAACTATCGCGTCAAACGCAAGATGCATGCCGGTCAGTTGCGCCTCCCCTACATCGGCACCATCATCAAGAAAATCATACTCGCGCGCGTGAGCGACACCCTGGGCCTGACCTATCGCACCGGCATCCCGGTGCTGGACGGGCTGGTCTATTGCAGCAACATCACCGGCAACATCCTCGTGAAAGAAGCCATAGACCTGGCGCGCACCGACATCGCCAACGGCGCGCCCATCAGCCGTGCCTTTGCCGCTCAGAAGCTGTTTCCCTCGCTGGTCATCCGCATGATCAGGGTAGGCGAGGAAACGGGTGACCTGGCAGGCTCGCTGAAAAACATCTCTTATTTCTACAACCGGGATATCAACGATTCCATCACCCGCGTACAAGCCCTGATCGAACCTACACTCACCATCGTGCTGGGCATCATCCTGGGCTGGATCATGATGGCCGTACTGGGTCCCATCTACGACACGATCAGCAAACTTAAACTGACATGAAAACCGTCCTGTTCATCGACTCCACCAGTGCGCGCTATTTCAGGCGCGAGCAGGGCCTGTGGCAGCACATCGAGAAGCCGGATGGCCGTGACAAGCTCTGGGTGATTGTCAATGTTCCCGAGGAAACGCTGGAGCCATTCCAGTTACCGCTGCTGTTCGGCCGTGACCGCAGCTATTTTCTGGAACGGCATCTGTCCAGCGCTTTTCCGCACAGTCAATACCGCGCCGCGGCCATTGTTTCGGGCAACCTGCTCAAACCCAGCACCGCCGTGCTCACTGGATTGACCACGGCTGAAATCGTCACCCGCGAACTGAGCAAACCGGATATCTCCATCGCGGGCGTCTGGGGCATCTCCATGCTGTTGACCCTGATGGCCCGCCGCCTTGCCATCAATAACGTCATACTGGTCATGCCCAGCGCGCATTATCTGCGCATTCTGGTTCTCAAGGACGGCATCCCGGTCATCACGCGTTGCATACATCGCTACAGCGACGACAAGGAGCACGACAGCAATGAAATCCAGCGCACCCGCCAGCACCTCGAAAACCGCCATATTTTCGAACACGAAGCTATTCCGCCCGTGCTCTATCTGGGCGATTCGGCTGCCGAACACCTGAGCGGGCTGTTGCCACTGCCCGATGCACTTTCCCCCAGGGGAGAGGCAGCCTATCTGCATCCGCTGTTCGAGCAGGTCATCTCGTCACCCAACGGGCAACTGGCTCCCCTGCAATTGCGCGCCCGCCATCTGGCCGAGAGCGTACGCCGGGCGGCTCACGCAGGCTGCGTTGTCAGTCTGTTCGCTGCCATCCTGTTCGGCCAGGAAGATTTTCGCGCACTGATCAACCTGCATGAACGGGAAAAAACCCTGAATGCAGACCTGCAACAGGCCAACCGCGAACAGGAACGGCTGGCAGGTCGAATCGATGCAACAGGAACAGACCCGGAACTGGTGCGCCAGGCGACAAAATTTGCGGCGCTGGAAATAGAGGCTGCGCCCACTCCTGAATCAATTTTTCAATTTGTTGCCGGCACCATTGCCGATTTGCCTCAGGTTCGCATCAAAAGTCTGACTTTCAGGTTTCCAAAGTCCGGCGAGCGTTACTGTCAGGGACAAACCGTGATCGACGTGCCGCTGCTCAACCGGAAAATCGATCTGCCGCTTAACATCGGCAGCAAGCCATCCGAACCCGATACGCCGCTGCGCTACGCCGAATTGCAATTTTCGATCCTGCTGACTGACAATCTGGCGCCCGCTGCGCAAGCCGAAATTCGCAAACGGATTTCAGCCGCCATCAAGGCGGACAAAGACGTCCAGCTGATGCAGGATCCTGCCGCCTTTTCGCTGATCAACACCCTGAAGGGCGGAGTCGGCATGGATACCAGCAGCACAGAGAATCTCTGGTGCATGAGCATCCCGTGGAAAACCGCCTCCATTAAGGAACTGCCATGAACGCCTATGGAGTCGTGCTCAAACCGGCCAAAGTTGCCCTGATCCTGTTCGCGCTATCGGTCGCGGCAGCATTTATTGTCGTTATCGGTCTGGCGCACTATCGCACGACAAAACAGCAGGCCATCCTGCAAACAGAGCAACAACTGGCAGCCACCCGTGAAAACATCAACAAACTTACTTTCGATCTGGATACGATCAACAGACTGGCCGAGAAGTACAGAAAACTGAACCAACTGGGGTTGATCGGCGAAGCGGATAGGGATAGCTGGGTTGCGCGTCTGGAAGCCATTTACCGCGACACGCGCCTGCCGCCCACCTTGCGTTACACGCTGGCGCCGCCGCAGTTGCTCAACCCGCAAGCTGTCCCGGCCGACGCGCCGACTGCTTATCTGAACAACGTTTTGTACCATGACCTGGCCATCGAGTTGTCCGGCATACACGACGGAGAATTTCTGGATTTCATGGCGAAGCTCGCCAGCGACTGGGAAACCCCGTACCGGGTGGAGACCTGCCAGATTTCACGCGAGGCGGAAGTGCTGACCGGCCTGCAAATCAGATGCACCGTGCAACTGTATTCGCTGCCGGGGAAAGCGGGAAATACAGTCGTTAGTCATTAGTTGGTAGTTGGTAGTAAGTCGGGCTATGCCCGACGTGATAACACATCTAAGGATGCACTGATTTATTCGTCATCCCCGCGCAGAGGGGTTAGCAGGCAAACTGCGAAGCGGCTGCTCGCAAAGCGGGGATCCAGCGCCTTTGTTTTACTGGGTTCCCGCCTGATGAAACAACTAAGTATTGACTAAGCAATCAAAAAACGATTGCCAAGTCACTACTTATACGCGGGATAAACAGAATCTTGGCTGGCGTCTTTTACCAGCTTAGATAATGTTTAGTCGCCTCATCAACGACAAAACCGAATAAATCAGTGCGTCCCTAAAAGTTCGTCATGCCGGACTTGATCCGGCATCCAGCAGTTTGATTTAACTGGATTCCGGCTTTCGCCGGAATGACAAAACCGGATTTTGAGAAGTTTTGGCTGGAGGATGAACGCCGTGAACAGCAAGATAATTTTTTTGTTCAGCCTGATGCTGGTCAGCAACGCTGCACTCGCCTATCCTATCGGCACGCTGTTTTATTCACCGACCGAACGCGCAGCCCTGGTCGCTGCGCGCAGCGGTATCGCGCAAACTGCCATCTACACCGTCACAGGCATCACCTATCGCGGCGCAGGCAAAAGCGTCGCATGGATCAACGGTCGCGCCGTCAACGAAGTGCCGCAGGATGCAGCCATCCCGACACTGGTTATCGCCCGCGACCATGTGCTGATCGAGGGGAAAGCGATCAAGGTAGGCGAGTCGCTGGACATCATTTCCGGCCAGCGCGTGTTGCGCCTGCCTGAAAATGCCGTGCAGGTTAAACAATGAAAACACTTATAAAACAACAGGGTTTCGTGCTTCTGCTGTTTGTCACCGTACTGGCAACCGCCGCCGCAACCGTGACCGTCAAGGCGCTGAACCACGCCAGCCAGAACAGTCAGCTCGTGCGGGACAAAATCACCGCAGCAGCACTGGCACAGGCAAAAGACGCGCTGATCGGGCGCGCCGTCAGTGATGCAAACCGCCCCGGAAGTCTGCCATGTCCGGATATGGTGACCAACGTCAGCAATAATGTACCCAACGACGGGATTGCCGACCTGTTGCAAGGCAACGATTGCCCATCATATATTGGCAGACTTCCCTGGAAAACACTGGATTTGCCGGACCTGCGCGACGGATCAGGCGAACGGCTCTGGTATGTATTGTCGCGCAATTTCAGGGACGATAATTCTGCGCAACCGATCAATAGCGACCTTAAGGGAACATTAACGGTGTATGCATCGGACGGTTCGACTCCGATGACGCCCCCAGGTTCTGAAGCTGTGGCAGTTATTTTCGCACCCGGAGCCGTGCTTGCCACGCAAAACAGGGGTAACACCAAGGTCAATGACGCAACCCAGTATCTCGAACAGTTTAATTGTCCCGGTCCGAATTGCCGCAACAATGCGGTTGCGGCAGGCCCTTTCATCGCAGGCCCCATCCTCGATGCCAGCCGCAATCCGTTGCTCAATAACAAACTCTTGGTCATCAGGGCAAGGGACATCATGCCTGCCATTGAGAAGCTGGTCGCGAAACAATTGAATAACTGGCTGCAAACTTATTACGCGACAAACGGTTATTACCCCTACCCCGCCAAATATAACGCTTGTGATGACGAAAATTGTCAGGGTGATAACACAACTTGCAGGGGAAGGATCCCGATATTGGCGGCCTCGGGAACTGCGGCGTGGTCACCGCCTCCCTGGTTTGTCAACAACCAGTGGTATCGGGAAATCTATTATAGCGTAGGTTCAACGTCTTTAAAGTCTCCCGCAAGTGTAACTTGCCTGCCTACACTCACCGTTGGCACAGGAGCCGTGCGCGCCGTATTTTTCATGCCCGGAACACCTATAGGCTCCATCACTCGCCCCAGCGTTAGGATTTCAGATTATCTGGAAGATCCCGAAAATCAGGACGGCTGGTCCGGGCTAGGCATCGCAAACGATTTATACGTTGTACCTAGTTCCACGACACTGGATCGTGACCGACTTTATAGTTTCCCTTGAAAATCATGAAAAAAAACTCCGGCTTTACTCTCGTCGAAATGGCCATCGTACTGGCCATCATTGCGCTGGTGTTGGGCACCGGACTGACGCTGCTTTCCGCCCAGGATGACCAGCGAAAAATCGAAGATACCAATACTTTGCTCGGCAATGCGCAGGAAGCACTGATAGGCTACGCCCTGTCACATACCTCAACCAATGATTCTCGCCCCTACTTGCCCTGCCCCGACTTGATGCCTGGATTTGCGCCATCTGGGACTAATGTGGCAAACAATGGCGTGGAAGATCGTAACGCTGCCACCGGTGCTTGCGATAATCAGGAAGGCAACCTTCCCTGGGTGACGCTGGGGATTTCACCGTCAACCGATGCCTGGTCAAACCGGCTTCGTTATCGAGTCACCAGTACGTACTCCAACAGTGTCAACGGTATGCAACTGACCTTTACCGGCGACATCAATGTGTATGACGCCGCATCAGGCGGCAACACTGTTGTCACTGCCGTACCTGCCATCATCATCTCACATGGCAAGAACGGCCTGGGCGCAGTCAATGCGACTGGAAATGCAAACCCTGCACCTGCTGCTGCAAACACTGATGAACTTGCAAATACCAATAATGACGCCAACTTTGTCAGTCACTCTCCTGCGCCGTCAGGTGCTGCCGGTGGTTATTTTGACGACCAACTCGTCTGGCTGTCGCAATACACGCTGTTCAACCGCATGGTTCAGGCGGGGAAACTGCCATGAGCGGCCATCTGAACGACTCGCTGCATCCGCTCGATCTGCATAAACTGCTCATCGTCGAGGACGATGAAGCGCTCGCCGGCTATCTTGCCGACAGCATGAAAACCGAAGGTTATCGCGTGTTCTGCTCGCGCAGCCGCGACGAGGCGCTGGCGATCAGGCCGCAACCCCTGCTGGCGCTGGTGGATCTGGGTTTACCGCCGGCGGAAAACTTCATCAGCGAAGGCCTGTTTCTGATCGACGCGCTGCTGGCCCGCGAACCACGCTGCAAGATCATCGTCGTCACAGGCCAGGACGAGGAATCTGCGGCTTTCGAGGCAGTGCGACGGGGCGCGTTCGATTTTTTATGCAAACCCTCCGCAATGCCCGACATCAAGGCCGCAATCAGGCGCGCCAGTCTGTTCCTGCACCACGAAGAGCACTTGTCCGAAACAGGGGAGGCCCGCCTGCACTTCACCGTGAGGCTCGCCGACGGGCCAAAGGAAAGCGCCGATGCCGTCGAGGAGCAGATCGTCCGCGGCACGCTGGCCGACACCCACGGCAATGTCACGGAAGCTGCACGCCGTCTGGGGCTGGTGCGCGAAAACCTTTATTACTACCTGAAAAAATACGGCATCCAGTTGAACCGAACGTAACTGGTAGGATGGTAACGCCGCTGCCGTAGCAAAAGTTTTTCGTAAAGGAACCGCATCGCTGTATGAAAATTTTTTGTCCCAACTCCAGAATGATGCGCTTCGTGCCTCAGCACATCCTACGCTGGCTTTATCCACGTTCAACAACCAGAGCAGTTTTAAAAATTTCATCATGGAACCCTACACTGATCTGCCCATCGTCCTCGTCGCGGCGGGAATGGCCTTGCTTGCCACGATTGCCTATCTTGCCAGGCTGGTCAGACGGCATCGCCGCTCGCTGGGCGCCTTGCTGAAACTTGCCAAAATAAATCTCGACCCGCTGCAACTGCCGGCCGCTTCCTGGCCCACGCTTGCCGGGGGCGGTATCATAAGGCTGCATTTTTCGGGCAACTGGTTTGGTCAACCTGTGCAGGGGGAGTTTGGCGAAACGCAAGCCGGCGGCAAGCCGTTCACCTTCACAATCACCGCCCATGACGATGTGCACCTCGAATTTGAGCTCTATGCAATAACCCATCGCGGCGAAGCGCGCCTGTTCACCGAGAATCTGGCGGAGGTATTCCGCCTGTTGCTGGAAACCGCCGTGCACGGAAAAATGCAGGCACTGTCAGTCGCGCTGACTGAACAGGCCAGACTGTCGCTCTACCTGCAACACGATCTGCGCAACCTCGCACAGTGGGTGGAATGGGTAGCAGCGGACTTTGCCGTTGCAAAAAGCAATGAAGAACTGTTTGAAATAGCCCGGCACCTGCACACCAGCGCACACCATGCCGCAGCACGCGCAAGACGCATACTGGATGCGACCTGCCATACCCGTTCGCCGCCGCTGCCTGTAGCCATCGCACTGGCCGACGCTATTCATCAGGCAGCCGAACACGCGGGTATCGGCGTCACGATAGGCCGTGATGCGCGCGTCCTGCTGCGCCGCGATCTTCTGGACCGCACGCTGGACAACCTGTTCACCAATGCCGCCCCGCTGCTCCGCTCGCACCCCGACAGAACGATTGCCGTTTCCATCGTTCCCAACGGACATGGCAAAGATGCCCTCCCTGATGATGAAGCTCGCCATGTCCGTTTCCCTCATCTCAATCCTGATGAAACTACTAGCCATTCGACTAAGCTGCCAAGTGAGGTTCGCAGGGATGGGCAGTTTTTCGCCCAACTCGCAAAAGACGGCAGCCAAGTCGCTGGTTATCTCCCAGTGGGAGAGGAGGCAAACGAACGCTCTCGCGAATTCCAGGTTAGCGTCGGCAAGGTCTGTGTCCAGATCAGGATGCCACGCCTTGCCCAAACCGCTCACCCTGAAAAACTGTTCGAGCCGTTCTCCAGCGGTCGTCCCGGCGGCCTGGGATTGGGTCTGTATCAGGCTCGCAA
This sequence comes from Pseudomonadota bacterium, assembly GCA_021800795.1. GTDB lineage: Bacteria > Pseudomonadota > Gammaproteobacteria > Burkholderiales > Gallionellaceae > Gallionella. Next base: position 29,147 of record JAJYYO010000029.1, read on the forward strand.
AAGCCTGAAGGAGGCAGGAGGCGAGATGACCGCGGAATTATGCGGAGAGGATATCTGTTTCAGCCTGAGCCTGCCGGGTGTTGAATCTGCGCAGGTGTAAAACTTTTTTACTTCACCGCAAGCCCTGCAACTCCTACAGTGCGAACCGTACTGCCTTCACACTAACTTATGCTTGCAAAGGAGAATATCATGTGGAAATACAACAAACAATCCGGCTTTACACTGGTCGAACTGGCCATCGTGCTGGTCATCATCGGCCTGATACTGGCTGCGGTACTCAAAGGCCAGGAAATGATTACCAACGCCAAAGTCAAAAATATCGTAAATGACCTGAAAGGCGTTTCAACCGCCTATTATTCCTATCAAGATCGCTATAAAGCAGTGCCCGGCGATGATGCAAACGCCGCAAATCATTTCACAGGTGGCCAAAATGGAGGCGGTGACGGACTCATCACTGGACTTTTCAATGCAACGACCTCCCCGCTCACTACCGCCACAGAAAGCCAGAACTTCTGGCAACACACACGCCTGGCCGGCTTTACAACGGGAGTTGCCACCGCCACCACCGCTCTCCCACCCAACACTTCGATGGGTACAGGCATCCTTGGCATTCAGGGTGGCGCAACGGGTACAGAGGTCTATGGCATGATAGGCACATTTGCCTGCGCCAGTAACATTCCCTGGAAAATCGCCCTGGCAGTTGATACGTTGATGGATGACGGCAACAGCGATACCGGTACAGTACGTGCCGGCGCTGCAGGCGTCACTGCCACAGCAACTGCTGTTTCCGGCGCTTATGGCACAGGCGCTGCTGCCGGCACCAATGATACGTTACATACCGTTTGCATGAAGATATAGCCTGGCAGGATGCGGTGATAACCGCATCGTTCGAGGCAGCAATGTGAACGCGAGCGATGCGGTTCGTGCCTCACCGCATCCTACTACCGTTACTTTTTTTGAATTTCCCGCGCAGATGTAAAACTTTTTTACTTCCCGCAAGGCTGCGCGGCGCCTACATTGCGCCATGCACTGCGTTTATTCACACTTTTCAAGGAGAATATCATGTGGAAATACAACAAAGGCTTCACGCTGGTGGAGCTCGCCATCGTGCTGGTCATCATCGGCCTGCTACTGGGTGGCGTGCTGAAGGGGCAGGAGATGATCGAAAACGGCAAGATCAAGAACATTGAAAATGACGTGAAGGGCGTGACCGCAGCCTACTACGCCTACCGTGACCGCTACAACGCCTTACCCGGTGACGATCCCAAGGCAAAAGAACGCTGGACAGCTGCCAGCCCAGCCGCAGTTGACGGCAATGGGGATGGTCTCATCAGTACCAGCGATACATGGTCGGCCTGCACGGCTACTTCCATAACACCTGAAAGCTGTCTTTTCATACAAGATCTCAGACTGGCAGGCCTGATCACCGGAACGCAAAACCCGGCCGATCCTGTCAATGCCTATGGCGGGGTGATCCGCGTCGTACAAAGTACCACGGCTGCCAATACAGCTTTAGTGGTAGGCTTGAACCTGTGTTTCGGCAACCTGCCCTCCAAGGCGGCTGAAGCGGTCGATGCCAGTTTCGACGACGGCAATCCCTCCACCGGCAACGTACGCGGCGTTGCTGGTGCCACCAGCAACGTTAGTCCCGTTGCTGGTGCCACTGGTACAACTTACATAGACCCGAACACTTACACGGTCTGCAAACTGCTCTGAGCATTTCCTGAACTTCCCATACAAGCCTGGTAGGATGCGGTGATAACCGCATCGTTCGAGGCAGCAATGTGAACGCGAGTGATGCGGTTCGTGCCTCACCGCATCCTACGGCGCTAACGCGGCCTTGGCCTGTTCGATCACCGGCGCATCTGTCGGCGTCTCTCGCACCCGCCGGGATAAGGCCGCATGCGCTTCAGCCCATGCGATGCGACACACGGCTACCGCCTCAGCTTCATCCACCCACGCCTTCACCGCATAGCTGCCCGCCTCCACAATGTAAAACTTGAGCAAGGCCGAGGTATCACAAAACAGAATCATCCTCGATCTTCCAGCACCAGCTCGGCAATCGACTTGCCGCCCGCCTGCAACACCAATGCCGCGCCAGCCGGTTTACCCCCTGCCAGCTTGCCGCACCAATGGACACCAACCGCGCTGCGCCCTCACTCGCCACTGGCAGAACCCCCACCAGGCGCGCCACCACTTTGCGATGCTATGTCAACTCGATAGCCTGCCCGGATTGCGCCTGCACCACATATTGCGACAAATGAGTCTTGAATTCCCGAATAGACACTTGCATATATGACCTCTTTTAAATAAAAATCAGTCGATTGTGGTTACTTATACAACACAAGTCAAACCGCAAAAATTTAAACGCGTCGCCAGTGGGTGCCTGCCGCGCTGTCCTCCAGCACGATACCCGCTGCGAGCAATTCCTTGCGGATACGGTCGGCTTCGGCGTAATTCCTGGCCTGCTTGGCCTCATTGCGGGCAATGATTTGCGCGGCAATCATCGCATCATCCGAATTGCCGCCTTGCAGAAACTCCTGAGGGTCGCGTTGCAACAGCCCCAGCACGGCGCCCAGATCTTTAAGTTCTGCGGCGGATTCCATTGACGGGCGTCGGTTCACTTCGTTGGCCAGATCGAACAGCACCGCAATCGCTTCCGCCGTGTTGAAGTCGTCGTCCATCGCGGCCTTGAAACGCGCGGCATAGGGCGAGGTACAGTTCAATCCCTCATCCCCTACCCTTCTCCCAAGGGGAGAAGGGCTAAATCCCTCTCCCTCCGGGAGAGGGGCCAGAGGTGAGGGAACGCTCTTTAGCGCCGTATAAAGCCTGTCCAGCGCCTTCTTCGCGTCATTCAGATGCGCGTCGGAATAGTTCAGCGGGCTGCGGTAATGGGCGCGCAATATAAAGAAACGCACCACCTCGGGATCGTATTGCTTTAGAACCTCTCGTATCGTGAAGAAATTTCCCAGACTCTTGGACATCTTCTCGTTGTCCACGCGCACAAAACCGTTGTGCATCCAGTAGTTCACAAACCGGCACTGGTGCGCGCCTTCAGACTGTGCGATCTCGTTCTCGTGGTGCGGGAACTGCAAGTCGGCGCCGCCGCCGTGAATGTCGAAATGATCCCCCAGCAGACTGGATGCCATCGCCGAGCATTCGATATGCCAGCCGGGGCGGCCGCGACCCCACTTCGAATCCCACTTGACCTCCTCGGCTTCCTCGTCTCTTGCGTGTTTCCACAGCACAAAATCGAGCGGATCGTGCTTGTCTGAAACCACCTCGACGCGCTCGCCTGCACGCAAATCTTCCAGCGACTTGCCGGACAGCTTGCCGTAACCTTCGAACTTGCGCACCGCAAAATTCACGTCGCCATCCGCAGCCTTATAAGCCAGTCCGTTCGCTTCCAGCTTCGCGATGATCTCCAGCATTTCCGGCACATATTGCGTCGCGCGCGGTTCATAATCGGGGCGCGCTATGCCCAGCGCATCCGCGTCCTCATGCATCGCGTCGATGAAACGCTGCGTCAGCTGATGGATGGATTCGCCCTTTTCCGCCGCACGTTTGATGATCTTGTCGTCTATGTCGGTGATGTTGCGCACGTAAGTTATATCGTAGCCGGAAGCCTTGAACCAGCGATACACCATGTCGAACACCACCATCACGCGCGCATGACCCAGGTGACAATAGTCGTACACCGTCATGCCGCACACGTACATGCGCACGGTATTGGGGACGATGGGGATGAACTCCTGCTTGTCGCGGGTTAACGTATTGTATATTTTTAACATTTTTGAACCTTACCAATGCCGTCATTCCCGCGCAGGCGGGAATCCAGTCAATTAAAAATTTCTCCGTGGCGCGGAGGCAAAATCAAAATGCCTCTTTGTATAAAACCGCTGGATTCCCGCCTGCGCGGGAATGACAATCAGCTCTGTTCTTTTGTCCATGAATCTTTCAGCGTCACGGTGCGGTTGAACACCGGACGGCTCACCGGCTGATGATCGCGCCGGTCGGTGCAGAAGTAGCCCAGTCGTTCGAACTGGTAGTGCGTCTCGGGTGCCGCATCCTTGACCGATGCTTCCACCCAGCCCTGCACCACTTTTAACGATTCAGGATTGAGATAATTGCAAAAATCGATTTCCCTGTCCGCATCGGGCTCTGCAACCGTGAACAGCCTGTCATACAGGCGTATCTCGGCAGGGATCGCGTGCTCACAAGACAAGTAATGGATCACGCCCTTGACCTTGCGCCCCTCCGGATTCTTGCCCAGCGTTGCATGATCGATGCTGCAAAGCAGTTCGATGACATTGCCCGAGGAGTCCTTGATGACTTCATCGCAGCGCATCACGTAGCTGTGGCGCAGCCGCACTTCGCCGCCCAGTGTCAGGCGCTTCCAGCCTGGCGGCGGCGCTTCTGCAAAATCGTCTGCTTCGATATAAAGCGATGCACTGATGGGCACGATGCGCTTGCCGAATTCGGGATGATTGGGATGGAAGTCAGCCTCGCGCGATGTAGCACCCTCAAAATTGGTGAGCGTGACCTTCAGCGGATTGATCACCGCCATCACGCGCGGCGCGCGCGCCTCCAGGTCTTCGCGGATCGCGCCTTCCATGATCGCCATGTCCACGCTGTTCTCGCTACGGGAGACGCCGATGCGTCTGGCGAATTCACGCAGTCCTGCCGCGGTATAGCCCCTGCGGCGCATGCCTTGTATGGTGGGCATGCGCGGGTCGTCCCAGCCGGAAACTTTCTGTTCATTCACCAGTTGCAGCAGCTTGCGCTTGCTGGTGATGGTGTAATGCAATTCGAGACGGGAAAACTCGTACTGGCGCGGATGACAAGCGATGGTGATGTTGTCCAGCACCCAGTCGTAGAGCGGACGGTGATCCTCGAACTCCAGCGTACAGATGGAATGCGTGATGCCTTCGAGCGCATCGGAGATGCAATGCGTGTAGTCATACATCGGATAGATGCACCATGCATCCCCGGTGCGGATGTGATGAGCGCGGCGGATGCGGTAGATTGCAGGATCGCGCAGGTTGATATTAGGGGATGCCATATCGATCTTGGCGCGCAGCACGCGTGCGCCGTCCGCGAATTCTCCTGCCCGCATGCGTGCAAACAGATCGAGATTTTCGGCAACCGAACGGTCGCGGTACGGACTGTTTTTTCCCGGCTGGGTCAGCGTGCCGCGATATTCGCGCATTTCCTCGGCAGACAGATCCTCCACATAGGCCAGCCCTTTTTCGATCAGTTCGACGGCAAAGCCATAGAGTTGCTCGAAATAATCCGAAGCCCAGCGCACCTCGCCATCCCACTGAAAACCCAGCCAGCGCACGTCATCCTGGATGGACTGTGCATACTCATTGCTTTCCTTCTCAGGATTGGTATCGTCGAAGCGCAGATTGCACTTGCCCCGATAATCCTCTGCCAGCCCGAAATTCAGGCAGATGGATTTGGCGTGCCCGACATGCAGATAGCCGTTGGGCTCAGGCGGAAAACGCGTGACGATGATGCTGTGTTTTCCCGAGGCTAAATCCGCATCGATGATGGTACGGATAAAGTTTGAAGTCGGCGTCGTGCTCATACTGGGCTTTCTTGTATCTTGATTGAATTATTAATCCCAGATTGTCCATTAGCTCCGTCATTCCCGCGCAGGCGGGAATCCAGCAAAAAACAACCGGCGAATAACCAGCGGCTTGGCTAGCGTTGTTTGCTAGCTTAGCAGAATGGCTAGTTGTTTCATCAGCCGACAAAACGAGCCAATTATCGATTACGGCGAGTTTCGAGGTACGACCAAACCGCGATGTTGACCCGCTTTGCGTGCCATTATCAGATCAACTGGATTCCCGCCTGCGCGGGAATGACGCGGCTTTGTCCTAATGGATCATCCAGGTTAATCGGATTTTACCCGAAAACAGGCGCGCCATCCCCGCCAGAATGTGGAATATGCATTAACCATGTGAAAACACGCCGGTTATTTGGTAGAATCTGCGACTAGCTATATTTGCGCCTGACATGGCGCACCCACAGGATATGAATTACCGATGAATATATTGAATCGTATCAGCACAGCTCGTTGTCATCTTTCCGCCGCAATGCTGATCGGCGCCTTGTTGTTGAGCGCCGGTGCAGGCGCCGATGAACTGCAAGATGCCACCCAGTTGTTCAAGCAAGGCCAGCAAACTCAGGCATTGAACAAGGTAAACAATTACCTGGCCAACAAACCCAAAGACGCACAGGGGCGCTTTCTCAAAGGCCTGATTTTTACCGAACAGAACAAGACCGCAGAGGCCATCAAGATTTTTTCGGATTTGACCCAGGACTATCCTGAATTGCCTGAACCGTACAACAACCTGGCCGTGCTCTATGCCAGCCAGGGGCAGTACGACAAAGCCAAATCCGCGCTGGAAATGGCGATACGCACGCATCCGAGCTATGCGACCGCACATGAAAACCTGGGCGACATTTACGCAAAAATGGCCAGTCAGGCCTACGACCGCGCCTTGCAACTGGACAGCAGCAATACCACGACGCAGACCAAGCTGGCGATGATACAGGATCTGTTCTCCGACAAGCCGTACAACAAAACCGGTGCGCAGCGCAGTCCTGCGACCCGCCCCGCTGTCGAAGCGGCCAGACCTGCCTTACCGATGACGACCGCCAAAGCCGCTGCGCCGATGGCCGCACCGGCAGCGCCTCCTGTAACAACAACAGTCAAGGCCCCTGCCGTCACGACAGCCAAGGCCGTTGCCAAAGCCGAAGCCGAAGCGCCTTCGGCAGCAGATCAGGCTGTGCAGGACACCGTTGAAGGCTGGGCTGCCGCCTGGTCATCCAAAAACGTCAAGAAATACCTGTCGTATTATGCAGCCGACTTCAAGACACCGGATGGCGAGAGTCGCGCGTCATGGGCGGCAACCCGCAAAGACCGCATCAGCAGGCCGAAGCACATCGAAGTCAAGTTAAGCCGCCTGGCGGTGGACTTCACCGACAGCACCCATGCAACCGTCAGGTTTCACCAGAACTACCTCGCCAACAACTTCAAGGCGGCCGGCGGCAAAACCCTCCTGATGGTTAAATCCGGCAGCAGCTGGTTCATCCAGGAAGAACGTGCCAATTGATGCGCCTACTCGCACTCACGCTATGCAGCTTACTGATCGGCACGGCAAACGCCGCGCCCGACTCGCGCGCCACGGAAGAGCGGCTGGCTAAAAGCCTGCTGGACATCAAGAACAACCGGCTGGATATTGCGATGAACGAGGTGGACAGCCTGCTGCGCGTCAACCCGAACTACAAACTGGCGCAACTGGTCAGGGGCGATTTGCTGATGGCCAAGGCGGGAGCGATCTCCAGTTTCGGCAGCGCATCCCACGCATCGGGCGACAAGATTCAGGATCTGCGCGATGAAGCACGCGTGCGCCTCCAGCGCGCACAGGCACAGCCGCAAACCCGGCACGCCCCGCGCTACCTGTGGAAGCTGAACGAACAACAAAAGTATGCGCTGGTCGTGGATACCAGCCGTTCCACGCTGTACGTATACGAAAACGTCAACGGCGAACCCCGCTATGTAGCAGATTTTTATGTCACGATCGGCAAGCTGGGCACCGAAAAAGTCTCTTCGGGCGACCAGCGCACCCCGATAGGCGTGTATTTCATCAGGGCAAATCTCCCCAAAAAGCAGCTATCCGACATGTATGGCAGCGGCGCATTTCCGCTCAGCTATCCGAATGAGTGGGACAGAAAGAACGGCCGCACCGGCAGCGGTATCTGGCTGCACGGCACGCCCAGCGACACTTACAGCCGTCCGCCGCGCGCCAGTAACGGCTGCGTGGTGTTGGGCAACGACGATCTGAACAAGCTCGCACCCTATTTGCAGGTTGGCATCACGCCGGTCATCATCACCAACAAAATGGCCTGGGACAGCAAGGAGGATGATGCCGACCGCACCGCGTTGCTGCATGAAATCGAACTCTGGCGCCGCGATTGGGCGAGTCTGAACACCGATGCTTACCTGAAGCATTACGCGCACAATTTTTCCAGCGAAAATACCAATTACGCTGCGTGGGCAAAACAAAAGCAGACTGTCAATGCCGGCAAGTCCTGGATCAAGGTCAATCTCGCCGATTTGAGCCTGTTCACTTATCCCGATCAGCCCGACATGGTGGTAGTCGATTTCGAGCAGGATTACAGCAGCAGCAACTTGTCCAATCGCATGAAAAAGCGCCAATACTGGGTCAAACTGAACAATCGCTGGCAAATCATTTATGAAGGCGGCGCATGACAAAATTTTATACCTCGTTGCTCGCCGTGTTTTTATGCTTTGCGATGCAATCCTCCTATTCTTTAACTCAAGGCAAAAAAACCATGGTCAAACTGCACACCAATTTCGGCGACATCACCTTGCAACTGGATGCTGAAAAAGCCCCTGTCACGGTCAAAAATTTTCTGGAATACGTAAATTCCGGCTTTTACGATAACACCACTTTCCATCGCGTCATCGACGGTTTCATGATTCAGGGCGGCGGCTTCGAGCCCGGCATGAAACAGAAGAAAACTCTGGCGCCGATTCAGAACGAGGCGGCCAACGGCCTGAAGAACGACAAATACACCATCGCGATGGCGCGCACCAGCGACCCTCAGTCGGCTACTGCGCAGTTCTTCATCAATGTGAAAGACAACAGCTTCCTGAATTACACTTCGCCCGACTCGCAGGGCTACGGCTATTGCGTCTTCGGCAAAGTCGTGGCAGGCATGGATGTCGTGGATGCCATCAAAAAAGTCAAGACCGGCAGCCAGGATGTGCCGCGCGAAGACGTGATCATCACTAAAGCCGAAATAATTAAATAAGGATTGAGGATTGAGGATTGAGAAAAAACCACCACACTGCTAGCCCCTCCATCCTCGATCCACAATCCTGATGTCTCATACCTTATTTATCTCAGACCTGCACCTGAGTGCCGAGCATCCTCACACGATGGCGGCATTTGAGCGCTTCATCGCAGAAATCGCTCCGCAGGCCTGTCCTGAGCCCAGTCGAAGGACCGAAGCGCTTTATATCCTGGGCGACCTGTTCGAGTACTGGGCTGGCGACGATGATCTCGATGATCCGTTCCACCAGCGGGTAATCAGTGCACTGCGCAGTTTGACTTCAACTCATGTCTATCTGATGCACGGCAACCGCGATCTGTTGATGGGGCAAACACTGGCACAGGCTTGCAATGCTGAGTTGCTGACCGATCCTGTCCTGATCGATTTGTATGGTACACCGACACTGCTCTCCCACGGGGACACGCTGTGCACCGACGACGTCGAGTATCAGCATTTCCGGATACAAGTCCACTCTACTGATTTCAAAAAAGAATTTCTTGCAAAATCGCTGTCCGAACGCAAGGCATATATCGAGCAGTTACGCATGCGCAGCGAGCTTGAAAAACAGGATAAGAGCAGCGCCATCATGGACGTGAACGACGATGCAGTCGCCATGCTGCTGCGCCGCCACCACTATCCCCGCCTGATACACGGACACACCCACAGGCCCAAACGCCATGAGCATCTGGTGGACGGGCATCTTTGCGAACGCTGGGTACTGGGTGACTGGGACACGCAGGCCAATACACTGCGTGCCGATGCCGGCGGCATCAAATGGGAAATACTGCCGGACTGACCGAGCAACCCGTTTGCAATTCATATTGCCGCAACAAATCCGCAACAGTCAAGCAACATGCTCGTGTCATCCTTGGCACATGGGAAGTTATAATTCATATCACCGTATCTCCTTGCACTCCTTCGGTTTGGGTGAGCTCCCTGTCAGAAAAATAATATCGCAGGCCCGTGCATGACCGCGCAACCGGTGCGCTCTATTTTCCTCTCGGATATTCATCTCGGCACCAAAGCCTGCCAGGCGGGCCCGCTGCTGGACTTCCTGAAAGCCTACACATCGGATAATCTGTTCCTGCTCGGCGATATTGTCGATCTGTGGGCGATGAGCCGCGGCGGGGTGCACTGGACACCCGACCAGAACACCTTCGTACAAAAAATACTGCGGCGTGCGCGTCACGGCGAGAAGGTGTTTTTTATTCCGGGCAATCATGACGAGGCGATGCGCGAATACGTCGGCAGCTCATTCGGCGATGTCATGGTGATGGCTGAATACATTCATACGGCCGGGGACGGGCGTCGCTATCTGCTGATACACGGTGACGAATTCGATCAGGTAACGCTGCATCACCGGTGGGTGGCCGTGCTGGGTGATATGTCATACAACCTGCTGGTGCGTCTTAACATTTACCTGTCCTGGCTGCGCCGCACACTGAGACGCCCCGGTTACTGGTCGCTGGCAGGTTACGCCAAGCGCAAGATCAAGACAGCGCTGACCTTCATCTTCAACTTTGAAGATTCGGTCCTGCACCATGCCAGGGAACGCGGCCTGGACGGCGCAATTTGCGGCCATATACACTGGGCGATGATCAAGCAGGTCGATGGCCTGACCTACATGAATTGCGGAGACTGGGTGGATAGCTGCACCGCCATCGTCGAACACCTGGACGGTCGCATGGAACTGATACACTGGAATTCAGTCCCCGGCACCGCATTATTAACCCAAGAAAATCCCCCATGAAAATCCTGTTCATCTCAGATGTCTACTTTCCGCGCATCAATGGCGTGTCCACTTCCATAGAGACCTTTCGCCATGAACTGCGCGCACTGGGCCACACTGTTCACCTGATTGCACCGGATTACCAGTCCATCACATCGGATGAGTCGGATATTCTGCGCATTCCCGCAAAAGGCGTACCGCTGGACCCGGAAGACCGTTTCATGAGCTACAGCGGGGTGCTGCGGCATCTGGAAAAATTTCACAGTGAAAAATACGATCTCATCCATATACAGACGCCCTTCGTAGCTCATTATCTCGGCACCAAGCTATCCAAATTGTTGCGCATTCCTTGCGTGGAGACCTATCACACCTTCTTTGAAGAATACCTGTACCACTACATTCCGCTTGTTCCAAAAAACCTGATGCGCCTGATCGCCAAACGTTTTTCGCGCCATCAGGGCAACAGCCTGGATGGCATGGTCGTGCCTTCTCACCCGATGCTGCATGTGCTCAAGGAATATGGCATCACCACGCCGACTGAAGTCATCCCGACCGGCATCGAACCCGACAGCTTCGTACCGGGCGATCGCGCAGCATTCCGTGAAAAACACGGCATTGCACAGGACAGACCGGTATTGCTTTTCCTGGGACGCGTCGCCTTCGAGAAAAACATCCGTTTTCTGCTGGAGGTTGTATCCCAGGTCAGGCTGGAAATTCCCGACCTATTGTTCGTTATCGCAGGAGAAGGCCCTGCCCTGAAGAGCCTGGAACATGAGGTGAAGACGATGAACCTGCTGGAGAGCGTCAAGTTCATCGGCTATCTGGATCGACATACCGAACTGAACAGCTGTTACCGCGCGGCTGACATCTTCATCTTCGCCTCCCGCACCGAAACGCAGGGGCTGGTGCTGCTCGAAGCGATGGCTCAGGGCACGCCCGTGGTATCCACCGCAGAACTGGGGACGCGCGACGTGTTGCGCGAGGGTGACGGCGTGTGGATTGCCAGGGACGAACTTGCCGACTTTTCCGCCAAGGTCTTGAAAATGCTCAAGGATAGTGAGGCGCGCAAGGCTCTCGGTGAGGCGGGTCGCAACTATGCGCATGGCTGGTCGGCAGGCCGTCAGGCTGCGCGCATGGTGGCGTTCTACCAGAGGATTCTTGCATCATCCTGATGCCGTTCGGGGTCAAAAACCGGCTGCGCTTCGCTTCACCTCAGACCCACCGCCTTGAGCTCGGAACGCAGCCTCAGGTAATCAGGGCATACGCTTTCCACCACGCGCCAGAATGCCGCCGAGTGATTCATCTCGCGCAGGTGCGCCAGTTCATGCACCACCACGTAATCGATCAGGTACTGAGGCAGCTTGACGAGCTGCACATTCAGCCGCACCGCACCGCGCGAGGTACAGCTTCCCCAGCGGGTTTTCGCCGTTGTCAGGCTGACCGAGTCAGGCCGGACATTCAGCAGGGGCGCATAATGCGCGGCTCTCGCAACAAACAGCGGCAGCGCCATCTTTCGATACCAGGCCAGCACCCTGCGCTCGACATGCACCTCGCTCCCCTCATCCGTCACCCGCAACTCGTCACCCACCTGCTGTAGCGGTTTTGCAAACGCGCCCACGCGCAGTATCAGAATCTCGCCCAGATACGGGATGATTTCGCCATCCGTCCAGCTTGGCGCCGGCTGTTTGCGGGCGTGCCAGCCATCCAGCTTCTCGACCACCCAGCCCGCCCTGCCCTGCAACACCTCGTTCAGCCAGCCTTCAGACGCACGCAGCGGCATGCTCACGGTCAGCCCCTTGTCGTCGATGCGCAGCCCGATGCTGCGCCGCTTGCTGCTGCGCTTCAGAGTATAGGTGATGTGGCGTCCTTCGAGCAGCACCGCGCGCTGCTCGGCGGAAGGGTCGTTGCGAACCAACGGGGACCCACCGGACGTACCCCTTCGCTCAAAACAAGGAACGCATGGCGCGACTATGTTTTTAGGCGAAGACCCTCGCGATCTTGCGGGCACGGAGGAAGGTGCGGCCAGATTTTGCGGGCGTTTGAGCATCAATGTTCCAGTTGCCCGATCTCATTCTCTATCCACGCTTCTGCGCGCGCGTTGATCTCGTCGGCTTTGAGTCCCTCTGTCGCGATAGGCGCGCCGATGCTCATGGTGACCAGACCCGGACGTTTGATAAAAGAGTTGCGCCCCCACAGACGCCCGGCGTTATGCGCCACCGGCAGCACCGGCACACCACTGCTTGCCGCCAGCAATGCGCCGCCGATTTTGTATTTTCCGCGCTCGCCATACGGGATGCGCGTACCCTCGGGGAAAATCACCACAAAGAAACCTTTCGCCAGCCTGTCCTTCCCCTGTTTCAACAACTGCTTCACTGCCCCCTTGCCGTTGCTGCGGTCAATGGCAATCGGGCTGGTCATCGCCAGCCCCCAGCCAAAGAATGGCAGCCATAACAGTTCGCGTTTCAGCACCCAGACTTGCGGCGGAAAAATGACCTGCAATGCCAGCGTCTCCCATGCAGACTGATGCTTGCACAGCACGACGCAGGGCTGTTTCGGGATATTCCCGATGCCGATCACCCGGTGGCGGATGCCGCATACCGCCTTCAGCAACCAGACCATGGTGCGCGCATAACTGGAAATCAGGCGGTAACGCGTCAGCGGCGGGAAGGGATAGGTCAGGATCGCCAGCGTGGAAAATATCGGCGTGAGCACCAGTTGCAGCAAAAGAAAAATCAGTGAACGCAGGGCAAGCATCTCAATCCAGTTTATGAATGGCGGGGCGGAGCAGTTCCGAGGCCACTGCCGCCAAGTCGGAAAAAACCAGCGTGCCTTCCGGCAGGCCGCCTGTACTTTGCGTCTTTGCACCCTTGCCGGTCAACACCAGATAGGGACGCGCACCCAGTTCGGCAGCAGGCAGCAAGTCGCGCAGCGAATCCCCCACGATAGGCACATTTACTAAACTTACGTTGTAGCGCAGCGCAATTTCCTCCAGCATGCCGACCTCAGGCTTGCGGCAATGACAGTGACTCTCAGCGGTATGCGGACAGAAAAACACCGCATCGATATGCGCGCCGACCATGGCGCACGCCTTGTGCATTTTGTCGTGGATCGCATTCAGCGTGGGCATGTCGAACAATCCCCGTCCGACGCCCGACTGATTGGTCGCCACGACCACGCGATAATCCGCCTGATTCAGGCGGGCAATGGCCTCCAGACTGCCGGGTATCGGCTGCCACTCCGCCGGGCTCTTGATGAACTGGTCGGAATCCATATTGATCACGCCGTCTCGGTCGAGGATGATGAGTTTCATAAATTATAGTTGCTAGTCGTTAGTCAAAATGCAGTCACTAGACGCTAGTCTTTAGTTAAATGCCGCGCAGCGACAAACCCACTAACGACTAACGTCTAACGACTGCTATTAAGCTGCTAATCTCGACAGGTCGGCCACGCGGTTCATCGCAGTATGCAGTTGCGCGAGCAACGCAAGACGGTTGGCGCGCAGCGCCCTGTCTTCGGCATTCACCATCACGCTGTCGAAGAAAGCATCCACCGGATTGCGCAACCCTGCCAAAACCTGCAAGGACGCCGTGTAGTCGCCTGCCGCAAATGCTGCCTCGGCGCGCGGGGCAATTTCACTCAATGAGTGATGCAATGCCAGCTCGGCAGGTTCTGCCAGCAGGTTCACATTGACCTCGCGACCCACCTCGCCCTCGACTTTCTTCAGGATGTTGCCGACGCGCTTGTTGGCCGCAGCCAGCGCATCCGCTTCAGGCAACGCGGCGAAAGCGCGCACCGCAGCAAGACGCTGAGGTATTTCACTCAGACGTTGCGGACGCAAAGACAGCACCGCCTCCACTTCGTTGGCAGTAAACCCTTGCTCGCGCAGCGAACCACCCAGACGGTCGAAGATGAAGTTTGTCAAATCATCATTTCCCGTACCAGCAAATCCAAGACGAAATTCAAAATTGGCTGAACCTGTTTTAACAGCCCCTCCTTGAATCTGAGCAATACCTTCAAAAGCACCGGATGCAATATCTACCAACTGGCTTAGATTTAAATTTAATTTCTTTTCGATCAGCATACGGATCACGCCCAGTGCATGACGGCGCAACGCGAACGGGTCTTTATCGCCGGTCGGAATCTGACCGATACCGAACATGCCGACCAGCGTTTCCAGCTTGTCGGCAAGGGCCACGCAAATACCAACTTCACTGCGCGGCAATTCGTCGCCCGCAAAACGCGGCTTGTAGTGATCCTCGATGGCGAAAGCCACTTCATCCGGCAGCCCGTCGTGCTGCGCGTAGTAACGGCCCATGATGCCCTGCAACTCGGGGAACTCGCCCACCATGTCGGTGAGCAGATCCGCCTTGGCCAGCAACGCCGCCTGATCCGCCTGCAAGGCCAGCGCCTCGCCGCCCAGTTGCAGACCTATGCTGCGCGCAATCGCCTGCACCCGTTCCACGCGTTCGCCCTGCGAGCCCAACTTGTTGTGATAAACCACGCGCGACAGGCCCAGCACACGGGCATCCAGCGGCCTTTTCCTGTCCTGATCGAAGAAGAACTTCGCATCCGCCAGGCGCGGGCGCACCACGCGCTCGTTGCCGCCGATCACAAGACTTGCGTCCGCTGGTCTGATGTTGGAGACGATCAGGAACTTATTGGTAAGTTTGCCTGATGCATCCAGCAGCGGAAAATATTTCTGATTCGCCTTCATGGTCAGAATCAGGCACTCCTGCGGCACTTCGAGGAAAATCTCCTCGAAGGCGCCTGTCAGCACGTTCGGCCGTTCGACCAGCGCGGTCACTTCATCGAGCAGCGCATCGTCCGCAATCGGCTTCAAGCCTTCACGTGCAGCGGCGGCTTCAAGCTGACGCGAAATTTCGGCGCGGCGTGTTGCGAAGCCGGCGATTACCGCGCCCTCTTCTTCCAGTTGCCGTGCATAGCTGTCGGCATCTTCAATAACGATGACATCAATAGCAGCCTCGAAGCGGTGGCCGCGCGTCGTGTTGCCCGCCGTCAGCCCCAGCACGCTGACCGGCACAATTTTTCTGCCATGCAGAGCCACCAGACTGTGAGCCGGGCGGACAAAGTTGACCACAGGCCAGCCGTCGCCGGTCGGATCAGGATAAGTCATCACACGGGCTATCGGCAATTTTGCCAGCGCCTCATCAAGCGCCTTTTGCAAGCCGTCCGTGAGCTTTGCACCGGCCGCCATGCTGTCGAAATACAGGACTTCCGCCTTGCCGTCCATCTCGCGCTTGAGTTCCGGCACGACCGATGCACCGGCGCCCAGACTTGCGAGTTTTTTCAGCAGCGCAGGGGTCGCCATACCCTCCGCATCCAGCCCCACCTTGACCGGCATCAGCTTCTGCGACACGGATTTATCCGCCGCCTGCGCAAACACGCCATCCACACGCACCGCAAGACGGCGCG
>JAJYYO010000047.1 GCA_021800795.1 Pseudomonadota bacterium
GTTCAAACGCTCGGTTAAAGCAAAAAAAATGACGACAAAAATCGCCAAACCTCACCCATGCCCATACAAAAGCGAAAGGGCTGGAATCTTACTCTTAATCACCTCCATCGGCAACCGCGCTGATGCGTTCCGCTGTAAGTGGCATGTAAAAAATGCTCACATGAGCGATAACCTAAATGGAATCTTCTTCCACGGCAAAGATGCGTTTGTGTTCGCGTATCGCATAGCGATCCGTCATGCCGGCGATGTAATCAGCCACCACCCTCGCACGACCTGCATCCGTCTGCGTTTCCGGCGATTGGAATGGCAACAGGCGACCATCTGCCATGAACACCGCAAACAGATCTCGTATGATGCGCTGCGCCTTTGCGCTCATGCGCATCACGCGGTAATGCCGGTACAGGTGAATATGAAGAAACTTTTTGAGTTCACGCTGCTGATGGTTCAGTTCCGCACTGAAGGCAATCAGCGGCGGGGCATTGCGCACATCGTCCAACGTCTGTATTTTTTGCGCGGCGATATTGGCCGCACTCTGATTTATCAGATCCGTCACCAGCGTATTGATCATGCGCCGCACGGTCTCGTGCACCACACGTCGCCCGGTTAAATCCGGATAAGTCTCATGCACTTGTTGCAGGTGTTTCGCTACCAGCGGCACGCCCGCCAGTTGTTCGAGTGTAATCAGGCCGGAGCGCAAGCCGTCATCCACATCGTGATTATTATAGGCAATTTCATCGGCCAGATTGGCGACCTGCGCCTCCAGCGAGGGGCTGCGACCGTTTAAAAAACGTTCGCCCAATTCGCCCAGAAGCGCCGCCTGATCCAGGCGACAGTGCTTGAGTATGCCTTCACGCGTTTCGAAGCAAAGATTCAACCCGTCGAACTGCGCGTAGCGCTCTTCGAGCACATCCACCACCCGCACGGATTGCAGATTATGCTCAAAGCCGCCGTAATCCTTCATGCAGCCGTTGAGCGCATCCTGCCCCGCATGACCAAACGGGGTATGGCCCAGATCGTGCGCCAGCGAAATCGCCTCGACCAGATCCTCATTCAGATGCAGATGACGCGCAATCGAGCGGGCAATCTGCGCGACTTCGATGCTGTGCGTCAATCGGGTACGAAATAAATCGCCTTCATGATTCACGAACACCTGAGTCTTGTATTCCAGGCGGCGAAATGCGCCGGAATGAATGATGCGATCCCGGTCGCGCTGAAATTCGCTGCGCCCTTGCGGCGCGGCCTCATAAAACTGCCTGCCGCGGGAATTAGCCTCACAGACTGCATAATGAGCAAGATCATTCATGCCTGTCCTGAGCGGAGTCGAAGGATAAGCAGGCTTCAATGGTTTGCCGCAGCAATTCTGCGGGCACATTGCCTTCTATCATCGCCTGCCCGATTTTTCTGAGCAGCACGAAACGCAATTTGCCTCCCTCAACCTTCTTGTCGTGCCCCATATATTCCAGGTATTTTTCCACGCCCAGGTCGGGAGCCGTAACAGGCAAGTTGGCGCGCAAAAACAGCGTGCGTATGCGCGACACATCCGCAGCAGTTATCCAGCCTAAACGCTGCGACAAATCCGCCGCCATCATGGTTCCTGCCGCCACGGCTTCGCCGTGCAGCCATACACCATAACCCATGCCGGACTCGATCGCATGACCGAAGGTGTGCCCCAGGTTCAGCAGCGCGCGCTCGCCGCTTTCGCGTTCATCTGCACCCACCACCTCCGCCTTGTTCTGACAACTGCGCATGATGGCGTATTGCAGCGCGCCCGCATCGCGCGCCAGCAGCTTGTCCATGTTCTGCTCCAGCCATTCCAGAAATGGCAGGTCGCGGATCAGCCCGTATTTGATGACTTCTGCCAGGCCTGCCGACAGCTCCTTATCCGGCAAGGTATTTAACGTCGCGATATCCGCCAGCACCAGTTGCGGCTGATAGAACGCGCCTATCATGTTTTTGCCCAACGGATGGTTGATCCCGGTCTTGCCGCCCACCGACGAGTCCACCTGTGAAAGCAGGGTCGTCGGTATCTGGATGAACGGCACGCCGCGCAAATAGGTCGCTGCGGCATAGCCTGTCATATCGCCGATCACCCCGCCGCCCAAAGCGATCAGGGGCGTGCTGCGCTCGCACCGATGCGTCAGCAGCGCGTCATAAATCAGATTCAGCGTCTCACCCGTCTTATACACCTCACCGTCCGGCAGGATGACAGATACGCTGTGCACGCCGATTTTCTGCAAGGTTTGCTGCAAGCGTTCAAGATAAAGAGGCGCAACCGTGCTATTGGTCACGATGGCTGCCCGCTTGCGCGGCAGATGCGCCGCCAGCAAATCCGCCCTTTCCAGCATGCCCGCACCGATATGGATCGGATAACTGCGCGTCTGCAACCCCACTGTCAATGTCTGCATGATTGATTATTTTCCCGGTATTTCTCGATTTCGTTTGCCAGTTTTAACATCAGCGCATGCACGCTTTGCCGGCCCGTCGGCATCACAATGTCGGCCACCTGCTGGTAGAGTGCATCGCGCTGTTGCAACAGCTCGGCGAGCCTGGCATGCACATTTCCCGTTTGCAGCAAGGGGCGATTTCTGTCATTGCGGGTGCGCAGCCAGAGGTCATGCACGCCGGCTTTGAGATAAATCACAATGCCATTTTGTTGCATCATCTGGCGGTTTTCTTCCATCAGCACAGCGCCTCCGCCGGTTGCCAGCACCAGGTTATCGCGACTCACCAGCGCCGCTAAAGCGGCCGTTTCTCGCTGGCGAAATCCCGGCTCTCCCTCCACATCGAAGATATGCGGGATCGTCACCCCCGTGCGATGCTGAATTTCCTCATCGCTGTCGACAAACTCCTTACCAAGATGCCGGGCCAGAATGCGCCCCATGGTGGTTTTTCCCGACCCCATCATGCCCACCAGAATCAGGTTACCCGACTGTAATTTTCTCTCGCTGTCTTTTTGCATAGTGCGCATTGTAAACGATTCAATCAAAAGCCCGGACTGAGCCGGGCCTTGATGTGCTTATTTTCCGATAAACAATCAGCGCATAGTCATCGAATCCTGCATGATCTTCGGGGTTATGAAAATCAACAACTCGCTTTTATTATTGATTTTGGCATCATTTTTGAACAACCAGCCGAAAAGTGGAATGTCGCCCAGCAATGGCACCTTTTGTATAATATCATTGCTGTCCTGAGTAAACACACCGCCTATCACGACCGTTCCACCGTTCTCGACCAATACCTCCGTAGTGATCTGTTTGGTATTGATGCTGGGTATCGTCTGTCCGCCCAGCAGATTGCCAACCGTATCCTGATTGGCCACCAGCGCCATATTGACATTGTTGTCCGGCGTGATATGCGGCGTCACTTCGAGGCTCAAATTAGCCGACACAAAGCTTGTCGTAGGCGGAACACCCAGCACGCCCGCGATGGTATAAGGTATCTGCACACCCTGCAGAATCGTGGCTTTAGTCCTGTCGGCGGTGACCACCTTCGGGCTGCCGATGCTCTTGGTTACGCCATCGGATTCAGACGCGTCCAGTTCCAGCGACAACACCTTGGAGGCAGAGGGATTGAACAGCGACAGCAACAACCCCCCGCCTCCCGTACCATTGGCCGGGGTTGGCAAATTCACGTTGGGCAGCCCGGTAACCACTGAGCGCGTAGCAGTCGGTGTATTGGCGCCAACAGCGAAACCCCCACCCGGCGCAACCGTCATACCTGTTCCGCTGACACCCAGCTTACCGCCCAACGTCCTGGCAAAGTTGTTGGAGGCCGAGACAAAGCGCGCCTCGATCAGCACCTGCCTGGACGGCACATCGATTTGCTTGAGCAGCTTACGCACATCATCCAGACGCGACGGAGTGTCTTTGACAAACAAGGTATTAGTGCGCACATCCGCTATAGCGCTGCCGCGTTTGGACAGAATGCGCGGAGAAGCGGCAGGCTGGCCGGCTGATCCGGGTGCAGGCGCAGCAGGCGGCGGCGCAGCAGCGCCGGGCATCGCAGCAGAAACCCCGTTCAGCAGCATGGCAGCCGAGGTGGCCGTCTGATAACCCAGCTGAAAGCTTTCGGTACGCAATTCTTCCAGTTCTGAAATCTCCTGACGCGCCGACAAATCATTCTTCTCTGATGCGGCCAGTTCACCTATCGGTGCGACCTGTATCACGTTGCCGCTCTTGCGCATGGCCAATCCACGGCTTTGCAGAATGATGTCCAGCGCCTGATCCCAGGGAACATCTTTCAGGCGCAGGGTCAGATTGCCCGTCACGCTATCGCTGATAACCATATTCAGCTCGGTAAAGTCCGCTATGACGTTCAATGCCTCCCGCACGGAAATGTCCTGAAAATTAAGCGTCAGCTTCTCCCCGGTATAGTTTCCAACCCCTTTTCCCAGCTTGCTTGGATCTTCCACAACCGGCTTTACTTCGATAATAAACCTGTTGTCAGTCTGATAGGCGGCGTGTTCCCAGCTTCCTTTGGGCTCGATCACCATGCGGACATTCTCACCCTGAGCAAAAGTATCCACATTCTGCACAGGCGTGGCAAAATCAACCACATCCAGCTTGCGCTGCAAATTTTTCGGCAAATTGGTTTTAAGAAATTCTACGATCAGGCGGGTGCCCTGGCGATGAATATCGATGCCCACGCCGGGGTCGGAAAGATCGACCTGAATGCGCCCCTCGCCATTCTTGCCGCGACGAAAATCGACGGCATTCAAGGTATGCTTTTGCATTCCGTGTCGCGCCTCGGCAAATGGAGAGGTCGTCACAAGCTGATCGGCAGACTTGCCGTGCAGGGTAATCAGAACGTTATTGCCGTCCAGACGGGTGTCATAAGCCAGCATCTGATTGAGGTTAATCACCAGTCTTGTGCGGCTGCCGGCCTGAACAATGTTTGCGCTGCGCAAATCACCTGCCGCGAAATCCTGCACAGACCGGCCCAGGCCATTTGCCGTATTGGGAAAGTCCAGCGCAATACGGGCGGGTGTGCTGATGGTAAATCCGGCTGGCGCGCTGCTCAGTGGCTCCGCCATCTCCACCTTGATCACGGTCGCGCCTGAATCTGCCTCAGTGACACTCAACGCGGTGATCCTGTTCTGTGTCTCGGCCTGCGCCATACCAAAAACCATCATCAGGCCCAGCATCCGAAGTGCGCTTTTGACCAGCGTGCTCCGGAAAAACTGGCCGTCTAGAACGGATGTTCGCAGATTCATAGTCATGTCTTGTCCCATTGCGTTACTCCTTAACGGGCATGGCAAATATGCCGCCCTTTGTTAATAAAACCCGCCATGCCCGCCTCCCTCTCTCCTGACTCTCTCCCGCAAGCGGGCGAGAGGGACGCGGTCTCACTACGCGAATTTTCGTTTATCATTCAACCAATTGCAGACTGCTGATGCGTTCAGACCAGTCCCCGGTGCTGTCTTGCACCTCTTCCTTAATCACGATTTCCGTATCGCTTATTTTCTTGATCAGGCCAAAATTCATGCCTATGTAATTACCCGCCTTGACCTGATACAGCTTCCCGTCCGGTGCGCGTATGACGGCAAAGCCGACCCCGGCCTTGTATACGTAACCGACCATTTTCAGACTTTCCAGAGGAAATTCCTCCAGCGCCTCCCTGGGACGATTAAGGTCAGGCTGATTTCCCCCGCCCTTGCCATTGGTGCTCGCTTCCGGCTTGCGCGGCTTGAAAGGATCGGTCAGATTTGCATCGTTGGCATACGCAAAAGGCTCGTAGAGCTTTACATTAGGCGGCGGCTCAATTTTACCGCGCATATCCGTGCCGGAATTTTTGACAAAATCACGCAGGTCGCCAAACTCCTCGCCGCCGCACCCCGTCAACAAAAAACAGGCAATTGCCAGACAGGTCAGTTTCATTTGCTGGCTCCCGCCGACTTGCCGGATTTCTTTTGCGCCGAAAGCTCTTCCTCATCCAGATAACGAAATGTCTTCGCAACAGCCTCCATCGTCAATGCCCCGCCAGCCGGTGAAATAGATATGTCATTGAGCGTTACAATTCTCGGCAACATGGAAATATCACTGGCAAATTTCCCCAGATCGTCGTAGCTGCCCGTCACTTTGATGGTAATCGGTTGTTCGGCGAACGAACCCTTTATGCTTTCAGGACCCGGGCGAAACAAATCGAACTGCAATCCGCGCCCCAACCCGGCCTGATTAATATCCGTCAGCAGGGCATCCATTTCCGATTTGTTCGGCAACTGCTTGAGCAATGCGCCGAAAGACTCCTGGGTTTCAAGCAACTGCTTTTTGATCAGATCGAGATTGACAGCCTGCCTCTTCTTGGACAGAAACGTATCCTTGAGCGTAGCCTCTTTTTGCCGGGCGACTTTCAGACTGTCCCATTGATCCTGCCAATCCAGCACAGCGCCTGTCGCGACCACGGCGATAAATATCACCGCGAAAGCCAGCAGTTTTGCCGACCACGGCCAGGCTCCCGGGGTTTTCGGGTTAAGGTTCTTCAGTTCATCTAAGTTCATCATGACGGCTAGTTCCTTCCAACCTTGGCGGCATCCGTACCTGGCGACTTGGTCAGGTTAAAAGTCAGGGTAAACTCGCTGACTCGCGCGCCATTTGCACTGGACGCATGAATTTCCACCAGTGCGGGCGACTCCAGCCATGCCGAATCTTCAATCGCCCGCATCAACGTCGATACCCGCGCATTTGACTGCGCGTAGCCGACCAGATTGATGGCATCGCCGTTTTGCCTGATGGATTTGAGGTATACGCCCTCCGGCAATATACGCAGCATCTGATCCATCAAATGCACCACACTGGCACGATCGCTTTGCAACTTTTCAACCGCATCCTTGCGCTCAAGCAAAGACTTGGTCTGCTCGCGCAGCTTCCTGATTTCCCCGATCTGCTTGTCCAGTATGGCCGTTTCTTTTTCCAGATAGGCATTCCGGCGCGCCTGATAATCCATCTGTGTGCTGATCGCCATATGCACCAACACCCACACCAACAGGCCCAGCGCGGCTGAAATAAAGCTCAGCGCAAAAAACTGGATTTTTCTGGCACGGCGCTTTTCCTCGCGATGAGGCAATAAATTTATCCGTATCATGAGGGGTCGAACCTCCGCATAGCCAAACCGCAGGCAATAATCAACGCCGGCGCATCCGCCTGTAATTGGCGGTTTTTTATTCTGCTTGAGAGAGTCATCAGGGCAAACGGATTTGCCACCATGGTGCTTACCTGTGTACGCGTCGCTACCGCATCGTCCAGACCGGGCAGCACTGCACTGCCGCCTGCCAGAACGATATAATCGATTTCATTGTATTGCGAAGAAGTGAAAAAGAACTGGAGCGCCCGCGCAATTTCCATCACCAGGCTGTCGCGGAACGGCGACAATACATCGCTCTCATAATTATCCGGCAAACTGCCGCTGCGCTTGGCCGACTCCGCCTGCTCAGCCGACAGGCCGAACATACTTTGAATCTGCTGAGTCAGTTGCTCGCCGCCTATCTGCTGATCGCGCGTATAGATGGATTGCCCGTTGCGCAGCACGTTTACATTCATCACGGTCGCACCGATGTCTATCAGCGCCACGCACTTGTCTTCCGCGCTATCGGGCAATTGCGCCCGTATTTGCGTAAATGCGGTTTCGGCGGCATAGGGCTCCACGTCCACCACGATGACATTAAGTCCTGCCGCCTGAGCTGCCGCCACCCTGTCTTCTACATTCGCCTTGCGTGAGGCCGCCAGCAACACCTCGACCTCCTCCGCATTGCCGGGGGCCGGGCCTAATACCTGAAAATCCAGATTCACCTCTTCAAGCGCAAAGGGGATATACTGATTCGCCTCGGACTCGACCTGATATTCCAGATCCTCGTCGCTCATCCCGGCAGGCAGGAGAATTTTTTTGGTAATGACGGCAGCAGCAGGAAGCGCGACGCTGACATTTTTTATTTTTGTGCCCAGATGTTTCCATGCCCGCTGCAACGTTGCTGCCAGCGCATCCAGATTATTGATATTGCCATCACTGACCGCGTCCTTGGGTAGCGACTCAATGGCATAGCGCTCGACAACATAGCCTGTTGGCGCAAGACTGAGTTCAACCAGCTTAACCGAGGAGGAACTGATATCCACCCCGATCAGGGGAGGCGTTTTAGACTGGAGAAGTTCCAGCAGAATATCAAAATTTACTTTAGGCATAGGCCGTTCGGAGCTTTTCCGTATAAAGTGGATGAAATCCTAACAACAACCGTCAATACTGTAAAGACGTTTTTGGGTGCGGCATTTATCTCGTATAATCCGTCTGCTGGTCAAACAATACCATTATTAATTATTCTTGAACAACTATTCAATGCTTACACGCCGCTGGCTGCTCCCTCTTATCCTCGTACTCGCGCTGATATTACTGCCGTCATTGTTGCTTGGCATGGCGGTAATGCTGACGTACCCGACGCTTCCCTCTCTGGAGTTGCTCACCGACTATCACCCAAAAGTTCCGCTGCGCGTATACAGTGCTGAAGGCACTTTGCTCGGCGAATTTGGCGATGAACGCCGTGCGCTGGTGAAAATCGCCGATGTACCCGACAACATGAAGCATGCCATACTCGCCGCCGAAGATGATCGCTTCTATCAACACGGCGGCGTCGATTATATGGGTGTGCTGCGCGCTGCGTTGTCCAATTTCACCGCCGGCGGCAGCAAACAGGGAGCGAGCACCATCACCATGCAGGTGGCGCGCAATTTTTTTCTGTCCAAGGAAAAAACCTTCACGCGCAAGTTCAACGAGATGTTGCTTGCCTTCAAGATCGAACATTATCTTTCCAAGGATGAAATCCTGCAGCTTTACATCAACCAGATCTATCTTGGTCAGCGCTCCTACGGTTTCGCTGCGGCGGCCCAGATTTATTTCGGTAAACCGCTGGATCAGCTTTCCATTGCCGAAGATGCCATGCTGGCCGGCCTGCCTAAAGCGCCTTCGAGCTACAACCCGGTTGTCAATCCGAAACGGGCAAAATTGCGTCAGCTTTATGTGTTGCGTCGCATGCACGAGCTGCACTTCATCACCGACGCGCAGTTCAATCTGGCTCAGAGCCAGCCTATCGTCACCAGACGCGGCAATCAGGAGTTTCCGGTCAAATCCGACTATTTAACTGAAATGGTTCGTCAGGCCATGTACCAGAAATATCAGGACAGCGCCTATACGCAGGGTTTGAAGGTTTACACCACCATCCGCCAGCAGGACCAGATGGCAGCCTATCAGGCGGTGCGCAAGGGCGTGCTTGAGTATGACCGGCGTCATGGCTATCGCGGACCGGAAGGCTTCGTTGATTTGCAACAGGACAGCAGTGAAGAATACCTGGAGGAATCCTTGCAGGACACTACCGACAACGACGATTTAATTCCTGCTGTGGTGCTGTCCGCGTCCGCCACCCGGTTACAGGCTTATTGCAAAGGGGGTGAGCGCGTCACCCTCGGTGCTGAAGGATTGCATTTTGCACAACGCGCCTTGAGCGACAAGGTCGCGCTGAATCAGCGCATCGTGGCAGGTTCCATCATCCGTGTGCAGAAAAATGATCAGGGCGCATGGCAGATCAGCCAGCTTCCGCAGGTGGAAGCGGCGTTTGTTTCGGGCAACCCGCTCGATGGCGCCATCTATTCACTGGTGGGCGGCTTCGACTTTAATCACAATCAATTCAACCATATCACGCAGGCCTGGCGTCAGCCCGGCTCCAGCTTCAAGCCGTTTATCTATTCCGCCGCGCTTGAGAAGGGCTTCACGCCTGCCACCATCATCAACGATGCGCCACTGACGTTCGGCGCCGACCAGACCGGCAGCACACCCTGGGAGCCGAAAAACTACGATGGAAAATACGAAGGCCCGATGCGCATGCGCGAGGCGCTCGTTCATTCCAAAAATCTGGTCTCCATTCGCATACTGCAATCCATTACTCCGTCTTATGCGCAGGACTACATCACCAAGTTCGGCTTCGATGCCGACAAACACCCGCCTTATCTCACCATGGCGCTGGGTGCCGGCTCGGTGACGCCGCTACAGATGCTGACCGGCTATTCGGTATTTGCCAACGGCGGTTTTCGCACCACCCCTTACTACATCAAACGCGTCGAGGATGCGCAAGGCAACGTGCTCAGCCAAACCAGGCCACTCGTGGCAAATGAAGGTGCACAACAAGTCATCGATGTGCGCAATGCCTACACCATGGTCAGCATGATGCAGGACGTGGTCAAACACGGCACCGGCATACACGCGATGCAGCTCGGACGCCAGGATCTGGCCGGCAAAACCGGCACCACCAGCGATTCGATAGACGCATGGTTCTGCGGCTTCCAGCCTACCGTGGTCGGCATCGCCTGGATGGGGTTTGACCAGCCACGCAGCCTGGGCGGCAAGGAAACCGGCGGCGGCGCCGCGCTGCCGATCTGGATGAGTTACATGGAAAAAGTTCTCAAGGGAGTGCCTGAGGCAGCATACAGCATGCCCGACAACATGACTGCCGTGCGTATCGACGATAACGGTCATCGCGATGAAAGCGGCACACGTGAGGAATATTTTTATCAGGAGAATGCGCCCGGTGCGCAGCCTGCCCCGGCGCCTGCTGAAACGGGAAAGCCTGCCAACACCATCAAAGATCAGTTACTCTAA
>JAJYYO010000048.1 GCA_021800795.1 Pseudomonadota bacterium
CTGATGATGCAAAAGATTCTCGCAGGGATATTGCCCATATGGGCAATAACTCGCAAACCCGCCATGATCGTTCCCTCACCCCCGTTCCCCCTCTCCCGGAGGGCGAGGAGTACGGTTCGTCGCTTCGCGAGTTTCACGTTAACGATTAAGCAAGATCATGACTAAACCCTTTCCCTTGCAACCTTTGTTGAATCTGGCGCAGATGAAAAACGAGTCGGCCACGCGCCGACTGGGCCAGCTCAACAAACAGCAACACGACACGCAAAGCCAGCTTGACGTATTGCAGCAATACCGCCGCGACTATCAGGCACGCATGCAGGCAGCCAGTCAGGATGGCATGGACCCTGCCTTGATGAGAAACTTTCAGGAGTTTATTTACAAGCTGGATGCCGCCATCGCGCAACAGACGAGAACCGTCGAGCAAAGCAAGATGTCAACCCAAACGGGGCGCAGCGAATTTACCAGCACCCAACGCAAGCTGCAATCATTCGACACCTTGCAACAGCGCCATTTTGTAACGCAAATCAAAATCGAGACAAAACAGGAGCAACGAGATATGGACGAACACACCGGCCGCGTCACCGCATACAAGATGCTCAGTACGGAAAAATAAATAGCAGAGCAACCGTGGATAAGCATGCGCTGCATGCGCATTAAAAGGAGAAAACAATGGTTAATCAAATAATGATTGCAAACGCCCCGCCCGCCCCTGTGCAACGCAGCGATGCTGCATCCTCGTCAGCCAGGAATTCCGGCTCGCAGGATGGACAAACAGCCGATGCATTCGGTAGCGTGCTGGCAAAACAGATAGACGGAAAATCAACGGCACAAAGTACTGCTTCGACAAACAGCAATGGAACTGAAGATGCCAAGGCATCTCAGACCAGCAGCGCGCAGCAGAAACAGGATGTCGCCGTCACTCCCGATGCGGCGTCGATTGCCCTGACCAGACATGGCAATCAGGGAGTAAAGACTGCACTCATCGGCAGCGATGCCAGCAATTCCGGCTCGCTGAGCGGACAAACAGCCGATGCATTCGGTAGCGCGCTGACAAAACAGATAGATGAAAAATCGACGGCAAGCAGCACTGCTGCGGCAAACGAGGCTAAAAACGCCAAGGGCAAGGCATCTCAGAACAGTACCGCGCAGCCGGATATTGCTGCCACTCCCGATGCGGCGTCGATCGCCCTGACTATGCTGGGCAATCAGGGGATCAAGACTGCCATCACCGGCAGCAAAACCAGCGATACCGGCAAGAGCGCCGATCAAGTACCGCAAGCTGCCGCACCCGATGCAACTACCAATCCCATGCTCATACCGGGCAATCCGGGAATCCGGGTTTCCACAGGTAACGGGGTAACTTCCGCAGTCAGCGCCGCGACCAGCACAGCAATACGTGCAGCGGGCCCTGCCGTCAACGATCCCACAGGCGTAAAATTTGCACAAAATACAGGATCGAGCAACCCCGATGCCGCCGTAAAAACCGGTGCAGCCTCGCTGAAAATAGCGGAATCAGCGCTGCCCACATCACAGTTTCAATTGGTGTCCGCACAGGCTCAACTGATATCCGCACAACCGCCCATCACGGCGCCCGCCCATCAGAACAGTGCGGCAAACAACACCATCTCGGCGCCGCTGGGCAGCAGCGCATGGTCAACTGAATTTTCGCAAAAAATCAGCTGGATGGGCACACAGCAAAATCAGGTTGCCGAATTGCATTTAAACCCCCCGGATCTGGGCCCCATGCATGTCGTCATCTCGGTGACTGACAATCAGGCAACGGCCCTGTTCACTTCACCCCATAGCGCAGTTCGTGATGCCATTGAAAATGCGTTGCCTAAACTTCGCGAGAGCATGGCCGATAACGGTATCATGTTGGGCAATGCGACAGTCAGCGATCAGACGCCACGCGACAGCGGCGCAGGAAACTTCATGAATCATCGCGGCGGCAATAGCCGAACAGAGATAGCCGGCACTGCACAACCGGCGCCGATAACCATGCCGCTCATGACGACAAGTCGTCACAATGGCATGGTGGACACCTTCGCCTGACAGGCCGCTGAAGATGCAGCCGCCAGCCTGCAAGATAATCGAAACGCAGCCCTGAGATTTGGGCGATAATTCGCCGCGATTATTTTTCCAGGCCACAAATTTAAGGAATCACAATATGTCAAAGCCAGCCAAACCAGCCGCACCGGAAGCAACAGCCGAAAAGCCCCCCAAGAGCAAAAAGAAGCTCATTATCATCATCGCCCTGGCAGTCCTGCTGGCTGGCGGTGGAGCCGCCGCCTTTCTTCTGTTGAAGCCCCATCCGGCTAAACATGATCTTGCAGCAGAGGGCGGAACAGCACCGGCCGACGATGAAGAAAAATCCAAACTGCCGCCTAAATTTGTTGAAATCGGCACCTTCACCGCCAATCTGATGCACGAAGATGCGGATCGCTATTTGCAGGTTGCCATCTCGCTCAAGATCAGTTCGCCTGAACTGGAAGAAAAAATCAAGGCGCAAACGCCGGAGATTCAAAATGCCATCAACATGCTGCTGCAAAGCAAATACCCGTCCCAGCTCTCCACCGTGGAAGGGAAGGCGCAACTGGCGAGCGAAATCAAGGAACAGGTCGAGTTTATAATGGGCCTGCGCAAATCTGCCCCGGCCATACATTCGACGCCGCCTGGCGAGGAGCCGCACGCGCCCGCCCCGGCCGAGGCACCCGCCAAAAAGGGCATCACGTCGGTACTTTTTACTTCTTTCATCATTCAATAAAAAAATGAGCGAATTTCTCTCACAAGACGAAGTTGACTCTCTGCTCAAGGGAGTCAATGGCGAGGCAGATGATGCCAAAGAGCATCCCGAAGTCGATGCCGGAGAGGTTCGCCCATACAACATGGCGTCACAGGAACGCATCGTGCGTGGGCGCATGCCCACCATGGAAATCATCAACGAACGTTTCGCCCGTTTGTTTCGCATCGGACTGTTCAACTTCATCCGCCGCACCCCGGAGATTTCGGTAGGCCCGGTTCGGGTTTTAAAGTTTGGTGAATTCGTTCGCAATCTGGCCGTACCCACCAATCTGAATATCATTCAGGCCAAACCACTGCGCGGCAATGCGCTGTTCATTTTCGACCCGAATCTGGTATTTCTGGTAGTAGACAATATGTTTGGCGGCGACGGTCGTTTTCACACCCGGGTAGAAGGTCGGGAGTTTACCCAGACCGAACAGCGCATTATTCGCAACATGCTGGCGGTGGTTTTTGAAACCTATGCCAAGGCCTGGGAAACAGTCCAACCGCTCGACTTCGAGTTTGTGCGCTCCGAAATGAATCCGCAGTTTGCCAACATTGCAACGCCAAATGAAGTGGTGATCGTCACCAGTTTCGACATCGAACTGGGCGGAAACGGCGGCGCATTCCACATCTGCATGCCTTATTCGATGCTGGAACCGGTCAAGGATTTGCTATATAACAATGTGCAGGGCGAGCACATGGCAGTGGATAAACGCTGGCTGCAACTGCTCGCCAAACAGGTACAATGCGCCGAAGTTGAACTGGCCGCAACCCTGGGGCAGGCCGATATCACGCTCGAAAAAGTGTTAAAAATGCGTACCGGCGATGTAATCCCGCTGAACGTGGCGGAAAATATCACCGCATCCGTGGATGGAGTGCCGTTGATGGAATGCAAATATGGCGTATTCAACAACCAGTACGCACTCAAGATAGTAAAAATGCTTACCACCAGTGAAGGAGAAAGCCATGTCTGAAGAAACCGCCATCACCGCCGATGACTGGGGCGCAGCCATGTCTGAGCAAGCCGAGGCGACAGTCGCTCCAGATGACTGGGCAGCCGCAATGGCCGAACAAACGCCCAGCCAGCCGGCTGCCAAGTCTCATGTTTTCGAAAAATTCGGCGACGGCGCCGGTGGCACCACGCAAAACGATCTCGACATGATTCTGGATATCCCGGTTCAGCTGACAGTCGAACTGGGGCGCACCAAAATGCCGATCAAGAATCTTCTGCAATTGGCGCAAGGTTCCGTGGTCGAACTGGCCGGCATGGCGGGTGAACCGCTGGATGTGATGATCAACGGGTTCTTGATCGCTCAGGGTGAGGTCGTTGTGGTCAACGACAAGCTCGGCATACGCCTGACCGACATCATCACGCCCTCCGAACGCCTGCGTCGCGTGAACCGCTAACAAATCATGACCGCCATGATCGTTCCCTCACCCCCGTTCCCCCTCTCCCGGAGGGCGAGGAGTACGGTTCGTCGCTTCGCGAGTTTCACGTTAACCATGACAATGCTGCTGCTCGGAAGCAATATCGCCATCGCACTGGAAGGCGCACGTCCCGCTTACATTCCGCCGCCCGTGGTGGATACCACAAGCATGGTGAAAATCACGTTAAGTCTGCTGCTGATACTGTTCGCCATCATGGCGATCGCCTGGCTGTTCAAACGCCTGAATCTTGCGCAACAAGGCAGAGGAGACTTATTCAGGGTCATCGGCAGCGTAGCGATCGGTCAACGCGAGCGCGTGGTATTGCTTGAGGTCGGCGACACCTGGCTGCTGGTCGGCGTGGGGCCCGGCCAGATACGCACGCTGCACACCCTGGATAAAATGACTGATAACCCGTCCGCCCCCCTGCCCGCTTCCGACAACAAATTCGGCACGTTGTTATCCTCCATGCTCAAACATCGTCACGCTGACAGGAAAAACGATGCGTCGTAGGCTGCTGCTATGCCTGCTACTGCTGGTCGCAAGTCACGGAGCATGGGCTGAAATGGCCGTGCCCGCCATCACCAGCAAAGCCGCAGCAGGAGGCGGACAGAGTTACAGCCTGAGCCTGCAAACACTGCTGATACTCACCTCGCTGAGTTTTTTGCCAGCCATTTTGCTGATGATGACCGCCTTCACCCGCATCATCATTGTGCTCAGCATGTTGCGCACCGCACTTGGCACACCCTCATCGCCGCCGAATCAGGTGCTGATAGGCTTGTCCCTGTTTTTGACGTTCTTCGTCATGTCGCCGGTGTTCGATAAAATTTACACCGATGCCTATTTGCCCTACAGCGAGAGCAAACTCGACCTGCAACAAGCCGTAGAAAAGGGCGTAGTGCCGCTCAAGACTTTCATGCTGCGCCAGACCCGCCAGACCGATCTGGCTTTATTCGTCAAGATCTCCAACAGCGAACCGCTGCAAAGCGCCGATAGCGTGCCGTTACGCCTGCTGGTTCCCGCCTATGTGACCAGCGAACTGAAAACGGCCTTCCAGATTGGTTTCGTGGTGTACATTCCCTTTCTGATTATCGATATGGTGGTCGCCAGCACGCTGATGTCTATGGGGATGATGATGCTGTCGCCATCCACCATCTCACTGCCCTTCAAGATCATGCTGTTCGTGCTGGCCGACGGCTGGAACCTGCTCATCGGTTCGCTCGCACAAAGTTTTTATACCTAGGAGCCTGTCGGACTTCTTTCGTGAGTGCGAAAGAAGTCCGACAGGCTCCTAGGATGCAATATATGCAACCCATACAACTAATTGATTAAAACAGAAAATGACACCAGAATCAGTCATGACACTGGGCCAGCAGGCCATCGAATTAACCTTGATGCTGTCCGCTCCGCTTTTGCTCAGCGCGCTGATCATTGGTCTGGCGGTGAGTATCTTTCAGGCCGCAACCCAGATCAACGAACAGACCCTGTCCTTCATTCCCAAACTGGTGGGCATTTTTATCATGCTGATTTTCGCGGGGCCCTGGATGGTCACCATGATGGTGGATTTCATCCAGCGTTTGTACGGCAATATCCCCTGGATGGTCGGTTAACATCAGGATTGAGGATTGATGCCGCAAGGGCATTGATGAAACAACTAAAAATTATCTAAGCGCGATAAAACATGCGCTAAGATTCTGTTTATCCCACGAAACAACGGAGCTAAAGCTCCTGTTTCTGAGTGAAGGATTGAGGATTGAGTGATGAGCAACGAGTTCAGAGGAAATAATTCATGGTTGAAAGCTGAGAGAACAGACACCAAAGGTTTTTTCCCCGGCCCCGGTTCTCGATCCTCACTCCTCGATCCTCGATCCTCGATCCTCTCATTATGATCACCATCAGCAGCGCGCAACTGGATGTCTGGCTGGCCACACTGATGTACCCTTTGGCACGGCTGTTGGCCCTGATTTCCAGCGCCCCCATATTCGGCGACAAACAAACGCCGGCGCGTGTCAAAATCGGGCTTTCCGTGTTGCTGGCAATCATCATCGCGCCCACGCTGACAGCCATGCCGACTGTGTCTGTCGGATCGCCGCAGGGTCTGCTCATCATGGTTCAGCAAATCATTATCGGCAGCGCGATGGGTTTCACCATGCGCCTGATCTTTGCCGCTGTGGAACTGGCCGGTGAATTTTCAGGAATGACCATGGGACTGGGATTTGCCAGTTTTTATGATCCGCAAAATTCATCCTTCTCGCCCGTCATCGCGCAATGGTTAAGCGTGGTCGCCTCACTCGCCTTTCTGGCAATGAACGGACATCTGATGATATTGTCGCTCGTGGCTGAAAGTTTCCATGCGCTGCCGGTAGGTGAAATGATGACAGGCAAGGGCTTTTACGCCATTACTCTATGGGGTGCCAACATCTTTGCCTACGGGGTGCAAATCTCCCTGCCCCTGCTGGCTGCCTTGCTGATCACCAACCTGGCGCTGGGCATCCTGACGCGCGCAGCCCAGCAACTCAATCTGTTTGCAATCGGCTTCCCGATCACCCTGACAGTGGGCTTCTTCGTACTGAGTTTATCACTGCCCTACCTGGCACCGGCAATGGACAGGATGACTACGGAAGCGCTGTCCACTGCACTCAAGGTGATGCAATCACACTGACCCGCGCTCGCCGCCATGACGCGTATTTTAGCGCCTGCTGTTCACCTTATCCGGCAAGGTAATGTTCAGCTCCAGCACATCATACTGATCGTGTTTTTCCAGTTGAACCTTGAATGAGTTGCGATCGACATGGATGTACTTCGCAATCACCTCCATCAACTCTTCCTGCAGCGCGGGCAAGTAATCCGGCGTTGCCGTACCGCGCCCTGCACGTTCATGGGCCAGGATGATTTGCAGGCGTTCCTTGGCAACGACGGCTGTTTTTTTCTCGTTGCCACGCAGGTAGTCAATCAGACCGGCAATCATCGACATCTCAGCGCCCTCCCAACAGTCGTTTGAAGAATCCGGCCTTCTCGGACAAAAAACGCATCGGCAACTCCTCGCCCATGAAACGCCCCACCACGTCCCGGTAGGCATCCGCCACATCGCTCTTTTCCAGGTGGATAGCCGGCGTTCCGGAGTTGGAAGCCTGCAGCACGGACTCCGACTCGGGGATCACACCCAGCAACGGAATACGCAAGATTTCCTGAATATCGACAACCGACAACATCTCACCCGCATTCACCCGTTTCGGGTCATAACGGGTCACCAGCAGGTGCTCCTTGACCGGCTCCAGCCCTTCGACCGCGCGTTTTGACTTGGCTGCGAGGATACCCAAAATGCGATCCGAATCGCGCACCGATGACACCTCCGGATTCGTCACCACCAGCGCCTCGTCGGCGAAATACATCGCGGTGAATGCCCCGGATTCGATCCCGGCAGGCGAGTCGCACACGATGAAATCAAAGCTCTCTTTCAACTCGTTCAGTATGCGCTCGACGCCTTCCAGATTGAGCGCATCCTTGTCTCGCGTCTGGGATGCCGGCAGAATGTACAGATTATCGCAATTCCTGTCCTTGATCAGCGCCTGCTTGAGGGTTACCTCGCCGTTGATGACGTTAATAATATCGTAGACCACGCGGCGCTCACAGCCCATGATGAGATCCAGGTTACGCAAACCCACATCGAAATCGATCACCACCGTTTTATTGCCGCGCAGCGCCAGACCACTCGAAAAACTGGCGCTGGTCGTCGTTTTACCCACGCCGCCCTTCCCGGAAGTTACTACAATAACTTTAGCCACGTTTCATTTCCCACACGTAAATAATGGCGCATTTTACCTGCAAAGCGCCAATACAAAAAACTTAAAAATGCAGGGGTTCAATAAACAGACGTGAACCCTCAAGGTGCACCTGAGCCGGTTTGCCGCGCACATTTTCCGGCACGCCATCCTCGAACACCTTGAAACAGCCGGCAATCGAGAGCAATTCGGCCTCCATGCCCTGCACAAAAATACGCGCCGCCTCATTCCCCTGCGCACCCGCAATCGCACGACCGCGCATCGGCGCGTAAACATGGATATCGCCGTCGGCAATCAGCTCTGCACCCGCATTGACGACGGCCAACACCACCAGATTGCCCCCTTCGGCGTAAATACGCTGACCCGTCCTGACGGGTTTGTCGATCACCCGCGTTGGGCGGGCAACCGTCTTCACCTGAGGTGCTGACTGAAGCAATTCGGCAGCATGATCAGCAGTCTCGGCAGGATTTATTTCCGCCATACCCGGCAGTTGCTCTTGCAACATCGTTTCATGGCGCCCAGTCACAGAAAACGGCTGATCTGTCGCCCTTCTCGATGCTCCTTTGGTCACCCCGTCGGAGAACTGCACCAAGCCTGTTTGTTCGCCCGCTGCACGCAGTGCCGCAGAACCGCCGACGAACCCTGCCGCGCGCATTCCGTGTTCCTGCATAAACGATGTCAATTCAGCCAGGTCGATTTCCGCGTTGTTCTCTGCAATTGCGGAAAAATCCAGCACCATCGGGGTATTGGTGAAAAAATCAGGGGTTTGACTCAGACGAAGCGCCAACTGACTCTTGATCTCGTCCAGATCATCTGTATAGATGTGAAGTTGCAACACATGAAAATTGCCGGTTTTTATTTTGAACGCGTGTTCTTCGATCGTCATAATTGTTGTTTTCGTGGGAAAAGGGCCGCTGCCAACCGGCCTGAAAAGATTAGGCGAGTTTAACCCACAAAGAGCGCTATGCGCTTAAGAAATCGCAACGCCGGATATTACATGTAAGTGAACATCGAAAGATTGGCAACCTGAACGAAGGATTTCTGTGCGGCCTGCAGGATAGTCTGCTGCAAAGTCAGGTTGCTGATAGCCAGCGTTGCATTGGTATCCTGCAACGTAGACAGGGTTTGTTGCAACTGCAAGCCCGTGCTGCTGCCCGTCGACTGCAAGGCATTGATTTCATTGATACGCAAACCCAACGAGGTTTGCGTATTCAGGACATTGTTGAGCGCATTATCGATGTTAGTGAGACCGTTATTGAGACTGTTGGTCAGACTGGCTCCCGCCACGGGTGCCTTCAACGCAGTGACCAGATTGGAAATGGTCGTAAAAACGCTTTGATTCGTACTCGGTGCCACCGTAAAACTGTCCCCGGAGGCTGGCGCGCCCTGAATACTCATCTGCATTCCATCAAATGAAATGGCCTGTCCGCTCACATAAGGCTGGCCTGTCTGACCTGTCACCGGCAATCCGGTGGTGGTGTTAAATACGCTATAGGTCATCGGCCCGGCTACCGCAGAAAAAATGATGTTGTACCCGTTACCCGTCAAGGCCGCCGGATTGATCACTGATCCGGCGCTGATGATCCCGCCGCCTGTATTCGCGGTTGCAGCCTGAGTGGTAAAAGTGCCATTGCCGTTTTTAATGCGCATGAATACATCTGCACCGCTGTCATTCACTGCAATTTGTCGCCCCGAACCTACTTGCATGGTGCGCTGACCATTGTCGCCAAAGTAACTCACACCGGCGGGTGTAGCAACAAACGGCGCCGTTTGCGACTGAAACCCGGAAAACATATAGTTTCCGGCCGAATCCGTGCTGTTGGCCAAGCCCATCAGTTGCTGGAGCTGATCGTTCAAGGCTGTCGCCAGCGTTGCACGGTCGCTGGCATTGAGCGAGCCATTCCCGGCGGAGATCACCGTCGTTCTGACACTCTGAAGCAAGCTGGTTACACCTTGCAAGGTGTTTTCTTCAAGTGACACGGAATTGAGCGCCGCAGTACCGCTGGCAGTTTGCTGGTTATTGATGGCAGTCGATTGTGTGACGGACAGGGCCTGCGTATAGGCGACCGGGTCAATCGCTGCATTGGTCAGCTGTATGCCGCTGGCAATCTGCTGCTGGGTCACTGCCAACTGGGTTTGCTGCTGACTCATCAAAGCCACATTGTTGGCAAATATCGTATTGGAACTGATACGCATCTCACACCTACCTTAATGTCAGCAACGCATCAAACATGGTGTTGGCAATCTGCATTGCCTTTGCCGATGCCTGATAGGCACGCTGATATTGCAATAAATTAGCCGCCTCTTCGTCCAGGTTCACGCCGGAAACGGACTGTTGGGCGGCAACGGTTTGCGCCACCATAGTAGCTTGCGCCGCGCTGGTCGTGGTTAATTCACTGGTTTTTGAAC
>JAJYYO010000049.1 GCA_021800795.1 Pseudomonadota bacterium
CGACACCGACGTGGTGCTGGTGATCGGCGCGAACGACGTGGTGAATCCGGCCGCCAAGAACGACAAATCAAGTCCCATCTACGGCATGCCGATCCTCGACGTGTACAAGGCGCGCACCGTGCTGGTGGTCAAACGTTCCATGGCGACCGGTTATGCGGGGCTGGACAACGACCTGTTCTACATGGACAAGACCATGATGGTGTTCGGCGATGCCAAGAAGGTGGTCGAGGACATCATCAAGGCAATCGCGTAGAGATTTGGCAGGGGCAATTCCTGAATCGCCCCTGCTGCTATAATCGAGCCGATCGATGATGTTGAGCCGGAGAGTGCGTGCGGTGCTGCAACGCCGCACGGATGGATTTTTGCGAGAGGACGAAACATGATTAACGATGAAACCTTGCTCAGCCTGGCTGCCGAGATCGAAAAGCTTCCGCCACGTCCGCATCACAGCATGCTGCTGGAAATCGCCAACAAGATTCAACCCGGCTGCACCTTCCGTTACGCGCTGAACCGTGGCGGCTGGTATCGTCCCGGCGGGATTATCTCGTCGGATGGCGCACGCATCGCCGGCAATGTGGAAAGCTGGGTCAGGGCGCAAGGTGCGGACGATGTAGACGAGTTGCTCGAACGCTATGCAGGCAGCGAGTTAAGGGTGACGCGCCACACCGGGCGTACCCATTACTTTGTCGCGGCCTATGGTTCGGCACCCGCAGACTTTTTACAGTTGGAGATTGAAGAGTTGCAGGAGGTGCTGGATCGCAAGCTGATAGACCCGGACAACCCGCCGGAGGATATTCAGGAATTGATTGAACCGGTTTTGCCTGCGCTGCTCGATGCACAGGCTGTCGGCGCACCGTATTACCGGTTCCGCCGCCTGATCGACGTGCGCCGGATCATCGCCACCCCCGCTTACGGGCGCAATGACGGGCTGCCCCGTCTGCTGTCAGACTGGTCGCGCAGCAGCGCCGCTGCGCGCGGTCATTTCAGCGACCACTGGATCATCGCCTTGCGCGAACATCAGGATCGTTATCGCAACCCGGTGACTTCGGTCTCACTGATATCCTGTCATGACCGCGCACTCAAGCTATTCCAGTGGAATATCGAGCTTTCCGGGATCGAAATGTCCAGGCAATTGCAGGCGTTCGATCGTGCGGCCGGCTATCCGGCAGCCTGGTATTTCCACCTCGTCGCAGGAACCATCACGCCACCGAAGATCGCCTATGCTGTGGCGCGCGACTTGGACAATCAGTTCAATTATCTGCCGGATAGCGAGGCAGCCTTGCTGCAAAGCTGGGTGAACAGCCCGTGCTCGGTCTGATTTTTGTGGCATTTCGACAGTTTTGTCGGATTCGCTACAATATGGAATTCACTTAAATATAATTTAATCAACAGCTTGCATTCTGGCATGGCATTTGCGTGAACAAGGTATCGTTACTCGTGAGTGAATATCATGCAAGCCCAGCATATCAGGAAGCAAATCAACCGTTTTGCCGACGATGAGGAGTGGCGGCAATGATTGCGACTTCTGCCCGGGTGATTTTTGCCGAAAACGGGACGGCACAGGTAGAACCCGCTGCGCAGTCCAGTTGCGGCAGTTGCCAAACACGCAGCAGTTGCGGGGTTTCCGGTCTGGGCAAGTATTTTTCGGGCAACCGCAAGGCCATCGAGGTGCGCTGCGCTACGGACATCCGTGCCGGAGACGAGTTGCAATTGACCATGAGCGAGGGCGATCTGCTCAAGTCGGGGTTGCTGGTTTACCTGCTGCCCAGTGTGTTATCGCTTATCGGTGCGGCAATCGCTTCATCATCAGGTTGGGGGGACGGCGCGGCAGTGCTCGGCATGCTGGCCGGATTCGCGATGGGTTTATTGGCGGTCAGATTGTCCGGCTGGGTGCCCAAGCTGATTGCACGTCGAAAGAACGATTATTTAAGCGAATGAGAAGGAAACAGACAGATCGCGCCGGATACTTGGCCTCACCGGAGCTGGCGGGAAATCGCCTGAAAATGCTCAAATGGTTTGCGTAAGCTTTTCGATACTTTCAAGACTCGCTCCCCGCAGGCCTGTCGGCCATGCATCAATCAGGTGTAGCAAACCTTACAAAAGTGACTTTTTTTTGCCTGTAGACCAATCGTAAATTTGTAACTTCGATTAACTGTATGATAGACAGGGTATTATTTTTTGGCATGGGATTTGCTTGGGCTACGATGCGTTATATATAATACGACATAACGAATCTATAGCCCTGCATTCGGATCGCTTCCGGGTGAAATGAATGCAGCAAGTTTAATTCTGATATAAGGAAATATCATGCATAAAAATCATGGCAGCAAATGGTCTCTTGGCTATGCCTTGATTGTATCCGGCACGGCATATGCCGATCCATCCATCGATGAATGGCTGCAAGGGCTTCATGTTTCCGGGAATCTCCGGGCATATTCCTTCAGCCGCGACTATACCGGTACAGCAACTAATACAGCACCTGATTTGCGCTCATCCTCATTGGGCGGCAAGATTAAAGTCGAAACTGCAAACCAGGATGGAATCGGTGGGGCGCTGGGAATGTACTTTGCCCAGGATGTCGGGCTGAACAACCACGCTCAGAACAACAAATACATCAACCCGCTGCTGATGGGTACGAACTACGGCATATATACGCTTGGGGAGGCTTATCTTCAGTACAGGAAAGCCGATTTTCTCACACGCATCGGTAATCAGCGTATCGACAATCCCTGGATCAACCCGTCCGACGGCTTTATGATTCCCAATCTCTATCGTGCAGGCGTCGTTTCTTTCATTCCGGTCGACAACCTGCAAATTGAAGGGGAGCGCATCTTGAGATTCGAGAATCGCACGGCTTCCGGTTTTGCAAACAGCAACCTGTTCGCGCTGCCCTATGACAACCCGCACTACACCGGAAGCAATAACGGCTCGGGCGCCCTGGGCATGACATATAAGGGTGATAGCGCCAATGCAAAAAGCTGGCTTTACCGCTTCAACGATTTTGCCAAAATGGCCTATTTGCAGGGGGGGTACAAGCTGCAAAGAGCGGGCTTCTCCCCCTTCGTGGATTTTCAGTATATGCGTGAGACGAGCGATGGCGCCCAATTGCTCGGAGCCGTCGACAGCAAGGCCTGCGGCGCCAAGATGGGGGCCTTCCTGCCGGATAAGCTGGGGAGCGCTTATTTTGCCTATAACAGGGTGCCGGTCAATCCGGTTGCCGGCGTCTCCAACGGCAACATGCTCTCACCCTACACACAGGTATACAACACCGATCCGCTTTACACGACTGTGATGAACTATGGTCTTGTGTCCGCGCGCGGTGCCGGTAATGCCTGGAAAATCGGTACAAACATAAAATCGCTCGGTGAGAAGCTGGACACGGAGCTTACCTACTCCAAATACAACACCAGCCCTTATGTTGCAAATGTCGATGCCTACATGCTGGATATTGCCTATCACCTGGAGGGCGAGTTTAAAGGCGTGACGCTACGCGATCGTCTGGGGATTGAACACGGCATTCCGAACTGGGGCGGAGCCTATGTAGACAACCGTGTCATGCTGCAGTACGACTTCTAACGGGCATGGCTGGGGAGAAAAAGGCGGCCTGAGTCGCGGTTGTAAGTTGGGCAATTTGTCTTAATGTTTTAGTTGGTTGAATTTCGAATCCGGATATGCAATATTGTTCATGCGATTTTACTAATATGGAGATATTGCACTGATAGGTGCAGTTAACTATGAAGACAAATTTACCTGTGACGCAGCACAATATCGATTATGCAGAAAGCCAGGTTTTTGTCACGAAGACCGACACCAGGGGAATAATCACCTACGCGAATGATTCATTCGTGGAGATCAGCGGCTATACGCGAGAGGAATTGCTCGGGAAGAGTCACAATCTGGTACGTCATCCGGACATGCCCGAATGGGCATTTCGGAGCCTGTGGGATACGGTCAAAAGTAATTATCCGTGGCGTGGCATCGTCAAGAACCGGGCCAAAAATGGAGACCATTACTGGGTGCGCGCCACCGTTTCGCCGATCACGGATCGCGGCACCCTTA
This sequence comes from Pseudomonadota bacterium, assembly GCA_021800795.1. GTDB lineage: Bacteria > Pseudomonadota > Gammaproteobacteria > Burkholderiales > Gallionellaceae > Gallionella. Next base: position 4,060 of record JAJYYO010000049.1, read on the forward strand.
TCGGGTACATTTCACTCAGGAAAAAACCGACGAACGCCGAAATTTCAGAGGCGGAAGCCCTGTATAAATCGGGCAAAGCGCCCTCGGGAAAACTGCCGTTATCCAGGCGATTCCGGAACCTCAGCCTGCAAAGCAAGCTTCAGCTCTTGATCCAGCCGGCACTATTATTGATGCTGGGTATCGGCAGTCTTACCATCGTTGACGATAAAAGATCCGGCATGTTCGATGCCGCCCGGCAACGCGCAGAAGGGTTGGCTAACGAGGTTATCGACAGCGCCAACATGCTGATGGTGACGGGACAGATCAGCGACGTCGATACCCGGAAACTATTGATCAAAAAAATCTCCGACTCGGGGAATATTACCGGGTTGCGTTTGATGCGCACCGAACATGTTGTTAAACAGTTCGGCGCCGGGCTGCCGGAAGAGCAGATTCAGGACGATGCGCAGCGCAGTGTCATTGCAAGCAAGCGCCCTTATTACGCGCTCGAAAATCGGGATGGCAAGCATATTTTCCGCGCGGTGACGCCCTATCTTGCCAGTCGCAATTTTCACGGCACGGATTGCATGTCATGCCACCAGGTGGAAGACGGCAGCGTGAGCGGTGTATCCGATATTCAACTTGATTTGAACGCAGAATTTGACGCGTATCATAGAGTTATCGTCGAGCAGGTTTTAATCCAGATTGCCTTTCAGTTCGTGCTGTTCTTTTTTATCAGAATGATCGTTCGCCGCTACGTGGTAAAACCGGTCGATGAAATCAAGGCGAACCTGAGCGATGTCGTCAACGGTCATATGTCCAGTCAGGTCGATATTTCAGGCCGTGACGAAATGGGACAAGTGCTTTGCTCCGTCCAATCGACCAAGGTGCTGCTTGGGTCAATCATCGATCAAATCGCTTCAGTGTCCGGTCATATCGACGACCGCGCAAAACAATTGGCGGAAGCGATGACTAAAGTTGCAGAAGGCTCCCGTACTCAGTCGGAGGCCGCAAATGCGATGGCATCCGCTGTCGAGGAGATGACCGTCAGTATCGACCAGATCGCCGAAAATGCAGGGGAGGTCAGACGCATTTCGGACAACTCGGCATCGCTGGCGGGCGAGGGCGGCAGGATCGTGCAGAATGTCGTCGATGACATGTCCAGAACCAATCTGGCCGTCATGAATACTGCCAAAACGATGCAGGGATTGGGCGAGCAATCGGACCGGATTCAAAATGTGGTCAAAGTGATCAAGGAAATCGCCGACCAGACCAACCTCCTTGCACTCAATGCAGCAATAGAAGCAGCGCGTGCGGGAGAGCAGGGACGGGGTTTTGCCGTGGTGGCGGATGAAGTGCGCAAGCTTGCGGAAAAAACCGGGCGCTCGACTCAGGAGATTGCCGGCATGGTTGAGGAGATACGCGGCAGCACCGACCATGCGATTGCCGAAATGGTGGCCACGGTCGAAATGGTCAAGGCAGGTTCCGCCATGGCCTCGATGGCGGGCGGCGCCATTGTGGAAATCAACGACGGCGTGTCTCGTGCGCTCATCGGCGTAGAGGACATTTCGCAGTCCATCAAGGAGCAGAGCATGGCGAGCCGTGAGATCGCCGTCAACGTGGAAAAGGTCGCGCAAATGTCGGAAGAAAACAGCGCGTCCGTCAGGGAGGTTTTTGGCACGGTGGAAAACCTTGAAGCGCTTTCCAGCATACTCGAACAATCGGTCAGGCATTTTCAGATATAAATGGGCGGGTAACGCGCCTGAATTTAACCCGCCGTTTGACTAACGGGCATGGCATGTAGCCACCCCCAATAATGAAACTCGCCATGCCCGTTTCCCTCACCCAAACCCTCTCCCGGAGGGAGAAGGGACAAACGAACGCTTACGCGAGTTTCACGTTAAATGCAGCCAGCCGGCAGTCAGCATGTTGCGCCAGTGTCAGGTATTTTTTGATTTGCAGCGATTGCTTGCAAAGCGCCATTATTTATTGAGCGCTACAAAACAAAGTTTGTTGATTTGTCGTGTTTATAACCCGCAGTGTTTTTGACTGTTTGTTATTTTTGTTATATTTTTCAAAAACTTATATTCTTTATTCAAAGTGGCGTGAATTTTGCTTATATCCAGTCTGCAAGTAAGGGTTTTGGTAAAGTGGCGCTTGCAATATCGCAACTGTCGAAAGTTATCTCGAACGGGTGGCGCAATTGACGGGTAACGTAGTCCGGCAAATCAACTTCTGCTCAGAACCTGAAACTTGTGCTTGCTGAATCAGACAAAAGTAATGACGGGTGCAGGTGGTAAAACATTTAACCAGTATTTGCCAGATCGTCATGCGCACAGGGCGTTTGGCTGCGGCAGAATAATTGAAAAGGAAATATCATGGCAATGAAAATTGATCAAGATCTGTGCACCGCTTGTGGTGATTGCGAACCGGATTGTCCGACCGTTTCGATTGTAACTAAAAAAGGCATTACCAAAATCAATGCGGATACCTGTACGGAATGCGAAGGTGAGTATGACACGCCAAAATGTGTGGAGCTCTGCCCGATCAAGGGATGTATTATTAAAGCCTAGGAGCCTGTCGGACTTGTTTCACAAGATGCGTTGTCAGCAAAAAAAGATGGCTGCAAGGCGCGAATCGCGGGCAATGGTCATTCCATTGTCAAGATTTGCAACGCCGCAGACGCTGTTTTTGCTGGCAACCCGCAGGGACGGGGAGATTTTTTCGTATTGCAGCGTCGCGGCTTGCTTGTTTGGACCAGCCAAACGGCGCTTCACCGCTTCTTGCACTACAAAAAAATCATCCCCGTCGCACTTGCGAAACAAGTCCGACAGGCTCCTAGGAACAGCATGGGGCAGTGCACATGTCTGATGCCCTGCCTGTCGCGCAGACCGTGTTCCTGCACGCCACCGATTAATTTTATGGACGGTTTGACGATGTATTTGTTGCTGCGCAAGTGATTAATGATACGAAGCTGTCAAACAGCCGTTTAAGCTCCAAACAGAATGCAACACTATACTAGCCTGGGCGCACGACGATGTCGCCTCCCAGTACCTGTGCCTGACAGGCAAGGCGGTTGTGGCGTCCGGCCATATTTTCCTGAAGCACCTTGTCCTCCAGTACGGAACGCTCACTCATGTTTTCCATGCCGGACACGACGCGCATCATACAGGTTCCGCACTCACCTTCGCGGCAGCCATAGGTGATGCCGGCACCGACCTTTTCGGATATCTCGATGAGCCGCGTGCCGGCAGGAACCTTGATGGTAATGCCGATGTTTTCAAAAGTGACGTTTGCTTTAGGCATTTTGTTGCTCCCGGGAAAGTAATTCAGACTTGATGCGGTTTTTTACGATGCGCTCAGGCGTCGTAAAGGGTGACGGCGCGCCGATTGAAAAGAGGGTGCAGCGTTTCATTTTGTTGTCTCCGTCTCGGGGCAAGGCTGTGCATGAGAGTGGCAAACCTCAAGGTCGCTGCTGGGTTTTTCATCGTTCAGGCCTATCCATGCGCGAATTTCTTCTGCGTCAAATCCGACACGGGGTACGTCATCTACTTTTAGCAACGGACGGCGTATCAGCAAGGGGTCGTTCAGCATCAGGGTAAGTGCTGTGTCAGCGTCGAGATCAGCCGGATTGATTTCGCCTGATTTGATACGCGGCGCGGCCGGATTAAACCAGCGTTCGACCGGTAAATCGCCGAAATACGGGCGCAATTCCCTGCGGCTCCATTTTTCCTGCAGCAGGTTTTTAGCCAATACGGTATGGCCGGATGCGGCGAGCCACAACTTCTGTCTGGTATTGTTGCGGCAGCCCGGCTTTTCAAAAAACAGTACGGTCGTCATTTTATTTGTTCCGGTTGATCAGCGCATGCGGTTTGTACTTCACAATCGCCTAGTTCAAACTAGGTTGCCGATCGTCCCGGCCGCAGAGAGTTCATTTGATTAGTAGCAAACTGCGTGCCTGATTATTTATTTTTGTAATAATATGATTATTATAGATATTTTTTATTGTATTTTGAGGTTTAGTCGGAATCAGTGCATGACGTCCTGTACGCTTGTCATGAAGGCAACAAACTATCTGAGGGGTTGAATATTGAAGCGTGATTGAAAGGCTATGCAGAACCTTGTCTGTGCTTGACCTTTTTGTTGACTTTTTCAGCGACATAAGCGGAAAACTCATCGATGTTGTGATAGCGTTGCGTACACGCGAATTCGGCAAGCGCATCGATCAGGTTGCGGGTCTGAGTGATCTCGTCAAAGCTGCGCCCGCAGGTTATGCATTGCTTGCCATCATCTCGGCAGGCGGTTTTACCCATGCAGGGTTGTGCTCATTTAAGATTACCTTTCGCGTCATATACAAGGGCGGTTTCAAGCACCAAGTTTGATCGGGCCTTAAAAAACTATAAATTAAAGATCCTGCCGCCTCTTGTCACTTTCTTCAGATTTGCTATTATAGTACGAATTATTCCTACCATTAGCGCGAAGGAACCTCAATGGCCACCGCCGAAAAAATCAGTATTGCCTTGCCTCCTGAAATGGTTAATATCGTCCGTGGCGCAGTGGCTACCGGTGAATATGCATCAAGCAGCGAAGTAATTCGTGATGCGCTGCGCGACTGGACATACAAACGCAATTTACGCCAGCAGGGCGTTACCGAATTGCATCGTGTATGGCAGGAAGCTGTAAACGACAAAACGCCCGGCATTTCTCCTGGCGACGTGTTAGATCGCCTTGAACAAAAGTATCAAGCTATCGCCAGCAGCACTAACGTCGAATAATGATGCGACTGGAACTTTCACGGTATATTGAAGGCGATCTGGATAACATCGCTGACTATATTGCTCAGGACAATCCACGTCGTGCCGTGACATTCATTCAGGAGATACGCACAAAAATTTTCGACATCCAGCGTAACCCGCTAATCTATCAGTTTCGTCCTGACATTGGTGAGGAAGCACGTATGTCAACTGTTGGGAATTATGCAATTCTCTTTCGTCTCATGGGAGAGGTCATCAGGATTGAACGCATCGTTTACGGTGGTCGTGACTTGCCGAACATTTTCGAGCTATAAAAATCATCTGTAGCCAGCGTGCGGTGAGTGGCTGCTGGCACTAACACGCGTCATATGCAGCATGGGCCATTTTTCGCCACGCGATCAACATACCTTGCGCCAGATGCCGGCGCAGATCCCGGGATGGTCACGTTGTCATTGGTTTTGCCATGATACAAAATCAGACCCCGAAGTTCTATGCTTTATTACCCGTAAAGGGGTAACGTCTCCAATGGCACTCACCAATGGCACTCAAAGCACCATGCGCCCGAAATTTTTCTTGCCATGCATATTTGAATATGTATAATTTGCCCCATGCGCTATATCTGGGACGAAACCAAACGGCAAACCAACCTTAAAAAACACGGGCTGGATTTCGCCGATGCGGAACAAATCTTTGCCGGGCCTCTGGTGTTAATTGAGGACAACCGGCAAGATTACGGTGAGCAGCGCATGGTCGGCATCGGTCTGTTGGATTGTCTGGTGGTGTTGATCGTCCATGTTGAAACCGATGAGACAATTCGTATCATTTCCATGCGTAAGGCGGACACCGATGAAATCGACCTCTACTACCAAAATGCCGGATACTTCTGACGACGCGCCGCGGCTCACACAGGCAGATTTTGACCGCGCCCGCCTGCGAGTCGCGGGCAAAGACGTAAGCCGCGCCGAATGGCAGTCTTCTGTACGTGCACGCGTCGGCAAACAACGGATCAATATCATGCTGGATGCGCCCATCGTTGAACACTTTAAGGCAATGGCCGGCGAACGTGGTTATCAGACCATCATCAACGACACGCTGCGCCGCGTTATCGAAACCGGCATACTCGAAGCCAATTTACGCCGCATCATTCGCGAAGAACTGGCACATAATTCATAAAATGTTTGGAATCTCAGGTTTTCGTTGATTTTTTCGATTTTGTCGTTGAGACAACGACAGATAGAACAACTCAATTCCGGCTAAGGGCCAATGCCCAAGTCATCTTTGATAGCCATTCGACTAAGCCAGCGATAACCGTTCGACTAAGTCAGCGATAACCGTTCGACTAAGTCAGCAAGTCGCTGCTTATCCCGCGAAATCGGAAAAACCGTGGTCTGTCCCCGGTTTTCCTGAGATGATCACGTTGTCATTGGTTCTGCCATGATACAAAACC
>JAJYYO010000030.1 GCA_021800795.1 Pseudomonadota bacterium
CGTTAGGAGAACCGTATGAACATCATAGGCATCGATCTGGGCACATCCAATTCCGCCGCTGCCGTGTTGCGCGGCGGGCGCCCCGTCATCATTCCCAGCGCCGAGGGCATCAGCGTCGGCGGCAAGGCTTTTCCCAGCTATGTCGCTGTCACTACTGACGGACAGATGCTGGTAGGCGAGCCTGCCCGCCGACAGGCGACCGCCAATCCGGAAGGCACCGCCAGCGCCTTCAAACGGAAAATGGGCAGGCGCGAAAATATACGCTTGAGAGAACGCGATTATTCGCCAGAGCAGCTGTCCGCGTTCCTGCTGCAAAAGATCAAACGCGATGCCGAAGCATTTCTGGGCGAACCGGTGCAGAAAGCAGTCGTAACGGTGCCCGCCTATTTCGACGACAACCAGCGCGCGGCCACCAAAGACGCCTGCCGCATCGCGGGTCTGGAAGTGGTGCGTCTGGTCAACGAACCCACCGCAGCGTCCCTGGCTTACGGGCTTGACCGGCTGGGGCAGGAACTGCGCATCGCAGTGATCGACCTGGGAGGCGGCACGCTGGATGTGACCATCATGGAATTCGGCAAAGGTGTGTTCGAAGTGAAGGCTACCAGCGGCGATACGCAACTGGGCGGCACCGACATGAATCAGAAAATTTTCGAGCATCTGTCCGAGCGTTTTCAGATGTCCACCGGCGTGGATGTGAGAGCCGATCGCAACGCTTGTGCACGCCTGCTGGACGCGGCAGAAACCGCCAAGATCGAGTTATCCACCAGCGTCACCACGCATGTCAGCCTGCCTTATCTTGCCGCTGTGAACGGCGAGCCGCGCCATCTCGAACTGGATCTCAATCGCACCGAGCTTGAGCGTCTGGTGCATGCGGTGATCGAACGTTGCCGTGGCCCCGTTGAACAGGCGCTGCGCGATGCAGGCATCACGCCGAAGGACGTGGATCGGGTGGTTTTTGTCGGCGGCCCGACACGCATGCCGGCGGTGCGCAGTTTTTTCGAGGAGCTGTTCGGACGTAAAGCAGAGATGGGTGTAGACCCGATGGAATGCGTAGCCGCTGGCGCTGCGATTCAGGCGGGCGTGCTGGCAGGGGAAGTGGGCGGCATCGTGCTGGTGGATGTCACGCCTTTGACCTTAGGGGTGGAGACGCTGGGGGGAATCGCAACGCCCCTGATCGCGCGCAACACGCCGATCCCGGTCAGGAAAACGGAAACTTTTACCACAGCCGCAGACATGCAGACCAGCGTCACCATTCATGTGTTTCAGGGCGAGCGGCCGATGGCCCGCGACAATACCAGCCTGGGCGAATTCAACCTCGACGGTCTGCCGCCGGCCCCGCGCGGCACACCCAAAGTCGAGGTGACCTTCGACATCGATTCCAACGGCATCCTGAGCGTCTCGGCAAAGGACACCGCCAGCGGCAAGTCGCAATCCATCAGCATTACCGGTTCAACAAGACTCTCTGAGGAAGACAAGAAGCGCATGGTGGGGGACGCGGAACGCAACGCCGACGCGGACAGGGAGCGTCGAAATAATGCGGAAAAACTCAATGCCTCGGATGCCACCTGTTACGAAGCGGAAAAGCTGCTTGCCAACTTCGCCGACAAACTCACCGACGAATTGAAGACGCGCATCGAGTCCGGCCTGCGCGAGACCAAGGAGGCGCTGCTCAGAAAAGAAGTAGGCTTGGCCGGCGAACGGGCGGAAGCGCTGAAAAAGATGCTTCAGGAAGCCGGCGCCGTGATCTATTCTCAATCCAATCAGGCAGGCAAAGGCGCACCCTACGCGCAAACCCGCTGGGAAGGGCCTGAACCGCCGCCCGATGTCGGAACCGGCGAAGCGAGACCTGCGCACGGCAAGGTGGTGGATGCCGAGTACAAGGAAAGCAGCACTTAAATCATGACTAGCCACCCTCCGTTGCAACCGCAACAATTGCACTATCCCTGCGATCCTGTGCAATTCGGCTTCCAGAGCACGGCTGAACTGGAAGACATGACGGAAGTGATCGGTCAGGCGCGCGCAATGGATGCAATACGCTTCGGCACCCGCATACGCCACGATGGCTACAATCTTTTCGTACTGGGTCCGCCCGGGATGGGCAAGCGCAGCATGGTGCTGAAACAGCTCGAAACCCGCGACGAACAAGAGCCTGATGACTGGTGCTATGTCAACAACTTCGCACAGCAGCACAAACCACAGGCGCTCAGATTGCCGCCCGGCAGAGGCGCGAAATTGCGTCAGCAGATGGAACAGATGGTGGATTATCTGAAGAGTGCAATTCCCGCGTTGTTCGAGAGCGACGAGTATCACGCCAAGGCGGAAGTGATCCTGGAAGAATTCAAGCAACGTCAGGAAAAGCTGTTCAAGGAACTCGGCGAGGATGCCGAAAAGCAGGAAATCGCGCTGCTGCGCACGCCGGAAGGATTCGCGTTCGCACCCATCGCCAACCATGAAGTGATTACCCCGGACGACTATGAAAAGCTGCCCGATGAAAAAAAACGGCGGGTAGAGGAGGCGATCGCCGGGTTTCAGATGCGTCTGGAAAAGTTGATGAGACAAGTGCCGCAATGGCGCCGTGAACGGCATGAACGGATCAGGCAACTCGACCGTGAGACCACGCTGTCCGTGATCGGACACCTGATGGATGAGCAAAAACAGGCCTATGCCGATTTTCCCGCAGTTTTGCAATACCTGGACAGCGTGCAGATGGACATGCTGGATAACGTCGACAATTTCCGCAAACAGGAGGAATCCGCCAATGTCGGCGGCATGACCATCGTGAGCCGTCCGAATTTCTTCCGCTACAGTGTGAACGTGCTGGCGACCAACGGAAAAAAACCCGGCGCTCCCGTCGTCAGCGAAGACAACCCGACTTACAGCAATCTGGTTGGCAGGATCGAGCATGTCGCCCAGTTCGGCGCGCTGGTCACGGATTTCACGCTGATCAAGCCGGGTGCGCTGCATCGCGCCAACGGCGGCTATTTGCTGCTGGATATCCGCAAGATACTCTCACAACCATTCGCCTGGGAAGGTCTGAAACATGCGTTGCAGTCGCGCGAGATACGCATCGAATCGCTGGGGCAGATGTACAGTCTGGTTTCCACCGTATCGCTGGAACCCGAGCCTATTCCGCTTAACGTCAAGGTGATCCTGTTCGGCGACCGCCTGTTTTATTATCTGCTCCAGCAATACGATCCGGAATTCGGCGAACTGTTCAAGGTGGCTGCCGATTTCGAGGAGCGCGTAGTACGCAACGCCGACACGCATAAGCTCTACGCCGGAATGATTGCGACGCTGGTGCGCCGCGAGGTCTTGTTGCCGTTCGACTGCCACGCGGTCGCCCGGCTGATCGAGCATGCAGCCCGTCTGGCGGGCGATGCACAACGGCTTTCCACCCATATGCGCAGTCTGGCGGATCTGTTGCGCGAATCCGACTACTGGGCGCGCGAATCAGGCCGTGATTTGGTGCAAAGTGACGACGTGCAGCATTCGATCGACGCGCAGATACACCGCCAGAATCGACTGAAAGAGCGGCTGCATGAGGAGATCCTGCGCGACGTTCTGATGATAGATACGCAAGGCGCTGTGACAAGTCAGATCAACGGCCTGTCCGTGATCGAGTTGGGCGATTTCGCCTTTGCACTGCCATCCAGGATTACCGCCACCACCCGACTGGGCGAGGGAGAGGTGATCAACATCGAGCGCGAGGTAAAACTCTCCGGTGCGATACATTCCAAGGGCGTGCTGATCCTGTCCTCATTCCTGGCCGCGCGCTACGCCAAAAACCAGCCGCTGGCCTTTGCTGCCAGTCTGGTGTTCGAACAATCCTACGGCATGGTAGACGGCGACAGCGCGTCGCTTGCCGAATTGTGCGCCCTGCTGTCCAACCTGGCGGATGTGCCGCTCAAGCAGTCGCTGGCAGTCACCGGTTCGGTGAACCAGTTCGGTCAGGTGCAGGCCATCGGCGCGGTAAACGAAAAAATCGAAGGGTTTTTCGACATCTGCGCAGCGCGCGGATTGAACGGAGAACAGGGCGTATTGATACCCGCCGCCAACACCTGCCACCTGATGCTGCGCCGCGATGTGGTGGCAGCCGCCGAGGCGGGTCAGTTCAGCATATACGCAGTGCAGAATGTCGATCAGGCGATGGCGCTGCTGACGGGTTTGCCCGCAGGTATAGCGGACAAGGGCGGTGTTTATCCCGAGGGAAGTTCGAATTGCAAAGTGGCAGCGCGCCTGACTGAACTGACTGCGATCAGCCTATCGTTCGCAGCCAAGCGTCGCCCGAAACCGGCAAAGGTGAACGATCATTAAACGCGATTATTACGAGGTGCTGGGCGTCAATCGCGACGCCGATCAGAAGGCGATCAAGGATGCCTTCCGCAACCTTGCGATGAAATATCACCCGGACCGCAACAAGGAGGCGGGGGCTGAGGAACGTTTCAAGGAAATCGCCGAGGCTTACGCCGTATTGTCCGACCCGAAGAAACGCAGCGACTACGATGCGCGCGGATTTTCCGGGGTTGAGGGCTTCAGTCAGGAAGACCTGTTCGGCGGCATCAACTTCGACGATATTTTCGGCGGGCTCAACTTCGATTTCGGCGGCGGCCTGTTCAACGGCTTCTTGCATCGCCGTCAAACCGGGCCGGTACGGGGTGCGAACATCGAAGTTGAACTGTTCATCCCGCTGACCAAGGTAGCCACGGGCGGCGAGGAAAAAGTCAGCCTGAACCGTCCTGCAACCTGTCCGTCATGCCACGGCAGCGGTGCGCTGGGCGGCGCTCAAGCCGAGACCTGTGCAGCCTGCAAAGGCACCGGGCGCGTCACCACGAGCCGCCGTCAGGAAAAAGAGCATGTGCTGATCCAGCAGATCAGCGCCTGCCCTGCGTGCCACGGGCGCGGCAGCATCATCAAGGATCCATGCCGCGAGTGCCGCGGCAGCGGTGAAGTGGAACGGGAGGAAGTCCTGACGGTAAAAATCCCCAAGGGCGTCGAGGAAGGCATGGCGCTGCGCATACCCGAAAAAGGCATGCCGAGTCGCGACACTGGCGGCGTGACGGGCGATCTGTTCGTGGTGGTGCGCTCGAAGGAAGACCCGCGCTTCGAGCGTAGCGGCGCCGACCTGTTGCATGCCGAGACGATTCCGCTGACTGATGCCGTGCTGGGCGCGACCCTGCAAGTCCCGACGCTGGACGGGCAGGTCAGCGTGACCATTCCGCCCGGCACGCAGCCCGGTTCCGTGCTGCGCCTCAAGGAAAAAGGTCTGCCGGAATTCGGCAGCAAGCATCATGGCAATCTGTATCTGCGCATCGAGGTGCATATCCCGGAAAAGCTGTCAAACGAGGAAAAGGAGTTGTACGAACGCCTGCGCGCCATCGGCGAGAGGTGGCATTTCTCGAAACTGTGGAAATAGCCTGTCATGGAGTAAACAATGAAAGCGATGATCCTGGATGCGTCGGGACTGCGGTTCGCCGATATACCGCAACCTCTGCCTGGCTTAGATGAAGTACTGATCAAGGTGCATACCTGCGGCGTCTGTCGTACCGACCTGCATGTGCTGGACGGTGAACTGCCAGGGGCCAAGCTGCCGCTCATTTTGGGGCATGAAATTGTCGGCACGGTGGTGGAAAACGGTAAAGACGCCAGTCGTTTTACTGTCGGTCAGAGAGTGGGCGTGCCGTGGCTGGGCAAAACCTGCGGCCATTGCAATTATTGCCTGAGCGGACGCGAAAATCTCTGCGACGAAGCGCTATTTACCGGTTATACACTGGACGGCGGCTACGCCGAATACACGGTCGCAGATGAACGCTATTGCCACCCGCTGCCGGATGGCTATCCTGACGCCGAGGCAGCCCCCTTGCTCTGTGCGGGACTGATAGGGTACCGCGCGTTGACGGCCTGTGGAGACGCAAAAAAGATCGGCATCTACGGATTTGGCGCTGCCGCCCATATCATGGCTCAGGTGGCCGTCCGGCAGGGTCGCGAAATTTTTGCATTTACCAGAACTCAGGACGCAACCAGCCAGATTTTTGCGCGCAAACTGGGCGCTGTCTGGGCAGGGGGCTCAGATGAAACACCACCGCATGAGCTTGATGCCGCGATTATTTTTGCACCCGCGGGTTTCCTTGTGCCGCAGGCATTGCGCCATGTCGTCAAAGGCGGCGCCGTCGTGTGCGCGGGCATACACATGAGCGATATTCCGGGTTTCCCCTATGCCATCCTGTGGGGAGAGCGCACCGTGCGCTCTGTCGCGAATCTCACGCGTCACGATGGCGAGGCATTTTTTGAGGTGGCGGCAAAAATCAACATCAAAACCCATGTAGAAACTTTTCCTCTGCGCAATGCCGTCCAGGCGCTGGACAGCCTGCGTGCAGGTCATGTGCGGGGCGCCGCTGTTCTGCTGATGAGTTAAATCAGGGCCTTGTGAGGCTGGATAACAGTTGTCTTACCGGAGTCGGAATTGCAGCCTGCAGAGCCTCATTCACATTCAGCCAGACATGCTCTGCCTGCTGCGCCTGTAACGGCTTATGCGCAAGGTTCAGCAACAGCGGCGTGATGTGCAGCTTGAAATGGGTAAAGGTGTGCGTGAACGCCGGCAATGCGATTTTCTCGTCGATCTTCCAGCCTTTATACTGCAAATATTCCGCCAGTTCTTCATCACCCTCATCGAGCTGCGGCAAACACCACATGCCGCCCCAGATGCCGGCAGGTCCGCGTTTTTCCAGAAAGATATCGCCATCCGACATTGCAAGCAAAAAGGTAGCGCTCCTTTCAGGCACGGTCTTTCGTTGACGCGGTGTCGGCAGTTCAGCAACGCGTCCGGTCTGCAAGGCAGTGCAATCATTCTGCACAGGGCATGAGTCGCACTTCGGGCGGCTGCGCGTGCACAGCGTTGCGCCCATATCCATCAGCGCCTGCGTATAGACGGCAACATCCGAACCGGGCAGCAGCGCTTCGGCCTGTTGCCAGAGCAATGTTTCCACCGCCTTGACGGCGGGCGAACCCTTGATGCCGCAATAGCGCGCCAGCACGCGCTTGACGTTGCCGTCGAGTATCGCGCGCCGCTCATGAAAAGCCTGCGCGCAAATCGCGGCTGCGGTCGAGCGTCCGATGCCCGGTAAATCGAGTATCTGTTCGTACTGGCGAGGGAATTCTCCATCGTGCAGCGTTGCTATGATTTGCGCGGCGCGGTGCAGATTGCGACCTCGCGCGTAATAACCCAGACCGCTCCAGTGTTCCAGCACCTGTTCCTCGCGGGCGGAAGCCAGCGCCGTTATCGTCGGAAATGCGGCGACGAAGCGCAGGTAGTAGGGAATGACTGTCGCAACCTGAGTCTGTTGCAGCATGATCTCGGACAGCCATACGCGATAAGGCTCAGCGCCCTGCCACGGCAGGCCGTGACGTCCATGCACGCGTTGCCAGATGATGAGCGATGAAGCGAAATTGGACATAGGAAACGATACGAATTGAAAAATACGAATAGGACTTGCTACTTACAACTAGGAGCCTGTCGGACTTCTTTCGCGAGATGCGTTGCCAACAAAAAAAGATGGCTGCAAGACGCGAATCGCGGACAATGGTTATTCCATTGTCAAGATTTGCAACGCCGCAGACGCTGTTTTTGCTGGCAACCCTTCGGGACGGGGTGATTTTTACGTATTGCGGCGTCGCGGCTTGCTTGTTTGGACTAGCCAAACGGCGCTTCACCACTCCTTGCACTACAAAAAAATCATCCCCGTCGCACTCGCGAAAGAAGTCCGACAGGCTCCTAGCTACTGCATATTATCTGAACAAACCCTTCAGGCTGTTCTTGAGCTGATCCTGTACCTTTGTTTTGACTTCCTCTTTCCTGGCTTCGATTTTCTGTTTGGCCGCATCCCTTGCCATCGCGCCAAAATCCAGCGTGTATTTCAGGTCGGCAAACGGGCCGGCAATCCGCATCGGCACGGTGATGCCGCCCACATCATTGCGGCCTCCCTGACCTTCGAACGTCTTGGCCAGCGTGGCTTTCGCCAGATAGTTCATGCTGTTCTGACCGATGTCGATGTCGCCAGCCCCCGCCATGCGCAGCAACGGGGATTTGAGCGACAGATCGTCGTTGTGCGCCACGCCGTTGCTTATTTTAAAAGTGGCCCTGAGCTCGGAAAAATCCGTCTTTTCAGTCTGGTTGGCGGCCTGCGCCTTGCCCAGCATGCCCTGTGCATCGCGCAATTGCCTGGCGATATTGATCCCCTTGATTGCGCCATCGGCAAGATTCAGCGACAGATTGCCGTTCATTGCTTTTTTCATGGCGCTGACGGTACTGCCCTGCATGTTGATATTCACCGCAACATTGCCGCGCCCCTCCAGCGTGTCGAAACCCGCCGCATCGCGGGTTAACGCAGCGACATTAATCCCTTTTAAATTTTCATCAACGCCGATGGCGGGCGTGGCGGCCGCATTCACGCTCAGGCTGCCGTTCATGCTGCCCTGATACAGACTGGCGGACAAGGGATTGACGTTCAACTGCCCTTTGTGCGCTTTCACATCCAGACGCACCCCGCTTGATTTGATGTTCGCCACCTTGAGCCGCCCGATGCGCAGGCTGCCGTCCAGATTGAGCGCACGCAAGGCGGACAGATCGAGCGGCTGTTCGGGCTGATTCGCACGGGTTTCGGTCTTCTTCGGCAGATACAGGTCGGCATCAAACTGATCCACATCCACGTCGAAGTTAATAGCCGGATTGGAAAAGCCGTTCACGCCCACTTTTGCCTTCACCTGGCTTTGCAACAGGCCGCCTGCAAGGTTGGCCTGCACGGTCTGTTTTGTCGCATCCACCCGCACGCCGCCCTTCATTTCGCTGTTCACCGGTTTGTTCGGCAGTTTGTCGAACAGGGCATTCACGGCAATGGTCAGATCGCTCAGGTTGAATTGTTTCGCGTTGAAATTTCCCGACAGCGGGGAGGCCAGTTTGACCTTGAAAGCCTGGTCCGGCAACTGCACGGACAGATCGAGCGTCAGTTTGCTCACATTGAAAGACTGCGCATTGCCTGCAAGATCGGGCAGTGAGACGGCTGCCACGATATTTCCGCTGTCAAGCTTGGCGCTTAGCGCTAAATTTTCGCCGGAGAACTTGTCCCTGGCAAGATTCAGCGCGGGTAATTCCAGCACTGCCTCGAAAGGTGCACGAGCCCTGTTACCCTTGGCGTTCAGCTCGAACTTGTTAGCGCTAAATTCCTGCGTGGCAAGATTCGCACTGGCATCCCCGCCGGCTTTGATATTGAGATCGGTTATATCCAGGGCCGCCCCGCTGACCTTCAAATCCATGTCGTTCAACTGATAAAACTGACGATCCAGATCGAAAGTCAGCGTGGTCACAAGTTGCGTGTGAATATCCAGCTTCGGCTGATTCGCCTGCACAGTTGCCGACAAGTCGATTTTCCCCGGCGCGCCATTGGCGATGCGCCCTGTCTTGAGGTTCAAATCCTTCAGAACATACTGCGCACCCGTCCCTTCATCGCGATATGTCAGGCTGGTTTTTTTAACCGAGACAGAGGCGATGTCGAACTTGACCGGCTGCTTGTCGTCCCTGGGCTTTTGATCCTTGCTCAACAGGTCGTCAATATTGGTGGTGCCGTCACGGTGTTTAATCAGTGTCGCTGTCAAACCGCTCACCGCCACCTCGTTAACCACCACGTGTTTGGAGAGCAAAGGCAGCAGTTCCAGCGTAACCCTCGCAGTCTCGACAGAAGCGAACGTCTGCTCACTCTGGAATTCCGACAGGGAAACGCGGCCCAGATCGGCGCCTATGCCGGGGAAAAAGCTCAGTCTGATATCGCCATCAAGGTGCAGGGTGCGCTGTTTTCTTTCTTTAACTATCTGTATTATCTGAGTTTTATAATCATTCGGATTGAAAGTTGCCGCCAGATAGGCAGCCACCGCCAGCGCAACGAGCACAACCGCACACGCACCCAACAGACCGTATTTGACGATTTTGTTCATGACAGCGCCCGCAAGGAAAGTCAGGTGCGAATTATAGCCGAGTGGTTTGCGGTTCGCCGTCTAAACTCATATAGCGGTCATGGAAAAACCGGCATAAGCCTATTCCAGCAAGACAGCTGACTGTCCTTGCTTCAGGCGATATTGAGAAAGATGTTCAAGAGGCGGCCTCTGCGTGCCATGCGATAAGCAAATGCTTTCGAAGAGTATATTCAAACCCCAACGATGCGGCACTGGCACGCACTATCATCGTGCTGGCGCAACAACTGGATTTGTCGGTCATTGCCGAGGGTGTGGAAACCGTCGAACAGCGGGATTTTCTGGTCGGTCATGGTTGTCTTGCGTACCAGGGCTACCTGTTCGGCAAACCCGTGCCGATAGAGTCATTCGATTCCCCGCCGCGCCTTTGAAGCTCGGCTTTGCAGTTCAGCATAAAGCGCTGCCAGCCTCACAGGATTGCATAACCGTTGCGCGCCATCTCATGGCGCCGGCAGTCTGTCGGCTGCTGATGGCGCAGTCACTCGCCTATCCATTTCACCTCATATCGGTTCGCCGCTCTCATCGAGATAGAACTCGTTCAGGGCGCGTTCCACTTCCGCCATGTGAGTGAGCACGGGCCCGCCGCCCATCATGATGCCGATCGAGCAGACTTCCATGATTTCTTCCAGAGTGACGCCCGCATGTTTGCAGGAGCGAACGTGCAGGGCGATGCAGTAATGACATTGCTGGGTCAGCGCCATACCCAGCGCGATGAGCTCTTTCTGCTTTTTGTCGAGTATGCCGGGACGCATGGCTTCGGCCATGAATGCCTGCACCTTGCCCATCAGTTTGGGGCGGTATTCAGCCATCAGTTGCAGGCCGCGATGGGCGTGTTCCAGAATCTTGCGCTCGCTGTCCGAGCCTTTTGCTTTGTTTGAATTGGTCATGTCGGTTACGTTGTCGGAGGGTAAGGCGTATCAATGCCCATTCGCAAGACTTGCCATACTATGGCTTGTTTTACCTGTGTGCATTACGCATTTTGCCAGACATTGTCTGCCTCGCTCATTTCGGTTTTATTTCTGTACGGATCGCGCAGCGTTTCAAGTCCGTCCCCCTGCAAGGGCCGCTGCGTTGACCGACCAGCGGATCTCGCGCTGCCTGCGCGCAAGACGGTGCATATCCGTGCTGGACGCCGGACCCGGCTTCCCCTATGCTTGCGTTGTGCCGGCAGGTGCACGGCCAAGACACGCCGGTTTGCAGGCGATCCATGCAGGCTGCGTGGAGATGATGTCTGTCGAACGCTGCCGGATATTGCTGAAGGCCGTGTTGCAGGAGTTGGGGAAGTCGCATAACTAAAAACTTCGCCGGGCTATCACCGGCAATTGAGGAATAATCGATGAAGACCGGTCCACGCGAAATAACAACGCCTTTCAGACCCATTCCGCTGGACGTGCCGGAAGGGATGAAGCACAACGAATTTTTCAACAGCACGGAAAATCTGAACGATCTGGCGAACAACAACGGTTTGCTGAAAAACCCGGAAAATCTGTTGCTCTACCGCAAGGCGCTGGGCCACAGCAGCGAATTTGACTGTTCCATCATCTACAACACGTCGAGAATGATACTCAACCCGCTGGGACGACCGGTGCGGCGCACGCAGGTGGCGGAGAACGTGAAGCATGTGTGGAACCGCATGAACCAGATCATCATCGCTTACATGCTGGAACAGTATCCAGATCCTGGTGAGGCGCTGGTGCTGGCGGGGGAGGCGAGTCTGGATGCCACCTGGCCGCTGACGTCCCCGGGCGTGCCCAGCATCCGCATGCTGCACAACCATTTTGTGGTTTTTCCCAAGCAGGCGCTCAAGGATGCCAAACTGGCGGACGCCGATAATCCCAACCTGACCGATGGCGGGCAGCACAGCCTGTTCCAGGCTTATATGCGCGAGGTGTATCGCGAGTTTTTTGAGCGCGCGCTGAATTTGAAAATACTCAAACCTGTCGGCGAGTCTGATGCGCGCATCGGGCTGACCGGATATCCGCAGGGGCTGCCCAGCTGGGAGATACAGGGAGGCGCGGCGGCGCTGAAGAATGTGCATTTCTGGCGCGAATACGATGAAGTGCTGAAAGGATTTATCGATTTTTACCGCACCTTCTTCTCGCAGGTGTCCACGCACAACGCGCCCATGCTGCCGGATGTGTATTTCCCGGAACAGGTGGAGAGCGTGCTGCTGTTCAATAACGATTTTATGAAGACGGCCAAGAAGGTGCGCGACCACTGCATCCTGGACGCGAAGTACGCCAGTGCGATACGCTGGCAGCCGGCCTTCAAGCAGCTGATCTACCGCAACGATGCAGGCAAGCTGATCGTGACCATCAGTCAGAATTCCATCGGCAATGCGATCACCGAATTGCTGGGGGTGGTGGTGAGCCGCAACCCGGATGCGGATGCCTATGCGGCGATCGAGCCTGCGCTGATCGCTCGCCTGCTTGAGGTGCGCCGCCGCCTGATCGAGGCCGATCTGGGCGAGGGTATCGCCACCGCCTACTGGCCGAAGGGATAAGGGATAAGGATGATACGTCTTGAAAAATCCTTGAGCGCCTTTGGAACACCCGATTTTGCGGCAGTCCTAAAGCATGAACTGTCGCAACTGACCATCGACCAGTTGCCGTTGCAGCAAGGTTTGTCGGTCGGCAGTTATGTGATCGACGCGCCCGTTACTGTGGTGAACGTCAGTGCTGCCGATATGGTGGAGACGCTACGCGTCAAGGCAGGAATATTCTATCGGGGCGTGATCGCCGGTTGCAGTTGCGCGGATGATCCGACGCCTGTCGGGGAGACGAATGAATACTGTGAAATCCGGCTGGATATCGATAAATCAACGGCGTTCACCCGTGTTGCGCTACTTGAATGAACCTTGGCAGTGGTTCAATTTACATCAAATTTGCTGCCTGTCGGCAGATCGTCACGAAGTTCTGTTGGCGCTTTGCTGATGGAACCTTCCAGAAATACGCTTTGATAAATTACCCGTAAAATTGCGGATACGCGGAGCGACCTATCGACTAACTGTCATAATGAAAATGACAGGCCACTATTACCAACTCTGAATCAGTGGCGCGATAGACCAAACGATTCGCATCGTCTATACGACGGGACCAGTAACCGGATAAATCGCCACGCAGTGGTTCAGGTTTGCCAATACCGGTGAATGGATCGCGCGCAGCAGCGGTAATCAGTGTATTCACCCGTTTAAGCGTTTTTTTGTCCTGCCCATGCCAATACAGGTAAGCCTCCCACGCGTCCGGCACAAACTGGATGGCTCGCATGACTATTCAACCGCAAGCAATTGACGATTCTGTGCCTGGCCAGCTTTGTCTTGCGCTATTGCCTTGGCCAATGCAGCAGAATTTGCCGGATTGCTTGTCAGGTGCAATGTTTCCATGATGCTGTTGTAGCTGTCCAGCGACATGACGACAGCGTCCCCCTCGGCATCCCGACGGCTAATTATAGTCACGTCTGCATCCTGAACAACATCATCCAAAACGGATTTGAGCGAATTGCGCGCATACGAATAGGTAACAACTTTCATGGCTATCTCACTTGATCAATAAGTTGAACAACTATAAATTAGATTCCGACTTATCGCAAGGCGCAAATGCTGCGGACCTGTTTCAGATTGAAAGCCGGATTAGGGTCAAGCGCCTTGTTGCTGACCATGAAGGGCGGGTTTTCGGCAGTCAATTTGCAACCTCGACGGACTGCTGATGGCGTTCAATGGTCCTTCAGGCCTCGAAATGTCTTACTTGAAATCTGCCCTCCATGCCGGCAATTTTAAATGCGAAAAGAGGGGGCAGGGTTACGCTGACAGGCTAATCGGGTGGCGTTTCGATTTTCGGTGTTGCGGGCCTGGAAATGAAATTCTGCGCCATGGTGTGGAACAGCGGCGTGGGGCAGATGAGGCGCGAGCATATCTTGGCGATAAACGCGGCGGCCATCAGCGGCAGCAGCATTTCGTGATTGTCCGTCATTTCCATGACAATGACGAAGGCGGTGATCGGCGCCTGCGTGACGCCGGCGAAATAGGCAACCATGCCGAGTATGATGGTAGCCCCTGCCGGCACCTCGGTGAAGAAGTGGGCGAGATTTGCACCGAATCCTGCGCCAGCGGAAAGCGTGGGCGCCATGATGCCGCCGGGAATGCCGCTGACGTAGGATACCAGGGTGGCTGCCATTTTCAGCAGCCCGTAGGATTCCGGCAAAATTGCATGGCCATCGAGCAGCGATTTTGCTTCGCTGTAGCCGCTGCCGTAAGAGGTGTTGTTGGACGCCAGACCGATGAGTGCCAGCATCAGGCCGCAGGCTGCTGCGAATTCGACCGGTCTGGCTCGCATCCAGGGGCCGATGCGTCCGGCAAGACCTTTGTTAACCTCGATCAGGAAGCGGCTGAATGTGCCGCCTAATACTCCGCCCATAATGCCGCAGACGATGACCACGTTCCATTCCTTGCCGAATGCCAGTGTCTCGGAGGTGTGGCCGAAATAGGAATAATTGCCGAGCAGTGCAAGAGATGTGATACCGGCGATGATCACGGTCATCAGGATGGTCGAACTGTTGTGTTCCTCGAAGGAACGGCTCATTTCCTCGATGGCGAATACGATGCCGGCCAGCGGGGTGTTGAATGCGGCGGCGACCCCTGCTGCGGCGCCGGCGAGGATCAATCCTTTTTCCAGGTCGTGTCTGGGGAAGCGGGCGAGATTGCCCAGGCTGTGCATGATGGCTGCGCCGATCTGAATGGTGGGTCCTTCGCGCCCTATGGATGCTCCGCATAACAGGCCGAAAACCGTGAGCATAACCTTGCCGAATACGATACGCAGGGAAAGCACGCGTTCGCGGATGGCGCTGCTTTCACCGGGGGCAAGCGAGGCGATGGTCTGCGGAATGCCGCTGCCTTGTGATCCGGGGAAAAATTTTATGGTGACGAAAACAGTCAGCGCGAGCCCGAGAGGGGTGATGATCAGCGGAAGATACGGCGAAATGGCAAGCAATTTGTGGAACAGACCGTTTGCCCATTCGGCGGCAACCGCGAGAAAAATCGCCACCAGACCTACGCTGATGGCGCCGCTCCAGAACACAAGCCTGCGCTTCCAGTCGAGAATCAGCGGCGCTTCCAGCAGCGTGCTGTTGGCTTTGAAATAGTCGCGTAGTGCATGATAAATTTTCATCGCTGCCATTATACAGAGCGCTCACAAACGATCATCAGAAGAATTAGGAACCGCTGATTTATTCGGTTTTGTCGTTCCCGCCCCCGATTACATCATTCGGGGACAGGCTGCGGCGGGAAAACGAGGCCAAAGGCCGAAGTTTCGAGGAACGGCCAGCCAGTTACACAAGGCGCTGGTTCCCCGCTTTTGCGGGGAAGACGAATAAATCAGCGGTTCCTTAGCTATTATTAATACTCCTTGATCTGAGTAGAGAGCCATGGCGGTTTGGGACTTGCAATTGCGTTTATACGATCAGAATATATCCCGGTTTACCGAGCGAATCAGGTCAAACCATGCCCAGTCATTGCCTGCTTTCGTATAGAATCAGGCGATTGTTAATCAATATGAAGGTTTAACCATGAATCTAGCGGAGTTGTTTCGTCACGAGACCGATTTTAAAACGTTGCCTGCCGGAGAGACGCTGTTCAGCGAGGGAGAGCAGGGCGAGTTTATGTATGTCCTCATGTCGGGTACTGCCGAGATTATCGTCCGCAACCGGGTGATGGAGTCAGCCGGGGCGGGTGCGATTCTGGGTGAAATGGCGATGATAGACGATGCGACCCATTCCGCCACAGTCATTGCGAAGAGCGACTGCACGTTTTTCCCGATTGACCGCAAGCGATTAAACTTTCTCATTCAGCAGACCCCCAATTTTGCACTGCATGTGATGCGCGTGATGTCGGGTCGTTTGCGCAGGACGGATGGCTGTCTGTGAGACGCATATGACAGATCAGCCAAGCTCAGTCAATCTGCCCGGATATAACCCGGGGGATTTACCTGTCTATCTGATCCGGCAGCCGGACGGTGTTTTTGCAGACCTGGCGAATTTTCCGCTGCCGGGCGAATTTGGAAGGTTTATCGACAGACTGTTCGGCGAAGGTGCGCGGTTCCGAGGCCTGGACTACCGTTTGTTCAGCGGGCTGCTTTATGACTACGACGGCATCGTAGCTGCGCATGGCATGTCTGCCAGATTGAGGCTGGCCGACGATATCGTCGCGTTCTCTCCCGTGCGTCGAGCGCTGTACAGGGCTGTGAAGGTAGACGCGGACAATCGCCGGGCCGAGTATTTTTTCGAGCCGGTTGTCATGGAGACGGTAATCGAAGAACCGGTTTATGGTGAGGCGGGTGCGGATGGGGTGGCGCCGGTGACAGGCACGGTACGCAAGGCGGTGATGCAGCCCACCAAGCTGGATCTGGATGAATTTGTTGCGGACATATGGACGAAGGGCGTGCGTTTCGGCATCAACATCGAGGCGGTGGCGAGCGTCATCTTCCGCGGTGAGACCGTGCGCATGAATATCGCAACTCAGCTGGATGCTTCTCAGGGGCGTGATGCGGAAATTGAAGAGGCTTGCAGCGTCCTGCATCGCGATAATTCACCCAAACTTCTGCTCAACGGTCAAGCCGATCTGCGCAGATTCCAGAATCGTTTTCCGCAAATCGAGAACGGCGCACGCTTGCTGAAGAAAAACTCCATGGTGTTCGGCAAGCCGGGGTACAAGGTGAACGGCGAAGTGATTACGCCCGAGATCCCGAGGGATGATATCGACCTGTATGCCCTGGCAGGGCCCGGTACGCATGTGGATATTCAGGAGGGATGCGAATATATCCTGGCAAGTCAGGGCGGCTTCCTGTCTCTGGATGTGCAGTCGAACCTCATTTCTGTCACGGAAATGATCGAGAACAAGGGCGGCATCAGCCTCAAGACGACGGGCGATCTTTCGCTGGCCGGGAATGAGTTCATCGAGCATGGCGAGGTGCAGGAGGGACGTGTAGTCGAAGGCCGCAACATGACTTTCCGTTCGGATGTCTATGGCGACGTGATTTCCCGGGGCGGCTTTATCCTGCTGGAAGGCAACTTGTCGGGCGGCAGCGCGAAAAGCTATGGCGGCGACGTGACCTCGAACGGGCGCGTGTTCAACTCGGTGATCGAGGCCTGTACCGGAAAAGTCTCCCTGAAGTATGCCGAGAGCTGTCTGATTCTCGGGGAGTTCGTCGACGTGGAACGTGCGGTAAATTGTGAAATTGTTGCTGAAAATATTCAGCTTGGCAGCGCCGAGGGGTGCGGTATTGCAGGGAAAAATATTCGGATTCAGTCGTCAGATTCGTGTCGCGGCAAGGAAACCCTCATTTCCATGATGGTGCCTGACTTGTCGGCACTGGAAGCGAAAGTTGCGCAATTGAGCCTCGCGATGGCCGAGTGCAATAAAAATGCCGAAACGAAGGAGCAGGAGCTGGCGCTGATCAAGGCCGATGCGGAATTTGCAAAATACCTTGCGCTGGCGGCGAGCATACGGCAGGGAAAGATTCAGTTGAACGCGGCGCAGCAGGAAGGCTGGAAGAAAATGACCGAAAAGTTTGCAAAAAACATGAGTGCAGGCAGCCGCTTGAGTGCCGAGAAGCAGGAACAATTAACGCGCGCGCAGGATTTGCTGCAAGAACAGGCAGAAATGCTGGCAGTCCGGGAAAAAACCTGTATGGGTATACGCTGCGAAATTTCAGAAGTCGCAGGCGATACTGTGGTGCAAAGCATGGTGGCTCAGCTCCCTGCATTTCAAAAAAGTCCGGTCGGCGAGATCAGACGCAGATTGCGGGAGCAGAATCTTAAACACAAACGCATCTTCTCGGATGATCAAGGCAGTCTTGTCTGGCAGTATCAAACGGCGACAGAATCCTGATACACGCGCACGGTCAGCCGCCCGCTGAGACGGGCTGTGATAAAATCCGGCCTGATCCGTTTTGCCCTTCATGAATGCATCCCGTCAAAATATTCCATCCACCCTTGCTGCTCGGAACTCCCCCGCGATTGGGCTGTGCTCTTCTCATAAAATGGAAGCTCAAGTGAACGTAGCTTTGTCTCCTGCCGCTCAGCGCCGCCAGTTGCGTCTGAACGCCTTGACCGAAATAGAATTTCCCGCCGATCTGCCCGTAGTGGCAAGGCGGGAGGATCTTGCGCGTGCAATCAGCGAACATCAGGTGGTCATCGTGTGCGGCGAGACCGGCTCAGGAAAGACCACGCAACTGCCGAAAATCTGCCTGACGCTGGGGCGCGGCGTGCTGGGTGCGATCGGTCACACCCAGCCGCGCCGCGTGGCGGCGCGCTCGGTGGCCACGCGCATTGCGACAGAACTTAAAGCCGAACTGGGCGGTCTGGTCGGCTACAAGGTGCGCTTTAACGACAAGGTTCAGGCGGACACCGTGATCAAGCTGATGACGGACGGCATCCTGCTTGCGGAAATTCACAGCGATCCGCTGCTCAGGCGCTACGACACCCTCATCATCGACGAGGCGCACGAACGTTCGCTCAACATCGATTTTCTGCTGGGTTACCTGAAACAGCTGTTGCCGCGTCGCCCGGACTTGAAACTGATCATCACCTCCGCCACCCTGGATGCCGACCGCTTCGCCCGGCATTTCGGCGCGCAGGTAATCGAAGTGTCCGGACGCAGCTATCCGGTCGAGACCCGCTATCGCCCCTTGCAGATCAGCGATGAGGGAGAAGCAGCGGAAGGGTCGCCGCGTAGCGGCGGGGCACACACCGGCGTACTCCTTGCGGGTGCGCAGGATGTGCCAAAGGCGGTCAGCGCAGCCCTTGATGAACTTGCCGCTGGCGGCTTGCGCGGCGATGTGCTGGTGTTTTTGCCGGGCGAGCGCGAGATACGCGATACCGCGGAAACCTTGCGCCGTCATCATCCCAAGGGGATCGAAATACTGCCGCTGTTCTCGCGCCTGTCGGCAACTGAGCAGGACAAGGTGTTCAAAACCGGCAATCAACGGCGCGTGGTGCTGGCGACCAATGTGGCGGAAACCTCGCTGACCGTGCCCAATATCGGTTATGTGATCGACTGCGGGCAGGCCAGGGTGAACCGTTACAGCATCCGCCAGAAGGTCGAGCAGCTGCATGTCGAGAAGATTTCCCGCGCCGCAGCGAATCAGCGCGCCGGGCGCTGCGGGCGCGTGATGAGCGGCGTTTGCATACGGCTGTACGACGAAGCCGACTTTTTGCTGCGCGACGAGTTTACCGACCCTGAAATTTTCCGGGTGTCGCTGGCCACCGTGATCCTGCGCATGAGCGCGCTGGAGCTGGGCGACATCACCGAATTCCCGTTTATCGAACCGCCCACGCCGCGCATGATCGCGGACGGCTACCAGCTGCTGTCCGAACTGAACGCCATTGATGAAGAACAGAAGCTCACTCCGCTGGGCCACGAGCTGGCGAAATTGCCGCTCGATCCCAAGATCGCACGGCTGCTTTTGGCCGGTCGCCAGTATCAGTGTCTGACGGAAATTCTCATTATCGCCAGCGCCTTGTCGACACAGGACCCGCGCGAGCGTCCGCTGGACCGTCAGGAAGCCGCGGATACGGCCCACAAACGCTTTGCGGATGAGCGATCGGACTTTCTGGCGTATATCAAGATATGGGCGTGGTTCGAACAGGCGCGGGCGGAAAAGCAATCCAACCGTCTGATGGCGGAAGAGTGCCGCAAGAATTTCCTCTCTCCGTTGCGTTTGCGCGAGTGGCGCGAGCTGTATCAGCAACTGCATACGCAGGTCGCCGAGATGGGCATGCGCGAAAATCAACTGCCGGCCTCCTATGAGCAGATCCACAAGGCCTTGCTGTGCGGTCTCCTGGGCAATATCGGCATGAAGAGCGTGGAAGGCAATGAATATCTGGGTGCGCGCTCGATTAAATTCTATATCGCGCCCAATTCGATGCTGGCGAAAAAGGGCAGCAAATGGGTGATGGCGGGCGAGCTGATCGAGACGCACCGACTGTATGCACGCACCGTGGCCAGAATCGAACCTGAGTGGCTGGAGGAGACCGGCGGTCATCTGATCAAGCGCCATTATTACGATCCGCACTGGGAAAAGAAACCTGCGCAGGTGGTGGCATTCGAGCGCAGCACGCTGCATGGGCTGCTGCTCAACGCCAAAAAGCGCGTGCATTACGGGCCGATGAATGTGCCGGAATCGCGCGAGGTGTTCATCCGTCAGGCGCTGGTTGAAGGCGAGTTCGACACGCGTGCGCCGTTCTTCGCGCACAATGTAAAGTTAATAGGAGAAATCGAAGCGCTGGAACACAAGGCGCGCCGTCCCGATGTGCTGGTGGATGACGAGCTGATTTATGCATTTTACGACAGCCGTATCGCGCCGCACATACACAACGGCGCGACCTTCGAGGCGTGGCGCAAAGAGGCTGAACGGGCGGACGCGAAACTGCTGTATTTGAAAAAAGACGATCTGATGCGCCACGAGGCGGCGGGGATCACCACCGATCAATTTCCGCCGCAACTCAAGATAGACAACGTCAGCTTTGCGCTGAGTTACAACTTTTTGCCGGGCAAGAACGACGACGGCATCACGCTCACGGTGCCACTGGCGCTGATCAATCAGGTATCCGCCGCGCGTTGCGAATGGCTGATTCCGGGCCTTTTGCCTGAGAAAATTGCGCAACTGGTCAAGACCTTGCCGCAGAGAATCCGACGCAATCTGGTGCCGGTGCCGGAATTTGCGGCATCTTTTTGTCGTGAGGTGCCGCCAGCCGATATGGCACTGATGCCGGCGCTGGCGCGCTATATCCGCGAGAAAAAACAGATGGATGTGCCGCTGGACGCGTTTCGTCTGGAGCAACTGCCCGCGCATCTGCTGATGAATTTCCGCGTGCTGGACGAGCATGGCAGACAGCTGGGCATGTCGCGCAACTTTGCGCAGTTGCACAGCGAGCTGGCGCCGCGCGCCGCACCTGCCATCGCAGCGGTGACGGTGGATAAGCAGGAAGCGCTTGGCGAACAACGCAGCACTTCATGGGATTTTGGCGTGTTCACGGAAACCCGCGAGGTGCAGCGTGCCGGACAGAAAGTCACCCTGTATAACGCGCTGGTGGATGAGGGGGATGCCGTGGTGCTGCGCGCCTTCGATACCCGTGATGCGGCGTCTGTCGCGCATCGCATCGGTCTGCGCCGTTTGTTCATGCTGGCACTGAAGGAGCAGGTGAAATATCTGGAAAAGAATCTGCCGGACGCGCAGCGTTTAGGCATGTTGTATATGCCATTCGGCACTCAGCAGGAGTTGCAGCAGCAGATTCTGGCGATGACCTTCGATCGTTGTTGCCTGAATGATCCGTTGCCGACTAGCGGGGACGAGTTCAGCAACCGCGCAAAGGAAGCAAAAAATCGTCTGTTGCTGATTGCACAGGAGCTCGCGCGGCTGGTCGCCCTTGTGCTGAACGAACATCAGGCGGTGCAGAAATCCATGCCGCAGATCAAGGCAAATGTGCAGGCGAATCAGGATATTCGTGCACAACTGGCATGGCTGCTGAATAAAAACTTTATTGCCGCCACGCCTTATGAGCGCTTGCAGCATGTGCCGCGTTACCTGAAGGCGGTCAGTCTGCGCATAGAAAAGCTGCGCAGCAATCCGGCGCGCGATGCGCAGTGCATGATGCAACTCCACCCCTTGTTGCAAGCCTTGCAAAAAATTCGCCAAACCGGGCTGCATGATCCTCGTGTGGAGGAATTCGCCTGGCTGTTGCAGGAACTGCGCGTGTCGCTGTTTGCGCAGGAATTAAAAACGCCGGTGATCGTTTCGGTGAAACGGCTGGAGAAGATGCTCGCGGCACTCAGAACTTGATTGCATCAGAACCACATACTGCCGGGGCGCTATAATCGCCGGGAAAATTGACATGCGAGGGAATCATGGATAAGCAATTGCGCGAGGCCGCGCTGCAATATCACCGTCAGTCGCCCGCCGGCAAAATATCCGTCAATGCAACCAAGCCGATGATTACCCAACGCGATCTCGCGCTGGCTTATTCGCCCGGCGTGGCGGCGGCCTGCGAGCTGATCGTGGAAAATCCGCTGGAAGTGCGCAACATGACGGCGCGCGGCAATCTGGTGGCGGTGATCACCAACGGTACGGCGGTGCTGGGTCTGGGCGCGATAGGGCCCTTGGCCGCCAAGCCGGTGATGGAAGGCAAGGGCGTGCTGTTCAAGAAATTTGCCGGCATCGATGTATTCGATCTGGAAATCGACGAACGCGACCCGGACAAACTGGTGGACATCATCGCCGCGCTGGAACCTACTTTCGGCGGCATCAATCTGGAAGACATCAAGGCGCCGGAGTGTTTTTACATCGAGCGCAAATTGCGCGAGCGGATGAAAATACCGGTATTTCACGACGATCAGCACGGCACTTCGATCATCGTCGGGGCGGCCTTGTTGAACGGCCTGAAGGTGGTGGGCAAGGACATCGCTAAAATCCGTCTGGTCGTGTCCGGCGCGGGTGCGGCTGCCCTGGCGTGTCTGGATATGCTGGTAAGCCTGGGCGTGCGCATGGAGAACATCGTCGTCACCGACATCGCGGGCGTGGTCTATCAAGGCCGGCGCGAGGAAATGGATGACAGCAAGGCGCGTTACGCGATAAAGACGGCCGCGCGCACGCTGAATGAGGTGATCGCGGGCGCGGATGTGTTTCTCGGTTTGTCGGCGGGCGGCGTTCTGACGCAGGAAATGGTTGAAAAAATGGCGGACAGGCCGTTGATTTTTGCGCTGGCCAATCCCACACCCGAAATACTTCCCGAACTGGCGCTCGCCGCGCGTCCAGATGCGATACTGGCGACCGGGCGTTCCGATTATCCGAATCAGGTGAATAACGCGCTTTGCTTTCCATACATTTTCCGCGGCGCGCTGGATGTAGGCGCCTCCGCTATCAATGAAGCGATGAAGCATGCGGCGGTGCATGCCATTGCAGAGCTGGCCGAAGCCGAACAATCCGACGAAGCGGCCAGCGCATACGGCGATGAGGGATTATCTTTCGGCGCTGATTATCTGATTCCCAGACCGTTCGATCCGCGCCTGATCACGCGTATCGCACCGGCGGTGGCGCAGGCGGCGATGGATACCGGGGTGGCTGCTCGGCCGATCGTCGATATGGCTGCCTATCGCGAACAACTGGCCGGTTTTCTGTATCACTCCAACATGCTGATGAAGCCGGTATTCGAAGCGGCTCGCCGTGCACCCAAACGCCTGGTGTATGCGGAAGGCGAAGATCAGCGCGTGCTGCATGCGGTGCAGACCGTGGTGGATGAGGGGCTGGCGCAGCCTATCCTGGTGGGGCGGCCGCAGGTCATCGAACAGCGCATCGCCCGTCTGGGTTTGCGCATTAAGGCGGGCGTGGACTTCGAGCTGGTGAATACCGAGGATGACCCTCGTTTCCGTGAGTTTTACAGTGAATATCACCGGCTGATGCAACGCCGTGGCGTGACGCTTGAGTCAGCCAAGCGGGAAATGCGTCGCAGCAATACGCTGATCGCGGCGATGCTGGTGCGCATGAATTCGGCGGACGCGATGCTGTGCGGCACGATTTCACAACCTCTGCATCATTTGCCATATATCGATCAGGTGATCGGGCATGCGCCGGGCGTCACGGTCTACGCGGCGATGAATATTCTGATGCTGCCAAAACACACGCTGTTCATCTGCGATACGCATGTCAATCTGGAGCCTGACGCCGAACAGATCGCCGAGATGACGCTGCTGGCGGCTGAAGAAGTGCGCCGCTTCGGTCTGGTGCCGAAAGTTGCGCTGTTGTCGCATTCGAGTTTCGGCAGCCATGACAATCCTTCCGCGCGCAAGATGAGCCGGGCGCGTGAACTGCTGGAGCAACGATCGCCGGAACTGGAAGTGGAAGGCGAAATCCACGGAGATGCTGCGCTCTCGGAAGAGATGCGCACGAGCCTGTTTTCCGCTTCCCGCCTGAAAGGATGCGCGAACCTGCTCATCATGCCGAATCTGGATGCCGCCAATATCGCCTATAATCTGCTCAAGATGACCGGAGGCGATGGCGTGACCATCGGTTCGATATTGCTGGGCGCAAACAAATCGGCGCATATATTAACCTCGACCGCGACGCCGCGGCGCATTGTCAACATGAGTGCACTGGCGGTCGCGGCTGTCAAAACACATTAGCAGGACTAACAGGCAGTGTGAATTTTATATTTAAGGAAAATTAAGATGAATAAGCAGGAAGTGGAATTGTTGAGCGAAGAAGTCGAAATGCTGATGCAGGAGCGCGCGATGTTGCTCGAAGTGGTGGGTGCGGCGGCGATGCTGATTTCGCATGCAACGGCGCAGAATCTGCCCGGGGAGGTGGTCGATTCCGCTGAGAAATTATCCTGTGCACTCAATGCATTGCGTGAAGATACGTTGAAAGACGCGCTCGATGCGGTGCAGGAGCAGGGGGCAATAACAGGACGGGCTGCGCCCACCCTGCAAATTACTTATTGATTTATCAGTCTTTTTCCAGCCAGTTTAGCAGAAAGTCCCATTGTTCGAGCTCGCGGATGGCAAGGTAGGAAGGCAGGTCGAACAACGATTTACCCTCGAAGGCGGCGTTCACATAGACCTGGGTTTCGCGCAGATAAGCCAGTATCGGCAGCTTCGAGTCGGCCAGAAAATTTTCCAGCGCCAGGGCTGCGCGAGTGCGGGCATTCATGCGCATGCCGACCACGCCGATCTGGCAACGACCGTTGCGAACCTCCTTTTCTTCGGACAGTGTTTGCAGAAAATCGCGGCTGGCAGAGAGGTCGAACAGGGAAGGGGAAATGGGCACGACGATTTTTTCTGCCAGTTTGAGGGCATAGACAAGGTTCTTGCCATGCAGGCCGGCGGGTGAGTCTATCACCAGGCTGTCGAGCAGGCAGTCCTCACCCTTGACTGATTCCAGCGTGGTGATCTCCGGCAAATCGGCGGGGCGCGAGGAAGCCCAGAGGGTGGCGGATTTCTGCCTGTCCAGATCGAGCATCGCGACGCGTTGGCCCTGATTTGCCAGATAACCTGCGATATTCACCGACAGTGTCGTCTTGCCGCTGCCGCCCTTCGGATTTGCAATCAATATGGTTTTCATTTGGCTCGCATCTGGGTTTTAGACTTTCCCGCTGGTATCTTTCACTTGTCTCGGGTGAATTGCAGCGGATCGTATTGGGTTAAGCTGACGGAGATGATAACATTCCTTGATGAATGTTTTTTTAAGGATCAATCATGGCCGGACACAGTAAGTGGGCAAATATCCAGCACCGCAAGGGCAAACAGGATGCCAAACGCGGCAAAACCTTCACTCGTCTGATCAAGGAAATTACCGTTGCGGCGCGCATGGGGGGCAGCGACCCCGCCGGCAATCCGCGCCTGCGTCTGGCGATGGACAAGGCGTATGCCAACAACATGCCCAAGGATAACGTCGAGCGCGCCATCAAGCGCGGCAGCGGTGAGCTCGAAGGGGTGCAGTATCTGGAGATACGCTACGAAGGCTACGGCATCAACGGTGCGGCGGTGATGGTGGATTGCATGACCGACAACAAGACGCGCACCGTGGCGGATGTGCGCCATGCGTTTACCAAGTACGGCGGCAACCTCGGTACCGACGGATCGGTGGCGTTCATGTTCAACCATTGCGGACAGATGATTTTCGCGCCTGGCACGGATGAAAACGGTCTGATGGAAGTCGCACTCGATGCGGGTGCGGAAGATATCAGCACCAATGATGACGGCAGCATCGAGGTCATCACTGCGCCGAACGATTTTATCAATGTAAAGCAGGCGCTGGAGGCGGCGGGTTACCAGCCTGAGTTCGGCGAGGTCATCATGAAACCGGCCAGTGAGGTGATTTTTACCGGTGAAGATGGCGCGCGCATGCAGAAACTGCTCGACGCGCTGGAAGATCTGGATGACGTGCAGGAAGTGTATACCACGGCAGTGATCGAGGAATGATTCCGCTTCGTCTGCTTCACGATAACTGTGTTGGCTGCGTTGCGCAACTCCTCGCCGTACTATTCGTACTGTCTCGTCGTTGCTCACTTGCCGCCTTGTTCTCGTTTCGCAGGCAAACCGGAATAGCTTATGCGAATATTAGGCATTGATCCGGGATTACGGGTGACAGGGTTCGGTATCCTGGACAAGGAAGGGCAGCAGCTGCACTACGTTGCCAGCGGCTGCATCAAGACGCTGGCCGATGAGTCGCTGCCCGAGCGGTTGAAGGTCATCCTCAACTCGCTGGACATGGTGATCGTGCAGCATAAACCCGATCAGGTCGCGATAGAAAAAGTGTTCGTCAACGTCAATCCTCAGTCCACGCTTCTGCTGGGACAGGCGCGCGGAGCGGCGATCTGCGCGGCGGTGCTGGCTGATCTGCCGGTGGGAGAATATACCGCGTTGCAGGTCAAGCAGGCGGTGGTCGGCAACGGCCATGCCGGGAAAGAACAGGTGCAGCTGATGGTGCAACGTTTGCTGAAATTGTCCGCTACCCCCAGCCCCGATGCCGCGGATGCCCTGGCCTGCGCGATCTGCCATGCGCACGGCGGGCAGGGTCTGGGACTGCTTTCAACCAGAGGATTTCGAGTCAAGCACGGGAGATTGATTTAATGATAGGTCGTTTAACCGGAATTTTGCTGGAAAAAAATCCGCCGCAGATTTTGCTGGATGTACAGGGCGTAGCGTATGAACTCGACGTGCCGATGAGCACGTTCTACAACCTGCCCGCGTTGTTTGATAAAGTCGTGCTGCATACGCAACTGATCGTGCGGGAAGATGCGCATCTGTTGTACGGTTTTGGTACGAACGATGAGCGGCTCGCCTTCCGTCTGTTGCTCAAGATCAGCGGTGTCGGCCCGAAGCTGGCGCTGTCGGTGCTGTCTGGTTTGAGTCTGAACGATCTGGCCGATGCGGTGGCCAACAAGGAAGCTGGTCGCCTGATTAAAATTCCCGGGGTGGGCAAGAAGACCGCAGAGCGTTTGCTGCTGGAACTGGAGGGTAAGTTTGCCGCAATGGGCGCAGTTTCCGTATCGTCAGGTGGTGTTGCACGCTCATCTGCCGGCAGCGACATCATCAACGCGTTGCAGGCGCTGGGTTATAACGACAAGGAAGCCGACTGGGCGGCGAAGCAGTTGCCTGCTGAAATCGGTGTCTCGGACGGCATAAGACAGGCGCTTAAACTGCTGTCCAAAGCCTGAGTTGCCGCCGCATTGATGGATATTTCAAACCGGATGGTTGAGTTTTTGGCAATTTGCCTGTAGTGTGGCGGCATATTGCCAAAAATGAGGTGGCTATGTTAACTGAAAAACAGGAATGTCTAATTAAATCAAAGAAAAAGTCTGTATCTAAAACACCGCTTAGAGCAGCTGCGGGTAAGTATGGCATCAAACATCGAAAAATCAGAGGAGTTTCTCTCAGATCAGGAAACAAGACCGCATTAGAAAACTCAATCAGAAAGGTTACGTCTCGGGTTGGCTCATCAAATGCCGTGGCGCATTATGAAAAAGGGTTTTTAAGTGTAGTTGTGCGGGGGCGGGGCAGAGAGGAGCCAATCAAGAGTCGAATAAAGGGGCTCGGGAATGACCGTACGGCATGGCTCAGTCGTGAGCGCACCACGTTTTCTCATCTGATTGACTATAGCGGGCTACCCACAGATATGGAGCTGGTTAAACTGGTTCACAATCGGCTTCAGGTTACGGTGATCGATCGCTTGCTTGCCGCAGGTGTTACGAAGCAAGAAGTGAGTTTGATTGCGCCGCCCAGAACATTGGCTCATCGCCGTGCAAACGATGAAAGACTGACTGTCGAAGAGTCTGATCGTGCGGTGCGTATGGCGCGTGTTGTTGCGCAAACAGATTCGGTGTTTGGCAATCAGGAAAAAGCAATGAGTTGGTTGCGCCGTTCGCTTAAGCGTTTCGAGGGCAGAACGCCTATCGAAATGCTCGCTACGGATGTGGGCAGTCGTTTGGTCGAAGAAGCACTGGTGCAGATAGATGAAGGTTTTTTTGCGTGATCGTCTGGCGTATCAGCAACCATCTGAATTTGTCTGGCACAGGCGGATTGCGGGCAGCGGCCCGCTGGCATAATGCGGGTGCGCCTATTGTTTATACCGCCAACTCACCCGCTTCAGCGCTGTTGGAAGCGCTGGTTCATCTTGAAATTAACGATCTTATGCACTTGCCGGACTCATACCAGTTGCTGAGAATTGATGTGCCGGATAGTCTTCTCATTGTTGCACTGGATGAAGAGGATATCGATCCTGATTGGCGAGATAGAGTAGAAGAAACCCGCACGATAGGGGATAAATGGCTGAGTGAGTTCGGGTCAGCGCTTATGGCAGTGCCTAGTGCGATTGTTCCTCACACACAACACTTTCTGATTAACCCAGCTCATCGTGATGCAGGGCAAATCAAGATCATATCTCACGGGAGTTATCCATTTGATTCTCGTTTGTTTAAATGATGAACGTAAGCCAATTTCCGCGAAAAATTACCCACTATGATTCATACCGATAATCTCACTGCTGAGCCGCGCCTGACCACCTCTGCGGTCGTATCCCGTCAGGAGGAAGCGCTGGAACGCGCGCTGCGCCCCAAGCAGCTCGACGAGTATGTGGGCCAGGAAAAAATACGCGAACAGCTGGAAATCTTCATTCAGGCGGCGAAGCTGCGCCAGGAGCCGCTCGACCATGTGCTGCTGTTCGGCCCGCCGGGTCTGGGCAAAACCACGCTGGCGCAGATCATCGCGCGCGAGATGGGCGTGAATCTGCGTCACACCTCGGGGCCGGTGCTGGAACGCGCAGGCGATCTGGCGGCGTTGCTGACCAATCTGGAACCCAATGACGTGCTGTTCATCGACGAAATCCATCGTCTGTCTCCTGTGGTCGAGGAAATTCTCTATCCCGCGCTGGAGGATTATCAGATCGACATCATGATAGGCGAAGGTCCTGCCGCACGTTCTGTAAAACTGGATTTGCCGCCGTTTACGCTGGTGGGTGCGACCACCCGCGCCGGGATGTTGACCAATCCGCTGCGCGACCGCTTCGGCATCGTGTCACGTCTGGAGTTTTACACGCCTGAAGAATTGCAGCGCATCGTGATGCGCTCATCCGGCCTGCTGGAAATGAATCTGTCGCACGACGGCGCGATGGAAATCGCAAAACGTTCGCGCGGCACGCCGCGCATCGCCAACCGGCTGCTGCGCCGGGTGCGCGATTACGCCGATGTGAAGGCGAAGGGGGACGCGACGCGCGCGGTGGCGGATGCGGCGCTCACCATGCTGGATGTGGACTCGCAGGGGTTGGATGTGATGGACAGAAAGTTGCTCCTGACCATCATCGAAAAATTCGCAGGCGGGCCGGTCGGCGTGGATAATCTGGCTGCCGCGATAGGCGAGGAGCGCGATACCATTGAGGATGTGCTGGAACCCTATCTGATCCAGCAGGGATATCTGCAACGCACCCCGCGCGGACGCATGGCCACCGCAAACGCCTATCTTCATTTCGGCCTGACCGTGGCGAGTCATCTGGGCAGCGGGGATTTGCTCGATGAAATCAATTGAATGACAGCAATTTACAACTCCTGATCGCTATTCCAGGTGCAGTGTAGAATAAGCCGCTGCGAAATTTCTCAAAGGGGTTAACCATGAATGCCGTTACGCTTTCACCCAAATTTCAAATCGTCATACCGCAGGAGGTACGTGACCAGGTGCATCTGGAAGCAGGGCGGCAGATGCAAATCATCGCCTATAACGACCGCATAGAGCTTATTCCGATTCAGTTGCCGGCAAGGATGCGTGGTTTTCTCAAAGGAATTGAAACAACGGTACTGCGCGAGGATGATCGACTATGAATGTAGTCGATTCCTGCGGCTGGCTGGAATATTTTGCCGATGGCGAAAATGCCGATTTTTTTTGCACCCGTTATCGAAGATATGGCATTGCTGATCGTTCCAGCGATCAGTCTGTTTGAAGTATTCAAGCGCGTTTTGCAACAGCGCGCCGAGAATGATGCCTTGCGGGCGGTTGCATTGATGCAGCAGGGGCGTGTCATCGCGCTGGATGAATCTCTTGCATTGTCGGCGGCAAAGCTTTCTTTTGAACTCAAGCTGCCGATGGCGGACAGCCTGATACTCTCCACAGCGCGTACTCATGCCGCTGTCTTGTGGACACAAGACGACGACTTTTCAGGCATTCAGGGCGTTCAGTACATCCAGAAAATTTCATGACGGTAGCGGTTTCAAAACCAAGTGCCTGTATCCTGAGGAAGTTGAAATGATGTCCGCCGAAATGGCGAACGCCAAGCTTTATCCGCCGCGATTTCGGCAAAACACCGCGGCGGCAGTTGAGAGTGTGACGGTAACGCTGTTGAATCTGGAGCGCCCAGCGGTGTGTGATGAGGTCAGTCATTTTACTGATACGCGCGATGAAATTGCCAACAAGGATTTATGCAAATGCCGCCATTATCACTTTGGTAAAATGCAGCGTAGCTGGAGTTGGGAAATAAGTGTCTGGTGAATGGTTTGCCGGTTGCTAAAACTGAAGATTTATGTCAATGAGAGCAAGAACGAATGAGTGAGCACAAGATTTTCAGCTGGCCGGTGCGCGTGTATTTTCAGGACACGGATGCCGGCGGCGTGGTTTATCATGCAAGCTATGTGAACTTTATGGAGCGCGCACGGACTGAGTGGCTGCGTACCCACGGTTACAGCAACGCGGGCCTGATGCAGGAATTCGGTGTGATGTTTGTGGTCCGTTCGATGAAGCTGGATTATTTAAAACCCGCGCTGCTCGATGACATGCTGGAAGTTACGGCGCTGGTCAAAGATGTCGGGCGCAGTCGCCTCACGCTGCTGCAAACGGTCAGGCGCGAAGAAGAACTGCTGACGACGGGAGAGGTGCATCTGGTGTGTGTTTCACGGGATACGTTCAAGCCGGTCAGCGTGCCGGAAGCGTTGCGCTCACAATGGGCGGAGTAGCGCTGATTTTTTGATTTGTTGTTGCGTTCGCGCTGCGGCGATAATTTTGACTGGATTCCCGCCTGCGCGGGAATGACGAAGGAGCTAGGTATTTATGGAAGTTACACAGGATTTGTCGTTCGTACATCTCATCAGCAATGCCAGCGTGCTGGTGCAGATGGTGCTGGGTTTGCTGCTGCTGGTATCGATGATGTCCTGGTGGTACATTTTTCTGAAGATGTTCGCGATACGTCGCGAAACCCGGCTGACTCACGAATTCGAGGAGGCGTTCTGGCGCAATCCCAATCTGAACGAGGTTTACAAGTCGGTCAGCAACTCCGCACGGGCCGATCAGGGCGCGCTGGAGCGCATCTTTGCCGCCGGTTTTGTCGAGTTCGTGAAGCTTAAAAAACAACATGGCGTGGACGGCAGCGCGGTGATGGACGGCACCCGCCGCGCGATGCGCGCCACTTATCAGCGCGAGATGGACAGGCTGGAGGCACATCTGGCGTTTCTGGCGTCGGTGGGCTCGGTCAGCCCCTACGTGGGCCTGTTCGGTACGGTGTGGGGTATCATGAATGCATTTCGCGGGCTGGCAAATGTCGGTCAGGCGACTCTGGCGCATGTGGCGCCCGGTATCGCTGAGGCGCTGGTCGCCACCGCGATGGGCTTGTTTGCGGCGATTCCGGCGGTGGTGGCTTATAACCGTTATGCGCATGCCATCGACCGTCTGGCGACGCGCTTCGAGAGCTTCACCGAAGAGTTTTCCAATGTATTGCAGCGCCAGCCATGAAAAATATCTCTGAAAACCTACTGTGCGGGCAACTGGCTTTGTTGCTCGTTGCTCGCTCTGTCGCCTACCAGTATGGTATGTCTCGGTCGCTGCGCGTCTCGCGCCTTGCCAGTCATCCTGCTCGCTACGGTTTTAAGAGATATTTATGAGATCAGTTCTGCGTAAAAAAAATCGCTTGATGAACGACATCAACGTCGTGCCTTACATCGACGTGATGCTGGTGCTGCTGGTGATCTTCATGGTGGCAGCCCCGATGATGAATCCCGGTCAGGTCGATCTGCCGCAGGTCGGCCAGTCGTCCGTGCCATCGCCTGCGCCGCTGGAAGTCATCATCAAGAAGGATAATTCGCTGGCGCTGCGCGACCATGCCAGGGGAGATGAGGAAACGCGCGTATCCCGCGAGGATTTGATTTCGATTTTAAAATCCCGCCAGGAGACGCATGCCGATCAGGCAGTGGTGATCTCCGCCGACAAGAGCGTGCGTTATGAGGAGGTCATCAACGTAATGGATGTGCTGCAACAGCAACACATCAAAAAAGTGGGTCTGTTGACACAAGCCATCAAAAAATGAATGTCTACCAGGAGCCTTATAAACTGCCGGCAGGGCTGCTTGCACTGAGCGTGCATGCGGCGTTTTTTGCGCTGCTGTACTTCGGCTTTTCCTGGCAGACGCAGCCGCGCTCGCCCTCTGTCATGAGCGTTGAGCTGTGGCAGAGCCTGCCGGAGGCGGAACCGGCTGCGCCCGCGCCATCCGTCAAGGCGCTAGTCGAGACCCCGCCGCCTGTGCCGGTGGAGGAAGTTATCAAGCCTGACATTGTGATTCCGGAAAAAAAACCAAAGCCGGTGGTGAAGCACGAGGAAAAGCCGCTGAAAAAACCTGAAGTCAAACCCGAGATCAAACCCAAGTTAACGCCCAAGGTAACGCATGAAGCCAGAACCAATGCCTGGCCTGGGATAAAATCGGGTGGTCAAACCGGCAAGGCGGGGCAGCCATCTGCGGCTGAGCAGCAGGCCGCGCAAGAGCGTGCGGATCAGGAAGCCGCGACAGGCCGTGTGGTGGACGAGTATACGAGTAAAATTGCCAGTAAAATACGTCGCAATACGGTGATGCCGCCCAATGTGGCGAATGACGCGCGTGCCGAATTTTCAGTGACTTTGTTGCCGGGCGGCACGGTGCTGGATGCAAGGTTGACTCGTTCCAGCGGCAATACGGCTTA
This sequence comes from Pseudomonadota bacterium, assembly GCA_021800795.1. Lineage (GTDB taxonomy): Bacteria > Pseudomonadota > Gammaproteobacteria > Burkholderiales > Gallionellaceae > Gallionella. The sequence goes on from JAJYYO010000030.1 coordinate 32,986, forward strand.
TGATAATGCGGTGGAGCGGGCCATCCTTAAATCGCAGCCCTTGCCGCTGCCGCCGGACGCGGGGCTGTTCAACCGTTTTCGTGAATTAAATTTGGGGTTTCAGCCAAGTAAAAGAGAGAATTAATCATTATGTTAAAAATAGTATTTTTGGGTTTGTTGATGTTGGTGCATTCCGCAATTGCGAGCGCCGCCTTGAGCATCGAGATCATAGGCGCGGGTGAGCATCAGATTCCCGTCTCTCTGGTGCCGATGGGAGGAGATGAAAAGCTGGGGCTGGCGATCAACGACGTGGTGACGGGCGATCTGCTGCGCAGCGGCTTGTTTCGTCTGGTTGATACCACCGGCAAGTCGCCGCATGATGTCGCCGACGTGAATTACAGCGACTGGCAGTTGCGCGGCGCGGAAGCGCTGGCGATCGGCACGGTGGGTGTGCAACCCAATGGTCGCATCGAAGCGCGCTTTCGCCTGCTGGATGTGGTCAAACAAACCCAGTTGGTGGGGGAAGCGGTATCGGCAAACGATGGACAGCTGCGCGCAATCGGTCACCGCATCGCCGATCTGATCTATGAAAAACTCACCGGCGACAAGGGCGTGTTCAGCACGCGCATTGTTTACGTGAACCGGCAGAGCAAAAGTTACAGCCTGATTGTCGCAGACAGCGACGGTTACAATGATCAGGTCGTATTGAAGCAAAAAGAGCCTGTCATGTCGCCGGCCTGGTCGCCGGATGGCAGTCATCTCGCCTATGTCAGCTTCGAGACCGGTCACGCCGCCGTGTTCGTGCAATCCCTGCTCACCAATCAGCGCAAGGCGGTGGCGGATTTTCCCGGCAGCAACAGCGCCCCGGCCTGGTCGCCGGACGGCCATCAGCTGGCGGTCGTGATGACGCACGATGGCAGTTCGCAGATTTACCTGTTGCACCCGGATGGCAGCGGCGTTCATCGCATTACGTTCAGCGGAGCGATTGATACTGAGCCTAATTTTTCACCGGATGGGCAGTCGTTGCTGTTTACTTCCGACCGTGGCGGCAGTCCGCAGGTCTACAGCATGCCGGTTGAGGGCGGTGCGGCGCAGCGCCTGACTTTTGCCGATGGCAGCTGTTTCTCGCCCCGCTACAGTCCTGATGGCAAATCGTTTGTATTTGCCCATCTGACTGGCGGCAGATTTTATATCGCCACGCAGGATTTGCAGAATGGGCAGATGGTAACGCTCACCGAGGGTGGCTGGGAGAAAAAGCCCAGCTTTGCGCCTAACGGGAAGATCATCCTGTTTGCCAGCGAGGCGCGCGGTCGTGGTATATTGGCGACCGTGTCTAGCGACGGTCGCGTCCAGCAACACATGTTCACGCAAAGCGGCGACGCTCGCGAGCCTGTATGGGGACCACAACTTTAATTTTATTTGTCAAACTGAGGAAAATTGCCATGAAAAAACTCGTAATCAGTATTGTGTTGTTGAATTTGCTGGCCGCCTGTGCCAGCCAGAAGCCGAAGGAAGTTGCGGCTGCACCGGCACCGGCTCCGGTAGCCGCAGCACCGGTGGTGGCGCCCGTTGTAGCGCCACAGACAAATATTGATCCGCTGAATGATCCAAAGAGCATTCTGGCAGGTCGCAGCGTTTACTACCCGTTTGACGTGGCAGCAGTGCAGGATGCCGACAAGCCGCTGGTGCAGGCGCATGCCAAGTACCTGAGCGAAAACCCTAATCGCACTGTTCGCCTGGAAGGCAATTGCGATGAACGCGGCAGCACCGAGTATAACCTGGGTCTGGGCCAGCGCCGTGCAGATGGCGTAAAGAAGATGCTTGAAATGGGCGGCGCAAAAGCCGCTCAGTTGAGCAGCATCAGCTACGGCGAAGAAAAGCCAAAGGCTGCCGGTCATAACGAAGCTGCCTGGTCGCAAAATCGTCGTACCGATCTGAACTACGCGGCACAGTAATATCATGTTGAAGCCACGTGCCTTGATTTTGTTGGGTTTGTGTTGTGTCGCACCCGCTCAGGCGGGGTTGTTCACGGACGACGATGCGCGCAAGAATATCCAGCAGGTCGAGGCGCGTGTGCTCAAGCTGGAAGATCAGGGCAAGCAACAGACACAATCCATACTGGATCTGCAAAGTCAGATTGAAACCCTGAACGGGGTAATCCGCCAGTTGCGCGGACAGAATGAAGAAACATCGCACGGCCTGCAGGATGCCGAGAAACGCGAAAAGGATTTTTATGTGGATTTGGATACGCGCTTGCGTCACTTCGAATCCATCGAGGCTGCCGCCGCCAAGCCTGTCGATGCGGCGCAGGCGGGTGATGCAGGGGTGTCGTCGGATGACCCGGCTGTGCAGGATCATGCCATCGAAGCGGCTTATGCCCTGGCAAAATCCGGAAATAACGCGGATGCTGTCCGTGCCTTCCAGGAGTTCCTGAAAAAATATCCGAATTCGGTGCATGTGCCGAACGCCATGTATTGGCTGGGCAATGCGCAGTTTGCCTTGAATGATTACAAGAGCGCACTGATAAATTACCGGGCGCTGCTCAAGAATTATCCCGGATCGGACAAGGCGCCTGATGCAATGTTCAACATAGCGGGCTGTCAGCTGGCGCTAAAAGCGGTGCCGCAGTCAAATGCCACGCTCAAACAGGTGATTTCCAAATATCCCGACAGTGCGGCGGCTGCCAAGGCGAAAAAGCTGATCGCAGCGGGCAGGTAGTATGCCTGAGCAAGCAGCGCGGTTGCGCATTACCGAGATATTTTATTCTCTTCAAGGAGAGACCACTCGCGTCGGGCTGCCTACGGTATTTATCCGTCTGACCGGTTGTCCGCTGCGCTGCACCTATTGCGATACTGCCTACGCCTTTACCGGCGGAAAAAGCATGGCGTTCAGTGAAATTCTCCAGCAAGTAGCAGGCTATGCGCCACGCTATGTCACGGTGACCGGCGGGGAGCCTTTGGCGCAGAAGAACTGCCTGGCGCTGCTCACCGCGCTGTGTGACGCGGGTTATCAGGTCTCGCTGGAGACCAGCGGCGCGTTGGATATCAGCCTCGTTGATGCCAGGGTGATGCGGGTTGTGGATATTAAAACGCCCGCTTCCGGAGAGGTTGACGAAAATCTCTGGCAAAACCTGACTCAGATAACGCCACATGACGAAATAAAATTTGTGTTGTGTGACGAAAATGATTACCACTGGGCCAGGCAGATTCTGATGCAGTATCGTCTGGACGATAAATGTACCGTACTGTTTTCGCCCGCACAGGGCGCGCTCAGCGCCACACAGCTGGCGGACTGGATATTGCGCGATAATCTGCCGGTGCGCTTTCAGTTGCAACTCCACAAGATACTATGGAACAACGAGGCGGGACATTGATGAAAAACGCCGTGGTATTGTTATCGGGCGGGCTTGATTCGGCCACCGTGCTGGCGATGGCGCATGCCCAGGGCTATGCCTGTTATGCGCTCAGCGTGGATTACGGGCAGCGCCATCACTCCGAACTGGCTGCGGCTAAGCGGGTCGCTGAAACGCTGGGCGCCCGTGAGCACAGGGTGGTGAACATAGACCTGACGGGCTTTGGCGGATCGGCTTTGACGGACAACAATATTGCGGTACCAGAGCTGGCCTCGGAGGGCATTCCGCTGACCTATGTGCCTGCACGCAACACCATCATGCTGTCGCTGGCGCTGGCCTGGGCCGAAGTGTTGCATGCGCAGGATATTTTTATCGGCGTCAACGCGGTGGATTATTCAGGTTACCCCGATTGCCGTCCGGCCTACATCGAAGCCTTCGAGCGCATGGCTAACCTGGCCACCCAGGCGGCCGTGGAAGGACACCCGCTCACGATACACGCGCCGTTGCTGCATTTGTCCAAGGCCGAGATTATCCGGCAGGGAGATATGCTCGGCGTGGATTATGCGATGACCGTTTCATGTTATCAGGCGGATGCTCTGGGCCGAGCATGCGGGCTGTGCGATTCCTGCCGCTTGCGCCGTGACGGGTTTTCCGCCGCCGGTGTGATTGATCCTACACGTTATAGAAACTAATTCCTGTCAATCTGCCATCAGATGCGCCGAGATGTGCCTGATTCAGTCATAAAATTTGAAATAAACGCTATTCTTCATTGACAGTGCCCGCTGAATACGTATAATTCGCGCTCCTTTGCATAGGGGTCGATAGCTCAGCCGGTAGAGCAGCGGACTTTTAATCCGTTGGTCGCGAGTTCGAATCTCGCTCGACCCACCACTATACAAAAGAGCATTGGCAACACCAGTTTCAAAGCCGCCTTAGCTCAGTTGGTAGAGCAACCGCCTTGTAAGCGGTAGGTCATCAGTTCGAATCCGATAGGCGGCACCAATAAAGACAAGGCCTTGCAGAAATGCAGGGCTTTGTTGTTTCAGGGATTTGGTTTTGTGTCACCAATATGTCACCACGATTTATCAATCCCGCGTCCAAATAAAAACCGCCTGACTGTTTTCTGTTCAAGCGGTCGGGTGACTGAAAATCTGTGAACCACGGTTCACACCAGGTCGGCTTCACTCCGCTGGATTTTTTTCGATGCACCCCCCATAAAAATCAGCCAGTGTGCGGCACTTGCTGGCGTTTGTTTTCATCGCGGTTGAATGGGCTTCAATCTGCCCCGCTTCAATCATTTTTGCTATCGCAGTCAGCATATAAACCAGCCTTGATGCGTCCGCTGTTTCTGTCTTGCCTGCTTTGGCATCGCGGTAAACTCTCGCCATCTCTCGCCTGCAATCTTCAATCGTTGCGAGTTTAATCCGGGGGGTAGGTAGCGCCCGCAATACTTGCCCTTCATGCACTACAGCCTGGTTGCTTGCCTTTTTTGCCATGTCAATCCTGTGTGCATCAGAACAATTCGCCATTAGAACGCTCAGGATGCTCTCCGTTGCGTCCGCAATCGTCCGGCAGGCCCCATCTCAGCAGATTGTTGCAACGGCTCGGCCACGGAGCTTTGGTAGGGTTTTGTTGTGAGGTCTGCGCAATACTCTGGCATTGCCAGCGGGTGAAAGATTCCCGTTTTCGCTCCGTCGAGCTATACGGTGGTAAACTCTATGCCGTTATCTGCTCAGTGCCATACTTGCGATAAATCCTGAACGTGTCTCCCCGGCGGCGCGGGCTTGGGCATCCAGACGGTGCAGAATGCGGCGGGGCAGGCTGATATTCACGCGCTCCAGTTTGTCATCCAGCATGGCAGGGTCAATCTTTACCACGCCCCACATCCAGCCATCATATTCTGGGTGCGCCTTGCGCAGGGCTTCAATAGTGGAAGGCTTGGGAATGGCTTGGCCTGCATCGAGCGCGGTTTCTATCCAGCCTGTTATTGCTTCCTCGGCCTGAATAAACGCCTCTTCCAATGTGTCGCCGGCCGAAAAGCATCCGGGCAAGTCTGGCACGACCACGCCAAAAGCTTCCGTTTCTGTTCCGGGTTCAATTGCTACTGGGTAATACATTTTTCACCTCTCATATCCCGGCTTGTTGCCGGATTGATTTCACTAGGCCCCGCCCTAAATCCTTTTTCGGGTGTGGCACAACCACAATTCCGGGGCGCATGGTGTGCGTGAATATATGGTGTGAACCGTTCACCCGGTTAAGTTGCCAGCCTGCCTTTTTCAGTTCGCGGATAAGGTCTGCGCTATTCATGGTGTGTATCATACACATGAATTTTCATTCTGGAAAGTTGTTAATTGTTGACTATAACCCGCAAACCCGCCTGCACTGCTTCAAACTTGATTCCGGCCTGTTCCAATATCCACGTTTCAATCTTGACGTGCCACAGGTGCAGCAAGTCTAGTTCGCGCTGGATGTAGTGTTTTTCTGCAATCGCGCTTGGCTTGTGTCCCATAATCTGCGCAACAATTCCGGCTGGCACGGCACGAAGTCCGCCGTTTTCTGCGCAGCGACAGCAGCAACGAATATCAGCCGTTTATCGCGTCGCAGCGCATCAAATCATGTCTGATATAACTCGCATGTTCCAGACGCGCTGACAGCCACTGTGGCTGCCCAGAAAGGCTGCACCGGCTGGTTTTTGAGCGCGCCAACGTTATTGCAAAATATGAAGCCGGAATTCATATATTCCGAAAGACATATATTTTTTCACTGGATTAACACTGTGCTAGCTGCTAAATTACAGCCTTACAAAGCCAGTGCGCTCGTAAATATTTCGACTTCATGCCGGTATGGGAAGAGTTTGGAATAATAATGTGTGCTAAATGCCTGGATCGTTTAAATGGCTCCAATTTTAACGCAGTTCACCACCTAAACTCACCTGCAAAAGTTGCACTTCGGAGTTGAATCCGTCCATGAATTCTAAACATAAATTTTCCTTTGGTACGCATATCCTGCTAGCGATAATTACGCTGCTGGCGGCAGCATGCGGGGGTGGAGGCGGCAGCGCCGCGAACACATCGGCAACCCCGACTCAGACCCAGAGCGCATTTTACCCACGTAGCGGCCCCGGCATGTTGATACCTCACCCAACGACGGCAGGAAATGTTATGCCCATCGTAATCGATGCAGGTCCGGTGCCGGGCGTGAGTGAAATCAATGTACCCTACGTCTCGGTCACGGTCTGTACTCCAGGTACCTCGGGAGCCAATGCCGCCTGCCAGACAATCGACCATGTGTTATTGGATACCGGTTCGTCCGGGCTGCGGCTTCTGAATTCCACGCTGTTTTCCAACCTTTCCCTGCCGGCGGTTACCCAAAGTGGCAATGCGATTGGCGAATGCGAAGTTTTCGGGATCGGCGCCACTTGGGGCTCAGTGCTTCTCGCAGATATTTACCTTGGCGGTGAAGTCGCGAGATCTGTTTCCATCCAGAACATAGGGGATCAACCTGGCGGGGCAACGGCTGTTCCCAACGATTGTTCCAGTTCCGGCGTTATCCAGAATACAGCGGCTCTGCTTGGCGCCAAGGGAATCCTGGGGGTCGGGCTTTTTACGAATGACTGCGATCAATGCCTGATACAACCCGTCGCTGCCGCCTATTACACTTGCACCCCGACCGGCTGCACAGGATCGACCGTAACTTCCGCGCAGGTCGTCAAAAACCCTGTAGCCCTCTTTGCTCAGGACAACAACGGTGTGTTGATTCAATTGCCTGCGGTTTCAAATGCCGGCGCCGCCGGTCTCACCGGCTCTCTTATTTTCGGCATCGGCACCGAGGTAAACAACGCGCTTGGCTCAGCCGTCCCGTATGCAACCGATTCATATGGCAATTTCAGAACCACATTCAACAGTGTGCTGATGTCCGGCAGCTTCATCGACAGCGGCTCGAACGGCCTGTTTTTTCAAGACAGCAGCATCCCTACATGCTCTGTCGCTACATGGGCTTACTGCCCGATTCCATCGCCGATGAGTCAGAGCGCCATCAATGCCGCAGCGAGCGGGAGTCCCAGCGCTCCCCCTGTAAGCTTCAGCATAGTCGGCGCCGACAACCTTGGCCAGAACATCGTTGCAGCAAATATCGCCGGCCCGAATATAAGCAATCAATTTGATTGGGGCCTGCCCTTCTTTTTCGGTCGCTCTGTGTTCACGGCTATCTCGGGCATGAGTACGCCAGGTAGCGGCACCCCAGGTCCTTATTTTGCGTACTGATAAATGCACAGCATTTGCGATAAGCATCCCGCTGCCGGGTGCAACGCTGGGAATTTTACCGAACTATTAATTCATGAGGATAATATGCACTTACACTCTCACGCTTTAACGGTAATTACGCAGGAAAACAGGACAAACGCCACGCAGCGTTATCTCGCTATATGGGGGGTGACACTGTTCATGGCGTGTTATGTCGTTGCGGCTCATGCGTCACTCGGCGGTGATGGCGCCAGCATTGAGACGGATCGGGTACGCATGAAGGCAGATCATGCGGTCCGCCAAACCCCGTCATCGAACGGTAGCTACATCGTGTATGAAACAACGTTGCCTACCGGTACGACGGTCCGGCAATATGTCTCCGCGGCGGGCGTGGTGTTTGCCGTTGCCTGGTCCGGTCCCTTCAAGCCTGATCTTCGACAGCTCATGGGGCCGCATTTCGATAAGATGATTGCTCGTCAATCCGGGCAGGTATTCGCCGGTCATCGGTTCGTCAATCAGCACGAGGCAGATCTGGTTGTGGAGTCGGGTGGACGTCCGCGCAGTTTCGCAGGGCGTGCTTACCTGCCGGGCGCGCTCCCTGCGGGCATTGCGGTGCAGGATATTCGATAGAAGGCCGCTCAGGCCTTGTTTTTTGGAAAATGCTGTTGGAATTTCGCCTACTGCGGCCCCAACACGCGCAACAATTCGTCCAGCGTCGTCACGCCCTGATTGACCTTGCTGCGGCCATCTTCCAGCAGGGTTGAGGTGCCCATCTCGCGCGCATAATTGGTAATATCCATGATGGTAGCGCCGCTGTTGATCAGATGACGCATTTTATCGTTAAGAGCCAGCACCTCATACAAGCCGATACGTCCCTTGTAGCCGCTGCCGTTGCAGCGATCGCAGCCGCTGCCCTTAAAAGCGGTTATAGTGGGCTGGGTGAACAGCGGCCCCAGCCTTGCCAGAAGTTCGGGCGCGGGAGAAAC
>JAJYYO010000031.1 GCA_021800795.1 Pseudomonadota bacterium
CAATCCATTCATGCTCCAGAAGCAAATTCAGCATAAACTGCGTGTGATTTTTAAACTCCTTCGGTAACCACCAAACTTGAGGCAACGATACCAATCTTCGGTATCCTTTTAACTTGAGGCAATGCGTTCTTTCTTGCCATACCGCATTCGAAAACGTGACACATATTCTCTACCAATTGCAGTTACGCTCTTCGCTGCAATGTCGTAAAGCCCCATATCTCCAGCTAGCTCTAGCAATTTAGAGCAGACAATGTTATCCATGAGAAGCTTGGAAGCCAAATAAGACTCTGCCACCCCCCGTAGCCTTAAACCCAATAGCGTAAGAAGAATCCATTGCTCTGTATCAAGCTTTCTATTGCCCTCAAGTGATTCCAGCAAGCTTAGCGCTAGTTTAGGTTGATTGACCTTCCACAGCGCTTCGCAGGCACGATCTGTTCCCTCGCTATCAAAGTGCGGCCTGAATTCGCTGGGGATGGCACGATTTGGAAATAAACCCTTCCAATTTTTCTTGCTGGCCCAAAGAATTGCTGGCAAATTATTCGGACAACCATGCTCAAAAACAAAAGGGCATGCGCTGCCACGATAGCCAAAGGCTGCATCTTCCATATGTATCAATTCTGCATATTGCGTGCATAGCTTAACGACTCCAGATGGAACGTGGTCAACCAAGCTTGAGTCCGGCAGCACGGTAATCAAATGATTGAAAGCCGGGAAATTCGGCAGCGCCTTCGTCAGTGCCAATCGGCTTTTCGGCGTCATAGCATACAAAACTATCCACAATTCAAAACGCTTTAGGGATAGTAGCCGTTTGATATAGCGTGGAACTACTTTTTTCCAGTAATTCACAAGCCGAGTCCCACTGCCAGACACATCATCAACCAGAACAATATGTCGGATACCTTGGCTACATAATTGCTTGATTGTAGGAGTGCACTCAATGACCGATGTACCATTAGGTCGAAGGTGCTTTCTTTGGAGATTTGCAATTATGTGTGCCACTCTACCCTCGCTACCGTGCTGTTCTCGACGACCAGCTTGCCGTGATTGCACATCACCTGCAGTGATACCACCAGAAAAAGGGCCATATCCAATTACATTCTCTGGGTTTGGGGGAGTAACAGGATAAACAGCGATAGTAGCACTGCACTGAACCTGCAATCGGTCCAAAGCGCTTTCGATCCCAGACTCGAAATCACGCCCAGAAACCAACTTTATTTGATTGATTAGCTGTTCTGCCAAAGCCCTGTCTTCACTGGAACGGAATTGAGCTAGCCAATTTTGACTCAATTGATGTTCAGAGAGCCTAAACAATTTTTTTGTCATGAACACTCACCTTGTGAAACTTCGGGAATGATGACGGGAAATCGCTTATCGAATAGCTTTGCCATGTCTCACCTATGTGATATTTCTTTAAATGGAGGGCTGATTTTACCAAGCCCATACATGAACACATGACTTGTGTTCGACATATCTGCAAAGTGCGCAATTGGCACCATGTTGATGGTCATGACAGTCGGCTTTCTGGTCAGCAATTCTATACATCGATGGACTGTTGCTGGCACATTGTTGCCGTTCATGACCGTCAGCTTTCTTGCCATCCAATTTATATATCGAACAACCGTAATTGGCAGCTTGTTGTATGTGATTAGCATCAGTTTTCGGCTTGGATATTCCATACCCAACAGGTCACTGTTTTGCCACCATTGACATTGTCCAACCTTGTGTCGCATCCTTGAGGCGTTGAGCGGCAGTCGGATTACGATCAGCAACCGCTTATCTCGGCCAGGCTAAAACGGGCTTTAGCCCGCCAAAGCACGGGCAGCACGCTGTTTGGCGTCGATAGGTTCCTGCATTTCTGCCATCACCTGATCGTGAGGAATCAACGGGCTGTTGTCATCCAGCGATTCCTGCATCCTGGCACGGAACCAGCGCTCATAAGTCTCGGCCTCTTCGGTCGTGGCAAACTCGGACCCAATGGGAGACAGTGCTGTTTTCATGACGGCAACATTAAACCTAATACAGATTAATGGCAACAGCATTAAGCGTCCTCATATCGGAGGGCCTTACTTGCTGCACGACAAACAGCTAAAAACTCCCGACAGCGCCAAATCTCCGCTAAAAAACAACGACCGTTCATCCCTGTAAGACAACCGTTCATTCTCGCAGCCAAGCCAATTATGCAGGCTATTTGACCGCCTGTAATGTTTCCTGTTTTCAGCTATTGACGCAAAATGCCTCAAACGGAAAATGCACACCGCAACATTGATTCAGCCTGTAACACCCTTGTAGCCCGCGCCATTTCACTCACCTTCCCCCGGTGAAATGGCGCATTTTTTACTGTTTGGGTTTCCCATACGTTGCAAAGCGATTCAGCACATCGGCAAACTCATCGTCCGTCAGCAACACCGGCTCACCGACCGCCAGTGCACGCAGATATAGCTCGCTTAAATTCTCCACTTCCACGGTATGCTTGAAGGCCTCCGCCAGATGCTTGCCGGCCGCAATCATGCCGTGATTCGCCAGCAGACAGGCTTTACGATCCGTCATGGCAAGCAACGCGTTGTCGGACAACGCCTGCGTGCCGAAGGTGGCATAATCGGCGCAGCGCAGACTGTTCCCCCCCAGCAGCGCCAGCATATAATGGAACGGCGGCAAATCACGGCGCAGACAGGCCAGCGCGGTCGCCGCATTGGAATGCGTGTGGATGACCGCACCGAATTCGGGGCGTCCCACATAAATGTCGCGGTGAAACAGCCATTCGCTAGAAGGATGCCAGCGCCCCTGCGACTCGCCCGACAGATGCACAAACACGATATCATCGATAGTCAGTCCTTCCGCGCCAAATCCGGAAGGCGTAATCAGCATGCCGTCCTTGTAGCGCACGCTGAGATTGCCGGAAGCGCCGTGACTCAATCCCAGTTCATCCAGTCTGCTGGTCATGCGCACCAGCTCACTGCGCAGCTCGCTCTCGTTCATTTCACCCTCTCCCCCAACCCCTCCCCCGTAAACGGGTGAGGGGTGTCAGACAATAGACGAATCGCATCAGCATTTGCTGCCAGCAGTCCGCGCTCGGTAATCAGCCCGGTCACCAGACGCGCCGGGGTCACGTCAAACGCATAGTTGGCAGAGCTTGAGTCTTGCGTAATCAGACGCACGCGGCGGATTTGTCCGTCGTCGCATAGCCCTGCGATATAGCCCACTTCATCTTGGCCGCGCTCCTCGATGGGGATTTCCGCAACACCGTCCTGCAAGGTCCAGTCCAGCGTCGGCGTGGGCATCGCCACATAAAACGGCACGCCGTTGTCGAAGGCTGCCAGCGCCTTCAGATAAGTGCCTATTTTATTGCACACATCGCCCGTTGCGGTGACGCGATCGCACCCGACGATGACCATTTCCACCAGACCGTGCTGCATCAGATGGCCGCCCGCGTTATCCACGATCACGGTATGCGGCACGCCGTGCTGCGCCAGCTCCCATGCAGTGAGACTCGCCCCCTGATTGCGCGGGCGGGTCTCGTCCACCCAGATATGCAGCGGGATACCGGTTTCGAATGCGGCGTAAACAGGCGCAAGAGCCGTGCCCCAGTCCACCGTTGCCAGCCAGCCCGCATTGCAATGAGTCAGAATATTCACGGTCGCATTTTTTTGCTGGTAAACGTCCTTGATAATTTTCAATCCATGCCGTCCGATGGACTCGTTGATTGCTACGTCCTCATCCGCAATGATCGAAGCTTCACGCCATGCTGCAACCGCGCGCTCATCAGCCTGCAAGGGAGACAACAATGCGCGCATGCGTTCAATTGCCCAGCGCAAATTCACCGCAGTCGGGCGCGCCTTGACCAGCATGTCGCAGGTCGCCTTAAGCGCCGCATCGGATGCGTGATGGCTCATCGACAGCGCCACGCCATAGGCCGCCGTCACGCCGATCAGCGGCGCACCGCGCACCTGCATCTCGCGGATCGCATATTCCGCATCGCGCATGTTTTCAAGACGCACCGTGACAAACTCGTGCGGCAGCCGCGTCTGGTCGATGATTTCGACCGCACCGTCAGATGTTTCCCAGATAGTGCGATAAGGGGTGCCGTTAACTTTCATACATTTTTCTCGTTTGCAAACTATTCTTGCAGGAATTTTTTTACAGTAGTTGTAGGTCGGGTTAGCGCAGCGTAACCCGACATTCCGCGCACATACATTGTCGGGTTACGGCCTGCGGCCTAACCCGATCTACATTTAATCGCCCTCGAACTCGCAGAGCGCAAACACCTTCTGTCCCATCGCCTCCAGCCGCGCCCGCCCGCCGATATCGGGCAGGTCGATCACGAAGCAGCATTCGACCACGATGCCGCCCATATCCTCGATCAGCCTGACCGCCGCTTCCGCCGTACCGCCGGTGGCGATCAGATCGTCCACCAGCAGCACGCGATCGCCTTTCTGGATGGCATCCAGATGAATCTCGATGCGGTCGCTGCCGTATTCCAGCTGGTAATCGCGCCCTATCGTCTCGGCGGGCAGCTTGCCGCGCTTACGGATCGGCACGAAACCCAGACCCAACTCATAGGCCACCGGCGTGCCGACGATGAATCCGCGCGACTCGATACCGGCCACCTTGTCGATTTGGATATCCTTGTAGCGCGCCACAATCTCATGGATCGTGGCGCGCAGGCCTACCGGGTCCTTGAGCAGAGTGGTGATGTCGCGGAACATGATCCCCTGATGGGGATAATGCGGAACGGTGCGGATGCGGGATTTGATAGGCATATATTCAGGATTGAGGATTGAGGATTGAGGATTCAGGATTCAGGATTGAGGACCCGGCCCGCAACTGCAGACAGTTTTTCAAGTATGGCCGCATCGCGCGCCTCGGGTGCAGTGATGATGGCATATTGCAACGCGCTGCGGCAGGCACACGCATCCCCTGCCGTATCGCTGTGCACAGGGGATGCAACTTCTTTCATCAGCGCGCGCGCCTTGTCGGCATTTTCGAGCAACACTTTGACGATCGCATCCACCGTGACATGGTCGTGATCGGGATGCCAGCAATCAAAATCCGTCACCATTGCCACCGTGGCATAACAAATCTCGGCCTCACGGGCGAGCTTCGCTTCCGGCATATTGGTCATGCCGATCACGTCGCACCGCCAGCTGCGATACAGCTCCGACTCCGCGAGACTGGAAAACTGCATCCCTTCCATCACCAGATAAGTGCCGCCGCGCACCACCGGAATCCCCAGACGCTCTGCCGCAGCAAACAGATGATCGCCCAGGCGGTTGCACACCGGATGCGCCATCGAAACATGGGCGACCAGCCCCGTGCCGAAGAAACTCTTCTCGCGGTCGAAAGTCCGGTCGATGAACTGATCGACGATGACAAACGTGCCGGGCGGCATATCTTCACGCAACGAACCCACCGCACTGACCGAGATGATGTCGGTGACCCCGAGACGCTTCAACGCATCGATATTGGCGCGAAAATTGATATCGGATGGCGAAATGCGATGTCCACGACCGTGTCGCGGCAGGAACGCGATGGATTGCCCCGCCAGCTCCGCCAGCAAAACCTCATCGGACGGCTCGCCGAAAACCGACTCCGCCTTCACCCAGCGGGCGTTTTCCAGCCCCTCGATATGATAAACACCGCTACCGCCGATAATCCCCAACATAGAAATTTTTCCTTAAAATTCGCAAAGCTAGGGAACCGCTGATTTATTCGGTTTTGTCGTTCCCGCGTAGGCGGGAACCCAGTTAAATAAAGGCGCTGGTTCCCCGCTTTTGCGGGGAAGACGAATAAATCAGCGGTTCCCTGGTTGTTCCATCAGGGAACCGACCGGCGCAAGCCATGTTCAGTGTTGAAGCTTGCGCCATGTCGGTCAGCTCTCCAGCATGGCTTTATAGATGTAATTCTGCAACACGGTAAGATCGACGCTCACGCTTTGCACAAACTCCATGCCATGCATGACGACTTCTCCACCGTTCTGGCTGTCAGTCTCCCTGTGCACATTGCGTATCAGCGCCGACACCAGAAATACCTGGCTGTCACCTCCCACTTGCATGCGCAGGCTCACCGAAACGGCGTCCCCCACCTGGCCGAAAGCCTTGCCGGCATGAATACGCGCCCCGGAAATGCTCATATCTTCGATAATTGCAGACGCCTTTTGACCTGTCGCCTCAGATTCGATTGAACACGGCAACCTGAGTTTGATGCGCACCGCGCCGCGCATATTGGTCGTCTTGACCTGAGGAGGGAAAGCCAGATGCAGATAAGGATAAGGCGCGAGGCAGACGCTGATGACATTGCTGCTGAACTCATAGGTTTTGGTGCCCGAAAAACCGCGCACCTGAAAACTCTGCCCTTCCTTGATGAAACTCAGCTTGTCGTCCTGCCTGGGATGGGTTACCAGCACGCTTCTTCTGTTCAAAAAACCGATCAGCTTCACAAAATAGCGCTGCTTGTCGGAAGAAAAATCCTGCAATTGAAGCGTATCGCCGATGGCAATCTTGATCGCCTGAAAATCCTCGATCTGCTCGACCGGCCTGGATTTCCCGACAGGCTCGGCAGGGGCGCCCGTCCCCTTTCTGTTGACAATTTCATTCCTGCCGTCGCGAAACAGCCCGTTCTCACAAAGACCTTCGAGTTGCCGCTGAGATTCGACCAGCGCTCCCTCGCGCAACAACAAGCGTCCGAATTTATCGTATACCGTCCATCTCAATGGCCGACCGACCTGTATTTCGTTCAGCTTGACTGGCTGCAATTTATCCTTCATTGCCTGTTAAACCTTTCCTTCACACACGCACCGGCACGCGCGCAGCCAGCGCGCACATGAGTTCATAACTGATGGTGCCACAAGCATGAGCCACGTCTTCAATCGGCAGACCCTCGCCCCACAACGTAACCACTGACCCCACCCCTGCCTGCGGCAGAGCGGTCAAATCCACGTACAGCATATCCATGGAGACGCGTCCCAGCAACCGTGTCTTTTGTCCGTCCACCAAAACCGGTGCCCCGCCATACCCGCCAGGGGTAGGCCGGTGGGTGCCCGGAGCCTCCGGCTCCACCCTTCCGCTCTGGCGCGGATAGCCGTCCGCATAACCGCACGCGACGATGCCGACACGCATCAATCGGTCCGCGCGAAACAGCCCGCCATAGCCGATTTCATCGCCACTGCGCAATTGCTGCACGGCGATGATGCGACTTTCGAGCGTCATCGCGGGTTTCAAGCCCAGCTGCTGCGCGGACACTTCGGCAAAAGGCGATGCACCATACAGCATAATGCCGGGGCGCACCCAGTCGCCGTGCGTGGCGGGATAGCGCAGCAACGCGGCGGAATTGGCCAGAGAGCGCGGCACACGCCAGCCTTGTACAATGTCGTGATACAGGTCCGCCTGTTCCGACACGCCGCGCGCCTCATCGGCAGTGGCAAAATGACTCATCAGCGTGATCTCGCGCACCGCCGCATGACGACGCACCGCCTCCATGGCACCCGCCACCCTGTCAGGGGTAAATCCCAGTCTGTGCATGCCGCTGTTGATTTTTAACCAGACATCCAGCGTGCCTCGCCCGGGATACGCATCCAGCAGCGCAATTTGCCAGTCGCTGTGTATGACAGAGGTCAGTTCATATTCGGCAATCTGCTCAAGATCTGCCGCATCAAAAAATCCTTCCAGCAATAGAATAGTCTGGTGGTATCCCGCCTCGCGCAAGCGGATTGCATCCTGAATATCCAGCAGTGCAAAGCCGTCCGCAGCAGTCAGCGCTTCCGCCACGCGCAGCAATCCATGCCCGTAACCATTTGCCTTGATGACGGCCATGATGCGCGCCGATGTATGGCTGCGCGCGACGTGCAGGTTATGTTCCAGCGCATCCTGATCGATGTAAGCTTGTATGGGACGCGGCATGTATCGTGAGTGCTGGATATGTTTCGATTATGTAATGATAGCAGGGGCCATACTTTCATGATATAAAACGCCCTGATAAAAAATACTCCCCCTTTGAATGAATCTCGGCTTCTACACCATCCTTGCAGCGCAGTTCCTCTCCGCGCTCGCCGACAATGCCCTGCTGTTTGCCGCCATCGCCCTGTTGAAGGGCATGCATGCACCCGCCTGGCACACGCCTGTCCTGCAGGAAGCCTTCATCTTTTCCTATATCGTGCTGGCGCCATTCGTCGGCGCATTCGCCGATTCGCTGCCCAAAGGGCGCGTGATGTTCGTCAGCAACAACATCAAAATTTTGGGCTGTCTCGCCATGCTGTTCGGCGTCAACCCGCTGATCGCCTACGGCTTGGTAGGACTGGGGGCCGCCGCCTATTCTCCGGCCAAATACGGCATTCTCACCGAATATCTGCCGCCTGAAAAACTGGTGCTGGCAAACAGCTGGATGGAAGGGCTGACCGTGCTGGCCATCATTCTGGGCGCCGTGATAGGCGGCATACTGCTCAGCCCGGATATCGCCTATCCCATGTTGCAGTGGTGGGACGTGCCTGTCATCAACACCGGCATCGACACCCCGCCTGAGCTGGCCATTGCCATCATCGTGGCGCTCTACCTTGCCGCCGCCGCGATCAATCTCTACATCCCGTGCGTGAAACTTGACCACAAGCCGTTGAGCAATAATCCGATCTTTCTGCTGGGCGAGTTCTGGCACAACTTCAAACTGTTATGGAAAGACCCGTTAGGCCAGGTCTCGCTGGCGGTGACCACGCTGTTCTGGGGAACAGGGGCGACACTGCGCCTGCTGGTGCTGAGCTGGGCCGCCATCGCGCTGCACTACGACATGGCCAGCGCCGCCAAACTGACCGCCTGGGTTGCCATCGGCATCGCGATCGGCGCCGTGCTGGCCGCGAAATTCGTCAAGCTGGAACATTCGGTCAAAGTGTTGCCTATCGGCATCGCCATGGGTCTGATGGTGCTGATCATGATCCCGGTGACCAGCAGCACCATGGCCACCCTGCTGCTGGTGACCATAGGCGCGATGGGCGGCTATTTCGTGGTGCCGATGAATGCGCTGTTGCAGCATCGCGGCCACTTGCTGATGGGTGCGGGCAGCTCTATCGCCGTGCAGAATTTCAACGAAAATCTGAGCATCTTTGCCATGCTGGCCCTGTACGCCCTGATGGAAAAAATGAGCCTGAACATCTATATCATCATCACCATCTTCGGCCTGCTGCTCTCCGCCATCATGACCATGCTGTACAAACGGCACGGACACGATCAGGATTCCGGAAAAATCTAAATCTGCCCACGAAATCTTTAAACCCGGATAGTTCATTAGAAAAATTGCGTCATTCCGGCGAAAGCCGGAATCCAGTTGATTAACAAATTCCCACGCAAGTGGGACAACACGGTGGTTTTGTCCGCTACGCGGAGTCTTTATTCATTGCTGGATTCCCGCCTTCGCGGGAATGACGGCCTAATGGATTGTTTGGGTTTATTATGCAGTCTTTCGTGGAACGCATTTACGAATCCCCTTGCCGCTCCAATCGCTTCTCGAACTCTTCAACCGGCACCGGCTTACCAAACAGATAGCCCTGGTAAGCCATGCAACCATGCAGCTTGAGAAAATCGAGCTGATCCCCGGTTTCAACCCCTTCGGCAATCACGTTCAGACGGAAATTTTTCGCCATGTCGATGATGGACTGCACCATCACCGCATCGTTGGGGTTGCTTGTAATATCCCGCACAAAACTCTGGTCGATTTTAAGCTGATCGAGCGGCAGTTGTTTCAGATAAGCCAGCGATGAGTATCCCGTACCGAAATCGTCCAGCGACAGCTTCACCCCCAATGCCTTGAGCGCGTGCATTTTCGCCACCACATCGGCCACATCGGAAAGCACAACGCTCTCGGTCAACTCCAGCTTCAACAGCGATGCCACCACATCATGAGCGCGCAGCAGGCCGGCCACCCTGTCGACAAAATCAGCTAATTTGAATTGTTGCGCACTGACATTGACTGCAATGCTCAAATTGCGGGTCAGCTCGCGACTGCGCCAGACGGACAGTTGCCGACAGGCCGTCTCAAGCACCCAGCCCCCGATATCCAGAATCAGCATGCTTTCCTCGGCCGCAGGAATAAACTGAGAAGGGGAAACCAGGCCGCGCACCGGATGTATCCAGCGCACCAGCGCTTCCACACCCAGCACCCGATGTTCGTTGTCCACCTGTGGCTGATAATGCAAACAAAGCTGCCCGCCCGGCACGGCATGCCGCAAATCCGCGTCGAGCGCCGCGCGGGATTCAACCGCCTGCTGCATGCGGGGATTGAAAAAACGCACCGCATTTCTGCCTGACTCTTTGGCCTGATACATCGCCGTATCCGCGTGTTTGAGCAGCACGTCGACCGACTTCTCATTACCCCGATACAAAGTCGCACCTATGCTGGGCGAACTGTGATGTTCATGACCTGCAAGGTAATAGGGAGTCGTAAGGCTTACGCGTATTTTCTCGGCGATCAGCGCCACTTTTTTCAAGGCTTCAGCCGATTGCTCATCGACATCTTCCAGCAGCACCACAAACTCGTCGCCACCCAGTCGCGCGACCGTATCCGCTTCGCGCACGCAAGTTTGCATGCGGCGTGCCACTTCAGCCAGCATCAGATCGCCATATTCATGTCCCAGCGTGTCGTTGAGCGTCTTGAACCTGTCCATATCGAGAAACAGCACCGCACCGTATTGCCGGCTGCGCTGCGACGTTGTCAGTGCCTGACGAAAACGATCCAGCAACAAACGACGGTTGGGCAGTCCGGTCAGTACATCGTAGAACGCCAGATTGCGTATTTCTTCCTCTGCCTGTTTGCGCTGGGTGATGTCGCTGAAAATAGCGACGTATTCGGTGATTTTCCCTGCTTCGTCCCGCACTGCGGTAATGGTCAGCCATTTAGGATAAATCGTGTCGTCTTTGCGCTTGTCGCATATTTCGCCGGACCAGCTGTCAAGCGCCGTCAACTGATGCCACATTTCTTCGTAAAACGTCCTGTCCTGCTTACCTGAACTCAGGAGGCGCGGGTTTTTTCCCAGCACCTCCTCAGCGCTATATCCGGTAATCTCGCAGAACGCCTGATTGACGCGGATGATATTCGCGTTCGCATCGGTGATCATGATGCCTTCATGCGTTTCAAAGGCCACCGCCGCAATGCGCAGATTGTCCTCGATCTGTTTTTGCCCGGTGATATCCTGCACAGCCCCCACCGAACGCAACGGTTTCCCGGACTCATCGAAATAATTGTTGCAGTGTTCGCGCACCCACTTGATGCGTCCATCACCCATGCACAGCCGGTGCTCCACATCATAAGGCTGGCGAGTATCCAGCGATTGCCTGTAAGCCAGATTCACCTTATCCCTGTCTTCAGGGTGCACCACCCTCAGAAAATTCTCATAAGTGGGCGAAAACTGCGCCGGATCGAGTTCAAACATCCGGTATATCTCATCCGACCAGCGCAACTTGCCGCTTACCACATCCAGCTCCCAGCTGCCGATCCGCCCCAGCCGCTCCGCCTCGATGAGCAGTTCCTGATTGCGCTGCAACTCCGCCTGATTATCGCGCAAGGCGGCTTCGATATGTTCGCGTTCGATAATTTCTTCCTGCAGCTGCCCGTTGGTGGCATGCAGTTCGCGGGTGCGCTCCTCGATGCGATCTTCCAGCGTGCGATACAGTCCCTGCAGATTGACCGCCATGCGATTGAATGCCCGCGCGAACATCCCCAACTCCCCGAAGGCTGACTCATCCGCGCGCTGATCCAGACTGCCCTGCGCCATTTCACCGGCAGTTCTCGCCAGCCCCACCAGCGGCGTGCTGATCTGTCTGGCAAAATAATAGGCCAGCAATCCCGAAAAGAGCAGCAAGGCCAACAGCGCCTCCAACATGACGATGCGTTGTCCCTGAATGGAGGAAAACACCTCGGCGCCATCCAGTTTGACCACCATTCCCCAATCCAGCTCCGGCAGATAACGCCATGCCGACACCACCTGCACACCGCGATAATCCATTTTCACATTCTCGCCGGACTTGCCGAACAGTGCGCCATACATCGGCAGAGTCTCGTTATTCTTGAGCTTCAGCCTGAGCACCTCCGTACCCCCCGGGCGATATCTGAGCGGGGTGGTCATCAACATATCCTCGCCGTCTTTCCTGGCGAATACGGCTTCCCCGCTCGCGCCCAGGCCTGCCGGATCCGATGCTACCTTGTTGAACGGATCGTTGCCCAGTTGCGCCGCCAACACCCCCACATACTTTCCATCCACTACAACAGGCGCCGCAATGAACATCGCGGGAGCTTTCGATGGAGGGTAAAAATCCTGACGGGAGATCACCGGTTCCAGCGTCATGCTCGCATCGCGAAACACTTCTGCCAGCGGCGTGCCGCGCCAGGGACCGCTTTGCAGATTGGTAGCAAAATCGGCCTGGTGCTTCTGCGTATAAATAATATCACCCTGCGGCGTGATCAGAAAAAGGTCGTAGAACACCCCCGAGTCTTCCACATAGCGTTCAAAATACTGCCGCATCAGCGCATCCCGGCTGCTGGAACGCTTGGCGTAGGCCTCCGACAGCGCCTCAAACCCTTGCATGACCGGCGGGCTTTTTGCCAGAAGACGCACGTTGCGCTGCCGTTCCGCCAGATAGTTTCTGACCTGCATCACCTTCTTGTCCGCCAGCGTCGACACTCTGCCCAGCGCATCGATGCGCAACATCGCCTCGTCCTGCTGTAAATTGAAATAGCCGAACAGCGCCAGCGGCACTGTGGACACCAGCATAAACAGCAGCAGCAGTCTGGTGAATATCTTCATGGCGCGCCTTTGGCTATCCTGGCGCGTTCATCTGGAGGAATAAAGAATGGAAACGGCGCCGGCGCAATACTGCGCCCGGATTGCCAGACGATATCGAATTGCCCGTCGGCGCGCGCGCGACCGATGCGCACCGTTTTCCACAGGTGCTGCGTGTCGGCATCAACCGCCACGATGCCTTCCGGCGCATTCATGGTTTGCTGTCTCAGCTCGGCCTTCACTGCGGGCAGGCCAGACGTGTCCGCTTCTCGCCTGGCGTTCACCCACAAATGCACGCCGATATAGGCGGCTTCCATCGGATCATCCAGCACCCGCACCTGTCCGAAGCGGCGACGGAAGCGTTCAATAAAGGCGCGATTTTCATCGCTTGGCACGCTCTGGAAATAATTCCAGGCCGCATAATTGCCCGTCATCAGTTCCGGGCCCATCGCCGCCAACTCCGCCTCGGCAATGCTGGTGGAAAACACCGGAATATCGTCGCTGCGTATACCCGCTTTTTCCAGCGCCGCAAAGAAATAACGGTTGCTGCCGCCATTGAGGGTGTTCACCACAAAGTCGGGATGTTGCATGGCAATCTCGCGCGCGATCCCGTCCAGATTCTGTTCACCCAGCGGCACGTAGCGCTCTGCTGTCAGTTTCCCGTCCTTTGCCGTCAGCAATTTTTTAATGATCTGATTGGCAACATGAGGAAATACATAATCCGAACCGATCAGATAGACGCGACGACCGCGCTGCTCCAGAGCCCAGGAAACCATCGGAATGATCTGCTGATTGGGCGCTGCGCCGGTATAAATGATGTCGGGCGACTGTTCAAACCCCTCGTACTGCACCGGATAAAACAACAAATGATGATGCCTTTCGACCACGAATTTAACGGCCTTGCGACAGGCGGAAGTCCAGCAGCCGAACAGTGCCTGCACCTTGTCCCGCGCGATCAGTTTTTCGGCCTGTTCCGCGCAATAACCGGCATCCGAGCGGCAATCGCTGACGATCATCTCGATCTGCGCACCGTTTATGCCGCCCGACTGATTGGCTTCTTCCACCGCCAGCCGCACTGCATCCACCAGCGGCGCTTCGCTCGTCGCCATGGTACCGGTAAGCGAATGCAATACGCCTATCCTGATGGCAGGTTTTGCAGTATGTTGGCTGCCATACACCAGAATCAGAACCAGCAGAAGCAGAGGGAGCAGCAACCATTTTTTTCGAATCCGAAGCTGCATTACATTAATCCATAAAAAAGATATACACCGATTTTTCGGTATATCAAAGGGGGTTCCCGGTTAATTCCCGCCGGACTGCGCTTCCTTCATCGTTGCGACAGCCAGGCACAGATCCTGCCAGGTTTTTGCCTTTTCCAGCGGACTGCGCAACAGATAGGCAGGATGAAAGCTGACGATCAGCGGAATACCCTGATAATCATGCACCCTGCCGCGCAGCGAGGCGACGGTCGCATCGGTGTTTAACAAAGCCGAGGCAGCTGTTTTTCCCAGCGCCACGATCAACTTCGGTTTGACAAGTCCGATCTGGCGTTTCAGATACGGCAGGCAGGCCGCGATCTCGCCTACATGCGGATGCCGGTCATCGGGCGGACGGCATTTGATGACGTTGGCGATGTACACCTTGCTGCGTTCGAGTTTAATCGCCAATAGCATATTGTCGAGCAGCCTGCCCGCATGACCCACAAACGGTTCGCCCGTCGCATCCTCGTCCGCGCCCGGCGCTTCGCCGACGAACAGCCAGCCGGCCTGCTCGTCACCCACACCAAAAACGGTCTGGGTGCATCCCGCGCGCAGATTGCACAGTGTGCAGTCGCGCACTTTTTCCCTGAGCTCCTGAAAAGACAGGGCGCCCAGCGATCCGCCCGCATTCTTGAGCTGGAACTCACGAAGTGACGAACCGTACCCCTCGACCTCCGGGAGAGGGGGAACGGGGGTGAGGGAGCGATCATGGCAATTTTGCGAGTGATTGCCATGATCGTTGAGCTGGAACTCGCGCAAACTATCCACACCGTCATCTTTAATCTCATGCTCGCCTTGCAGGGGCAACTGATCTATTGCCCCTGCGGGTGCATTTATCGACGATACGGATTCGCAAATTGGCAGGGGCGCTTCGTGACTCGCCCCAAGCGTTGTAACTGCGCCGGATTGCACAGGCGCATCGCGCCGCACCCACAAGGGATACAGATTCAACTCGCGCAGCATCGCCTCACGCCTGTCCATAGCCCCTCTCTCCCGACCTCTCTCCCGCAAGCGGGAGAGAGGAGCATGCCATCACCAGCGCATCCTCGCTGCCCGCAGCACTCCGGTAATAGCCGCGCCGCACGCCTATTTGCAAAAAACCGGCACGGCGATACAAGGCAATCGCTGCCAGATTAGACGTTCGCACTTCGAGCAACACGCGAGGCAACCCCCGATCGTCCGCCATCTTCAACAACGTTGAGAGCATCGCAGCGCCCAGCCCCTTGCGCTGATGCGCTGCCGCCACGCCGATGTTGAGCAATTCCGCCTCATCCACACCCGGCATCAACACCGCATAAGCGCACAACTCGCCCAGCATTTCTTCCACACAGCACAAATAGCCGCTGGTCAGCGCATCGCAGAAATTGCCGCGCGTCCAGGGGTACGCCTGCACCGCCTGCTCGATGGCCAGCACTTCATCCACGTCCGCTGTCGTCATCAGCCTCATTTGACCCGCTTCTCGGCAGCCAGCTGCTCGCGCTCGGCAGTTTTAAGCGCCACCTTGTCGCGCAAATAATAGGGCTGTGCCTGCGCCCCATCCATTCCCTGTCCGCTGGCAAATTGCAGCGCGCCCAACGCAGCGATATCGGCAGCCTGCGGCACGGCAGCCGCATCCGCGCCGCTCAACTGTCCGGCATAACGCGTTTGCAACTCAGTGCCGAACGCGGCAAACCCGCTGCCCGCACCAAACCAGTCGCCGCCAGCCACTTGCGGCGCATCCTCAGGCTTGCAAAGAAGGGGTTCGCACACCGTCATCCAGCCGCCCTGCCGCTTTTCATACGCGGCACAATAAATCTCGCCCATGCGCGCATCCAGCGCTGCGATGACACGCGAACGGCCCGACCCTTGCGCCAGCGCCTGCAAGGTGCAGATGCCCGCAACCGGCAAGCCCGCGCCCAACGCCAGACCCTGTGCCACTCCGCACGCGATGCGCACGCCGGTAAACGAACCGGGGCCAGAACCGAAGGCGATTCCATCCATATCCTGAATCCCGCATCCAGCATCCTGAAATAACGCGCTGAGCATAGGCAGCAGCAACTCGGAGTGTTTTTGACCTGCCAGTTCGCAACGCGCTATGGTCACGCCGTCCTGCCAGAGTGCCACCGAGCAATATTCGGTGGAAGTTTCCAGTGCCAGTATTTTCATTGATCTGCAATCAGCAACACAACCGCCTGCGCCGCAATGCCTTCGCCGCGCCCGGTATAGCCCAGGCTTTCGGTTGTGGTCGCTTTCACGTTAACCGCGCTTTTTTCAAGCCGCAGATCGGCTGCGATATGCTCGACCATCTGCGGGATATACGGCGCCATTTTCGGCGCCTGTGCGATGATGGTCGCGTCCACGTTACCGACCCGATAACCCTGCTCGCGCACCAGATGCAGCACTTCGCGCAGCAGGATGCGGCTGTCGATGTTTTTGAACTGTGCATCGGTATCGGAAAAATGCCTTCCGATATCGCCCAGCGCCGCCGCACCCAGCAGCGCATCGCAGATCGCGTGCAGCAACACGTCCGCATCGGAATGCCCGAGCAGACCTTTTTCATACGGAATAGCCACCCCGCCGACAATCAGATTACGGTCTTCCACCAGTTGATGCACATCGAAACCCTGACCTATACGCATACCCTCTCCCTTAACAACAATTCTGCCATCAGCAAATCCTGCGGATAGGTCACCTTGAAATTGCTGGCGTCTCCCGCCACCAGTTTGGGATGCAGTCCCATCGCCTCAATGGCCGAAGCTTCGTCGGTCACAGCCCTGCATTGCTGCAATGCCTGCGCCAGAAGACCTGCGCGGAACATCTGCGGCGTCTGCGCCTGCCATAATTGCTCGCGATTTTCGGTGCACAGCACGCGTTGTGCAGCATCGCTTCGCTTCAGGGTATCCGCCACCTTGACTGCCAGTATCCCGCCCACCGCATCATCGCGCAGCTCGGCTATCAGTTTACGCAAATGATCTCCCGTCAGACAGGGGCGCGCCGCATCGTGCACCAGCACCCAGTCGTCCGGCTCCAGTTCAGATGCCAGCAGGCCATTCAACACCGTGTCGGCTCGTGTTTGCCCGCCGCAATACAAGGGTTGCAACTTGTCGCCGAACCGCGACCAGTCGTAACCGTGAAACAGCATATCATCGGGAGAGAGCACCACAAATACCGTGGTAATTTCCGGGCAGGCACACAGCGCATTCAGCGCGTGATAAATCATCGGGCGGCCTGCCAGCGGCAGATATTGTTTAGGCAGTTCGTGTCCCATGCGCGCGCCGAAACCTGCGGCGGGAACCAGGGCGTAAAATATAGTCATGGGCGGATTGTAATGTAAAAAGCCGTTTTGGCGTTTTGATAAAACGATGGGTCGGTGTTTAACTTATAATGTGCGATCATATTATCCGCACTTCCCTTGCAATCCGCCATGCTGTTCACATCAAGCCATATCCGCCCCCGTTACACCCGACTGACAGGTTCTTCCGACGCACTGGCGCTGGCGCAACTCGCCGCTAAAAACGCGCCGCTGGTCGTGATCAGTTCCAGCGCACTGGCGGCACAGCGTCTGCTAGAGGAAATCCCCTACTTCGCACCCGAGCTGCGCGTGCATCTGCTGCCGGACTGGGAAACGCTGCCGTACGATCATTTTTCGCCGCATCAGGATCTGATTTCCGAACGGCTGGCGACGCTGCACCATGTGCGTAGCCACTCATGCGATGTGCTGGTGGTGCCGGTCACCACCGCCCTGTACCCGCTGGCGCCGCCCGAATATCTGGCCGCTTTCACGTTTTTCCTGAAAAAAGGCGAAAGGCTCAATCTGTCGGCCCTGCGCGAACAGATGACGTTCGCCGGATACAGCCATGTGCAACAGGTTCTCTCGCCCGGCGAATATTGCGTCAGAGGCGGCATCATCGATCTGTTCGCGATGGGCAGCGTGCTGCCGTATCGCATCGATCTGTTCGATGATGAAATCGAGAGCATTTCAACCTTCGACGTGGATACCCAGCGCACTCTTTATCCGGTGCCGGAGATCCGCCTGCTGCCCGCACGCGAATTCCCGCTGGATGAAAAGGGTCAGGCGCATTTTCGCCAGCGTTTTCGCGACCGTTTCGAGGGCGACCCGTCCAAATCGCGCATATACAAGGAAGTCAGCAAAGGCAACGCACCTGCCGGCATCGAATATTATTTGCCGCTGTTTTTCGACAAGACCGCAAGGCTGTTTGACTATCTGCCGAAGAATGCCACGCTGTGTCTGCACGGCAATGTAGACGAAGCCATCCGTCAGTTCGGCGTGGATGCACTGTCCCGCTACAATTTGCTCCGCGGCGATCCGCAACACCCGCTGCTGCCGCTGTCCGATCTGTTCATGAATTCCGAGGCGTTCTTCATCGCAGCCCGCGAATTTGCGCGGCTGGACATCGTACCCTCTCCTGTCGCTCCCGCGCAGGCGGGAGCCCAGTCAATTGAAGAACTTGATCCCCGCTTTCGCGGGGATGACGGAAACCTCACACCCTGCGCCACAGCCACCCTGCCCAACATCGCGGTAAACCGTCACGCCGAAACGCCCACCCAGGCCTTTGCAGATTTCCTGAAAAGCTTCGACGGCCGCACCCTGCTGCTGGCCGACAGTCTGGGGCGACGCGAGATCATGGCCGATTACTTGCAGGAATACGGTCTCAAGGCGGATGCCTGCGAGGATTTTGCAAGTTTTTTAACCGGCAACAAGAAATTCATGCTCGGCACGGCGCCCGTGCAGAACGGCTTTTTGCTGCCGGACGAACATCTGGCTATCGTCACCGAGACCGAACTGTACGCCTCACTGCCGCGCAACCGCGCCGCCCGTATTGCCAAAAAGAGCAACGTGGAAGGGATGTTGCGCGATTTATCCGAGTTAAAAGTCGGCGATCCCGTAGTGCATGAGCAGCACGGCATCGCGCGCTATTCCGGCTTGGTGAATCTCGATCTGGGCGAGGGAGAGGGCGAATTTCTGCTGCTGGAATATCAGGGCGGCGACAAGCTTTACGTGCCTGTATCGCAACTGCATGTCATCGGCCGCTACAGCGGCGGCGCACATGACACCGCGCCGTTGCACAAACTGGGCTCGGGCGCATGGGACAAGGCCAAACGCCGCGCCATGCAGCAGGTGCGCGACACCGCAGCCGAACTGCTGAACATCTACGCGCAGCGCGCTACCCGCAAGGGCCACGCCTTCAAGTTGACGCTACGCGATTACGAAGAATTTTCCGCAGGCTTCGGCTTCGAGGAAACGCCCGATCAGGCGCAGGCGATTAACGCCGTGATTGACGATCTGCAATCGGGCAAGCCGATGGACAGGCTGATCTGCGGCGATGTGGGTTTCGGCAAGACCGAAGTGGCGCTGCGCGCCGCGTTCGTCGCGGTGATGGACGGCAAACAGGTCGCCGTGCTGGTGCCCACCACCTTGCTTGCCGAACAGCATTTCCAGAACTTTTCCAACCGTTTCGCCGACTGGCCGGTGCGCATCGCCGAACTGTCGCGTTTCCGCTCTGCGAAGGAACAGACGCAGGCGCTCAAGGAAATGAGCGATGGCAAACTCGACATCATCATCGGCACCCACAAGCTGATCCAGAAAGGCATCACCTTCGACAATCTGGGGCTGGTGATCATCGATGAGGAGCATCGCTTCGGCGTGCAGCAGAAGGAAAGGTTAAAAGCACTGCGCGCAGAAGTGGATATATTGACGCTGACCGCAACGCCCATCCCGCGCACGCTGGCGATGTCGCTGGAAGGGCTGCGCGACTTTTCCATCATCGCCACCGCCCCGCAGCGGCGTTTGTCCATCAAAACCTTCGTCAGCAGCTACAGCCAGGGCGTGATCCGTGAGGCCGTGCTGCGCGAATTGAAACGCGGCGGACAGGTGTATTTCCTGCACAACGAGGTGGACACCATCGCCAACATGGCGGAAAAGCTCGCAGAGCTGTTACCTGATGCGCGCATCCGCGTGGCGCACGGCCAGATGGGCGAGCGCGAGCTGGAAGCCGTGATGCGCGACTTCTACCAGCAGCGCTTCAATATCCTGCTGTGCACCACCATCATCGAAACCGGCATCGATGTGCCAACAGCGAATACAATAATTATGAACCGCGCCGACCGCTTCGGCCTTGCCCAGCTGCATCAACTGCGCGGCCGTGTCGGGCGTTCGCACCATCAGGCCTATGCCTATCTGCTGGTGGACAGCCTGGATGGCTTGACCGTACAGGCCAAGAAACGCCTGGAGGCGATTCAGGCGATGGAACAGCTGGGCTCCGGCTTTTATCTGGCGATGCACGATCTGGAGATACGCGGGGCGGGCGAAGTGCTGGGCGAATCGCAAAGCGGCGAGATGCAGGAAATCGGTTTCAGTCTATATACCGATATGCTCAACGCGGCTGTGGCGTCTTTAAGGCAGGGGCGCGAACCCGACATGGCGCACCCCCTGGGCATCACGACAGAAATCAACCTGCATAGCCCGGCGCTGTTGCCGAACGACTATTGCGGCGACATTCACCAGCGGCTGGTGATCTACAAGCGGCTGGCTAATTGCGAAAATCAGGCTGATCTCGACGGCATGCACCAGGAACTGATCGACCGTTTCGGCCTGCTGCCGGAAGCTGCGCAAACCTTGCTCGACAGCCACCGCCTGCGCATACTGGCCAAACCCTTGGGCATCAGCAAGGTCGATGCGTCATCCGAGGCGATTCAGATCCAGTTCATCGCGAATCCGCCGATCGACCCGATGAAGATCATCACGCTGATCCAGAGTCGTCGCTATATCAAGATGATCGGTCAGGACAAGCTGCGCATCGAGCTTAAACACGAGGAATTGAAACAGCGCGTGCTGGCGATCAAAAACTTTTTCAATGAATTAAAGTGACGTATGAATCTCATTCTGCAAGCCTTACACGCCATCCCTGCCGATCAAGTCCAGCATCTCGCCGCTTTATCCGGCTGTTCGCATACTGAACAGACAAACTCAAAAGTCTATCGTTTATGCAATGCGCAGCCGCATGCCGACATCGAGGCTTACTGTTTTGAACACCGGATAGACTACGGCTTCGTGCCGGAAGGCAAAACGCTGGCAGATTTCGGCTTACTGGTGATGGACATGGATTCGACGCTGATTTCCATCGAGTGCATAGACGAAATCGCCGACATGCAGGGATTAAAACCACAGGTCGCACGAATCACCGAGGAAGCAATGCGCGGCGAGATCGACTTTGCCGAGAGCCTGCGCCGCCGCGTGGCCCTGCTCGAAGGACTGGATGAAGGCGCGTTGCAGCGGGTGTATGATGAGCGCCTGAAATTGAATCCCGGCGCTGAGATCATGCTCCAGCAATTAAAGTCGCACGGCATCAAAACGCTGCTGGTGTCAGGCGGCTTTCTGTTCTTCACCGAACGACTCAAGCCGCGCCTGGGACTGGATTATACCCACGCCAACACGCTGGAAATTGTGAATGGCAGGCTTACCGGCCTTGTGCTGGGCGAGATACTCGACGCACAGGGCAAGGCGGACTGGCTGGTGAAGATACGCGATGAACTGGGGCTCAAACCTGAACAGGTGATCGCGATGGGAGACGGCGCGAACGATCTGAAAATGATGGCGCAGGCAGGGGTGAGCATCGCCTATCACGCCAAACCGGTGGTACGCGCACAGGCCAGCTACGCGTTAAATTTTGTGGGATTGGATGGGCTGGTGAAGTTGTTTGAAAACCAGCAAGTAGCAAGTAGCAAGTAGCAAGTAGCGGGGATTTTATTTTTGCCGGGTTCCCGCCTTCGCCTGTCTGCCGACAGGCAGGCGGGAATGACGTTTGGGAGCATGCAGAATGACGCAAGAAATCAGTATCGAAGTGTTGCTGGAAAAGTATGCGGAAACCGGCGAAAACACCGTTCAGGATGTTCGTCGCCGCGTCGCGCGCGGCCTGGCGCAGGCTGAAAAACCGGACCAGCGCGCACACTGGGAAGAAGCCTTTTTTCTGGCGCAGGAAAACGGCTTCGTGCCCGCCGGGCGCATCAACTCGGCAGCGGGGCTCAAAATACAAGCCACGCTGATCAACTGTTTCGTGCAACCGGTGGGCGATGCGATTTCAGGCATAACGGACGGCAAACCGGGCATCTACGACGCCTTGCAGCAGGCTGCCGAAACCATGCGGCGCGGCGGCGGCGTCGGCTACGATTTTTCCTCCATCCGCCCCGAAGGCGCGCTGGTCAAGGGGACCAACTCGCGTGCCAGCGGACCGATCTCCTACATGCGCGTGTTCGACCGTTCCTGCGAGACGGTTGAGTCCGCCGGCGCCCGTCGCGGCGCGCAAATGGGCGTGTTGCGCTGCGACCATCCCGACATCGAAAAATTCATCCGCGCCAAGGATCAGGGCGATCTGCGCAATTTCAACATTTCCGTCGGCGTCACCGACGCGCTGATGCAGGCGGTGGAAGCCGATCAGGAGTTCGAACTGGTGCACAAGGCCGAACCTGCCGCCGCAATCAGGGAAGCCGGCGCGGTACAGCGCGCTGATGGACTGTGGATATACCGCAAAGTACGAGCCGCAGACCTGTGGCGCCAGATCATCGAGAGCACCTACGATCACGCCGAGCCGGGTGTGCTGTTCATCGACCTGATGAACCGCGACAATAATCTGTCCTATTGCGAAGTGATCGAGGCGACGAATCCTTGCGTCACTGCCGAGACCTGGGTGATGACCGGTCAGGGCGCACGCCAGGTACACCAGCTCATCGGCAAACCCTTCGCAGCAATTGTTGACGGAAAGCCCTATCCGACTGAATCTCAAGGTTTCTTCCGCACTGGCTGCAAACCTGTATTACGCCTGAAGACTACCGAAGGTCATTCCTTGCGTCTGACCGCCGACCATCCGGTACTGCGCGTGTCAAGCATGACGCGCTATACGCGCGTAACGGAGTGGATCAAGGCGTGTGATCTCTGCGCCGACGACAAAATAGTGCTGCACGATCATCGCGCCATTCAGGCGTGGAACGGCGCACACACCGAACAGGAAGGGTATCTGATTGGCTTGCTGATCGGCGATGGCACAATCAAAAACGACAAGGCAGTGCTCAGCGTTTGGGACACCGCCGCGTTGAAAATCGCCAACGGCGGCGACATGTTGCCTTCCGCCGGCATTGCCGGTGTCATGCATGCCGCCGAGCAGGCTGCCCGCTCGTTGCCGCACCGCAGCGACTTCAACGGTTGGCAAAAACCTGTGGCAGGTCGTGGCGAATATCGCCTGTCGACAGGCGCGTTACGCACGCTGGCACTGGAGCTGGGTCTGACTCCCGGCAACAAGCGGTTCACTGCCGCTATGGAAACCGACTCATCTGACTTTTATCGCGGCGTATTGCGCGGCATGTTCGATGCGGATGGTTCGGTGCAGGGCTCGCAGGAAAAGGGCATTAGCGTTCGATTGACGCAGATTGACCTTGTCAATCTGGAAGCTGTGCAGCGCATGCTGCAACGTCTGGGCATTGTCGCCACCATTTACCGGAATCGCCGCCCGGAAGGCATGAAATCATTGCCGGACGGCAAAGGCAGCACCAGAGAATATCAATGTCAGGCGCTGCACGAACTCATCATCAGCGGCGAAAATATCGGACGTTATGCCGAGTTAATCGGTTTTTCGGATAACGACAAGATGGACAGACTGAACGGCTTGCTGGCTAATTATCAGCGCAGACCGAATACCGAACGTTTCGTCACAACCGTACTGTCATTGGAAGAGGACGGTATGGAAGAGGTGTATGACGTAACCGTTGCCGAGGTGCATGCCTTCGATGCGAATGGCATGTATGTGCACAACTGTGCTGAGCAACCTCTGCCACCCTACGGATGTTGTTGTTTAGGTTCAATTAATTTAACCAGAATGGTGAAAAACCCGTTTTCAAACCATGCCGGGTTCGACTATGAACCCTTCAAGCAACTGGTCAGGATCGCGGTGCGCATGCTGGATAACGTGCTGGACGTGACCGCATGGCCATTACCTGAGCAGCAACAGGAAGCCCACAACAAGCGGCGCATCGGCCTGGGCTATACGGGTCTTGGCGATGCACTGGTGATGCTTAACCTGCGTTACGATACCGATCAGGCGCGCGCCTTTGCCGCCGACCTCACGCGCATCATGCGCGACGAGGCCTATGCTGCCTCGATCGAACTGGCCGGGGAGCGCGGCGCCTTCCCGCTGCTCGATGCCGGGAAATATCTGGCTGAACCACACTTCGCCTCGCGCCTGCCGGATGAGATGAAGAACAAAATACGCGAGCACGGCATACGCAACAGCCACCTCTTGTCCATCGCACCCACCGGCACCATTTCGCTGGCCTTCGCCGACAATGCCTCCAACGGCATCGAGCCTGCCTTTTCGTGGTTCTACACGCGCAAGAAACGCATGATGGACGGCACGACCAAGGAATATTCGGTAGAAGACCACGCCTGGCGGCTGTACAGGAAGCTGGGGGGCGATACGGAGCATCTGCCCTCTGCCTTCGTCAGCGCGCTTGAGATTTCCGCGCTCGATCACATGAAAATGGTCGCCGCCGTCGCGCCCTATATCGACACGTCGATCAGCAAGACCGTCAACGTGCCTGCCGACTATCCCTTCGATGACTTCAAGAACCTCTATACCGAAGCCTGGCACGCAGGCCTCAAGGGGCTGGCGACTTACCGGCCGAACAGTGTGCTGGGTTCTGTGTTGTCCGTTACGCCCGAACCCAAAGAACAACCGCAGGATTTCGTGTTCGATCAGGACAGGCGCATCGTGCTGGAAGCCGCGCCTAAACCCGCGTTGGCCTCCTTGCGCTGGCCGGGCCGCCCCGCGCTGCCTGCAGGCAGCGAAGGCTGGGTATCGCAGGTGATCAAGCATCCTTTAGGCAGTTTCGTTGCATTTGTCTCGCACACCGCCAACGATGGCTGCAACCACCCATTCGAAGTCTGGGTGAACGGTTCCGAACAGCCCAGAGGCCTGGGCGCACTGGCAAAATCGCTGTCGATGGATATGCGCACCCTGGATCCGGTATGGATACGCATGAAGCTGGAAATGCTGATGAAAACGGCGGGCGATGATGCCTTCGAGATGCCGATGCCGCCCGATGGCGAAATTCGCCGCATGCCGAGCCTGGTGGCCGCGTTCGCCCACTTGCTCAAATATCGCATCGAAGCGCTGGGCGCGCTGGAAGTCTGCGACGGCATGACCACACCGATGATGGATGCGCTGTTCGCCAAAAAAGAACCCAAGACCGGCACTGACGGCACCATGAGCTGGACGGTGGATGTATCCAATGCGGGCAGCGGAGACGACTTCGTGCTGGGGCTGAAGGAACTGGTGCTGCCGGACGGACAGCGCCGCCCCTACTCGATGTGGCTGTCCGGCGTGTATCCGCGCGCACTCGACGGTCTGTGCAAGGTGTTGAGTCTGGACATGCGTGTCATCGATCCTGCCTGGATAGGCATGAAGCTGCGCAAACTGCTCAACTTCGGCGAGCCGCTGGGCGATTTCATGGCGCGCGTACCGGGAGGCGCCAAGATGGAGAGCTATCCCTCCACCGTGTCATACGTTGCCAAACTGATCATCCACCGCTACGCCATGCTGGGCGTACTGGACGAGCACGGCTATCCGGTGCAGCAGATGGGCGTGCTGGAAATTCCCGAGGGGCAGATCAAGTCGACCGGCATCAAGCCACTGAGCGGCAAGGCATGTAAGGAATGCGGCAACGCCACCCTGATTAAAAAAGATGGCTGCGAGTTCTGCACCAGTTGCGGCGCGATCGGCGCGTGCGGGTAATCGACGTCTAACAATGACTGCAATGCGGTTGTGAAAACTAACGTTGTAGCGAGGAAATTTGAAATGCAAGTCGAAATCTGGTCAGACATCATCTGCCCTTGGTGTTACATCGGCAAGAAGCGCTTCGAAAGTGCGCTTGTCAACTTCCCGGAGCGGGTGCATGTGATCTGGCGCAGTTTTGAGCTTGACCCTGATGCACCGCGGCAGCATCCTGGAACTCTGCTAGAGATGCTGGCACGCAAATATGCCGTCAGCCTGCAACAGGCAGCAGAAATGAATGCGCGCGTCACCAGGGCTGCCAGTGAAATCGGTCTGGAATATCGTTTGAGTGACGCCCGTCCCGGCAATACTTTCGACGCCCATCGCCTGATTCACTTTGCCACCTCGCGGCAATTAGGCGACCAGGCCACCGAGCGCATCATGCAGGCCTATTTCTGTGAAGCATTGGCAGTTGGCGAGCGCACGGCACTGGCAAGACTGGCACCGGAATTCGGCATTAAAGAGAGCGATGTGTTATCGATGCTGGAAAGCAATGCTTATTCTGATGAGGTGCGCGCAGATGAAGCGCGCGCTTCAAAATTCGCTGTCACCGGTGTACCCTTCTTCCTGTTTGATGAGAAAGCCAGTATTTCCGGTGCACAATCGGTCGAGATTTTTTCCGCGGCGCTGCAACAGGCAAGGTCTGATTCCTGAACATGGATCGCAAGCGTGTGAAAATTGCTTATGCGGCGATCTGAAGAGCTATCCTGGAGCAAATCCATGATGAGCTGGTTGGCAATATTACAAAACCGTGTTTCGTGTTGTGACATTTATGGACGATTTGGAGATGCGGTCATGCTGTGCGCGACCTGCTTTAAACGCATTTTTACATGATAAAAACTGAATTGAATCATTCGATGGCATCTTGGGATTATCAGTCAAAAGACCCCTATATTAAAATAAAGATCAGACGCAGTACGTTAATTGCATTTGCTATTTCCCTGGTGTTACATGCCGCCATACTGTTTTCCTTTTCTACCAAAAAATTTGTTGCCGCTACGTCAGTTGCGTATCTTCCTCCAAAAACCCTGAGTATTCGTATTGCGGGTCTGCCTTCTAAAAAAGCGCCGCCGAAAACATCGCATAAGGAAATAATGACGAGCAAACAAAATGTAAAATCCAGGACAATATTGCCAAAGCATCCATTCATCGTGATGAAGAAGGAAGCAACCCCTGCACAAACCACGCCTTTGACTCCGGAAAATAACGCGCCCACGGACTTGATGTCTTACATCAAGGCAAAAAGGCAGCACGCCCAGGATTTGGAAGACAACGCTGCGGCTGAAAATGCGGCGGCCTCTGCAAATTCACGGATACCCTCTGCTGATGAGCAGAGAGATGCCATTATCAAACGTAATTTGCAACAGCAGGGTACCAGCGGAATTTTTGAAATCAGACGCATGTCACTCAGAACAGGTCAATTCAGCTTTAAAGGCTGGAAAAATGGCGACAGCAATGCCCGGCTCGAAATCATTGATGTGGAAGCGGGTGCAGACGGCAATATCGAACTGGCAATCGTCAAGAAGATGATTGAAATTATTCGACGCGAATATAAGGGTGATTTTAAATGGGAGTCCCAACGCCTCGGACGAGTGCTAGTGCTGTCGGCCCGCATGGAGGATAACGCCGGACTGGAAGATTTTTTGATGCAAGAGTTTTTCACCACAGGGGAATCTTATCCGCATCAGTGACCATTTCATATGCAGTGTTGCCGGAAACCCGACAAATGTGCGATACTTTCAAAACAGTCGACGCAACCACCAGATACAGGGGGTAAACATGGCAATCGAAAAAAAATATGGATTGAGGCTTTTAACACTGGCAATCCCGTTTTTTCTGGGCGCGTGCACAGCCACGGTTCCCGCCCGGCTTGCCCAGGGGCCATTCGCCAACATCACCCAGCATATGGCTCAAACTGAGAATCTGGTCGGTCAGCGCGTACGATGGGGAGGCAGCATCGCCAGTGTCAATCCCGCCAAAAATGAAACCTGCATCCAGGTGGTGAGCCATCCACTGGATTCCGCTGCCCGCCCGGAAGATAGTGATCAGACCGACGGTCGCTTTGTTGCCTGCGCTCCAGCATTTTATGACCCGGCGGTTTATGCGATAGGCAGGGATGTGACGGTAGTGGGTATTTTACAAAGCCCTCAATCCGATAAGATCGGCAAATACGACTACCTATTCCCCCGCGTTGCGGCCGATGACATTTATCTATGGCCCAAGCCGAAAATTTATCAGAATTACTACCCCTACCCCTACTATAGCCCGTTCGCCTATCCCATGATGGGACCATGGCCTGAACCATGGTAAAAATGATGGGACACATCGGCGTGTTCGCGGTTAGGCTTTCCCCCTGATCGCGATCAGCACCGCCCAGAAACCTAAGGCCAGGTAGCACAACAGCGACCATTCAGGAATGCCCAGCGTCAACAAGCTCCAGCCTTTTTCTGCGCATTCACCGGAACCGTGCATCAGGGATTTCAGCACATTGGACATCGGCATGGTTTCCAGCATGTAGTCCAGACCCGGACCGCAGGCGGGCACCTGGTCCTTGGGCAGATGTTGTATCCAGATGTGGCGGGCGGCAACGGCAACGCCCAAGATTGATAGCAAGGTGATCAGCGCCGCGTAGATGCGCTCGCCGATGCGTTTGGGGCCATGGGTTGCGGCAATCAGGAAAACCGCCAGAATGGCGATGAAGATCACGCGCTGCACCATGCACAGCGGACAGGGGTCCTGATGCTTGACGTATTGCAGATACAGACCGAAACCCATCAACCCGCTTGCAAACAGAAAACCCGCCAGATACAGCCAGCTGTTCGGAATACGCCGCCAGAGTTTCAGCATCATTCTGTCTCGTCTATCCAGGTCGCCTGTATCGCTTCGAGCACTTTCTCGCCGCCGCGCCCGTGATCGTCGTCAAACCCGTCCAACCCGACTACCCAGTTATGCAGATCGGTAAAACGCACCGTTTGAGGATCAATATCCGGATACTTTTCACTCAATGCAATCGCGATATCGCGTACGTCTATCCATTTCATCTGCTCACCTTCAGCCTTCCTTGACCATGTTGATGGTGTACTTGGGAATTTCAACCACCAGATCGGTAGCTGCGACCAGCGCCTGACAGGACAGGCGAGAATTCGGCTCCAGCCCCCATGCCTTATCGAGCATATCTTCCTCCAGCTCTTCCGCAGGATTCAGAGAAGCCAGCCCCTCGCGAATGATGACATGACAGGTAGTGCAGGCGCAGGATTTCTCGCAGGCATGTTCGATCTCAACGCCATTTTGCAACAAGGCGTCGCAAATTGAAATACCCGGTGTGACATTGAGCAACACGCCCTTCGGGCAAAGCTCCTCATGCGGCAACACGATGATTTGCGTCATTATTTAAACTCCAGATCCGATAATTTTTTCCCCGACAATGCACGCGTCACGCTCTTGTCCATACGAGCCTGCGCGAAACTGACGGTTGCTTCATTCAATGCCGTGATGGCGCGTTTGATGATCAGATGATCGGCCGATTGCAATGCGGCGCGTAAAGCGGTCATCTGTGTTTCGATATGTTCACGTTGAGCAGGTTCCAGCAACGCCTTATCCTCCTCCACAGCGTGCTGTACGGCTTCCAGCAACTGATTCGCTTCCGTTTCCTGTTCCCGCATCGCGCGCGCCTGCATGTCGTCTTTGGCGTGCTGGTTGGAGTCCTGCAACATGCGGGTGATTTCGGAATCGCTCAATCCGTAGGATGGCTTGACCACAATCGCCGCCTCGACGCCGCTGGTCATCTCGCGTGCCGCCACGTTCAGCAAGCCATCCGCATCCACCTGAAAAGTCACCCGTATGCGCGCCGCGCCCGCCACCATCGGCGGTATGCCGCGCAGCTCGAACCTGGCCAGCGAGCGACAATCTTTCACCAGTTCGCGTTCGCCCTGCACCACATGCAGACTCATCGCGGTCTGGCCGTCCTTGTAGGTGGTAAATTCCTGTGCCCGCGCGGTCGGGATGGTGCTGTTGCGCGGGATGATCTTTTCAGCAAGTCCGCCCACGGTTTCCAGCCCCAGCGACAGCGGGATCACGTCGAGCAGCAGCCAGTCATCGCGACTCTGATTACCGGCCAGCAGATTCGCCTGTATCGCAGCGCCCAGCGCCACCACCTTGTCCGGATCGAGATTGGTCAACGGTGTCTGGCCGAAAAACTCGCCCACCGCGTGCTGCACCTGCGGCATGCGTGTCGCACCGCCGACCATCACCACGCCCTTGACATCTTCTACGGAAAGCTTCGCATCGCGCAAGGCGCGGCGCAGGGGTTGCAGGGTGCGTTGTATCAGATTGTGCGACATGGCTTCAAATTCCGCCTGCGTCAGCACATTGTCGATCAACACACCTGTCGACAGCACAGCCGTAATGTGCGTCTCGTTGTGTTCAGTGAGTTGTTCCTTCGCGGTGCGCGCCAGCGTCAGCAACAAACGGGCGTCCCTTGCTTCCGGCGCAAACAGTTGATTTTTTTCGAGTATCCAGCAATAAATGCGCTGATCGAAATCGTCCCCGCCGAGCGCCGAGTCGCCGTTGGCAGCCAGCACTTCGAACACCCCGCGCGACAATCGCAGTATGGAAATATCGAAGGTACCGCCGCCCAGGTCATACACCGCATACACACCTTCGGAAGCGTTATCCAGACCATAGGCAATCGCCGCTGCGGTCGGTTCGTTGAGCAGGCGCAATACGTTAATGCCGGCAAGTTGCGCCGCATCCTTGGTTGCCTGACGCTGCGCATCGTCGAAATAGGCCGGCACGGTAATCACCGCCCCCACCAGTTCGCCGCCCAGCGACGCTTCTGCGCGGGCGCGCAACACTTTGAGAATTTCCGCCGATATTTCAACCGGACTCTTGACACCGGCAATCGTGCGCAATTGCACCATGCCATGCGGACGCACCGGGTCTGTTGAAAGGGTCTCGACAAAGCGATATGGCAATCTGCTGATGTCGCCGACGTCAGACAGGCCGCGCCCCATGAAACGTTTCACCGAAACGATGGTATTGCCCGGATCATCGCTCTGCGCGGCCTGAGCCGATTCACCCACCACCACGCTGCCGTCCGCCGTATAACGAACGACAGACGGCAGCATTGCGCGACCGTGCTCATCGTTAAGCACCACGCTGATGCCGTTGCGCACAGTCGCGACCAGCGAGTTGGTCGTGCCAAGATCGATGCCCACCGCCAGCCTGTGCTGGTGAGGGGCTGTGCTCAAGCCGGGTTCGGAAATTTGTAATAGGGCCATGTATTAGTCGCTGGTCGCTGGTCGATGGTCGCTAGTTGGTGTTGTCCGCAATGCGGGTTTAACCGATAACTAACGACTAACGTCTAGCGGCTGCCTTTAATTGTCTATTTCGTCGTAAGCGGAATGGATTTCTTCCGCAAGTTTTTCCATGAAACGCAGTTTGCGCACCAGTTGCGCGGCAACCTCGAAATCATGTTCTGTGTCTATTTTAACTGCAAGCTCAGCTTCGAGTTCGCGCGCGCTGCTTTTCATGCGCGCTTCCTGCTGTTCGAGGGCCGCTACATCGCGTCTCTGTACAGCATCTGCAACCGCTTCGCGCCATTCCATCTGCACCATCAGAAAATCAACCGGCATCGCCGTGTTGGTTTCTTCCTGCGTGTCCACGCCCTGCAGCGACAGCAGATAGCGCCCCCTTTTTATCGGACTCTTCAGTGTCTGATAGGCTTCATTGACCAGGGTGGAGCGCTGCATCGCGAGGCGTTGTTCCACATCTGACAAATGTGCACTCTTGTCCGGATGTACTTGTGCCTGCAGGGCGCGGAAGGCCAATTCGAGCTGCGCTGTGTCCAGCTTAAAGGACTGCGGCAACCCGAATCGTTGAAAGTGATTTTTCTGAAAATTAAAATCCGAAGAAGGCATTGACGATCACTAAACTTGAAAACTCTCGCCGCAACCACATGCATCCTTCACATTCGGATTATTGAACTTGAAACCTTCGTTCAACCCCTCACGCGTGTAATCCAGCTCCATGCCTTCGATGTACGGCAGGCTCTTGGGATCAACCAGCACCTTCACGCCAAAACTGTCGAATTGCAGATCATCCTCGTCGAACACATCGGCAAACTCCAGCTTGTAGGCCATGCCGGAACAACCGCTGGTACGCACGCCGATACGCAGACCGATACCGTGACCGCGTTTGGCGATGAAGTTCTGTACATGTTTTGCCGCAGCCTCAGACAGAGATACACCCATGATATTTTCCTCCCGTTTAGCAACTGCCCGTGCAGGCAGAGGTTTCCACGCTTGCGCCCTGACGTGATTTGTAATCGGCCACCGCTGCCTTGATGGCATCTTCCGCCAGAATCGAGCAGTGGATTTTCACCGGCGGCAACGCCAGTTCTTCGGCGATATGCGTATTCTTGATTTCCAGCGCCTGATCCACCGTCTTGCCCTTGACCCACTCGGTCACCAGTGAACTGGACGCAATCGCCGAACCGCAACCGTAGGTCTTGAATTTGGCATCCTCGATGATACCGTCTTTGCCGACCTTGATCTGCAATTTCATCACGTCGCCGCAGGCCGGCGCGCCGACCATGCCGGTTCCCAGGCCTTCATCGTCCTTGCCGAAAGAACCGACGTTGCGGGGATTTTCGTAATGATCCAATAACTTATCGCTGTATGCCATTTTTAACTCCTAGGATTGTGGATCGAGGAGTGCGGATTGAGAAAGGCCATATCCGGCTTATTCCTCAATCCTCATTCCTCAATCCTTTTAGTGTGCAGCCCACTGCACGGTGTTCAAATCAATGCCATCCTTGTACATTTCCCAAAGCGGCGACAACTCGCGCAACTTGTCGATTTTGCTCTTCATCAGCGCAATGACGTAATCGACTTCTTCAACGGTGGTGAAACGCCCCACCGAGAAACGGATCGAGCTGTGCGCCAGTTCATCGCTGCGGCCCAGTGCACGCAGCACGTAGGATGGCTCAAGACTGGCCGAGGTACAGGCCGAACCGCTGGAGACGGCCACATCCTTGATCGCCATGATCAGCGACTCGCCTTCGACAAAGTTGAAACTCAGATTAAGGTTGTGCGGCACGCGGCGCTCCAGATCGCCGTTCAGATGCACTTCCTCCATATCCATTAAACCTGCCATCAGCCGGTCGCGCAGCATGCGCACACGTTCGTTTTCGGCGCTCATCTCGGCTTGCGCGATGCGAAACGCTTCACCCATGCCGACAATTTGATGGGTCGGCAATGTGCCGGAACGCATGCCGCGCTCATGACCGCCGCCGTGCATCTGCGCTTCCAGACGTACGCGCGGTTTACGACGCACGTACAACGCGCCTATGCCTTTCGGGCCGTAAGTCTTGTGCGCCGAGAAGGACATCAGATCAACTTTGAGCTTTTGCAGATCGATGACAACCTTGCCGGTAGCCTGCGCCGCGTCCACATGAAACAGGATGCCGCGGCTGCGGCAGATTTCGCCGATCGCGGCGATATCCTGTATCACGCCGATCTCATTGTTCACCAGCATGATGGAAACCAGCACCGTATCGTCACGCAGCGACGCCTTGAATTTTTCGATATCCAGCAGGCCATTTGGCTCAGGATCCAGATAAGTCGCCGAAAATCCTTCGCGTTCCAGTTCACGCACCGTGTCGATCACCGCCTTGTGTTCGATGCGCATGGTGACGATGTGTTTACCCTTGCCCTGATAAAAATGCGCCGCGCCCTTGATGGCCAGGTTGTTCGATTCGGTCGCTCCCGAAGTCCAGACGATTTCCTTGGGATCGGCATTGACCAGTGCTGCCACCTGCTCGCGCGCCAACTCCACCGCCGCATCGGCTTCCCAGCCAAAGGCATGCGAACGGCTGGCCGGATTGCCGAATTTCTCGGTCAGATACGGTATCATTTTTTCGGCTACGCGCGGGTCTACCGGCGTAGTGGCAGAATAATCCATGTAAATTGGTAGTTTCATTTTCAACTCTCTTCGCAATGACCGCCGGGCGGCTGTTACCTGACAACCTGTTTATTCATCGTAATCGCGGTAGCACCCGTGCTGGGCCTGGCCTGACCTTCCACCAACTGTTGCAGATTGACCGAGTCCAGATAGGCATAAATCTTTTCATTCAGGCTCATCCACAGATTATGGGTCAGACACGGCTTGCCGTCGTTGCAATCACCC
The DNA here is from genome assembly GCA_021800795.1 of Pseudomonadota bacterium. Taxonomy (GTDB): domain Bacteria; phylum Pseudomonadota; class Gammaproteobacteria; order Burkholderiales; family Gallionellaceae; genus Gallionella. The sequence continues at coordinate 34,017 of JAJYYO010000031.1, forward strand.
TTTTCAGCGCAATGCGTCGCATCCAGCGGCTCATCCACCGCCACCACGATCTCGGCAATCTTGATTTTATTGGCCGTCCTGGCCAGATAATAGCCGCCGCCCGGGCCGCGCACGCTTTCCACCAGATTGTTGCGGCGCAACTTGCCGAACAACTGTTCCAGATAGGAAAGCGAAATTTTCTGCCGCTCGCTGATCGACGCGAGGGTGACAGGGCCGCGCCCGCCGTTCAGCGCCAAATCAACCATTGCAGTTACCGCAAAACGTCCCTTGGTAGTCAATCGCATGTTATCTCCAGCCTCGTAAATATATCCTTCAAAACCGGCAAGCGTAGTGCCCGGTTGCCAGCAGTACAAATACTATAATACCCGAACAATTTAATCAACTATTTTATTCAAATGATTGGGGTCAAATTTATCGGCGGTCGCGCGTTCTTCCTCCACGCTCACGCCCATCTTCTCAAGCTGTTGCAGAATAAAATCGATGCGCTGATCCACCGTCACACTGTGCCCCAGCAGTCCGTGTATCGCCTTGGTAACCGGATCATTCTGGTCATTGCCTATGCCATAGGCATCAAAACCGGTCGTCTTTTTCTTCTCTTCATCCAGAATCCGTGCCGGTATGCCCGCCGCCGTCGCGCCTGCCGGCACATCTTTCACCACCACGGCGTTCGAGCCTATCTTGGCGCCCGCACCGATCACAATAGGCCCGAGTATCTTCGCCCCCGCACCGACCACCACGCCGTCGCCCAGCGTGGGATGACGCTTGCCGTGCCGCCAGGAGGTGCCGCCCAGCGTGACGCCGTGATACAGCGTCACATCATTGCCGATTTCCGCCGTCTCGCCGATCACCACCCCCATGCCGTGATCGATGAAAAAGCGCCTCCCTATGGTCGCGCCCGGATGAATCTCGATACCTGTCAGACCGCGGGTCAGATAGGACAAAAAGCGCGCCGGCCATTTCAGCCTGGCATGCCACAGCGTATTGGCAAGACGATGCAGCACGCGCGCATGCAGCCCCGGGTAGCAGGTCAGCACCTCGAAGGTGGTGCGCGCCGCCGGGTCGCGGTCGAATACGCTGGCAATATCTTCCCTTATATTCCTAAACATCATGGTCCTGCCGATAACGCGCCTTGAGGCGTGCATTGTACTCGGTTGTCACGCTCAATATGCCGCGCAGGATGTTGATTTCGTCCGCTTCCAGTCTCGCTCTCGCATACAGGCGGCGCAGGCGCTGCATCATGCGCGCCGGATTTTGCGTGGTAAAGAAACCGATCTCATGCAGTGTCTTTTCAAGATGGAGCATAAAGCCTTCCACCTGTTCATGCGCGGCAGGTTGCAGCGTTTGCGCCACCGGCTGAAAAGTTTGCGCGGCCACCGCAAGCTCATAAGAGATTACCTGCACGGCACTGGCCAGATTGAGCGAGGAAAAATCGGGATTGGCCGGAATATTCACCAGCATCTGGGCGCGGCTCACTTCTTCGTTGGTGAGGCCGGACATTTCGGTGCCGAACAGCAGGGCCACCGGATGGCTCGCCGCCTGCTGCAACACCTGCGGCATCGCTTCGCGGGGTGCCAATACCTCGTTGGAAATGTCGCGCAGCCTCGCCGTCATACCCACGGTCAGCACCACATCCTGCAACGCCTCATCAATCGAGTCGCACACCACCGTGTTTTGCAGCACGTCATCCGCTCCCGCCGCCATCGCAGTTGCCTGAGGATCGGGAAAATGACGCGGATTGATCAGATACAGATGCTGCAACCCCATCGTCTTCATCGCACGCGCCGCCGCGCCGATATTGCCCGGATGCGTGGTGTGACTCAAGACAACGCGCACCTTATTGAATATATTCAATTTATCCAAAAAACCCATCCTTGCAAGGTAAGACCTGCTGTGCGAATAAATTCGCAGCTACAATGATTTTGTTTATACAAAGTTCAATTCCAACTAGAATGCGAGGTCAGATTCAACTGCTCATTAAATTATATAGAAGGTCCGTTTATGCATCCCATGCTCAACATCGCGGTGAAGGCCGCCCGTCGCGCCGGCAATCTGATCCACCGCAGCACCGACAAGATCGATCACCTCACCATCACCAAAAAATCTCACGCCGATTTTGTCAGCGAGGTGGATCGTGCGGCCGAGCAGACCATCATCCAGACGCTGCTGGATGCCTATCCGGAACATGCGATTCTAGCAGAAGAGAGCGGCGCTCACGGAGAATCGGATTTTGTGTGGATCATCGACCCGCTGGACGGCACCACCAACTTCCTGCACGGCTTCCCGCAGTATTCCGTCTCCATCGCCTTGCAGCACAAGGGCATCATCACCCAGGCGGTGATCTACGACCCGACCAAAAACGAACTGTTCACCGCCACGCGCGGACAGGGCGCCTACCTCAACGACAAACGCCTGCGCGTCTCCAAACGCCTGCACATGGCGGATGCCCTGATCGGCACCGGTTTCCCGTACACCAATTTCGAGCACATGGACGCCTACCTCGCCATCTTCCGCGACCTGATGCAACAGACCTCCGGCCTGCGCCGCCCCGGCTCCGCGGCGCTCGATCTGGCCTGGATGGCGGCGGGTCGCTACGACGGCTTCTTCGAGACCGGTTTGAAAGCCTGGGACATCGCCGCGGGCACCCTGCTGATCACTGAAGCTGGCGGCATGGTCAGCGATCTTGCCGGCGGAAATACCTTCCTTGCGAGCGGACATGTCTGCGCGGGCAACCCGGCGATTCATCCGCAACTGTTGCAGGTCATCGCGCCGCACCTGACCGCCGCGCTGAAATAAGGTTTTAGCGTGAGTTTTGCCTCGCTGCTCGAACACACCCTGCATGATGAGATTCCCCTCTCGCAGGCAATGGGCATCCGGGTGGCAGGCTATGATGGCGCGCGGCTGCAACTGAGTGCGCCGCTTGCGCCCAACATCAACCACAAATGCACGGCATTCGGCGGCAGCCTGTACTCGCTGGCGGTGCTGTGCGGCTGGGGACTGCTGCATCTCAAGCTTGAAGAAGCCCAATTGCAAAAGCACATCGTGATACAGGACGGCGACATCCGCTATCTGCTGCCGGTCGATTAGGATATGCTGGCCGACTGCAGTCTGGACGCCGGGAAATTTCAAAATTTTTTACGTACGCTGGAAAAACACGGCAGAGCCCGCCTGTCCCTTGATGTTGCCATCAAGTGCGACGATCAGGTTGCCGTGGCTTTTTCGGGTCGCTACGTGGTTCACTGACAGCAAAAAAATATCGTATGAAAATATCAGAAAACCTTACAAATCGGGCCATTTTCTGAAACAGATGTCAGCTGATTTTTCACTGCATAAACCAGATGTTCGCGACGGGCAGGAATCGAGACTTTGCAGTCGTTGGCAAAGTTACTCGCGACGGGCAGCTTTACCCTACAAACCGGAACTTGAAAATAGCTATGAAAACGGGAGAAAAAAGGTCGGCATCAAGGTTCAGATCAACACGCTGCTGGCGCTGGGCACCGCCAGTCAACCTGAGAAATAATGTGCTGCTGCCTGTTCGATACTCTTTACGCTGCCAGCTCTTCAGCCAGGTCAGGGTGCCGTTCAATTAGTCGCAATAAGCATAATATTCCGCCTGGTGGAGGAAATCTGCCTTGTTCCCAATCGCGCAGTGTGGCCACGGGAGTTGCAATGCGCTCTGCAAATGCCTGTTGCGACAGACCAGATTTGGCCCGGGCCGAACGTACCAGAATTTGTTCCGGTGTGGTCACGCGACCCGTTCCCGCTTTGGCTTCAGCAAGTGCCTTCCTGATTTCAGACAGCTCCATTCCTGCATCCTGTTCAATGGCACGAGCAATTCTTTCAATATCCATGTCACACCGCCTTATCAATATCGCCAGGTGAAATGTTGGCCTGGTCTGATTTGGTATACATCATTACCAGTATCACTTCGCCGCGTTCAGTCAGGTTGAAATAAACAATGCGCACACCGCCACGCTTGCCTGAACCTGCACGACCCCAGCGCACCTTGCGAGCCCCGTCAGCACCCGGAATCACATCCCCGCTCAGTGGATTGACGGCAATCCAGTCGATGAAAGTCTGGCGCTCTGATTCGGACCAGATTTTTTCGGCCTGTTTCTGAAAAGTGGGTGTTTCAATCACAGTACGCATAAGCCGGATTATACGGGCAACCCGTATAAGATCAAGATATTTCTGATGCGCAGAAAATCTACATAAATTGGCTCGCCTGAACAGGGGGAATCGTTAGACGCTTATACAAAGCCAGACTCCGAAGTCCATACTTTATTACCCTTAAAAGGGTAGAGTAGAGAACAGGCTTTCGCCTGCCCTCCCTCATCAAACCGTGCATGCGCTATTAACGCACACGGCTTTCCGGTGTTCTTCACGCCAAGGCATGCGCCGTTTTCCAGCTTGCCGTTATCGGAACTTTGTATAGCCCAAATTTCGTATACAGCGCCTGACGTGGAAACCGCTTTAGCGCCGTTCCCCGATCCTTGACCTTATGGCGCTTCATCAGGTGTGTGCGCAGGCGTTCTTCTGCATGCGCCTTTACCTTGCCCAACACGCCACTGGAATTGCGGTAGTGAAAGTAGTTCGTCCATCCGCGGAGGCTGGCATTCATACTCCCGACTATATCTTCCAGCGGTATCGGTGTGCGTTCCCGTTCAGTCAATTGCGTTATACGATCCTTGATTTTTACAAAAGATTTTGGTGCCGGACATACATGCGGATAACTTTTGCCCGACATCCAACTCTTGCTCACCCTGATTGCAAAACCCAGGAAATTGAAACTTTCCTGTCTGGCATCAACAATGCGCGTCTTGGTCTCGTTAAGCGTGAGGTCAAGACGATCCAGCACCTGCCGTACCGTGTTCAAGGGCGCATCTACTTTGCCCGCACACAGTACAACAAAATCATCCGCATAGCGGACGATGCGAGCCTTCAGTTTCCAGCGTAATTGATGCCTCTCCCATATCCGATCAAGCAAATGCAGGTAGCAATTCGACAGCAATGGCGAGATGACTCCGCCTTGCGGCGTGCCTTTGCTGCTGGCTTTGCCGCCACCCACATTCTTCTTGATGCCGTCCTTATCCTCGCCGATGACTGGCGCTTTGAGCCATAGCTTGATGATGTGCAGAATCGCACTGTCAACGATGCGCTCGGCCACGACAGCCAGCAGCTTGGCATGTGGAATGCTGTCGAAGTATTTCGACAGGTCGGCATCAATAACTTGGGTGTATCCCTGATGCAGGGCGTCTGCTATTTCATCGACCGCATCATGAGCAGATTTCTTTGGCCTGAATCCATAGGAGTTCGGGCAGAAATCCGCTTCAAATATCGGTTCAATGACGAGCTTTACCGCCATCTGCGCTACACGGTCTCGGATCGTCGGTATCCCGAGCGGTCGCTCACTGCCGTCCGCCTTGGGAATCATGACGCGCCGCACCGGGCTCGGCTGGTAAGTCTTGTTTTTCAGGTCTTGAGCTAATTCCGACAAGAACGTCTCTATCCCTGTCTTTTGCTCTATGTCCTCGAAGTTCATCCCATCAACGCCGGGACTTCCCTTGTTGGCACGCACAAGGCGGTAAGCAAACATGAGGATGTCTGCCCGCCAAACCTTGTCATATAAAGCATAGAAGCGATAGGCCGGTTCCTGCTTGGCCTTGGTGTAAAGCTTCCTCTGTAGTGTCCTGATTACATCAGGGGTTGTTAGCGACATGGCAATCCCCTTCTCCTTCACACTTCGGTTGCATGAACAAAGCAGGGCTGGCCCCTCGCTACGCTCTCCCCTCGACCGGGGTTATGTTGTCCCTCAGCCTCAAACGGTACTATGAACCCCTCCGACTCCCCGTACGGCCGTAAGCGTCTAACGGTTCCACCTGTTCAGGTGAGCCGGTTTATGCAGCAGGTTTGATCGGCAGCAGCTCGTCGATACGGCGCATGGTCCAGACGGGGAGTTTTTCCAGTGTATCTTTAAGCCATG
>JAJYYO010000032.1 GCA_021800795.1 Pseudomonadota bacterium
TAAAGGAGAAACATCATGAACGGAATCACGCGTTATAACCCGCTTGGCAGCACACTCACCCGTTTCGACCCATTTTTGGATATGGATGACATGTTTAATCAGTTTATGATGCGCCCGCTTTCGCTGCTTCGCGAAGGAGTTGAGATGGAACCGCAGATCAGGATGGATGTGAAAGAGTCGGATGGCAAGTATCTGGTCAACGCGGAAATTCCCGGCGTGAACAAGGATGACATCCATGTGACCGTCGATGGCAACAGAGTGTCGATCAGCGCCGAAGTAAAACAGGAAAAAGATGTAAAAGAAGGCGAGCGGGTGATCCGCAGCGAACGCAGCTACGGCAGGGCCTCCCGCAGCTTCACCCTGGCCGACGAAGTTGAACAGGACAAGATTCAGGCTAAATACAACAACGGCGTGCTTGAACTCACGCTGCCCAAGAAACCCGGTGCGGGTCGCCGGGAAATTTCCATTTCATAAAATGGTGCGCCGCAGGGACAAGCCGATGATACAGGTTTGTTCCTGCCGTTGGTGCTTCGCGCAGCGTAGGTGGTCGTGCCCGTTCGGACGGCTGGCGTAACAGCTACGTACTGATTGGAGATAACGATGACCATATCCATTCCGCTAACCCCGCCCGAGTATGACCAGGCGCGCGTGATCGAGCGCCCGGATGGTTTTTACTGGCAGGACAAGCTCACAGACGAAGAGTACGGGCCTTTTTCAACGCTGCTCGAAGCAGTGCAGGACATGCAATATCATGACGATAACGGCTATGAAGAAGGCGAATCGCTGCAAGATGCGGAAGCGGAGATCGGCATCTCCGACCGGATAGACCCGGAAACAGGTGAACCTGCGGAGGATTTGGAGCCGCATCTCAGCGACGAATGCCCTGTGTAACGATGGGGGTGCAGGTTCCCGTATTTCATACGGGGCTCTGGGAACGCTCAATCAGGAAGGTGCGCTGGTGCTGACCAATCTCCCGTTTCATGCAGGTGAATCAGTCGAGGTATGTTCGCCTGCTTGAACTTACTCCCGAGATCGCGTTCGAATCGACTTGTTTGCCGGGAGATTTTCACCGCGATCCGGCTGATCAGATTATTGTTGCCACCTCCCGCATTCACCGTATTTCATGGCGACTGTAGACACAAAAATTCTAGGAGCCTGTCGGACTTCTTTCGTGAGTGAAAGAAGTCCGACAGGCTCCTAACCTACAATCACGTTGAAACATTGCTTTTGAGCTGATCAGCGATTGTCTCTCAAAATTAACCCCGCAGCAGCCAGACAGTCTGCAGCAGCAGGATTCCCACAATAAAAGCCAGCAAGGTGTTGCGGCGCTGTTGCTGCCTTAGCAGCTGCTGCATGGCGCTCTCCATACCGGCAGCGGGATTATCGTTCAAACGCTGATGCAGCAGGCGCGGCAGATGAGGGATGAGCGTGGCGTAACGCGGCGCTTCCTCGCGCAACGACTTGAAAAATCCGCGCCAGCCTATCTGTTCGCTCATCCAGCGTTCCAGCCAGGGTTTGGCGGTTTTCCATAAATCCAGTTCCGGATCGAGCTGCAATCCCAGCCCTTCGATGTTGAGCAATGTTTTTTGCAGCAACACCAGTTGCGGCTGGATTTCGATGCCGAAACGGCGTGAAGTCTGAAACAGGCGCAACAGCACGCGGCCAAAGGACACTTCGCGCAATGGCTTGTCAAAGATGGGTTCGCAGACTGCCCGTATCGCCGATTCAAGTTCATCAACCCGGGTGTTTTTCGGCGCCCAGCCGGATTCGATGTGAACTTCGGCGACGCGTTTGTAATCGCGCCGGAAGAAGGCGATAAAGTTCTGTGCGAGGTAGTGTTTGTCGACATCGGTGAGGGTGCCCATGATGCCGAAATCCAGCGCAATATAGCGCCCATCGGCAGCTACCTGAACGTTGCCCGGATGCATGTCCGCGTGGAAAAATCCGTCGCGAAATACCTGAGTGTAGAAAATCTCGACCCCGTTGGCCGCCAGTTTTGGAATATCCACACCAGCCGCCCTTAACGCATCTACCTGGCTGACCGGCATGCCATACATGCGTTCCATGACCATCACATCCGTCGTGCAGTAATCCCAATACATTTCGGGCACTCGCAGCAGCCCGGAGTCCGAAAAATTGCGCCTGAGCTGGCTGCCGTTGGCGGCCTCGCGGGTCAGATCCAGCTCGTCGGACAGATGCTTTTCAAATTCTTCGATGACGAGGCGCGGCTTGAGTCGGCGTCCGTCGGCCCAAAGCCACTCGATCAAATCGGCGGCAATCTTGATCAGCGCGATGTCGTGCGCGATGGTAAGCTTGATGCCGGGGCGCAGTATCTTGACCGCGACCTCGCGATGATCGTGCAGTACGGCAAAATGCACCTGAGCCACAGATGCGCTGGCTATCGGCGTTTCCTCGAAACTTTTGAATGTTTCGAGCAGGGGTTTTTTGTATGTCGCCTCCAGCAGGGCGATTGCAAGACTGGAGGAAAACGGCGGCACCTGATCCTGCAACTTGGCCAGTTCGTCGGCAAGATCGGCGGGCATCAAATCCCGCCGGGTGGAGAGCATCTGTCCGAACTTGACAAAAATAGGACCCAGACTTTCCAACGCCTGTCGCAGCCGGACTGCTCTGGGCTCGGAAATATTGCGCAGGAAAAGCAATCTGTTCAATGGAACGCGCATCCAGCGCACGCGTTCATGCGAGAGCAGGAACTCATCCAGCCCGAAGTTCAGTACGACAAAAATGATTTTGAAGAGTCGAAAAAAGCGCATGTGACGATTATTCCCTGCCTGACAGTCGCGCCACGCGTTGTTGCAGGCGTGCGATGTCGTCGCGCAGTGCGTCCACCTGCTGCATGAAGGCTGCGATATGCCGAGGTTTTGCGAGCAGCGGGCGTTCTTCCGTAAAGTATTCCGCGACAGCCTGCGCCAGATTGAGTGCCGATGCGCCCAGCTGTTGTTGTTTGCTCTGCACCGCCTGTACGATGCGTTCTGCCGCGATGTCACCGGTGACAAGGCTCAAGTCTTCCGCAACATCCCAGCGCAGATTGCGCGACAGGAAAAAAATCTCAGCCAGCAAGGCTGCATCGCCTGAGCTTTGAATTTCGCTGTGAGCCAGCTCATCATGCAAAGCCAGTCGCGGCAACAGCGACGGTGCGATACAGCACACTGCATCGGCGCCAGCGGCAATATCGGCGCTGCCAACCATGCCGTCCGGCAGTATGGTGCAGGCAAAGGATAACGGCGCAATTTCAAAGCGCACCGTCTTGCCGCTGAACCGTTCCAGACGAGCCGAGGCCCAACTGTTCTGTGCGAGCAAATGATTCAATGCTGTCGCAGAGAACTGGGGAATCATGGCAGCTTGGTTTGTTGTATACCCGCCAGCAGCCACACCGACTTGTCATCCTTCAGGTTTTTCTGCACATGCCAGATTTCATCCACACTCTCCGGAGCGCCGTTGTTCTCGCGCAACTGACCGGTGAAGCGCACGCTGGCGATTGCCCAGTCGCCCTCATTCGCCACTTCCAGCAAATCAGTATTGATCGCAATCACCTCGGTATTCTGGATTGCAGCATCACGCTCCTGCATCTGCATGGAAATCTCGGCGAACATTTCAGGCGTGGTGTATTCACGGATGTCGTTCAGATCGCGGCGGTCATTCGCTGCCTGCAAACGGATGAACGAAGTTTTGGCGCTGCGCAGAAAGCTCTCTACCGGAAAATCAGCCGGGATATGCCCGCTTCGCGGCGCAGCGCTGCCACCCGAGTACTGTTGTTGCAGCGGTGCCTGATAAGGCGCGCCCGCTCCGGCATATTGCATGGGGGCTTGTTGTTTCTTGCGAAACATGGAAATCACAAACATCACAGCCACGCCTGCCAGAACCAGCATGAGTATGTTGCCCAACGCGCCGCCGCCCAGCACACCGGCAAACATCGCACCCAGGCTTGCGCCGATTGCAAGACCTGCCAATGGGCCCAGCCACTTGTTGCCGGCAGATGCGGGAGCGGCTGTCGGCGATTTCTGCGCCTGCTGCGGAGCCATCGTCCGCTGCTTGCCGAAACTGCTGCCGCCGCCAAAACGTTTGGCTTCCGCCGTTGCGGCAAACAAACTCAGACAAGTTAAAGCAATCGTCAACAACATCAATAATTTTTTCATGTATTCCTCATTCGTCGGATGAAACGGGGCGAAGTATAACAGCAACCTTATCGTTGCCGAGATACTGCCGATCAGGCAGCCTTGTTCAGGATAGGCTTACCCTTGCAAGGTTATTCATTACCTGACAATTTTGACCGCAGTCACGAAATATTCGGTTTCGCCGAAGCAGGAAGTCGGCAGCCCCTTGTGCTGCTCATAGGTGAGCGCAACGCGTTGGCCAACACCCGCATTGATTTGCCGCGCGATGGCCTCATCCCGCACCGAAAAGTTGAATTTTTCTGGTGCGGCCCCTGGCAGCGCAACCAGAGACAGCTCGCCCTCCCAGGTCTTGCACAACCATCCCTTTTTGGACAGCTTTTGCATAAAACCTGCGCGTTCCCCGTCTGAATAACTCCAGTGCAAGGCTATCCAGATATAGGCGGCGAAGCCTGTGGCGATCATGGCGATAAAACTCAGGCCGAATACTGCGACGCGCTTGGTGGTGAACATAAAGGTTCCTGACTGTGAACAGACTGCGCCATTATAACGAAAGTCATTCAGAACATCGGCGCGCGCACAAAGCTGAGCGGCAAATGGCCTGACGGGTGAGGCAAACTTAACGACAGGGCGTGTAACAGCAGTCGTGGCGCACTCGCAGGAACTCCATACAAGGCATCGCCTAAAATCGGGTGACCAATTGCCGCCATATGTACGCGTAACTGATGGGTTCGACCGGTTATCGGTGTCAGTTCCATTCGTGTGCTGTCGACGTACCTCGCCAGCACACGGTAGAACGTCTGCGAAGGTTTGCCCGATTCATTATCGATCTTGCGCAGCGGTCGATTGGGCCAGTCGGCGGCGATAGGCAGATTGACTTCACCGATTTCAGCTTGCACCGTTCCTGCCACTACCGCCACATAGCGCTTGGTAACGGAGCGCTCACGGAACATTTCGGACAGGCGGCGCTGCATTTCCACACCGCGTGCAAATACCAGCAGGCCGGATGTTGCCATGTCGAGGCGATGCACGATCAGCGCATCAGGAAAATCTTTCTGGACTCTTGCGGACAGGCAGTCCTGCCTGTCCGCTCCTCGCCCCGGAACCGACAGCAGACCGGCAGGCTTGTTCACCACCAGCAGGGACTCGTCGCAGTAGACCAAGTCGAGGCCGCTGTCGGCGGGCGGTACGTAATGCATCTCTCGCGCTGGCCGGCGTTAATATGAAACTCGCGAAGCGACGAGCCGTACCCCTCGCCGACGGGAGAGGGGGAACGGGGGTGAGGGAACGATCATGGCAGGTTTGCGAGTTGATGCCCGCAGGGCATCATCCCTGCGAGAATCTTTTGCATTATCAGGTGTGCCTTTTTTGCCATGATCGTCAGGCCTTCTTCACGAACTCGGTCTTCAGCTGCATCGCGCCGATGCCGTCGATCTTGCAGTCGATATCATGGTCGCCATCAACCAGACGGATATTTTTAACCTTGGTGCCCACCTTGACGACCGAAGAAGAGCCCTTGACCTTCAGATCCTTGATTACCGTGACCGAATCGCCGTCATTCAGTATGTTGCCAAAAGCGTCTTTATAGACGCGCTGCCGCTCTCCGCCTTCGACGGAGGTATTTTTAGACCATTCGTGCGCGCATTCTGGGCAGATGTAATTGTCGCCATTTTCGTAGGTGAATTCAGAACTGCATAGCGGGCATTTTGGCAAAGCGGTCATGGGGTTTCCTGTGGTTTATTAATGGTGAAAAATGGGGACAGCTATGCGGCCGGATACCTCTCTCGGCTTTCCAGAATCCCCCAGGTCACGCAGCGCATTCGACAGAGGGCCAAACCAGTTCGGCGGTAGCGCATATCCACGATGCACTGCATCCCGCGACTATTCCTCCGGAAGCTGCCTGTTTTTTTGCAAGGGTGCCCGCTCCATTATCCAGTATGTTATGCCGAGGGATAACAGCGAGAAAGCCAGGCCGGCCAGGGTCAAAGCCGAAATGTCAGCCATCTCGGACACTATAAACTGCCGTGATACGGCGAGAATTGCGATCAGCACGACAGTTTTTACGATGACCTCGCGACCGTCTTCGATGTAGGTATGCATGATTATCCGGCTGAACTCTATGGCAATCAGCAGTGTCATGACCATACCGAATGCGGATTGGAAAGCGCTGTGATCAAGCGTGTTAAAAGCGCCGTGAAGAACAAGATGATAAGTCTCAACAACCAGTCCCCAAAAGGCTGCGAGAATCATGATTGAAATCAGAATAACGAGCCCCATCATTACGAAAACTTCAAATTGATGGAAAAATGTCGATATGGCGTGTTTTTTAAGTTTGTCGTATTTGTTCATGCTGGTCTGGTTACCGAAAACGTAAAAACTCTGTCAACCTGAGACCATTTACATGGCTCAGCACGATCTCCGCCGTTATTTCTTCCCATCGGAAGGCGGGGAAATCGTCACCCATTGTCGCGTCCTGTTCAATAATACGATTGCGCAGACCGGGTCTGACTGAAAACTTGTGAAATAGTTCGTAATACTGACACCATCACAATTTATATCCTCTATGCACGGCGACTACGCCGCCGGTCAGATTAAAGTATTCGACGCGCTCAAGACCCGCATCCAGCATCATCTGTTTTAATTCTTCCTGCCCCGGATGCATGCGGATGGATTCGGCAAGATAGCGGTAACTGTCGGCATCGTTCGCGATGAGCTTGCCCATTTGCGGTAACAGCTTGAAGGAGTAAAAATCGTAGGCTTTTTCCAGCGGAGCGGCTATTTTGGAAAATTCCAGCACGATGACTCGCCCGCCCGGCTTGAGCACGCGTTTCATCTCGCGCAGCGCGGCGTCCTTGTGCGTGACGTTGCGCAAACCAAAGGCGATGCTCACGCAATCGAAATAGTTGTCCGGAAAGGGCAGGTGCTCGGCATCGCACTGGGCAACCGGGTTATTGGCGCCTTCGTCGAGCAGACGGTCGCGTCCCACGCGCAGCATGGCATTGTTGATGTCGGTGAGCACGACCTGCCCGCTGCTGCCGACTTGTTTCAGAAACAACCGCGACAGATCGGCCGAACCGCCTGCCACATCCAGCACGCGCTGGCCCGTTCGCACGCCGCTGACGCTGACCGCAAAACGCTTCCAGATGCGGTGCAGTCCTGCCGACATCAGATCGTTCATGACGTCGTATTTGCCGGCGACCGAGGTAAACACACCTGCGACGCGTTTTGCCTTGTCTTTTTCGTCTACGGTCTCGAAACCGAAATGGGTATTGCTCATCATTTGCTCCTGAAAAATGACTCCCTCTGTCTTCGGGAGAGTAAGCTTAGTCGCGGCTCTTGCCTGCGGCTGCCAGGCGGGTCAGATAGTCATGCCACATGCCGTCCTGATATTTGCCCAGTTCTTGCAGATATTGCCATGTATAAAGCCCGCTATCGTGCCCGTCGTCGAATATCAGCTTGATCGCATAAGTCCCCACCGGTTCGACACCGGTGAGCAGGACGTTGCGCTTGCCGGTTTGCAGCACTTCCTGTCCGGGGCCGTGCCCGCGTACTTCTGCCGATGGTGAGAATACGCGCAGAAACTCGAACGGCCACTGGTAGCGTGTGTCATCATCGAAGGCGATTTCGAGCGTCCTGGATTTCTGGTGCAGGATGATTTCAGTAGGGTTCATAATGATCTGATTTTGTTCAATAAAGAGGTTGTTGAGCGCTCGTGTAAAAACGGGATGCTGTGTACCGTGCCGCCCCAGGCCTGTACGTCCGTGCTGCCGACGATGTTTTGCGGTGTCCAGTCGCCGCCCTTCACCAGCACATCGGGGCGGCAGGCGAGAATCAGGTTGAGCGGGGTGTCTTCATCGAAAGGGACAACCAGGCTGACCGATTCGAGCGCTGCGAGTATCGCCATGCGATCCTGTTCCGTGTTGATCGGGCGCTCACCTCCCTTGCCCTGTCGTTTTACCGATGCATCGCTGTTCACGCCCACCACCAGCGAAGCGCCCAGCGCGCGCGCCTGCGCGAGATAGGTAACATGTCCGCGATGCAGCACATCGAAGCAGCCGTTGGTAAATACCAGCGGGCGCGGCAACGCGGCTACCCGCTGCGCGATCTGCTCAGGCCGGCACAGCTTGGTTTCAAAAGCTACCGGCATGTCAGTCTACATACTCAAACAGTGTGACGACGTTGGACACGCCGCTGGAGCCGCTGGCCACTTCGGCTGCAGCCTGTGCCTCTTTGTGGTTGACGATGCCCATCAAATATACCGTGTTGCGCTCCGTGACCACCTTGATGCTGTTGGCGCTGAAGCGTTTGTCACCGACGAAGCGCAGCTTGACATTCGATGTAATCAGGGAATCGTTGCTGCGCGAAGTCAGCGAGCTCAAGCCTGTGACGGCCAGTTCATTGTATATTTTTACTACATTCTGAATATTGGCGACAGTGCGCTCAACCTGAGCCTTGACATCCTCGCTGGGCACCTCGCCGCTGATCAAAACCGCACGGTTATAACTGGTGACATTGACATGCACGGTATCCTTGAATTGTTTGCCGATACGGTCAAACGCCTTGGCCTCAATGGCTTCATCCTCGACATAGGCGCCGCTGGTGCGCCTGTCCTGCGCCATCAGCACGCCGGCGCCGGCGCCCGCTGCGACCACCGGAAAACAGCCCTGCAAGGATGCTGAAAGAATCATTATAAACAATATCATGCGCATCATTATTCCCCCATTAACTGGTAATCAATCACATCGCAGATGCAATGCAAGGCAAGCAGGTGAACTTCCTGAATTCGCGCGGTGCTGCGTCCGTCCACGCAAATCGATACATCGCCGGGTTTGAGAATGCCGGCCATCTCGCCGCCGTCGCGGCCGGTCAGGGCGACCACGCGCATATTGCGCTCATGCGCGGCATGGATGGCGGCAACCACATTCGGCGAATGTCCGCTGGTTGAAATGGCCAGCAGGCTGTCGCGGGGCAAACCCAGCGCGCGCACCTGCTTGGAAAAAATCAGACTGAAATCGTAGTCGTTGGCGATGGAAGTGAGCACCGAACTGTCGGTCGTCAAGGCCACGGCCGCCAGACCGGGACGCTCGATCTCGAAGCGGTTCAGCAATTCCGCCGCGAAATGCTGCGCATCGGCTGCCGAGCCGCCATTGCCGCAACACAGTATTTTGCCGTCGTTGGTGACACAGTCGAAAAAAATCTGCGCGGCGTCGGCGATCGGTGCCGCCAGCGTATCCATGACCTTCAGCTTCAGTTCCGCGCTGTCGGTGAAATGCTTGATGATGCGTTTTTTGATGTCCATAAAATCCATTTTCCGGGCGAATCGCTGTGTCGCGTGCTCGCTCATTCCTGTGCGTAGCGGTCGTAGCGGAAGCTACGGGAACCGCACGGCCTACTTCTTGCGGGTGCGTCTATCAATATGATATGCCTCGTCATTCGCTGCGCGGCTCCTTGCGCTTCATCCCGCAAAATGAATTTACCAGGATGCTCACAGTTTCTGCCGATGTAGTGAGGACGAATATTAACCGAATCAGGCCTCGAACGCATTTTTGAGCCATTGCGCGTTAAGTCCTTCCGAATCGTCCATCAGCACCACGTCGAAGCGGCAAGGCGGGACGCGATCCAGTTTGGCGAGATAATATTGCGCTGCGCAGATCAGGCGTTTCTGCTTATGAATATCCACGCTGACTGCTGCACCGCCGAAATCCTTGTGGCTGCGCTGCCTGACTTCGACGAAAACCAGCGCATCATCTTCACGCATGATCAGATCGATTTCGCCAAAACGGCTGCGAAAATTGCGCGTCACCAGCTGCAAGCCTTGTCGCTGCAAATATTCCTCCGCCCAGCGCTCGGCCTGTTCCCCGTTCAAGGTTTGGGTACGACTGCTGATGCAGCTCCGACGGCAGAAGCCGCTTCCACGGCGGAGGCGTTCCTGAACTGATCGGGAAACATCTGAACGGCGGGGGCGATGGGCGCATCAGCCGGTTGCGCGTGGCCCTGCACAAACAACGCAGGCAGCGCTTCGCGTTCAAAGGTATGCCCTTTGAGACTGACGCGTCCGGTTACGCCATCCAGCGGCAGCGCCGTTTGTCTGCCAAGCAACACCTGAACCAGCCGGTATGCGTCTATGCCCAGCGCATAGAGCCGCTCCTGGTCGGTCGGCAGCGCCGGACTGGCTCGCGGATATGCAGGCACGGCAGGCGTCTGCATCAGCCAGGGCATGTCGACGAAATGTACGCCTTCCAGGTCGAAATTGACAAGCGTATCGGCATTTCCGGAGAATATCTGCGAGGTGGCGTAAGCCGCCATATTTGCTGGAAGGAACGGGTGTATCAGCCGGGATTTTTCGGCGCCGGTCGCGAAAAAAACCATGGTATCGGGCGTGGCCGCAATATCCGCGAACATCGAAGTGTCGCCGTTAAAGTCGATTTCCCGCAAAACAGTGCCGCCCGAGGCGGTCCATTGTTCCTCGAACGCATATTGCAAGCGTCGCGCAAGCGGTTCGTCGGCTGAAATTACGATGGCCTGTTTGTAGCCTTGTTTTCCGGCCAGCCGCGCGACCTGTTTTGCCTCTGATTCAATTGCCATGCCGAAACAGTACAGGTTGTGAAGAGGGGCGGATTCCACCGTGTTCAGGCTCAGGGTGGGCACCGGAAAATTGTTGACGGCAGTCAGTGCGGCGACACCGTTGCGGGTCAGCGGTCCAACCACCGCGCTCGCACCGTCAGCGACGGCCTGACGATATACGGCCGCGACACTGCTGTTTTCATCCAGATTGCCATATACTCGGACCGGCAGTGCCTGCGGGTCAAGACCGACCGCCGCCAAAAAGCCCTGCTGAACAGCAGCGGCTGCCGCACCGAAACTCGCCGATTCCAGCGGCAGCATGAGTGCGATGTGCGCACCGGGCTTGTTAGAAAATGGCCGCGGCTCGGGTAGTTTTGACTCGTTGATAATGGGCGCCGGTTTTATGGCAAAGGTTGTCGCGGTCGCCGCGGGTGTCGCCGGAGGCGTAATTTTAACTTCGCCCTGCGGCGTCTGGAAGATTTGGGGGCCTTGTACCGTCGCGGGGGTACAGGCGTATAGTGCGAATAATGTCGAAAGTATGAGGAGTACACGTTGCATATTGAACACCCGCAAAAGTTGGAACCCGCATTATATGTAGTTGCCACACCGATAGGAAATCTGCGCGACATTACCTTGCGCGCACTGGATGTGCTGGCGGGGGCGGACGTGGTTGCGGCGGAAGACACGCGCAACACTTCACATTTATTGAAGCATCACGGCATCCATGCCAACCAGCTGATCGCAGTGCACCAGCATAACGAACGCGGTGCGGCGGAAAAGCTGGTCGCCATGCTGCAATCGGGACAGAGCGTCGCCTTCGTCAGCGACGCGGGCACGCCTGCCGTGAGCGACCCCGGCGCATTGCTGGTGCAGGCGGTGCGATCGGCAGGACTGCGTGTGATCCCGATTCCGGGCGCGAGTGC
Source organism: Pseudomonadota bacterium (assembly GCA_021800795.1). Lineage (GTDB taxonomy): Bacteria > Pseudomonadota > Gammaproteobacteria > Burkholderiales > Gallionellaceae > Gallionella. The sequence continues at coordinate 11,618 of JAJYYO010000032.1, forward strand.
GGCGGTGGCGGCCTTGTCGGCTTCGGGGCTGAACGCGCCGCATTTTCTGTTTTACGGTTTTCTGCCCAATAAATCTGCAGCTCGCCGCACCGCTTTGCAACAATTACTCAGCCATCCTTATACGCTGGTGTTTTATGAAGCGCCGCATCGCATCCTTGAATGCGTTGCCGATTTGCTCGCCGTGCTGGGCGGAGAGCGAAAAATCGTGCTGGCGCGCGAAGTGACCAAGCTGTTCGAGACGATACATGCCTGCAAGTTATCTGACGCCGAAGCGTGGCTGCTGTCGGACGCCAACCAGCAGCGCGGCGAATTCGTCGTATTGGTCTCGGGCGCCGTACATCAGGAAGGCCTGTCCGCCGGGACGCTCGCGACATTGACCCTGCTGCTGGCCGAGTTGCCGCTCAAGCAGGCCGTGCAGCTCGCCACCAAAATCACCGGCGCAAATCGCAGCGAGCTGTATCAGCTCGCGCTGGATATGAAAGGCTGACCATCATGTTGCCACCCTTGATCCGTGCGCTGCTGACCGATCCGGCCTGTTACGACCATCCGCTAAATAAACCTGAACTGGTCGAGACGCATATTTCCTGGGTAGTGCTGACAGGCGCTTATGCCTACAAGATCAGGAAACCGGTCGATCTGGGTTTTCTGGATTTCAGCACGCTGGAACAGCGGCGGCAGGACTGTATCGAGGAGCTGCGTCTGAACCGGCGGCTGGCGGCGGATTATTATCTGGACGTGGTTGCGATCGCCGGCAGCGTCGATGCGCCGCGCATCAATGGAATGGGCGCAACGCTGGAATATGCGGTGAAAATGCGCCAGTTCCCGGCTGATGACACGCTGGATAAACTGGCAGCTCGCGGTGGGTTGAATGAAGTGCAGATCGATGTCCTGGCTTCCCGGCTGGCGCATTTCCATCTGTTTGAATGCGAGCGTGCAACTGCCGACAGTCCGTGGGGCGAGCCGGATGCGGTTGCAAAACCTGTTTCCGAAAATTTTCAGATATTGGCAACCCGGCTGGAAGAGCCTGCCGAAATGGCGCGTCTGGCGGCATTGCAGTCCTGGTGCGAAACCGAACATGAACGTCTTGCGCCGCTGATGGGTGTACGCAAGCGGGATGGCTGGGTGCGCGAATGTCACGGCGACCTGCATCTGGCCAATCTGGCCTGGGTGGACGGGCAACTGGTGATATTCGACTGCCTCGAATTCAGTCCCGCGCTGCGCTGGACAGACGTGATCTCGGAAGTCGCCTTCTGTTACATGGATTTGCTGCATCGGAATTATGCCGCGCTGGCAGCGCGCTTTCTCAATGACTGGCTCTCAGCCACCGGCGATTACGGGGGCATAGCGCTGCTGAAGTATTACGCGGTTTACCGCGCGATGGTGCGCGCCAAAGTCGCTGCGCTGCGCGCCGGACAGGTGACCGACAGGCTGTCCGTTCAGTCAGCCCGTGCCGAAGTGACAAGCTGTCTGCAACTGGCCGAACGACTTGCATTTTTCCCTTCCCCCTTATCTCTTCCCCCTTCTTCTCTGTGGATCACTCACGGAATGTCAGGCTCCGGCAAGACCACGCTTACCCAAACCCTGCTGGAAAAAAACGGCCTGATACGGCTGCGTTCCGATGTCGAGCGCAAGCGTCTGGCAGGCCTCGACGCGCTGGACAAAAGCGGTGGCGGTATTGGCGAAGGACTGTACACGCAACAGGCCAGTCGCCGCACTTATCAACATCTGGCGCATCTGGCCGAAGGACTGCTTGGGGCCGGCTGGCCGGTGATCGTCGACGCCGCGTTTCTCGAACGCGATCAGCGCGATCTGTTCCGCAATCTTGCGCAGCGTTTTGGGGTGGATTTCAAAATACTGGACATACAGGCCGATCCCGATGTGTTGCGCGAGCGTGTCAGGCAGCGTTCAGAACAAGGGACGGATGCTTCGGAGGCTGATTTGCGCGTCCTCGAACACCAGCTGGCAACCGTCCGTCCGCTGGATGAAGATGAGCTGGCAGATTGTCCGGTCATGGATTTGAGGTAACAACTACATTCTGGTAATTTATCGGGCGCGGTATCAAGGAGCCGGGCGATGCCTGACAATTTGCCTCCAACGCCGGGTTGCCACGCATTCTGCTTGTATAAACAATGTTGACACATGCTGCTCGCGCTTCTAAACTACCGGTAGTCAAGTTGAGAGAGGAAGACATCATGGAAGTCATCGTCAAAAAATGGGGCAACAGCGCGGCGGTGCGTATTCCGGCGGCCATCATGGCGGCGGCGCATGTCGCTCTGGATCAGCATGTCGAAGTGCGCGAAGAGCAGGGGCGCATCATCATCGAGCCTGTGCGCCATAAGGAATACAAACTGGATGTATTGCTGGGAGGCATTACCAGTAAAAATCTGCATGGGATTGTTGACACGGGCGAGCCGGTTGGCCGCGAAGTCTGGTAATGGTTCGCCGCTTTATTCCTGATGCGGGCGATGTGGTCTGGCTCGAATTCTCACCGCAGGCAGGGCATGAACAGGCCGGACATCGTCCCGCGCTGGTGCTGAGTCCTGCCGCTTATAACAGTAAAACCGGCACGATGGTGTGCTGCCCGATGACCACGCAAATTAAGGGTTACCCGTTTGAAGTTGTCATTCATGCTGAAGGTGCGAACAGCGCGGTTCTGTCCGATCAGGTTAAAAACCTCGACTGGCGCGCACGCAATGCCACACCGAAAGGACGTGCTTCAGCCGATGAACTGGATGAAGTGCGTGCCAAGATTGCCGCACTATTGGGAATTCAGAGAATTAACGGGTAACAAACTGCCAAAGTATTGGAGAAAACGCCCCATTGGTTTTGCGCCGTGGGAGGAATGAAATCGACTGCACGGATAAAGTGGAGCAACAGTTGCAGATGCAGATGCAGCTCATACAAATACCGCTGATATAATGCGCACTACCAGGGAGAACCTCATGAACACACAGGAACAAGCGATTCGTTATCTGGAAGAACACATTCCTGAATTAGCGGATGCCGCAATAAAACAGGCTTACTGGCTAGCACTGGCTACCGGCAGCAGTGTGCTGGAACGCGTCAATGACAGCCTGGTAGAAGTATTCCCCGATGGCAGCCATAAAATCATTAAACCTTTACCCGCACAAACGCCAACAAAGCCTGGTCAGCGATTGTCAATCGCATGAACGGGCAAGTGCCAAGACTGCGCATGTTTGCGGGACCCTATGGTTCGGGCAAGAGCAGCATTCAAGCCGTCATCAGTCGTGAATTGCTGGGGGTATATATCAACCCCGATGACATCGAAAAAGAAATTCGCGAACGCGGTGACGCGCTTGATTTGCGTGCTTACGGTGTGAACACCACAGCAGCGGAAATATTACCGTTTTTTCTCAACTCGGCTTTATTGAAACAGGCCGATTTACTCGATGAAGCCGCCGAATTGCGCTTCAACGATGACCGGCTGAGTTTCTTTGCGGTATCCGTCAACTCCTACTTCGCCTCGGTTGCAGCGGACTTCATACGCCACAAATTGCTGGAAACGCACACCAGCTTTACCTTTGAAACCGTCATGTCGTCGGCAGATAAAGTCGCGTTTCTTGCCAAAGCCAGAACACAAGGCTTCCGCATTTACCTCTATTACATTGCCACAGAAGATCCTGTCGTTAACATTTCGCGTGTGCGCCATCGCGTGAAAAGGGCGGACATCCCGTACCCGAAGACAAAATCGTTAGCCGATATCACCGTTCCCTGGCATTGCTAATGGACGCAGTGCAATTGACTGATCGCGCCTACCTCTTCGACAATACCAGCCATGAATGTATTTGGTTGGCCGAAGTGACCGATGGTCATGTGCTCGAAATGAAAACCACTCAGATGCCACAATGGTTCAAGCGCAGCTTGTGGGATAAATTCGCGGCGCAGCAAATTGGATCACCATCAAACACATAAAAAACGCCCCCCATCAGTTTTGCACCATGGGAGGAAAAATAATACTTTTTCTATTCAGGCATAAACTTGGCGCTCTTCCTTGGCGCTCTTCCTTTACATTGTTAACGCGGTACGTTATTATCACGACATGATTGCGTCATTCAATTGCAAGATCACCGAAGCATTGTTCAGGCGTGAACGTGCGCCGCGTTTCGCCAATATCGAACGCATCGCGCGTCGCAAGTTGGAACAACTGGATTGGGCTGGTTGCATCGAGGATTTGAGAATTCCGCCGGGTAACCGGTTGGAGGCCTTGAAAGGCGGTCGTGCAGGTCAATGGAGCATTCGCATTAATGACCAGTGGCGCGTGTGTTTTTGCTTTGAAAATGGCAACGCGCTGGGCGTTGAAATTGTCGATTATCACTGATGAGGTTTAACCATGAAACCAACCCCGATACATCCCGGCGAAATTTTGCTGGAAGAATTTTTGAACCCGATGGGTATCAGCCAGTATGCCTTGGCCAAGGCAATTGCCGTCTCGCCACGCCGCATCAACGAGATTGTGCATGCCAATCGCGCCATTACGGCGGATACCGACTTGCGGCTGTGCAAGTTTTTTGGATTGACCGAAGGCTACTGGTTGCGGGGCCAGGCGCGCTACGACACCGAGATAGCCAAAGACAAACTCGGCGATGTGCTGTCCCGCATTCAACACTATCAACCGCTGGCAGCCTGAGAGTATCAGGCTGCCACAAGTTTTTTCTATGGCAGACCGGTTCCAACCATTCAATTGTCAGGCAGGCATTTTTTGAGTCTTTCAGAAAATCGAGGCAGCAAGGCTTTTTACAGCAAGCCAATATACGTAAAGAATCTACGCTGAATGGTCATTTTACATCACGTCATTAGAAACGTTAGCTTGCTCTGAATCGATTTTGAAGACATAGACATCTCAAACTTGCTATTCCTGAATGGCAAGTTTGTGCCATTATGTTGAGGCTTGTTACTAATCAGGTTTTTTTAAAGAACTCATGAGTTTTCAACTACAACTAGAGGTTGTGTATACACTTCCTGTAACTATTCTTCGGCGCTCATTTAAACCCAAGGCAGGCATGCTATGAGGGAGATAGAACATCCCCCTTATGCACCATCATTGCTTGAGTCATTGCGATCGGTAGGTTACTCGCTTGAGTCTGCATTGGCGGATATTATTGATAACAGCATATCTGCCAAGGCAAAGCATATCAACATAGAATTTCGACCATCCGATTTGCCTTATATTACCATCATTGACGACGGCGAGGGGATGACCAAAGACGGTCTTGAAAGTGCTATGCGTCATGGCAGTACCAATCCACTCCAGCAAAGACACAGCAACGACATGGGGCGATATGGGCTGGGCCTGAAAACATCATCATTATCACAATGTCGGCGGATGACCGTAGTTACTCTCAGAGACGACGTGCTTTGCGCCTACTGCTGGGATCTTGACGTCATCGTGGAGCGTCGTTCTTGGGTAATGCTTGAGCTTGATGCAGGAGATATCAAGGACATTCCTCATCTGGATATATTGCGAAGTCAGGGGAATGGCACAATTGTGCTTTGGCAGAATCTCGACCGATTGACGGCAGGAGAGAGTTCGGTAAATACAGCGCTTGGGCAGAAAATGGATCACGCGCGCAAGCATCTGTCATTGGTGTTCCATAGATTTATCAGCCCTGAACCTGGACGTTCTTGCATATCACTTGCGATCAACCGGAATCCGCTGCCGCCCATTGATCCATTTCTTTCGAATCACAAGTCGACCCAGCATCTTGATGAAGATAGTTTCAGCGTGGAAGGAAAAAAGGTTGTCGTGAAACCCTTCATCCTTCCTCATGTCAGCAAGCTATCGCCGGCAGAGATGGAACGCGCGGGGGGCAGCGAGGGACTTCGAATACAGCAGGGGTTCTATATTTACAGGAACCGACGTCTGATCATATGGGGAACATGGTTCCATCTTGCCAGAAAAGACGAACTGAGCAAGCTGGCGCGGGTTCGCGTGGACATACCGAACTCGCTAGATCACCTTTGGACATTGGATATTAAGAAGTCGGCCGTGCATCCACCGGAAGCGGTACGTATCAATCTTCGCCGCACAGTTGAGCGAATCAGGCAGGCAAGTGGTCGTACAATCACGTTTCGCGGTCGCGCGGCGGACAGAGGTGGACTTACGGCTGGCTGGCATGAAATTATTGATCGGGATGGCGTTCGTTTCGATATAAACCGGAATCACCCGTCAATCAAAGCATTTTTAAGTCGCCTCACCAAAAAAGAAGCATCTGATTTCGATGCTGTGCTCGCCGTCGTCGAGAGTTCATTTCCTGCAGAAGCCCTTTATTCGAGAATGGCTTCCGATATGCGCTCAGCCTTCAACGGTGACGAAATAACGGGGCGCCTCAGAGAGGTGGCTGAGTCTCTGTTTGCAGATTTGGATGCATCGTCATCGTTGAGAAAAACGCTTCTCGCGACGTTGCACTTGATTGAACCATTCAACTTGCATCCTGTAATCACTAAAAAAATCGTAGAGGAAATGGAACAGCATGACTGAAAAAATTCGTCGCACCCTTTCGGACAACGCACGCAGATTGGAACTGAGTGTCATCACGGCACTAACCGTGGACGGAATTCCATCGGAAGACGAAATTCTTGCGCTCGCCGGACAACTGCGAAAAATTCCGCTCTACACAGTTTTGGATGAAGAATTTGACGATGTCATCAGACGACTCCACGAGGCTTTGACTATTGAGATGGGTATTGGCAGTTGCGTTGTCGACAACCATGCGCCGTGGCTCCAGGCAAGAAAGGCGGAAATTGAGCCATTCTACTGGACGCGCTATCAAACCGAAATGCGTAAGCAAGGTTGGGCTCCAAAAGTCGTCACCGCACTAGACAAGGTGACGGACGAGATTCTGGATTTAATGGGAAATCCGGCTGGTGAATCCGGTTGGCCAAGACGTGGACTCGTCATGGGCGATGTGCAATCGGGAAAAACATCAAACTACACGGGGCTGATCTGCAAGGCAGCCGATGCCGGGTATAAGCTAGTGATTCTGCTGACCGGGACGCTTGAAAGCCTGCGCCGCCAGACACAGGAGCGTCTTGACGCCGGCTTCGTGGGGCTGGACAGTTCCGGCGTGGTCAGCCGTAATCGCCATCGCCGCGAGATCGGTGTCGGCCTGGTTAATGGCGCTCGCGCAGCTGGCGTGTTTACGTCGACGGTGGGAGACTTCAAAGCGGTAACGGTTAATCAGCTCGGATTCAAACTCAGGGACTACAAGGAGCCAGTATTGCTGGTTGTGAAGAAGAACAAGCGCATCCTCGAAAATTTGACCGACTGGCTAATCACCTTCAATGCAAGTCATGGCGGGCAGATTAATCTGCCCCTCCTGTTGATCGACGATGAGGCGGACAACGCGTCGGTGAATACCAATCCGGCCAAGGCCACCGCAATTAATGCCAGCATTCGCAGTCTTCTGAAGGTATTTCCGCGATCCAGTTATGTCGGATTCACAGCAACGCCATTCGCCAACGTGTTCATCAATCCGGACACGACTAATGACATGATTGGCGACGACCTGTTTCCGCGCGACTTCATCTATGCACTCGATGCCCCAACCAATTACGTTGGCGCGCGGCTGATCTTCGGTGACGATTCACCGCTCGACTGCCTGCGTCATATTAATGATGCAGAACTTGATTTTCCTCGTGGACAGAAGTCGGATAGTTTAGTCGTTGGTGTGCCCGCATCAATGATCGACGCGTTGCGATGTTTCTTGGTTGTCAACGCCATTATGGATCTGCGCAAGGGCATGCCGAAGCATCGTTCCATGCTGATCAACGTCAGTCACTTCACGCTGATTCAGAACCAGGTGCGTGACATAATTGACGAACTTTTGCGCAAGATGCAGGAGGATATTCGCAATTACGCCTCCTTGCCCGAAGCACAAGCATTGAAGAACAGCACGTTAGCTGCCCTGTACGATGTCTACCAACGCGAATATGCCGGTTCAGGTTCGACATGGTCCGAAGTGCAGGCGGCTCTGACAGCGGCCACGCTGCCCGTAGAGATACGATCCGTGAATCAGAAGACCGGTGCCGCGAGCCTCGACTATACCCTCTACAAGCAGAGCGGACTGCGCGTGATCGCAGTGGGAGGCAACAGCCTTGCGCGTGGTCTTACCTTAGAGGGGCTCTGCGTAAGTTATTTCCATCGCGGGACGCAGATGTATGATGCCCTGTTGCAGATGGGGCGCTGGTTTGGCTATCGTGCAGGCTACGAGGATTTGTTCCGAATCTGGCTCACGGAGGAGTCAGCTAACTGGTACTCGCACATATCGGAAGCAACTGATGAGTTACGCAAAGACATACGACGCATGCAGCGTTCAAAACTCAAACCTATCGATTTTGGCCTGCGGGTGAGAGGACATGAGGACGCACTCCTGATTACGGCAAGAAACAAGATGCGTGATTCGGAAGAGATCGTGCATATGATGTCTATCAGTCAAGAAGGTTTGGAGTCAACGCGACTGCTGCGAGATCCAACCGCAATTCTCGGCAACTTCAAAGCGGCGCAGAAGCTTGTCCAGGAAGTAATCTCTTCGGGTGCCGATGAAAATGCAGAGCATGACTACCCAGTCTGGACCGGTGTTGGCAAAGCATTGGTCGTCGAGTTTTTGAGAAGGTTTGTTAGTCATCCACTCAACTTGAAGCTGCAGTCGGCAGGCCTCGCTGATTTTATCGAGATGTCCGACGACCCTAAACTGCAGAAATGGGATGTCGCAATTCCAAGCGGTAGTGTTATATGGCGCGAGTTGATCCCAGGGCTGGTCGTGAACTTGCGCAAAAGAAAAATCTTGGTTGAGCCGGAAAAACGTTCGCTTCTTGTTAACGCGAAAAAAATGCGCGTCGGCTCACCAGCTGATGAGAAAGCCGGATTGTCGGACTCAGAGGTTTCTCTGGCAGAATCGAGTTTCAGAGCTGATATCGAAAATACCGGTAAGACGGTGCCTTCCAGCGCCTATCGCGAAGTACGGACGAGACCGCTGTTGTTGCTGCATCTGCTGAAACCTGTTGAGGTTAAAGAAGAGGGTGATGCGGATTACCCGCTGCCGGAGGACTGCGCACTCGTGGCGGTCGGCCTGAGCTTTCCGTCTCTCGACTTGGCCAGCCAGCGCGTGAAGTACCGTATTAACCTTGTCGAATTACGCAACATGCTGGCGAGTGAAGTGGTAAATGATGATGACTGCGAAGAGGATGACGATGGCGAACAAGCTTGATACACGTTGGGATATCCTTAAGGCCGACCCGCTTTGCGCAGTTTTTCAGCTATACGATGCCGATCACACCTTGGACTTCTATATTGGCAAGGACACTGACAACCAAAGGCTCCTGTTACTGGTAACACCAGAAGAACCTCCGACCATCCGCGACATGCGCGCAATCAGCATCCGGACATTCAAACGCGACGACGGCAAATGGTCACTGTTACTGACGCTCGTTGGTAAATCACTGATGCCTATGTTTTCCATGCTGTGTGATGATCTGATCGAAGCGTCGCGCAACACGGGTCTGCCCGCTGACAAGTCATTAAGTTTTGTGCTGAAGCGCCTGTCGAACTGGCGCCGACTCCTTGAGCGCGGATCGCCTGATTTGTTAAGCGAAAACGAAATTCGTGGCATTTGCGGGGAGCTGCTGTTTCTGCTACGCCTATTCGAACATCTGGGAAAATCAGATGCAGTCAAGGCGTGGGTTGGACCACAAAAGGCCGATCAAGATTTTCAGTCGCCAGATTCCGCATGGGAGGTCAAAACGATACGTCCCGGTGCACATGCAGTCACCATATCTTCAGAATCACAATTGCAGACAACAGTCCGACCCATTTATCTGGTCGTCTTTGAGCTTGCCGACAGCATGGCAGACAGTGGTGATGCATTCACTCTCAACACATTGGTCGACAAAGTCCGAACCAGTCTTGCGGAAGATCATGATACCAGCGAGCTCTTCGAGGAGAGCTTAATCACCGCAGGTTATGTTTCTCGTTCCGAATATGATGCGCCGTCATTAGTCGAGTGGTCGCTGGCGATATTTTCCGTCAATACTTGTTTTCCCCGCATCACTTGCGAAATGCTTGCACCCGGCATCAGCCATGTCTGCTATGACCTCCTGCTGTCCGCTTGCGATAGTTTCCGCATTGCCCCTGATACATTCGCAAAAATGGAGGATCAGTAATGGAACTCGCCGAATTTCGAAGAGAATTACTCGAAACTGTCCGCGCCAGAGCTGATTCAAATCATGATTTCAATCGAGCTGGCTTTGTGGATGAGGTGGGTGAACGACTGTCTGATGCTGAAGAATTCGTCGACTTCGTGGCATGCCGATTCGAAGGGCTCAGTGGCAGAAAAAGACTGAAAATAGACGGTTATGCATTTGATGACGCAGATAATTCTCTTTCGCTGTTGGTGGCTGATTTTACGAACGACGATGATATGCCGACCTTTAATGCCACAGATGCATTGAAGGCTTTTGGGATGTTGCGCGCTTTCGTGGAACAGGCTATACAAGGCAAACTCACTGACGGATCTATCGAAGAGAGTCAGCCGGCACATGGGCTTGCGTCAGATTTGATGGGATGGCACGAAAAAGTCACCCGATACCGATTCTATTTTGCCAGCGATGGTCAATTGAAAACAAAGGCGAAGGACTGGCCCGAAGAGAGCATCGGGGGCACTCCAACTGAATTCCACATCTGGGACGTAGTACGTTTTCATACTGCGTATGTCTCGGCAACAGGACGTGATAATCTGGTTGTGGAGTTTGGCGAGCAAGGCCTTCCATGCTTGGCTGCAGCACAGTCGGAAGGCGATTATCAGGCATATCTTTGCATGATTCCAGGAGCGATTCTGGCAGGAATTTATGATCGATACGGGAGTCGGCTTCTGGAAGGCAACGTGCGCGCATTTCTGAGCACAAGAGGCAAAGTGAACTCGAAAATTCAACAGACCATCCGAAATCAGCCTGAGATGTTTTTTGCATTCAATAATGGCATTGCTGCCACTGCAGAAGACGTTGTGCTCAAGCATACTCAGTTGGGTGTGTATATTGTTAGTGCTACCAATTTGCAAATTGTGAATGGCGGGCAAACTACTGCATCACTTGCAATGGCTGGTCGATGTTCTGCAGGCAATAAGGATGGGGCAGATTTGTCGAAGGTAATGGTACAAATGAAACTGTCTGTGTTGCCCACTGACAAGGCAAGTGTCCTTATTCCTGAAATTGCACGATATGCAAACAGCCAGAATAAAGTAAGCGATGCCGACTTTTTTGCTAATCACCCCTATCACATCAGGCTTGAGGGATTCTCACGAAGATTATTCGCGTCGCCAGTAGGCGGCGTACAACATGGCACTCACTGGTTCTACGAACGGTCGAGAGGACAATACGTCAACGAGCAGGCGAGGTTAACACCTGCACTGAAGCGGCAATTCGAGCTTCAAAATCCCAAGTCGCAACTACTCACGAAAACGGATGTCGCCAAGCTCGTAAATACTTGGTGGGGTATGCCGAACAAAGTTAGCATGGGAGCCCAGAAGAACTTCATTTTTTTTGCGGACTCTATAGCAAAGTCTTGGACGGAGGATGAGAAACAGTTCCATGAAGACTATTTTCGAAACCTGATTGCACTTGCTATTTTGTTTCGTCGTACCGAGTCGCTGGTTAAGCAGCAGGAGTGGTATCAAGGCGGCTACCGTGCCAATATCGTAACCTACACACTTGCCAAGCTTCACGACATGATCGCCGAACAGTCACATGATCAGCAGATGAATCTTCGCGAAATTTGGAACTCGCAGTCGATTCCCTCAGTGATCATCGATCAGATCACCATCATCGCGAAACGTGTGTTTGAGATGCTAACCGATTCCAATCGACCAAAGGACAACGTAACTGAATGGGCAAAAATGCAGGCGTGTTGGGATCAGATTAAATCTACAAACATTCAGCTCATTAGCGCAGTCATCGCCACATTACAGGATATTAGTATCATCAACGATGATGCAAAGCAGGCGAAAAAAATCCAGAACACGGACAATGGCATTGCTACCCAAGTAGCTGTATTCAATGTGCCCGGTAGCCAGTGGGGATTCATGCGTGCCTGGGCAGAGGAAAAGCGGCTGCTTACCCAAAAGCAGTCAGACCTGTTGCAGTTGGCATCTCAGATGCCACTCAAATTGCCGACGGAAAAACAGTGTGCGCAGATTTGGCAGATACATGAAACATTGATTGATGAAGGGTATGTCAAGTAAAGTGATCCATATGTAATACGTTCTCTCTGTGTTGTAAAACCACTTTTCCTATTTGAAAGAGCGCTGAAATATCTCAGCTGTAATGGCAGCAATTTTGTTTGCTAGCAGGGGTGGTACTGCATTGCCTACCTGATGAAATTGCTGGGTACGATTCCCTTTAAAGAAGTAGTTATCAGGAAAGGTTTGCAGTCTCGCAGCTTCCCGTACGGTCAGGCTGCGGCACTGTGACGGGTCAGGATGAATGAAGTAATGACCATCTTTCGAAATGTGACTGGTGACCGTCGTTGCGGGGCGATTACCCAATTGCACCCGGAATCGATCAGAAAACTTTCCGGTTTCCCAATTTTTGTGGTTTGGGCGGAGACCGGCGAGATCGAACTCCGTATGCCCCTTTGGTGAGCGGTCGTAAGCTTGGGCAAAAGCCGATGCATAAAGATAGCGACAAAGGTCGCTTGTCATATGTCCTCTGCTCTCATGATTCAACCATACTTTCAGTTTGTCGTCATGGAACCAGTCCTTTAAAGTTGATGGGATTTCTTCTTTTTGCTTAGGATTGGCAACTCTCAACGATCCATGATTGAGATCAGAGCTTATCTGCCCATCAAGCGAATTGAGTTGTTCGACAAGCTTATTCAGCTTATGATTCTTGCTCGCTTCCTGAAGAAGTGCAACTCTGAATTGCCTGACCTTGGCTGACCAGGTCTCAGGGCTATCCTCTTCCTTGCTGAGTCTGCTTCTCAAACGTGGAAGGTCGCCTATCGCATCATTTACAGTAAATTCTGCACTTTTTCCAATAATTGATGGTGATATTTCAATATCATTCCTGACGCCGAGAAGAATGACTCTGTGCCTAGCTTGCGGGATGCCATAATCCTCTGCACGGATGACAAAGTCGTGAACATCAATATCTTCCGGATTCATTCCTTTTTCAAAGCAGGTTGGTACGACGAGCGAATGTATCTTGTACCCTTGCCCGGGTTCGTTCCTCACTGCCATTTGTGGATCAGACAGATCTTGCAAAATTGAGTGGAATATTTTCTTTCCATCAACTTTAGCGGAGAGAATCCCTTTCACGTTTTCCATGACAAATACTGCCGGATGATAACGCTCAATTATTCTGAGGTATTCCTTGTACAGATAATGGCGCGGATCTTCTTCGGCTCGGTAATCAACCTTCCCACGATTTCTGGCTCGTCCGACAAGCGAAAACGCCTGGCATGGCGGGCCTCCAATCAGAACCCAGGGCCTTGCATCGCTCAAACCAGCATTGTCGAGAATTGAGTTCAGTTCCTCATTGCCGTCCTCAGTGCCAAGCGTGATACGCCTGGCCTCGTTGTTTGCTTCCTCCCATGCATGTTTTGATTCATCATTAAACGGTGTATCTGATTCTCCATTGCAGAATCGATAATATTGATCAAGAGCACTGCCACCTTCATGCTTCAGAATCCGGAAGAAAGCCCTTAATTGAAGAGTGCTGTGCGCTAATTCTTCCATTTCGGCAGAAACCAGAATTTTGAAAGCATTACCATTTTCAAGGGCAGAGAAACCCTCTCCCAACCCGCCGGGACCGGCAAAAAGATCAACAATTTGAATAGGTGTATTTTGGAGCATGCTGTTACATTAATAAGAAATTGTTGCCAGGTTACAAAAAGTGATCGGTATAGTTGACACCGAAAAACGTTTTCGCATGATGGTTTGTATCTGAAAAAAAATACCAGTTAAACATTATAATGCGTATGTTGCTTAACTTGGGCTTTACGGAAAAATCCAACAGCTAAGCCGGGTTGAGCAGCGAAGCTCATGCAACCGAAAATTACAGAAGCCGAAAAACCCTGAAACCTTCAAAGAAAACATAATTCTTCGTGGATGTTCACAGTCCGTCAGTCCGCTCAAAAAATATGCGGGCAATACGAAATAAAGACACGCAACCTGAGATGCGTGTGCGGAAGGCTTTGCATGCCTTGGGATTTCGATATCGGCTGCATGTCCGTAAATTGCCCGGCAGTCCGGATATCGTTTTGCCCAAATATCACTTGGCAATTTTTGTGCATGGATGTTTCTGGCACAGGCACTCTGGATGCAGATTTGCGACCACGCTAGCGCAGAATCGCAATAGCTGGTTGCATAAATTCAATCAGAACATTGTGCGCGACAATAGACAGATTCAATGTCTGATCGATAAGGGATGGAGAGTTCTTGTCATTTGGGAGTGTGGCTTAAAATTGGCCACGCTGAATTTATTGTGGCTGCCTGAACATATTAAATCGAACCATGCATCTTTTGCGGAGTGGCCTGAATAAAGTGCGCGTGCTCATGTAACCTCCTGAACTTCACGCATTTGGTGTGGGCTAATCATGCTGCTTGATGCCGCCCTCTTTAATCCAGCGGTCAATCGAATTTTGAGCGTCATTCAGGTGACAAATTAAAGCATCTGGCATGCCTTTTTCTTCATCAAGTCCGCCGAAGTGATGTATTAAGGCTTGCATCTCGTTATCATCGCAGAACCCTCCATAGCAATTAGCGTCCACGTAATCGTGGAGAGATGAAAACGAGGAACAGTCCGCTGGCACACATCCGGTTTTAATGTCCTCAAGTATTTCTTTCTTCATGCGCTCGATGGATTCGTTAAGCGTTGGAATGGCTGAAGTCATTTTATTGCCCCTTATTTATACTTTTACGGTTCGTTTCAGCACTGGCAGCGTGTGCTTCCTCTGAGGCGTTCGCAGATGTTTTATGTTGCTGAATGCAGCACTCTCGTGCTCGCTGGATTAGCCCTGTCCATTGAGCATCATTCCTGATATTCGCACCATAAACATTTTTATCAAATGGGTTATCGCTAAGTAGCCAGTCCAAAAACGCACGCTTGCTGATGTTGACTTTGCCACCTTCCTTGCCACGAGTGAATCTTCCATCTTTGCCTGGATAGCCGATAATTCTATCGCCATCAAAATTGAGCTGTGACTCATTCCAGTTAAACAGGATCTCGCCAATATCATCGCGACCAATCCCTTGTGCAATAGCATTGAATGTTTTCCCAGTATTAGCATTACTCATCAAGGCAACATTGAAACCATGCGGACAAGCTGCATGGGTGTTACCTCTTGTGCGGATTTCTGGGTTGTTATGTGGATACATGACTATTTTTTGTTGTTGAACATAGCGCCATCATATATGCACGTGTGCATATTATCAAGCAATTAATTTAAGATGTTTTAATCTGGCTTCGAGATTCGTGACGGCCCAGTCGGGGCAGTTTCTGGAGCTGGGTAATGCGGGATCTGTCAGCCAGGATTGTAACGCTCGCCAGCTGCATGGGCGCTTAGTTTCATCTGCTATGTATTGCGCTGCCAAAGCACGGGTGATTCCAGCACGTTCAATAAGCGCCGATAGGTTTTTTTGATTTGTGTTCATATTTTTTACATGCAATGCACAGGGGCATAGTCTACCGTTGTTTGGTTAAGCTGTCCCTGTCGGATGGCAGCTATGCAATTCCATTTGCAAATTAGGTTTTCTGGCAAACTCTGCCGCAAGCCTTGATTTTCCCCGTGTTCCCGCATTCAGATTTCGGCAGACTAACTGACCGCGAACAGCTGGGATGATCTGCCTGGGCGGGTTGCGAAATTGGCAGTTTGAAATTACCGCAAGTCGTGTTTTTATTCGAAATTTCAGGGAAATGGGTGTAGTCTCCCTGTCACCAGATTACACAGGCAGAACAATATGGCCGATTGCTGCACAGAGTCCGACTGCAAAACCCCGCATCCTAAGAAACACCGCTGTCCCGTCAACGGGATTGAATACGCCGAGGTCACGGCCAGAACCATTACCCACCACATAAAGAATTCGTGGCTATGGCAGGATAAGGGGCAACGCTATTTTTTCTGCGATGACCCGGGTTGCGAGGTCGTCTATTTCGGGGAAGACGGCTCCGCCATCCTCGCGTCGCAGTTGCGCACCCCGGTGGGCGTGAAGGACGCCTCGGACGACGCCCTGCTTTGCTATTGTTTCGGCGTCACCAGAGCCGATGCCCTGAATGATCCCGAAATCCGCAATTTTGTCGTTGCACAAACGAAACAGGGGTTGTGCGCATGCGACACAAGAAACCCGTCCGGGCGCTGTTGCCTGAAGGATTTTCCGCGCAAATGAACCATATGCTCGATTACGCAGAATACGTAAAAATCTTCATCGGCTTGCTGGCGATCATCAACCCATTCGGGGCGATTCCCATCTTTATCAGCATGACGGCGGAGCAGAACAGCGCACAGCGCAAAAAGACCATCGACAGAGTGGCCATCGGGGTGATCGTCATCCTGCTGGCGTCGCTGTTTTTCGGTGATCTGATGCTGACGTTTTTCGGCATCACCATTGCGTCCTTCCGGGTGGGCGGCGGCATTCTGATTTTGTTGATGGCCATCGCCATGTTGCACGCCAAAACCAGTTCTATCCGGCAGACCGATGAAGAGGCGGACGAGTCGATCGAAAAGGACTCCGTCGCCATCGTGCCGCTGACCATGCCGTTGCTGGCCGGCCCCGGTGCCATCAGCAGCGTGATACTGGCGGCGCACAAATCGACCGGGATTGTCCATTATGCGATCATCGCGCTGGGTATTGCGCTGCTGGGGCTGGTGGTCTGGGGGGTGCTGCGCTTGTCGCCCTGGATCGCTGCGCGCATCGGTGCCACGGGGATCAATATCTTCACCCGCATCATGGGCCTGATCCTCGCGGCAATTTGCGGTCGAGTTCATCGCCAGCGGCCTGCAGGGCTTGTTCCCGGTGCTGGCTGCCGGCACGAAGGCCGGATGAGGTTTCAGCGCGGCAGTTTGCTGTGCGTAAAGTCGACCCGGCGGTTTTCCTTCCAGCAACTTTCTTCATGGCAGGTGAGACGCGGCTTTTCTTCACCGAAGCTGACAGTCTTGATTCTGGAAGCGTCGATGCCCAACACCAGCATCACCTTGCGGACGGCGGCGGCTCGTGCGTCTCCCAGCGCAAGGTTGTATTCGTCGCTGCCGCGTTCATCCGTATTGCCTTCCAGCGTCACGCTATCATCCGGGTGTGAATTCATAAAGTCAGCCTGCTGCTGAATGATGGCGTTGTACTCCGGCTTGACATCGACTGTGCCGTAATCGAAATACACGCTGCGTAAATCACGGATCTGCGCGGCTTGTGCGGCCAGTGCCTGTGCATCTACATCAGACCGGGAAAGCACGCCGGTTTGAGGAGTATTTGCGGAGGTCGTCGATTGTTGTGAGCCTTGTTTTATCGGGGCAGGCGTGGAGGCTGCGCAGGCTGCGAGCGCCATGGATACTGCAATCACAAGTTTTTTCATGTTCCCTCTGTCCGGTTGATGCGGGTTGATGCGGCAAGCGCAATTTTCGACCTGTTTATTCGTCGACGGTTCAGTTTAACAGGCGCGTATTGCAGATGAAATAATAGTCGCGCACACTGCGTTTATGGAATCAACGGAACTTATTGCAATGAAATATGTTCTGATAGCTCCAGTAATCATAGTAGCATCAGATCTGGAAGCATCAGGTTATGCACGCAGAAATTTAAAGGAGACTTTTACATGTTTAAAAAAGTGATATACGGATTGTTGACGGTCATGCTGATCTCGAACGGAATTGCCTTTGCAGAAGATTCACCCACGCTCGATCAGGTCTACAAGGCAACTCAGGCCGGCAAACTGGACGAAGCGCAAGGAATGATGAATACCGTTCTTCAGCAGCATCCGAACAGCGCCAAGGCGCATTTCGTGGAGGCGGAAATTTTGGCCAAACAGGGTCAGATGGGCAAGGCCGAAGCTGAACTGAACACCGCCGAACAACTGAAACCTGGCCTGCCATTTGCCAACCCTCAGTCTGTACAGAATCTGAAAAACCGGATTGGCGCAGCCCGCCATGCAAGCCCGGCTTCTGCCGACAATTTTCAACCGGCGGAAAGAGGCAATACTTTTCCGTGGGGGTTGTTGCTGATAGGCGGCGGCGTGATCGCGATCCTGTTTTTCATCATGCGCGCCGTTGCGTCGCGTAATTCCGTGATGGCTCCCCGCAATCAGCCGGGCTATCAACCGGGCATGCAGGGTGCGGCGCCGGCACAGCCTTACGGATCGCCTTATGGCGGCGGAATGGGCCCGTCAGGCGGCGTAATGGGCGGCGGGATGGGCAGCGGAATCATGGGCGGACTTGCAACCGGTGCAGCAGTTGGCGTGGGAATGGTGGCCGGTGAAGCGCTGGCGCATCACTTCATGGATGGCAGTTCTGCCGGCAGCGGCGTGGCCCCGCTTGCAGATTCATGGAGTGACTCGTCCAACAATATGGGCGGCGCAGACTTCGGCATCGCGGATAACTCGTCCTGGGATGACAGTTCAAACATCGCCGACTCCGGCGACAGCGGTAGCGACTGGGGCTGATCCGCCCTTGCAGGGTCGCTTTCAACTTTCTGCCCACAAGCACTTTACAAGCATCCCGGACTTAAGTTCCGGGATGCCCTTATATATCAACCCCCTTCTGCTTTACTTTCAAACGACTGTTTGATATGTTGTGCTTCGCAGTTCGCATTGAACTCCCGCCTTCAGAAAGACCCGTCAAATTTGCATAGGTTGCAGAAGTGCCCGACGATATTGCTCCGCAAGTCGAGATGAGTTGTGCGAACTGCCTGAATACAGGATGAGAAGCCTCGCAAAAAACGTCAGTTTCACAAACGTTTATGCCGGCGGCACCCGTTGATTCAATATTATGCTTTATAAATCAACATGTTAGCATAGCTTCCCTGGCAAAGTTGCCGGGCCGTTTAAAGATATGCCATTCACTCAAATGTCACCGGGATCAACAAAGATGATGTTTTTAATGAAAAACAGGGTTGCGGGGCTGGCTATGGTGCTGGCGCTGGCCGGATGCGAAAAACCACACACCACGCCACCCGTGAAGGGCCCCGCGCCGGTAGGGGTCGTCGTCGTCAAAACACAAAAAGTATTTATTACTACAGAGTTGCCCGGTCGCACTTCTCCCTACCAGATTGCCGAAGTTCGCCCGCAGATCGGCGGCATCGTGCAGCAACGGCTTTTCAGGGAAGGTGCGGACGTAAAGGCAGGCCAGACGTTGTACCAGATTGACCCGGCGCTCTACAAAGCGGCCTTCGACAGTGCAACGGCCAATCTGGCCAAGGCGCAAGCCAGCTTGCAGACGATACGGCTCAAGACAGACCGGTACCGCGAGCTGGTAAAGATCAACGCGGTGAGCCGCCAGGATACCGATGATGCGGATGCCGCGCTCCAGCAGGCAGAAGCCGATGTAGCCGCCAACAAGGCTGCGGCGGATACCGCACGCATCAATCTCGATTACACCCGGATCACGTCACCCATATCGGGACGCATCGGCATTTCGACGGTAACGCCAGGCGCTTTGCTGACGGCCGGCCAGCCCGCTGCGCTCACTACGGTGCAACAACTGGATCCGATCTATGTCGATATTATCCAGCCCAGTTCGGAACTCATGCGCATGAAGCACGCTCTGGCAAGCGGTCAGCTCAAGAGGGCGGGTCAGGATGCCGTCAAGGTCAGGCTGCTGATGGACGACAACACGCCCTATGCGCTGGAAGGAAAGCTGCAATTTTCCGATGTGACGGTCGATCAGGGTACCAATACTGTCACTTTGCGCGCCGTATTTCCCAACCCCGGACATGACCTTTTACCCGGCATGTTCGTGCGCGCCACGCTCGAAGAAGGCGTGAATGAACAGGGCATCCTTGTCCCGCAGCAAGGCGTGACGCATGACGCCCGAGGACAGGCCACCTCACTGGTGCTGGGTGCGGACGGGAAGGTAGAACTGCGCGTCCTGAAACTGGGGGAGGCCGCAGGCGACAAGTGGGTGGTGAAAAGCGGCTTGAAAGTCGGCGACCGGCTGATCGTTGAAGGTTTGCAGAAGGTCAAGCCCGGCGCAACCGCGGTGGCGGTTGACGCCGCTTCCGCCGTCGCAAAGCCGTAAGGAGCCGCCCCAATGTCACGTTTTTTTATAGATCGTCCGATTTTTGCGTGGGTGATCGCCATTGTCATCATGCTGGCCGGTGTTTTGTCCATCATAGGCCTGCCTATCGCACAATATCCGGCCATTGCGCCGCCTGCCGTCGCGATCAGCGGCTCTTACCCCGGCGCTTCCGCCAAAACGGTTGAAGATTCGGTCACTCAGGTGATCGAACAGAAGATGAAGGGTATCGACGGTCTGAGCTACATGTCGTCGAGCAGCGATTCATCCGGTGCAGTAAGCATCACGCTGACCTTTGAAAACGGCACCAACCCCGACATCGCCCAGGTTCAGGTGCAAAACAAGCTGCAACTTGCGATGCCGCTACTGCCGCAGGTAGTTCAGCAGGAGGGATTGACGGTCGCCAAGTCGACCAAGAACTTTCTGATGGTGATGGCCTTCGTTTCCGAAGACGGAAAAATGAATCAGGCCGACCTGGGTGACTATGTTGCGGCCAACGTACTCGACACGGTGAGCCGTGTTAAAGGCGTGGGCGACACCATCATGTTCGGCGCTCAATATGCGATGCGCATCTGGCTGGATCCCGCCAAACTCGACAGCTATAAGCTCACGCCCATCGATGTGAGCGGCGCGATCCAGACTCAGAATGCGCAAGTTTCCTCCGGACAATTGGGCGGCACGCCGGCCATCAAGGGCCAGGAGCTCAACGCCACCATCACCTCACAAAGCCGTTTGCAGACCCCCGAACAGTTCGGCAGTATCATTCTCAAGACGAACACTGACGGCGCTGTGGTACATCTGAGCGATGTCGCGCGCATCGAACTGGGCAGCGAGAATTACGGCACGCTGGCGCGCTTCAATACCCATCCTGCCACCGGCATTGCATTCAAGATGTCGACCGGCGCCAACGCACTCGATACCGCGGAAGCGGTAAAGGCCAAGATCAACGAGCTGTCGAAGTTCTTCCCGCCCGGCATGAAGGCGGTTGTCGCCTACGACACCACGCCGTATGTCAAATTATCGATCAAGGAAGTGATCAAGACATTGCTGCAGGCCATCGTGCTGGTGTTTCTGGTCATCTACCTGTTCCTGCAGAATTTCCGCGCCACCCTGATTCCTACCATCGCCGTGCCGGTGGTGCTGCTGGGTACTTTTGCCATACTCGATGCCTTTGGCTACTCGATCAATACGCTCACCATGTTCGCCATGGTTTTAGCCATCGGTCTGCTGGTCGATGACGCTATTGTCGTGGTGGAAAATGTCGAGCGTGTCATGTCCGAGGACGGCCTGTCGCCCAAGGCGGCCACGCAAAAATCGATGGGCCAGATTACCGGCGCACTGGTCGGCATCGCGCTGGTGCTGTCAGCCGTGTTTATCCCCATGGCCTTTTTCAGCGGTTCTGCCGGCGTGATCTACCGTCAGTTTTCCGTCACCATCGTCTCAGCCATGGTGTTGTCGGTTCTTGTCGCCCTGATCCTGACGCCTGCGCTGTGCGCCACGCTGCTCAAGCCGATGGTAAAAGGAGAACATATCGTGCATCGCGGTTTCTTCGGCTGGTTCAACCGCATGTTCGATCGTTCAAACAAGGGTTATCAAAGCGCGGTCAGCCGTATCATCCATCGCAGCGCACCCTATCTCATCGTCTACGTTCTGGTGGTAGCCGCAATGGCCGCAATTTTTTTACACCAGGCCAGCGGTTTCCTGCCGGACGAAGATCAGGGGATACTTTACAGCCAGATTGTGCTGCCTGCCGGCGCCACGCAGGAACGTACGCTTGAAGTCATCAAACAGGTCGAGCATCATTTTCTGGTGGATGAGAAGGATTCCGTCGCGACCATGTTCGGCGTGGCCGGCTTCAGCTTCGGCGGCAGCGGGCAGAATGCGGGCCTGGCCTTTGTCCGTCTTAAACCCTGGGACGAGCGCACGCGTCCCGAACAGAAGGCGCAGGCCATCGTTGCGAACGCCATGAAGTCCTTCTCGCATATCCGCGATGGCTTGGTATTCGCCTTCGCCCCGCCGGCAGCGCTTGAACTGGGTAATGCGAACGGCTTTGATCTGGAGTTGCAGGATCGCGCGGGCCTTGGCCACGACAAACTGATGGCAGCGCGCAACCAGTTGCTTGGGATGGCTTCCAAGGATCCGCTGTTGTTTGCGGTGCGGCCAAACGGTCAGGACGATACGCCGGAATACCATCTGGATATCGACCAGCAAAAAGCCAGCGCGCTGGGCCTTTCCCTGAGCGACATCAATACAACGCTGAGCATAGCCTGGGGTAGTTCCTACGTGAATGACTTTATCGACAAGGGACGTGTCAAGCGAGTCTTTCTGCAAGGCGACGCGCCTTCTCGGATGCTCCCGCAGGATATAGGCAAATGGTTCGTACGCAACGCCAGGGGTGACATGGTGCCGTTCTCTGCCTTCGCAACCGGCCACTGGGCTTACGCTTCACCGCGCCTTGAGCGATACAACGGCCTTCCTTCCGTCGAAATTCAGGGTTCGGCCGCACCCGGCAGAAGCTCGGGTGAAGCGCTGGCCGAAATGGAAAAACTGGTGAGCCAGTTACCCCCCGGCATCGGCTTTGAATGGACCGGGCTTTCGGATCAGGAACACAGCTCCGGCTCTCAGGCGCCTGCCTTGTACGCCGTGTCGCTGCTGTTCGTTTTCCTTTGTCTTGCCGCATTGTATGAAAGCTGGTCCATCCCCTTCTCGGTGATGCTGGTCGTGCCGCTTGGCATTTTTGGCGCCTTGCTCGCCTCAAGCCTGCGCGGTTTTGCCGACGATGTATTTTTGCAGGTCGGATTGTTGACCACGGTAGGTTTGTCGGCCAAAAATGCCATCCTGATCGTGCAGTTCGCCAAGGTTCAGATGGAACATGGGGGCGGTCTGATCGAATCCACCCTGGAAGCCGTGCACATGCGATTGCGTCCTATCCTGATGACGTCGCTGGCTTTCGGATTCGGCGTGCTGCCGCTTGCGATCAGTCACGGCGCCGGCTCCGGCGCCCAGAACGCCATCGGTACCAGTGTGCTGGGCGGCATGCTCAGTGCCACGGCCCTGGGCATCTTCTTTGTGCCGTTGTCCTTTGTGCTGGTGCGCCGCATGTTCAAGATCAGGCAACACGAATCCAGCCACGAAGAGGATCGATAAAATGAGCAGATATTGCCTTTCCCTTCTCGCGCTCGCCATTCTGACCGGTTGCGGCACGCTTGCGCCGGACTATCGGCGCCCCGCTCCGCCCGTATCGGGCAACTGGCCTGTTGGCCCGGCCTATTCAGCCATGCCTGCCGGGCAAAGCGTAGCGGCTGTCGACTGGCACGAATTCGTCACCGACCGCAAGCTGCAACAGCTGATTACACTGGCGCTGAACAACAACCGTGACTTGCGAGTAGCCGCGTTGACTATCGAAAAAACACAGGCGCAATATCAGATTCAACGCGCCAACCTTTTTCCGCACATCAATGCCAACGCAACACATTACGCTACGCTGACCCCGGCCGGCATCTATCCTTTTGGCGGCGCCTTTGCACTGAAATATTACGAGGTCGGACTGGGCTTCAGTGCTTACGAGCTTGACTTTTTCGGCCGCATCCGCAGCCTGAAGAATCAGGCGCTGGAGTTGTATCTTGGCACCGAGGAAGCGCAGCGCAGCGCGCAGATCAGCCTGATTGCCCAGATAGCAACGACCTATATGACGCTGGCTGCGGATCAGGAACATCTCGCGCTGTCGGAAAATACGCTGAAAACTCAGCAATCAACTTTTGCGATGGACAAGCGGCGCTTCGAATTGGGAGTGGCTTCGCAACTGGACCTGAGTCAGGCAGAGACGGCTGTCGATACCGCGCGCGGTGACGTCGCCCGCTATACCGGGGCCGTCGCGCAAGACCTGAATGCCTTGACCTTGCTGGCAGGAACCGCAGTACCAACCGGGCTGCTGCCTTCGGCATCCGTCATGTACGTCACCGGCGTTCGTGATTTTCCGGCAGGCTTGCCTGCGGATCTCTTGCAAAATCGCCCGGACATCATGGCAGCGGAGCATCAGCTCAAGGCAGCCAATGCAAACATCGGTGCAGCACGTGCGGCATTCTTCCCGAGCATCACATTGACGAGTTCCATGGGCACCGCCAATAATCAATTGTCAAACTTGTTCACCCCCGGTTCGGGCGCCTGGCAATTCACACCGCAGATCAACTTGCCGATCTTTGATGGCGGCAGCAATGCTGCCAATCTGAAAGTCGCGAAAGCGGATCGCGGAATCTATCTGGCACAGTATGAGAAGTCCATCCAGACCGCGTTCCGTGAAGTGGCCGATGCGCTGGCCGATCACGGCACCCTGAATGAGCAGGTGGCGGCGCAGCAATCGCTGGTTGATGCCACAACGCTCAGTTTCAAGCTCTCGGACGCGCGCTTTCAAAAAGGCGTGGACAGCTACCTGGCCGTCCTCGATTCGCAGCGCTCGCTGTATACGGCTCAGCACGGTCTTATCAACCTGAAACTGGCCCAGGCGACCAATCTGGTCACCTTGTACAAGGCGTTGGGAGGCGGCGCAACCGCTGCCGAAAGCGCAGCATCGACTGGAAACTGAATCTGAAATCGAGGTGAGCGCCCTGCCAGGCAGCGGTTTTTCGCCGACCGCCCTGCCCGGCAGGAAATCGGCAGCCTTAGCCATGCCGGAAATGCCGGAATGCGTCCGGCCATGCAGGGATCACTGCGTAAACGGATCGCTGAAAACGGCGGGCTGGGGACCACGGTAGAACCCGCCATATGATGCCAAAGTAATGCCCAGGCTATAATGGCATCCTATTCCTACTTTCAAGCTGCCAATGTACCAGGGTTATTTTGGTCTTACCGACGCACCATTCTCCATCGCACCTGACCCGCGCTATCTCTACATGAGCCAGAGCCACCAGGAGGCGCTCGCTCACCTGCTTTACGGCGTGAATGGCGGCGGTGGCTTTGTACTGCTCACCGGCGAGGTAGGCGCCGGCAAGACCACGATATGCCGCTGCCTGCTTGAACAGATTCCCGAATCCTGTGACGTGGCGTACATATTCAATCCAAAGCAGACGGTAGCAGAGCTGCTCTCGACCATCTGTGCCGAATTCGGCATCGCCTGCCCGCCCGGCAACACCAGCGTCAAGGTGTTTGTCGATTGCATCAATGCATACCTGCTCGACGCTCACGCCAGAGGCAGGCACACGGTATTGATTATCGATGAGGCGCAGAACCTTTCCTCCGACGTGCTGGAGCAAATGCGGCTGCTTACCAATCTGGAAACCAATCAGCGCAAATTGTTGCAAATTATCCTGCTGGGTCAGCCTGAGCTGGCCGTGATGCTGGCGCGCCCGGAATTGAGGCAGCTTGCACAGCGGATTATTGCGCGCTATCACCTGGGGGCGCTGACCCGGCAGGAAGTCGCTGCCTATGTGCGTCATCGACTTGAGGTATCTGGCACGCAACGCCGGCTGTTCCCGACGGCATTGATGGGTCGGCTTTACCGCTTGAGCGGAGGAATTCCCCGCATCATCAACGTGCTATGCGACCGTGCCTTGCTGGGCGCCTACGTGCAAGGCCGGGAACGGGTCGATCGCGCAACCCTCAGGCAGGCAGCGCGCGAAGTGTTTCATCATCCGGCGGCACGCGGCAGATTGCGACCCCTCCTGGCTGTGTTGCTGGTCAGCGCGATAGTGGCGGGGCTGTACCTGACCGTTACGCCGCCCTCTCACCTCAACCCTCTGGTGAAACGACTAGCCTATCCGCTAAGCCAGCAAACCGGCAAGTGGCTGGTTATCCCGAAAAAAGTGAACGCCAAGCCCGTGGCAGACTTGCCGGCCAAGCTGGAATGGCCCGCAGCAGAGCCGGTTACGCGTAGCCGTGCGTTGGCTTACACTGCGCTATTTCGGGCATGGGGTACGGAGTATCAGGGGAAGGACGAGTGCCTTCAGGCCGAAACAATGGGTTTACGCTGTCGTTCCGGGCGTGGCGGGCTGGATGAGCTGCGTCAACTGAACCGTCCTGCCGTTCTGTTGATGCGCGATCATCAAGGCCATGAATTCTATGCAACGCTGACCCGACTCGACAATCAATCCGCTACCTTTACTGTCGGTACCGAAACCAGACAGGTTGCGCTTGGCGATCTGGCAGAACAATGGTCGGGAGATTACGCCTTGCTGTTGCGCATGCCGCCCGTTTCAAGCAGGAAGATTCAGCCGGGCGAAAGCGGGCCGGATGTGTTGTGGCTTGCCAGTCAGCTTGCGCAAATCCATGGAAAGGCTGCGGGCGCCAACCCGGGCGCGCTGTTCGACGAGTCCATGGTGCGCCAGGTTAAACAATTTCAACTTATTCAAGGTCTTACACCTGACGGCGTTGTCGGCTCGCAAACCATGGTACGCCTGGGTAACGCGGCGGATTTGACGGCGCCCAGGCTCTTCCACGAGCAGGAAAAAAAATAACCATGTCGTATATCCTGGAAGCGCTTAAAAAATCAGATCAACAGCGTCAACGCGATGCAACGCCGACATTGACGGCAGCACAGGCGACGGTGGTGGTGGAGAAACGATCCCGGCTTGTCTATTACGGCCTGCTTGCGATGGTGCTGCTCGGCGCAGGCGTCGCGATCGGCTGGTGGCATCCATGGCAGGCGGAGCCGTCGGTTCATAAGGCGGAGTCCATCGCCGCAAGATTGCCGATATTACGCCAGACTGCGCCAGCGATGATGAACGGTGTCCCTGAAACGACCGGAAATACAGCAAAGTTATTGCCCGCGCCAAATGCAATTCACGCTGCGCAACCTGCTCCCATGATAAACGCCAAACCAGCGGAAATTTCTGAAACGCACATAGCATCTGCACCCGTATTACCGGCTGCCCCGAGCGGCGCCGAACAGGAACAGCGGGCGATACCCATGTCTGAACTGCCTCCCGCCATCCGCCAGGAGATACCGTCCATAACGATTGAGGTCCACGCCTATTCAGACACACCCGCGAGGCGACTTGTCAGCATCAATTCACGGATACTGCATGAAGGCGAATCACTGACACCGGCACTCAAACTGGAGCAGATCACGCCGGATGGCGTGATTTTCACCTACAAGGGGTATCGTTTCCAGCGCGGCATCCGCTAGTACCGACAGCCGGTTTGTATCGTTTATTGAATTTCGCCAACGGAAATTCGATGCAGCAGAGCGGATGTTCAACCGGCACACTGTCAGCAGGGGCGGAGCGATAGCCTTTGATTTATAATCCCGGTCACATATCTAGCCGGAATTTATCATGCAGCAACTTACGATCACCCGCCCCGACGACTGGCATCTGCACCTGCGCGACGGTGCGCTGATGCAATCGGTGTTGCCCGATACTGCGCGGCAGTTCGCACGCGCCATCGTCATGCCCAATCTCAGGCCGCCGGTTACCACGACAGAACAGGCGCTCGAATATCGACAGCGCATACTCGCGGCGCTGCCTGCGGGTGCTGCGTTCGAGCCGCTGATGACACTGTATCTCACCGACAACACCTCCGCCGATGAAATACGCAGGGCCGCCGGGAGCGGTTTTGTGCATGCGGTAAAGCTGTATCCGGCGGGGGCGACCACCAATTCGGATGCGGGCGTTACGGATATACGCAAGACCTATGCCGCGCTTGATGAAATGCAGCGCTGCGGGATACCGTTGCTGGTGCACGGCGAAGTAACCGATCCGGCGGTGGACGTATTCGATCGCGAGGCGCTGTTTATCGATCAGGTGATGCTGCCGCTGTTGCACGACATGCCCGGGTTGCGCGTGGTGTTCGAGCATATCACTACCCGCAATGCCGTACAGTTCGTCGAGAGTGCAGCGGACAATATCGCGGCGACCATCACAGCGCAGCATTTGCTGTATAACCGCAATGCCATGTTTGCCGGGGGCATACGCCCGCATTATTACTGCCTGCCGGTGTTGAAGCGCGAGTTGCACCGCGAGGCGCTGGGTGAGGCGGCAATAAGCGGCAGTGCGAAATTTTTCCTCGGCACCGACAGCGCGCCCCATGCCCAGTCTGCGAAGGAAACATCCTGCGGTTGCGCGGGTATTTATACCGCCCATGCCGCGATCGAGTTGTATGCACAGGCTTTCGAGCAACTGGGTG
Organism: Pseudomonadota bacterium; assembly: GCA_021800795.1. Classification (GTDB taxonomy): domain Bacteria; phylum Pseudomonadota; class Gammaproteobacteria; order Burkholderiales; family Gallionellaceae; genus Gallionella. The sequence goes on from JAJYYO010000032.1 coordinate 39,963, forward strand.
CGCTCGATAAACTGGAAGGTTTCGCCAG